>NZ_LMUW01000180.1 GCF_009765735.1 Xenophilus sp. L33
CGCACATTGCGCCCCCTGGTATTCCGGGGGGCACACCTGTTCGAGCGCCATTTCTACCCTGGAGCCCTGCTCTGTGATGGGCCCCGTCCTCGCGGACGGGCCCGAAACCCGTGGGCGCCGTCGTCCGGCCCTGAGCGTAGCAAGAGAAATCCCTCGCTCGGAGTGTCTGATGGTGGCCGCCCCGACCTATTTTTACAAGGTTGGCCTCGGATCAGGTGGGGATACCCGCTGAACT
>NZ_LMUW01000223.1 GCF_009765735.1 Xenophilus sp. L33
AAGGGGTAGGAGACGATGTCGTTCATGTGGAAGGTGTAGGGCACCGTCACGATGTCGCCGCGCGCCAGCGGCACGATGAAGGGCTCGTCGCTGCTCGGCTCGTCGATGTGATAGGTGAAGCCGAGCTGCTGGAGCAGGTCGAGGGTGCGCGGCGAATTGCGCATCCAGTAGGCGTTCCAGCCGACCGGTCGCATGCCGGTGATGCGCTCGATGCTCTCCACGCTGTCGGCGATGAAGCGGCGCTCGGCGGCCTCGTCGAGGAAATAGCTGTTCTCCCAGGTGCGGCCGTGGGCCGCGGCCTCATGACCGCGCCGGACGATCTCGCGCGCCAACTCGGGCGCCTTCTCGACGG
>NZ_LMUW01000211.1 GCF_009765735.1 Xenophilus sp. L33
CATTCTGGCGGGCATGCCTGTTCGAGCGTCATTTCAACCCTCGAGCCCCCCCCGGGGGCCTCGGTGTTGGGGGACGGCACACCAGCCGCCCCCGAAATGCAGTGGCGACCCCGCCGCAGCCTCCCCTGCGTAGTAGCACACACCTCGCACCGGAGCGCGGAGGCGGTCACGCCGTAAAACGCCCAACTTTCTTAGAGTTGACCTCGGATCAGGTAGGAATACCCGCTGAACTTAAGCATATCAATAAG
>NZ_LMUW01000214.1:0-156 GCF_009765735.1 Xenophilus sp. L33
ACGGCACATCGCGGGCGTTCGCCGCGACCTTGATCGAGTCCAGCAGGTGCTGAGGCAGGCGCAGCGAAATCGTCTTGGTCGTAGGTTTCAAGTTAGGCAGCGCCATCTTCTTGGCTTTCGACCAGTCGAGGTGATCTGCGGAGTCATGCTTTTCCC
>NZ_LMUW01000214.1:446-725 GCF_009765735.1 Xenophilus sp. L33
AAGACTTGCTCCGCTTCGGCCATCGAGACACCGTGCTTTTCGTTCTTGCGGGCGTTGCCGTCATCCCAGTTGAACCCCGTAACGCTGCTCAGGTCGATCATCGAACGTATATTACCATCATGTACAGGCGCTCTTGGTTACTGAGCGCGACGGCGAGCGGGAGGCAGGTCACAAAGCATCCATGGGCTGCCGTTGAGTCCTCGCGAGCATCTCGTTCACCGGCCCATCCGAGCGTTCATCTGGATGATCTCTTCGCACGCGCAGACGGCGCCTTTTCGC
>NZ_LMUW01000214.1:906-3403 GCF_009765735.1 Xenophilus sp. L33
GCTGGCGGCGCGCTCGCGCAGGACGGCCAACTCGACCTGAGCCGCTTGGTGCTGGCGCGCCCAAGTTTCTGCTGCATCTCGCCCTGATGACTTCTCGTCCTGCAGCGCCTGCTGGGTGGCTCCAAGAGCGGTGCGTGCTGCCTCCGCATCGGCAGTCCGGGCGTTTTGTTCCTTGGCAAGCTCGGCCGCTGCTTGGCGCGTGGTCATACGCTCGCGGTCGACCTCGGAGAGGAGGCGGCGTTCCTGGGCGAGATGGCGCGCCTCAGCCTCTTCTGCGGCGCGTTCCTTCGCGGCGATCTCCATGGCCGATTTCTCGCGCACGGCTGCGACGGTGGCCATGGCTTCGTCCAGCGCCTTGCGCAGGCGCCGCATCTCGGCTTCCGAGTCACGCAACAGGCGGGCGAACTCCTGCTGCCCCGAGAGCATCTGGGCCTCGATGGCCGACATAGCTTGGCGCGATGAGGCCATGGCCTCGTCGAGCGCCCCTCGAGCCTGCTCGAAAGACGTCTCGCGCTGCAGCAGCTCTGCTTCCTTATGAGACAACGCCTCGCGCTCCAAATCCAGCTGACGTTGCGTGGCCTCCGTCCTCTGGACTTGAACCTGATCGGCCTCGCGCCGGGCGACATCCCAGAAGCGCTGGGCGGCCTGCACGATGGCCAAGGGCAGCTGCTGGGCTTCGCCGTCGGCCAGGCTCGCCCCCGTCCTTCCTCCCTCCAGGCGCTTGCCGAGCGTGGCAAACCAGCGCTCGAGCATCGGGCTGACGGTGTTGGGCGAACCGCTGCCGATCTTCTGGCGCACCCGCTCGATCGTGGGGCGCAGGCCCTCGCGCAGGAGGACATCGGCGGCTTCCCAGACTTGCGCCTCCTGGATGCCGCGGCCTCCCCGGATGGGGTGGATGTTGTCGCTCGAACTTTTCAGATCCATGGAACGCCTTGTCCTCGCCTTTTACTTTCGATAATAAGAGATTATCGAAAACAAACTACAATATACGTAACACATCATACATGGCACGTTTGTTAAATTACAGAAACAAGGCGCTCGACGAACTGCTTGCCGCCGTCGCCCGCGGAACCGCTGTCTCTGGAGGTCTCCATGAACCCCGCTGAAAAAGCGTCCGCGTCGGCAGCATTTAAGGCGCCGGTGCCCCTGAAACGCGACCACGCGTTATTGGATCCCCGTGAACTCTCGGAAATGGCCGAGCAGGCCGCGCGCGACCTCATGGCCGAAGGCGAGTCGAGCAACACGCGCCTGGCCTACCGCGCCGCCATGCGCTACTGGGCGGCCTGGTTCGGCGCGCGCTACGGGCGGCAGATGGCGCTGCCGGTGGCAGTTCCTGTGGTCGTCCAGTTCATCGTGGATCACGCCCAGCGCTCGACCAAGGCGGGCCTCGAGCACCAGTTGCCGCCCGAGATCGATCAGGCGCTGGTGGAAGCCGGGTTCAAGGGAAAGCTAGGGGCGCCGGCGCTGAACACCCTGGTGCACCGGGTCTCGGTGCTCTCGATGGCGCACCACGTTTCCAAGCAGCCCAATCCGTGCGTCGACCCTGCAGTCAAGGCGCTGTTGAGCAAGACAAGAAAGGCCTATGCGAAGCGCAACGCCCTGCCCCACAAGCAGCGGGCGCTGACGAAAGAGCCCCTGGAGGCGGTGCTGGAGACCTGCGACGATTCACTGAAAGGAAAGCGTGACCGCGCCCTCCTCCTCTTCGCCTGGGCCTCGGGCGGGCGTCGGCGCTCGGAAGTGTCGGAAGCGGTCTTCGAGAACCTGCACCGCGGTGATGAAGGCGCCTGGCTCTACACGCTGGCGAGTTCGAAGACGAACCCCAACGGGAAGATCCGCCCGGAAGACGTGAAGCCGGTGGTGGGGTCGGCCGCCGTGGCGCTCGAAGCCTGGTTGCAAGCGAGCGGGATCACCTCGGGGCCCCTCTTCCGGCGCATCCTCAAAAACGGAACATTGGGCACCGAGGGGCTCTCGGGGACGGCGGTGCGGGATATTGTGAAGGGGCGGTGTGCGGCTGCTGGGGTGGGAGAGGATTTCTCGGCGCACTCGCTGCGCTCGGGGTTCGTGACCGAGGCTGGACGACAGAACATGCCCTTGCAAGAAACGATGGCGATGACGGGGCATCGGAGTGTGGAAACGATCGGGGGATATTTCCGCGCTGGTGCCGCGCAGGTGAGCGCGGTGGCGCGCATGATGGATTCGACTGTTGGCGAATCCCAAAAAAGTCGACGCTGACGACAGATCTCGCGGCTTGCGTCTCCGTGACCGGCGGACTGTCAATCCGTAGGTCCCTGGTTCGAGCCCAGGTCGAGGAGCCACTACACGCCGCACAGGCACTAGAGAGCCTGCTATCAAAATGGTAGCAGACCCTTTTTTTGCCTTTTAGTTTCCATGTCTGTATCCATGTTTTGCCGTTTCCATGAATTACCTGGAAATGACTGCGAATGACTAGATGTTGAGTTGCAATAGGTTCTTCCCGCCAAGTCTGGAAGCGGGAGGC
>NZ_LMUW01000031.1 GCF_009765735.1 Xenophilus sp. L33
CTCGCCCGCAGGCGGCCAGCGCGAGCGCCGCCGCCAGCATGGCGGCGAAGCACAGCCTGCTCGGCCAGGACGAGAGGGAATCGGTCATCTTCACAGGGATCGCCGCGTGCGAATCGCGCGGCTGTGGCAGCATAGCCGCCGCCTTCGTCACGGGGAAGACGAGCGCGGACGCCACGGTGCCATGCGCCTGTCATGCCGCGAAGCGAGGATCGAGGGGCATGCGCGCGGCGCACGGCCCGACCCGATCGACCCCACCCACTGCCTTCATCATGGAACCACCTGCACGCACCGTCGACAACGTCTTCCCGTGGCCCGCGGCGATCGCGCTGGCGGCCGTGGTCGCGGCGATCACCGCGACAGGCATCGGCTCGAGCCCGGAATGGATCGGCTCCGCGTCCGCGGCGACGCCGGCCACCACCTCCGGCGTGGTCGCCGGCGACTATCGCCGTGCCACGGTCTGCATCGATGCCAATGGCAACGGCCGCTGCGACAGCGGCGAGACCCGCACGCTCACAGAGGCCGGCGGCGCCTTCAGCCTGCGTGGACACGGCCCGCTGGTGGCCGAGATCAGCACCGACGCGACCCGCGTCGATCCCGCCACCGGCGCCGAGACGCCGGTCGCCCAGCCGCTGGTGTTCCGCGCGCCGGCCGGCGTCACCGTCGTCAGCGCGATCAGCACCGAGCTGCAGGCGATGGTCGAGGCCGACGGCGGCAAGCTCGGCGCGGCGCGCAAGGAACTGGCGGCGCGCATCGGCGTCACCGAACGACAACTGCAGGCCGATCCGAAGCGCCTCGCCGATCCGGCGGCCAGGGCGGCGCTGCAGGTCGAGAGCGACCAGTCGATCGAACGCATCGCCGAAGCGGTCGCCGAGGCCGGCGCGACCGGCGACCGGCGGCGCGCGCTGCGCAACCGCTTCGCGCTCGACGAGATCCGCAACGTGGTCGTGATCTACGCCGAGAACCGCGCCTTCGACAACCTCTACGGCCTGTTCCCGGGCGCCAACGGCATCCCGGGCGTCAACCCGAGCGCGACCGGCGGCGAGCCGGCCCCGCAGAAGGACTTCGACGGTGCGACCCTGCCGGCGCTGCCGCCGGTCTGGGGCGGTGTCACCTCGCCCGGGCAGACGGTCACGATCACGCAGGCCCAGACCGTCGGCATGCCCAGCCGGATGTTCCGCATCGACGACCCCGCCGGCTTCTTCGAGACCGGCATCGCGGTGGACGCCACCACGCTCACGCGCGACCTGGTGCACCGCTTCTACGAGAACCAGATGCAGATCGACGGCGGCCGCAACGACCTCTTCGCCGCCTACACCGACGCCGGCGCCCTGAGCATGGGCTACTTCGACGGCAGCCACATGCGGCTCTGGCAGGTGGCCCGCCAGTACACGCTGGCCGACAACTTCTTCATGGGCGCGTTCGGCGGCTCCTTCCTGAACCACCAGTACCTGGTGTGCGCCTGCGCGCCGACCTATCCGAACGCCGACGCCCCGAGCTCGCCGGCCAACACCTCGATCTCCGCGATCGACGTCGATGCCGACGGCCGGTTCCTGCGGCTCACGCCGGCGGCCAACAATCCGAATTCGGTGCTGAACGGCGCGGCGATCTTCAAGAACGACGGCACGCTGACGCCGAAGGATGCCGGCGGCAACTTCTACGCGGTCAACACCATGCAGCCGCCCTACCAGCCGAGCAACAACCCGCCGGCCGCGGGCGATGCCGACAAGCTCTACGCCGACCCGTCCAAGCCGACCACGCTGCCGCCGCAGACGCAGGCCCACATCGGCAACCGGCTCGACCGCAAGGGCGTGAGCTGGGCCTGGTATGCGGGCGCCTGGACCAGCAGCACCGCGATCTCCGAAGGCAACCGGGTGTTCCCGCCCGCGGTGCCGCCGGCGGCGCAGGTGCCGAACTTCCAGTTCCATCACCACTCGTTCAACTACTACGCCGACTTCGACCCGGTGGCGCACGCAGACCGCCGCGCCCAGCACCTCAAGGACTTCGACGGCGATTTCCTGCGCGACGCCGCGGCCGGCAAGCTGCCGGCGGTGAGCTTCTACAAGCCGCAGGGCAACCTCAACCAGCACAACGGCTACGCCAACATCACCGACGGCGACGTCCACATCGCCGAGGTCATCGCCAAGCTGCAGGCCAGCCCGCAGTGGAAGCACATGCTGGTGGTGGTGACCTACGACGAGAACGGCGGCTTCTACGACCATGCGGCGGTGCCCAAGGGCGACCGCTGGGGCCCCGGCACCCGCATCCCGGCGCTGATCGTCTCGCCCTTCGCGAAGAAGGGCTTCGTCGACAAGACGCCCTACGACACCGCGTCGATCCTGCGCTTCATCAGCCACCGCTGGTCGCTCGAGCCGCTGCCCGGCGTGCTCGAACGCGATGCGGCGCTGGTGAAGAACGGCGGCCGGCCGATGGGCGACCTGACCGCGGCGCTGGAGTTCAGCGCGAATTGACCGGGGCGGCTTCGGCTTCCTGCAGCAGCCGCCACATCACCTTGCCGCTGCCGCTCTTGGGCAGCGCGTCGACGAACTGCACCGAGCGCGGGATCTTGTAGACCGCCATGTTCTCGCGGCACCAGTCGATGATCTCCTGCTCGGTCGTGTCCTTGTGGGTCGGGCGCAGCACCACCACGGCCTTGACCGATTCGCCGCGGTAGGCGTCCTTGGTGCCGATCACGCAGGCTTCCTGGATCGCCGGGTGGCGGAACATCAGCAGCTCGACCTCGGCCGGCCAGACCTTGAAGCCGCTGGCGTTGATCATCCGCTTCAGGCGGTCGGTCATGAAGAAGAAGCCGTCCTCGTCCATGCGGCCCATGTCGCCGGAGCGGAAGAAGCGCTTGCCTTCGAATTCGACGAAGGCCGCGGCGGTGGCCTCCGGGCGCTTCCAGTAGCCCTGGAACACCTGCGGGCCGTGGATGATGATCTCGCCCGATTCGCCGATCGGCAACTCGACCAGCGTGTCGGGGTCGACCACCCGCGAGTCGGTGCTCATGAACGGGATGCCCAGGCATTGCTGCTTCGGATGCTCGAAGGGGTTGTTGTGCGAAGGCGCGGCCGTCTCCGTCAGGCCGTAGCCTTCCGAGTATTTCAGGCCGTACTGCTCCAGCAGGCGCTGGGCCACCGCCTGCGGCATCGCGGCGCCGCCGCCGCCGATGGACTGCAGGCTGCTGAGGTCGAAGCTGGCGAAGTTGGGGCTGCCGAGCAGGTCGATCACCATGGTCGGGATGTTGATCCAGCCCGTGATCTTGCGGCGCGAGATCAGCTGCCCGGCCACCTCGCGGTCCCAGCGCGGCATGATCACCAGCGTGGCCGACGACAGGATGGCGCTGTGCATCATGCTCACCGTGCCGGTGATGTGGAACATCGGCACCACCGCCAGCGCCACGGTCTCCGACGAGCTGAGTCCCCAGAGCTGGCCGGCGCAGGCGTTGTGCATCAGGCTCGAGTGGTTGTGGATGCAGCCCTTGGGCATGCCGGTGGTGCCGCTGGTGTAGGGCAGCAATGCCATGTCGTCGGCGCCGACCACGTGCTCCGGCGCCGCATGGCCGGCCTGCAGCGCGTCGGTCCAGGCCATGACCGCGCCGCCGTCGAGCGTCGGCAGCGGATGGCGGGTCAGGAGCCAGTCGCGCCAGGCCGGCGCCGGCGCCTCGTCGCCCTGCACGTCGGCGTCGAAGGTGTCGGTGAACTGCGTGACGATCATGTGCGCCAGCCGCTCGGCCGGCGGCAGCGCGTTGCTGGCCTTGGCCAGCTCGGCCGCCAGGTCGCCGGTGATGATCGCGACCTTGGCGTCCGGGTCGGTGATGTAGTGCTTGAGCTCCTCCGCGCGGTTCATCGGATTGACCGGCACCACCACCGCGTTGGCCCGCATGATCGCGAAATGCGCGATGACCAGCTGCGGCGAATTCTGCATGTCGAGGATCACGCGGTCGCCGCGCCGCACGCCCAGCGCATGCAGGGTGCCGGCCAGCTTTTCGACCTGGGCGGCCAGTTCGGCGTAGGAGGTCTCGGTGCCGAAGAAGACCAGCGCGGCCTTGTTCGGATAACGGGCGGCCGAAGTCGCCAGGTTGTGCCACATCGAGGTGGCGGGGACGGTGATCGAGCGAGGCAGGCGCTGCGGCCAGAACTTGTAATGCGGGCGTTCCATACGGTCTCCAATGAGGCGACAGAGGGTACCCGCTCCCGCGCGGCGCCGAAACGGGATCGGCCCCGACGCCGCCGGCCTCAGGTCACCTGGGCGACTGCGCCGCCGGGCCGCCGGCCCGGGGCCGTCGCCGACAGACGCGGCGGCCGAATCGTCGTACAACCGCGCTTCACCCCACCACCAGGAGCAACCGATGTCAGCAGACAAGCGCGCAAGCGTTCATTGGGAAGGCGCCGGCAAGACCGGCAAGGGCTCGATCAGCACCGAGACCGGTGCGCTCAAGGACGCGCCCTACGGCTTCGCCAGCCGCTTCGGCGACGATGCCCGCGGCACCAACCCGGAAGAGATCCTCGGGGCCGCCCATGCCGGCTGCCTGACCATGGCCTTCGCCTTCGCGCTGGAAGCCGAAGGCCTGACCGCCACCTCGATCGACACCAAGGCCTCGGTCCGGCTGGCGCAGGACGGCCCGGGCTTCAAGATCGGCCGCATCCAGCTCGAACTCGAAGCCACCGTGCCCGGCCTGGACGAGGCGAAGTTCCAGCAGATCGCGGCCGGTGCCAAGGCCGGCTGCCCGCTGTCGAAGGCGCTGGCCAGCGTCCCGGAGATCACCCTGACCGCCAGGCTCAGGAACTGAGGTTCGTTGGCACCCGCGAGGGAATGCCGGAACCTGCGCGGCTGTGGCAAGCTCCGATGGCCATGTCTGCCCGCACTCCGCTCCCCTCCCGACCCTCCAGCCTCTCCAGCCGCGTCGATCCGTCCGGGCGCCGCCGCTGGCTGCGCGCCCTGCTGGCGGCGGGCGTGCTGCCGGCCTCGGGCGCCGCGCTCGCCGGCTTCAACTTCTTCACCAGCGAATACACCGCCTCACGCGCCGAACTGCAGGCGCAGGTGGCCAAGCGCTTCCCGCTGGAGCGGCGCTATGCCGAGGTCTTCGACGTCAGCCTGCACGACCCGATGCTCTCGCTCGACGCGCCGGCCAACCGGGCCGCGCTGACCGTGGCGCTCGCCATAGCCAGCCCGCTGCTGCAGCCGCCGACCGTCAGCGGCATCGTCACCATCAGCAGCGCGCTCAAATACGACCCGACGACGATGGCGATCCGGCTCGACCAGCCGCAGGCCGACCGCATCCAGATGCTCGGCCTCAATGGCCGCGATGCCGAGCGGCTGCAGCAGATCGGCGCCGCCGTGGCGCAGCAGCTGCTGCGCGACCAGCCGCTGCGCACCTTCACCGCCCAGGAGCTCACCGTGGGCAACAAGACCTACAGCATCGGCACGATCCAGGTGCAGAACGACGGCATCTCGGTGCAACTCCTATGACCCCGAAGGCCTCCATGAAGCTGACCCGGCAAGCCGCCGCTTTCTTCGTCACCGCCGCGGCGATCGCGCTGCTCGCCAGCTGCGCCATGCCGCCGCCGGCGCCGCCGGCGCCCAAGCCGCCGATCGACCTCGAAGCCCATCGCGGCGGCCGCGCGCTGCGCCCGGAGAACACGCTGAGCGCCTTCTCCAACGCGGTCGGCATCGGCGTCACCACGCTGGAGCTCGACATCGGCCTGACCGCCGACGACGTCGTGGTCATCTCCCACGACATGGCGCTCAACCCCAACCACACGCGCGACGCCAACGGCAACTTCCTGCGCGCCACCGGCCCGACCATCCGCTCGCTCACGCTGGCCCAGCTGCAGCGCTACGACGTCGGCCTGATCGATCCGGCCAGCGACTACGGCAAGCCCTTTCGCAAGCAGCTGCCCTTCGACGGCGAGCGCATTCCCACGCTGGCTTCGCTCTTCGAGCGCATGAAGGCGCTCGGCGCCGACCAGGTCCGCTTCAACATCGAGACCAAGGTCGATCCGACGCACCCGGCCACCACCGCCTCGCCCGACGAGATGGTGCGGGCGCTGCTGATCGAGATCGACAAGGCCGGCATGGCGCAGCGGGTGACGATCCAGAGCTTCGACTGGCGCACCCTCAACCTGGTCGGCACGGCCGCGCCGCAGATGCCGCGCGCCTACCTGAGCAGCCCGGCCACCCTGCGCGACCCGCGCTGGACCGCGGGCCTGCGGCTGCAGGACTTCGGCGGCTCGGTGCCGCAACTGGTGAAGGCGGCCGCGGCGCAGAGCGGCGGCGGCGGGCCGGTGATCTGGTCGCCGGCCTTCAACGACCTCACGCAGGCCCAGGTCAAGGAAGCGCATGCGCTCGGCCTCGGCGTGCTGCCCTGGACCGTGAACGAGCGGCCCGACATGAACCGCCTGCTCGACTGGGGCGTCGACGGCCTGATCACCGACGACCCGGCCGTGCTGCGCGACCTGCTCGGAGAACGCAACATCACGCTGCCGCCGAAGACCAGGGTGCCGCCGCCGCCGGAGACGCGGCACGCCTGAAGCGACCGGTCTCTAGACGTGGCGCGCGGTGCGCGGAGCCCGCTGCGGCTTGGCCAGCGGCTGGTGGTCGGCCCGCGCGTGCAGCGTCTCGATGATGTGGCACTGCGCGTCGGTGCCGTCGCAGCAGTCGCGCAGCGCGATCAGGTCCTTCTCGAGCGAACGAAGTTCGCGCAGCCGCTCGCGCACGTGGCCCAGGTGGTTGTCGAGCGCGACGCAGGCGGCGTCGCAATCGGCCTTGCTGCGCAGGTCGAGCGCCAGCAGCGTGCGCACCTCGTCGAGCGACATGTCCATTGCCCGGCACAGGCGGATGAAGCGCAGCCGGTGCACGTCGGCGTCGCCATAGAGACGGTAGCTGTTGTCGCCGCGCGGCAGCGGGGCGATCAGCCCTTCCTTCTCGTAGTAGCGGATGTTGGCGGCGGTGACGCCGCTGCGCAGGGCCGCGTCACCGATGCGGTAGCCGGGCTCGGCCGGGGAAGTCGCGAAGGTCATTGCTGAATGATCACACAGGGCCGGCCGCTCGCGCCACCCTCCGCCGATGGGGGGCGGGCAGAATCGCGCCATGCCTGAATCCGCTTCCCCTTCCCTCCCGTTCGCCGGCGCCATCACCGATGTCGCAGGCATCGAGGTCGGTCATTTCAGCGACACACGACGGCCGACCGGCTGCACCGTGGTGATCGCGCGCGAAGGCGCGGTCGCCGGCGTCGACGTCCGCGGCGCCGCGCCCGGCAGCCGCGAGACCGACCTGTTGGCGCCGGGCAACCTGGTGCAGCAGGTGCACGCCGTGATGCTCGCGGGCGGCAGCGCCTGGGGCCTGGCCGCGGCCGACGGCGTGGTGCGCTGGCTGGAGGAACGCGGCATCGGCCTCGACGTGCGCTTCGGTACCCTGCCGATCGTGCCGGCGGCGGTGCTGTTCGACCTGCCGCTGGGCGATGCGCGCTTCCGCCCGGACGCTGCCGCCGGCTACGCGGCCTGCGAGGCCGCCGCGCGCCACGCGCCGGCCGAAGGCAACGTCGGCGCCGGCAGCGGCGCGCTGGTCGGCAAGCTCTTCGGCATCGACCGGGCGATGAAGGGCGGCATCGGCAGCGCCTCCATCACGGTCCAGGGCGTCACCGTCGGTGCGCTGATCGCCTGCAACGCGCTCGGCGACGTCATCGACCCCGACACCGCGCTGCCGGTGGCCGGCGCCCGCAGCGCCGACGGCCGCATGCTGCGCGACACCCGCCGATCCCTGCTGCGCGGCGACCTGCCCAAGCCATTGCTGGCCGGCACCAACACCACGCTGGGCGTGGTCGCGACCGACGCGGTGTTGACCAAGGTGCAGGCCAACCGGCTGGCCACCGTCGCCCACGACGGCCTGGCGCGCGCGATCAATCCGGTCCACACGATGAGCGACGGCGACACGCTCTTCGCGCTCGCCACCGGCCGGGTGCCGCTGGCGGGCGACGCGCCGGGCATGACGGTGCTCGGCACCATGGCCGCCGAAGTGGTGGCGCGGGCCACCTTGCGGGCGGTGCGCGCGGCGCGCTCGGTGCGCATCGGCGACGGCTGGTATCCATGCGCGAGGGACCTCGGCGTTTTGTAACCAGGCCTTCCTGGAATGCAAAGAGAATGCCGCTGCACCGCCCTCGTTGCCGCATTCCTCGCCGCATTCCTCGCCGCCTTCATCCCATCGCATGCCCAGAGCCATCCGCCTCGTCCTGCTCTCGATCCGTGACCTGATCGCCTCCGCCGGCCCCATCCTGCTGCTGGTGGTCGCCCTGCTCGTCGGCGCCTACTGGTGGCTGCAGCCGCAGCCGCCGAAGCACGTGTCGCTCGCCACCGGCCCGGCCGGGAGCGCGTATGCCGAATTCGGCAAGCGGTATGCGGCGGCCCTGCAGCCCTACGGCATCACGGTCGAGCTGAAGCCGACCGACGGCTCGCTCGAAAACCTGCAGCAGCTGCGCGCAGGCACCGCCGACGTCGGCTTCGTGCGCGGCGGCAGCGCCGACCCGGTCAAGGACGAGGAGGCCGGCCTGACCTCGCTCGGCAGCCTGTTCTTCGAGCCGCTCTGGTTCTTCTACCGCACCGACGCGGCGAAGAAGGTCGACCCGAAGACCGGCACCCTCACCTCGCTCGCGCAATTCAAGGACCTGCGCATCAACGTCGACAAGCCCGGCAGCGGCGTGCCCGACATCATGGAGCGGATGTTCCGCGCCAACCACATGGACCCGGCCACGCTGGAGCTGTCGAACCTGGAGCAGTCGCCCGCCACCGAGGCGCTGCAGGCCGGGCTGCTCGACGTCATCGTGCTGGCCTCGGCACCGCAGTCGCCACTGGTCCAGCGGCTGCTGCGCGCACCCGGCATCCAGCTGATGGACTTCCCGCAGAGCGATGCCTATTCACGCCGCATCCCCTTCCTGCAGCCGGTGACCTTGCCGCGCGGCGTGGTCGACCTGGCGGCCGACCTGCCGTCGCACGACGTCTCGCTGCTGGCCGCGACCACCTCGCTTCTGTCGCGCGAAGAGACCCATCCCGCCCTGCGGCAACTCTTCGCCCAGGCCGCACAGACCCTGCACGGCGACGCCGGCTGGTTCCATCGCGCCCGCGACTTCCCGAACACCCGCACCAGCGAACTGCCGGTGAGCCCCGAAGGCGACCGCGCGATCAACGGCACACCGCCCTTCTGGCAGCGCTACCTGCCCTTCTGGGCCAGCAACCTGATCGAGCGCATGTGGCTGGTGCTCGGCGGCCTCCTGGTGCTGATGCTTCCGCTGTCGCGCGTGGTGCCGCCGCTCTACCAGTTCCGCGTGCGGCGACGCGTGTTCCGCTGGTACGCGCGGCTGCGCGAGGTGGAGACCAAGCTCGAGACCCACACCGGCGCACCCGACGTGCTGCTCAAGGAACTCGCCGACCTCGACCGGCTGGTCAACAAGGTGGCGGTGCCGCTGTCGTACGCGGACGAGCTGTATGCGCTGCGGCACAACATCGATGCGGTGCGGCAGCGGGTGGTGGCGAGTGCGCGTCCCGCCGACGAGGGGGCACGCGGACTCGCTTCGCGATCGGCCTGAGCCTTACTTCAACGCCTTGAACCGCATCCGATGCGGCTTGGCGCCCTCTTCGCCCAGGCGCTTCTTCTTGTCGGCTTCGTACTCCTGGTAGTTGCCGTTGAAGAAGGTCCACTGGCTGTCGCCTTCGGCGGCCAGGATGTGGGTCGCGATGCGGTCGAGGAACCAGCGGTCGTGGCTGATGACCAGCACCGAGCCGGCGAATTCGAGCAGCGCGTCTTCGAGCGCGCGCAGCGTCTCGACGTCGAGGTCGTTGGAGGGTTCGTCCAGCATCAGCACGTTGCCGCCCGCGATCAGGGTCTTGGCCAGGTGCAGGCGGCCGCGTTCACCGCCCGACAGGGTGCCGACCTTCTTCTGCTGGTCGGCGCCGTTGAAGTTGAAGCGGCCCGCATAGGCGCGGCTGGCCATCTGGAACTTGCCGACGTTGATGATGTCGAGGCCGTTCGAGATGTCCTGCCAGACGGTCTTGTCGTTCTCGAGCGCATCGCGGCTCTGGTCGACGAAGGCCATCTTGACGGTCTGGCCGACGACCACTTCGCCGCTGTCGGGCTTCTCCTTGCCGGCGATCAGCTTGAAGAGCGTCGACTTGCCGGCGCCGTTCGGGCCGATGATGCCGACGATCGCGCCCGCCGGCACTTCGAAGCTCAGGTTGTCGATCAGGAGGCGATCGCCGAAGGACTTGCTGACGTTCTTGAATTCGAACACCTGGTTGCCCAGGCGGTCGGCCACCGGAATGAAGATTTCCTGCGTCTCGTTGCGCTTCTGGTATTCGAAGTCGCTCAGCTCCTCGAAGCGGGCCAGGCGTGACTTGCTCTTGGCCTGGCGCGCCTTCGGGTTCTGGCGCGACCATTCGAGTTCCTTCTTCAGGGCCTTGGCGTGGGCTTCCTCGCTCTTCTGCTCCTGCGCCAGGCGCTCGCCCTTCTGCTCGAGCCAGGTGCTGTAGTTGCCCTTCCACGGAATGCCGCGGCCGCGGTCCAGTTCGAGGATCCACTCGGCCGCGTTGTCGAGGAAGTAGCGATCGTGGGTGATCGCGACCACGGTGCCCGGGAAGCGCTGCAGGAACACTTCGAGCCACTCGACCGATTCGGCGTCCAGGTGGTTGGTCGGTTCGTCGAGCAGCAGCATGTCGGGCTTGCTGAGCAGCAGCCGGCACAGCGCGACGCGGCGCTTCTCGCCGCCGGACAGCACGCCGATGTTGGCATCCCAGGGCGGCAGGCGCAGCGCGTCGGCGGCGATCTCCAGTTGGTGTTCGGAGTCGGTGCCGGCGGTCGCGATGATGGCTTCGAGTTCGGCCTGCTCGGCGGCGAGCGCGTCGAAGTCGGCATCCTCGGCGCCGTAGGCCACGTAGACCTCTTCCAGCCGCGCCTTGGCCTGGTAGACCGCGCCCATCGCTTCCTCGACCGACTGGCGCACCGTGTGCTCGGGGTTGAGCTTGGGTTCCTGCTCGAGGTAGCCGATCGTGAGGCCGGGCATCGGCAGCGCCTCGCCCTCGATCTCCTTGTCGATGCCGGCCATGATCTTGAGCAGCGACGACTTGCCCGAGCCGTTCAGGCCGAGCACGCCGATCTTGGCGCCGGGAAAGAACGACAGCGAAATGTCCTTCAAGATCTGCCGCTTGGGCGGCACGGTCTTGCTGACCTTGTTCATGGTGTAGACGTACTGGGCCATGTTTATTTCTGCTTCGGTGAAATGAGTTTGAGCTTGGGAAAATAGGTCTTGTAGCGCGCGCTGTCGCGCGATACCAGCGTGCAATTCATCCACTGGGCGTGGGCGCCGATATAGAAATCCGGCAGCAGCGAAGTCCGCGTGCCTCCCGCCTTGCGGTATTTGTGGAACGCCATCGCGGCACTTCGCGCCGCCGCATACGGCAGTTCCAGTCTTTCATAGAGCCTTGCGGGCAGCGCCGAGTCGATGTCGCGATCCGAATTGAAGTAGACCGAAACCTCGGCGTAAATCAGCGGATTGATGGCCAGTTTGCCACGGTTCAGGCAATCGCCGATGGCCGAGGCCGACCACTCCATCCATTTCGGGTCCTCGTGGATGACGTCGATCAATACGTTGCTGTCGATCAGGAAGGTGTCCTGGACCTCAGCGCTCGCCACGCGTCATCTCCAGCCATTCGTCCGCCGAAAGGCCGATCTTCGAATTGGCGCTGCCGCGCAGTAGCGCGATCGCCTCTTCGGCGGGCGTGGTCGTGCGCTTGACCGGCTTGACGATGATCTGCTTGTTGCGGAATTCGAATTCCACCTCGTCGTAGGGCTTGAGCCCCGCGAGCTCGCGGATGTTCTGGGGGATGGTCACCTGACCCTTGGACGTGAGTCGCACCTTGCGCTCCTGGTAAGACTGGCAAAGTAAGAGTTTACCGGATGCGCGTCGCGAATGCCTCGGCGGGGCGGCCCGTCGCGCTTCATGCGACAATGGCGGCTGTTGCCGGGTCCAGTTGCCCGCGACGCCGGCTCTCTGCCGGGGACATGGAAGGTGTTTACGCGGCCTTCCGGCTCCATTCCTGACCTTCATCCGCCCTTACTGGCTCGACGTCCGCAACATGACGCCCGAGCGGGTGGATACCACTGCGCCGTGTAGGGCGCTTGTTGAACTCAATGAACTTTGATGAATTGAAGCTGGCCCCGGCCATCTTGAAGGCCGTGCACGAGCAGGGCTACGAAACGCCGACGCCGATCCAGGCCCAGGCCATTCCCGCGGTGCTCGACGGCCACGACCTGCTCGGCGGCGCCCAGACCGGCACCGGCAAGACCGCTGCCTTCACCCTTCCCATGCTGCACAAGCTCACGATGAGCCGCAGCGCCACCAACAAGTTCGGCGGCACCGGCATCCGCTGCCTGGTGCTGACCCCGACCCGCGAACTCGCGGCCCAGGTCGAGGAATCGGTCCGCACCTACGGCAAGTACCTGCAGCTGAGCTCGACCGTGATCTTCGGCGGCGTCGGCATGAACCCGCAGATCAGCAAGTTGAAGAGCGGCGTCGACATCCTGGTCGCCACGCCGGGCCGCCTGCTCGACCTGCAGCAGCAGGGCATGCTCGACCTGTCGACCGTGCAGATGCTGGTGCTCGACGAAGCCGACCGCATGCTCGACATGGGCTTCATCCACGACGTGAAGAAGATCCTGGCGCTGGTGCCCAAGGAAAAGCAGAGCCTGCTGTTCTCGGCCACCTTCAGCGACGAGATCCGCGACCTCGCGGCCACTCTGCTGAAGAACCCGCAAAGCATCCAGGTCACGCCGCGCAACACCACCGTGCAGCGCATCACGCAAGTGATCCACCCGGTCGGCCGCGGCAAGAAGAAGGCGCTGCTCGCGCACATCATCAACGAGCACAAGTGGAGCCAGGTGCTGGTCTTCACCCGCACCAAGTTCGGCGCCAACAGCGTGGCCGAATTCCTGACCAAGAACGGCATCGAGGCGATGGCGCTGCACGGCAACAAGAGCCAGAGCGCGCGCACCCAGGCGCTGGCCGGCTTCAAGAGCGGCGACATCCGCGCGCTGGTCGCCACCGACATCGCGGCCCGCGGCATCGACATCGACGAGCTGCCGCACGTCGTCAACTACGAGATCCCGAACGTCAGCGAAGACTACGTGCACCGCATCGGCCGCACCGGCCGCGCGGGCTCCAGCGGCGAAGCGGTGAGCTTCGTCTGCCTGGACGAGGAAGGCTTCATGCAGGAGATCGAGCGCTTCACCAAGCAGACGATCCCGGTGCAGGTGGTCGAGGGCTTCGGCCCCGAGGAAGGCGAACGCGCCGAACCGATCGCCATGGGTCGCCAGACCATCTGGGGCGGCGCCGGCCGCCCGCCGAGCCGTGAGGTCATGCAGGCCGCGGCCAAGGCAGCGCGCACCGAGATGATGCAGCGCATGCGCGACAACAAGGCCGGCCAGGGCGACCGTGGCGGCAACGGTGGCAACGGCGGCAATGGCGGCAATGGCGGCGGCCAGCGCCGCGGCAATTCGCAAGGCGGCGGCCAGGGCCAGGGCGGCTTCAACGGCCGCAACGCCAACGGCGGCGGTCAGGGTCCGCGACCGGCGCAAGGTCGGGGCCCCGGTCCCGCACGCGGCCCGCAAGGTCCGGCGCGCGCGCCGCACCATGCCCCCGCGCACCACGCGGCACAGAACCACCTGCCGCACGAGGAGCGCCAGCCGCGCCATCACGGCAACAGCCACAGCCCGACCCAGGCCGACGCGGTCGCGCACCTGCGCGCCGAAGCGGTGGCCGGTGGCGAGGGCCAACCGGATCCGTTGCGCACCAGCGTCGACAGCCTCGGCGGCCGCGGCCGTCGCGGCGGCGGTGGCGGCTACGGCGGCAACCGCTCGGGCGGCGGAGGCGGTCGTTCGGGTGGCGGTTACGGCGGCGGCGGTGGCCGCTCGGGCGGCGGTGGTGGCGGCTACGGCGGTGGCGGCGGCGGCCGTTCCTTCGGTCGCTGAGCACGCGACGCCTCCATGAAAAAAGGGCGCCCATGAGGCGCCCTTTTCGTTGGCCGGTCGGCCCGGATCACTCGTCGCGGCCGCCGCCCAGGCCGAGCAGCGCCAGCAGCGCCGAGAACACGTTGTAGAGGCTCAGGTAGACGCCCAGCGTGGCCGAGATGTAGTTGTCTTCGTAGCCGTCCTTGACCCGCTTGAGGTCGTGCAGGATGAAGGCCGAGAAGATGCCGATCGCCAGCACCGACAAGGTCATCATCAGCGCGCTCGACTGGATGAAGAAGTTGGCGATGCCCGCCACCAGCAGCACGATGGCGCCGATGAAGAGCCACTTGCTCATGGCCGACAGGTCGCGCTTGATGACCGACGACAGGCTCGCCATGCCGAGGAACACCGCGCCGGTGCCGCCGAAGGCGGTCATCACCAGGCTGGCGCCGTTGCTCATGCCGAGCACCACGCCGAGCATGCGCGACAGCATCAGGCCCATGAAGAAGGTGAAGGCCAGCAGCACCGGCACGCCGGCGGCCGAGTTCTTGGTCTTCTCGATCGCGAACATGAAGCCGAAGGCGCCGGCCATGAAGACGATCAGGCCGACGCCCGGCGACATGGCGCGGGCGATGCCGGTCTCCACGCCGATCCAGGCGCCGAGGACCGTCGGCACCATCGACAAGGCGAGCAGCCAGTAGGTGTTGCGCAGGACCTGGTTGCGCTGGGCTTCCGAGGGCGCCGCGATGTACGGGGCGTCATAGGTCTGGACATTGGGGTTCATGGACTCTCCTGGAGTGGATGGGACGCTGCACGAAGGCCGCGCGTGAAGCCACTCTAGGGCCATCATCGTTTCGAGAAAAGTCGAATTTTCGACACGCATTCATCGCGTTTTTCGGATAATCGAGACGCGATGAACTTCAAGCACCTCCACTACTTCTGGGCCGCGGCCAAGGCCGGCGGCATCCAGCGCGCCAGCGAGCAGCTGCACATCACGCCGCAGACCCTGTCGGGGCAGATCAAGCTGCTCGAGGACGACTTCGGCTGCGCCCTCTTCCAGAAGCGCGGCCGCGGCCTCGAGCTGACGCCGGAAGGCCGCACCGCGCTCAGCTACGCCGAGCAGATCTTCTCGCTCGGCCACGAACTGGAAGCCGCGCTCGGCCACCGCACCGACGCGCGCGCCCTCACCTTCCGGGTCGGCATCGCCGACGCGGTGCCGAAGTCGATCGCCTACCGGCTGCTGGAGCCGGCGCTCGCGATCGCCGAGCCGGTCAAGCTGATCTGCCACGAGGGCGGCTTCCGGGACCTGCTGGGCCAGTTGTCGGTGCAGCGGCTCGACCTGATGATCGCGGACGAGGCGATGGGCCGCCTGATGGGCGTCAAGGCCTTCAACCATCCGCTGGGCACCACGGCGATGAGCTTCTTCGCCACCGCGGCGCTGCGCGAGCGGCTCGTCGGCGCGTTCCCGCAGTGCCTGGACGGCGCCCCGATGCTGATCCAGGGTGCCTCCTCCGCGGTGCGCCAGCGGCTGGACCTCTGGCTGGCCGAGCAGGGCCTGCGTCCGCGCCTGATCGGCGAATTCGACGACGCGGCGCTGCTCAAGGCCTTCGGCGGCGAAGGCCGCGGCGTCTTCATGACGCCGACCATGCTGGAGGAGGAAACCTGCGCCCGCTACGACGTCGAGGTGATCGGCCGCGCCTCGGAGCTGGTCGAGGAATTCTTCGGCATCTCGGTCGAGCGCCGGGTGACGCATCCCTGCGTGCTGGCGATCACCCGGGCGGCGCGCGTGCCCCTGGCGCGCAAGGGCTGAAGGCGTCGGTTCAGAAGCGCGTGGTGATCGCGCCGCTGACCGTGCCGTCGTCCTCCACCAGCGCCATCCAGCGCCATTTGTCGAAGGTGGTGCAGGGATGCGAGATGCCGAGCGCGACCCGGTCGCCGACCCGCGGCACGGTGCCGGCCGGGTCGAAGCGCAGGTAGGTGTGCTGGTCATTGAGGGCCGTGACTTTCCAGTCCGCCGGCGCGTCCGCGGCGACGCGGGCGCCGCGCGGCGCGTGACGCGCCGGGATCGGCATCTCGAGGTCGTAGGAGATGTCGCGGCGGCCGCAGGTGAGCAGCGCCAGGCCCGCCTCGGGCACCGACTGCACCAGCGCCCACACTTCCAGCGCCGGCCGCAGCGATGCATCGAGGCCTTCGCGCTGCTCGACCTGCTTCAGGAAGCGTGCGTAGTTGCCGTGGTCGTGCGTCACGTAGCAGCCCGAGCGCAGCACGCCCCGCACCGGCTTCGACAGGCCCTGCGCCCGCAGCAGCGGCACCACCAGGTCGAAGACCGCCGAGCCACCGGCGCTGAGCATCACTTCGTCGCCCGCGATCCACCCGGCCGCGTCGCACCGGCGCGCCACCTCGAGCACCCGGTCGACCAGGCCGGTGACCGCGCGCGCATCGTGCTCGCTGTCGCAGTTCGCCAGGCCGCCTTCGTAGCACTCGATGCCGCCCAGCCGGGCGGTGCCCGAGCGCGCGATCGCCTCGGCCAGGGCCAGCGCCTCGTCGAGCGTGCGGCAGCCGGTGCGCTGGCCCGGGATGCCGATCTCGAGCAGCACGTCGAAGGAGCGTTGCGATCCGCGGCGGACGGCCCAGTCCTCGATCAGCGCCAGCTGCGCCAGCGAATCGACCAGGAACCAGACGCGCAGGTCGGGATGGCGCGTGAGCAGCAGGTCGAGCCCGTCGAGGTCGGCGTCGCCGAGCACCTGGTTGGCGATGATCGCCCGCCGGGCGCCGGCCTCGACGCCGACCGCCAGCTGGAAGACGGTCGCGAAAGTCAGGCCCCAGGCACCGCCGGCCAGTTGCCGGGCGAACAGCTCCGGCGACATCGTGGTTTTGCCGTGCGGCGCCAGGGCGACGCCCTTGCGGCCGGCGTAGTCCTGCATCCAGGCGATGTTGTGGTCCAGCGCGGAGCGGCGGATCGCCGCCAGCGGGTAGGCCAGGTCGTCGGCCAGCACGTTCCAGTGACGGTCGGCGATGTCGTCGGCCTGGCAGGGAACCGCGCCGAGCGGAAAGCTCTTGCTGCGGTGGTCGAGGAAGGTCGGTGGGTTCATTGGATGGAACATGCGTGGGATGTGGCTACAGTGTTGCCGGAAGATCTGACCTTGGCTTCATGAAAAACACGATGACATCTTCGCTCGCCCGAGGGCGACCATGAGCGGCGCCCATCTGGTGGCGGTCGACTGGGGCACCAGTTCGCTGCGCGGCGCCCTGCTCGACGCCGACGGCCGCGTGCTGGCCGAGCAGAGCCATCCGCGGGGCATCCTCACGGTGCCGCCGGGCGGCTTCCCCGAGGTCTTCGAGAGCCTCTTCGGCGAATGGATGGCGCCCCCCGGCACCCGCTGCCTGATCTCCGGCATGGCCGGCAGCAAGCAGGGCTGGGTCGAGGCGCCCTACTGCGCCTGCCCGGCCGGCGTGGCCGAGGTGAGTGCGCGGATCCGGTCGATCGAGCCGGCCCGCATCGCGATCGTGCCCGGGCTGTCCGACATGCACGACGGCGTGCCCGACGTCATGCGCGGCGAGGAGGTGCAGATCTTCGGCGCGATGGCGCTGACCGGGCTGCAGGACGGCCTCTTCGTGCTGCCGGGCACGCACAACAAGTGGGCCCGCGTGGCCCAGGGCCGGGTGAGCGGCTTTCGCACCTTCATGACCGGCGAGTTCTATGCGCTGCTGAGCCAGCACTCGATCCTCTCGCGCACCATCGACGCCACGGCGCCGCTCGACGAGGCGGCCTTCCTGGAGGGCGTGACCCAGGCCGACAACGGCCAGGGCCTGCTGCACAACGCCTTCGGCGCGCGCACCCTGTCGCTGTTCGACCGCATGCGGGCGAGCGAGCTGGCCAGCTACCTGTCGGGCGTGCTGATCGGCGAGGAGCTGCGCACCCAGTCGGTCCACGCGGCCGGCGAGCTGGTGCTGATCGGTACGCCGGCGCTGACGCAACGCTACAGCCTCGCCCTGCGCGCCGCCGGCATCCAGGCGCGCACGCTCGGCGCCGAAGCCACCTGGGCGGGCCTGCACGCCCTTCACACCATCGACGAGGCCGAGACGCCATGACCACAGCTTT
This sequence comes from Xenophilus sp. L33, assembly GCF_009765735.1. Taxonomy (GTDB): domain Bacteria; phylum Pseudomonadota; class Gammaproteobacteria; order Burkholderiales; family Burkholderiaceae_C; genus Variovorax. The sequence goes on from NZ_LMUW01000031.1 coordinate 18,092, forward strand.
CGACAGATACCAGGCCGCGGTCGCGCGGCTCCCCTTGGTGGCGATCCTGCGCGGCCTCACGCCCGAAGAAGCGCCCGCGGTCGGCGACGCGATCGTCGAGGCCGGCTTCGGCCTGCTCGAGGTGCCGCTGAATTCGCCGCGGCCGCTGGAGAGCATCGCGCTGCTGCGCGCGCGCTTCCCCGAGGCGCTGGTGGGCGCCGGCACGGTGCTCGACGCCGAGCAGGTGCGCGCGGTGCATGGCGCCGGCGGCGAGCTGATCGTCTCGCCCAACTTCGACGCCGCCGTGATCGCCGAAACAGTGCGGCTCGGCATGATCAGCCTGCCCGGCGTCATGACGCCCACCGAGGCCTTCGGCGCGCTGGCCGCCGGCGCCATCGGCTTGAAGCTCTTCCCGGCCGAACTGGCGTCGCCCGCGGTCGTGAAGGCGCTGCTCGCGGTGCTGCCCCGAGGCACGCCGCTGATGCCGGTCGGTGGCATCACGCCGGCCGGCATGGCCGACTGGCGTGCCGCCGGCGCGACCGGCTTCGGCATCGGCTCGGCGCTCTACAAGCCCGGCAAGCCGGCCGATGCGGTGCGCGAGGACGCCCTGCGCTTCGCCACCGCCTACGCCGGCGCGCTGCGGACCTGAGGCGCGCGATGGCCGCCCTTCTCCATCCTTCCGCCGACAGCGACTTCGCCAGCCCGGCGGTCCGGCGCCTGCGCGAGGACCTCGCGCTCGCCCTGCGCGCGGCCGCGCACCACGGCTTGTCCGAAGGGGTCTGCAACCATTTCAGCGTCGCGCTGCCGGGCGATGCCGAGCGCTTCCTGATCAATCCGCGCGGCCTGCACTGGAGCGAGGTCGGCGCCGACGACATCGTGCTGATCGACGTGCACGGCGAAGTGCTGGCCGGGCGGCACCGCGTGGAGCCGACCGCCCTCTTCATCCATGGCGCGGTGCATCGGATCACGGGCCATGCGGTGGTCCTGCATTGCCACATGCCCTATGCCACCGCGCTCACGCTCACCGTCGACCGCGCGCTCGATCCGACGCTGAGCCAGAACGCGATGCGCTTCATGGACCGCATCGCGATCGACGCCCGCTACAACGGCCTGGCGCTCGACGGCAGCGAAGGCGAGCGCATCGCCCGCGCGATGGCCGGCAAGGACGTCGCCTTCCTCGCGAACCACGGGGTGATCGTGGCGGGCGCGCGCATCGCGCACGCCTACGACGACCTCTACTACCTGGAGCGCGCCTGCATGCAGCAGGTGCTGGCGCAGTCGACCGGCCGGCCGCTGGCGCCGGTCGATGCGGCGCTGGCCGCGCGCGTGGCGGCACAGACGCTGGGCGAGCGCGAGCAGTCGGACCTGTTCTTCGAGTCGCTGCGGCGCATGTTGCCCGCGCCGCGCGCTTGAGCGTCGCGTCTCGGCTCAGGCCGGTTGCAGCCGCCGCAGCAAGCCCGCGGTCGTGCGCGGCCAGCCCACGCGGCCGAACCAGGCACCGCCGGCGATCGCCATCGCGGTGACCACGCCGTAGACCATCAGCGCGACGCCCTGCACCGCGAACACCTGCACCAGGCCGCCGGTGAGCCGCAGCGCCAGCCAGCCGCCCAGGCCCGCCACCAGCAGGCGCGCGCCATTGCCGATCAAGGGCCAGAGCAGGCGTCCCGCCCCCTGCGACGCGAAGTACAGCACCAGCCCGACGCCGAAGAAGCCGTAGAACGGGCCGACCGCGCGCAGGTAGGTCGCGCCGGCCTCGAGCATCTGCGGGTCGTGCCCGAACAGCATCAGCCACGGCCGCGGGAAGAGCGCCGCCAGGAGGCCGACCCCGCCCGCCAGTAGGAAGGCGATCAGCGCGCCGGCCCAGGTCGCGCGCAGGGCCCGCTCGCGCTGGCCGGCGCCCATGCAGGTGCCAACCATCGCCACCAGCGGCGCACCGAGGCCGAAGACCAGCGGCACCAGGAGGTATTCGAGCCGCGAGGCGGTGCCGTAGCCCGCCAGCGCGCCGGGGCCGAAATGCCCGGTCAGCGCGGTCGCGATGCCGATCGACAGGTTGGTCGCGACGGTCGACACCGCGCCCAGCAGGCCGATGCGCAGGATGTCGCGAAAAAGCGGCCAGCGCAGCCGCGCATGCGCCAGCGACGGCCGCAGCAGGCTGCGCCGCGAACGCAGGTAGCCCCAGAGCACCAGGGTCCCGCCGAGGTAATACACCAGCAGCGCGACCGCGCCGCCGGCGATGCCGAGGCCCGGGACCGGGCCCCAGCCGAAGATCAGCAGCGGCGACAGCGGGATCAGCAGCGCGATGCCCGCCACGGTGACGTTGGCCGGCACCGCCATGTTGCCGGTCCCGCGGATCACCGCCGCCAGCGAGTTGAAGAGCCACACCAGCACGCCGCCCGCGAAGACCACGTTCGAGTAGGTCATCGCCGCCTGCAGCGAGGCGCCGGTGCCGCCCATCAGGCCGAACAGCCAGCGCCCGCCGAGCAGCATCGACACCATGAAGAGGAGGCCGAAGCCGACCGCGATCACCAGCGCATGCAGCACCAGCGCATCGGCGTCGTCGCGGCGGCGGGCACCCAGCGCGCGGGCGATGGTCGAGGCGATGCCGCCGCCCATCGCGCCGGCCGAGGTCATCTGCATCAGCATCACGATCGGGAAGACCAGCGCCATGCCGGCCAGCGCGTCCGTGCCGAGCTTGCCGACGTAAAAGGTCTCGATCAGCCCGACCGAGGCCTGCGCCACCATCACCAGCACATTGGGCGCGGCCAGGCGCAGCAGCGTCGGGACGATCGGCGCCTCGAGCAGGCGGCGGGTGCGGGGGTCGACCTCGCGGTCGTGCGACTCAGCCATCGATCGCCGCCGGTTCGTCCAGGTCCGCCGCTTCCAGCAGGCCGATGCTTTCGTCGAGCAGCGCATGCAGCGCCAGCACGCGGTCGGTCCCGAGCAAGGCGGTCAGCGACTCCTGCGCGCGCCGCCAGTGGCGCTGCCCTTCGGCCCGCTTGGCGCGGCCGGCCGCGGTGATCGAGATCGACCGGCTGCGCGCGTCGGCGCCCGGCGACTGCTCGATCCAGCCGGCGTCGATCACGGTCTTGAGGTTGCGGGTGAGCGTCGAGGCGTCGATGCCCAGTGCGAGCGCCAGGTCCATCGGCCGCAGCGGGCCCAGGTGCATCACGTGCGACAGCAGCGAATACTGGCTGGCCTTCATGCCGCTGGCCGCCATCTCGGCGTCGTAGCGACGGCCGACCAGGCGCCCGAGGTGGCGCAGTCGGAGGTTGGTGCAGCCCTTCGGCTTGACGGCTTCGTTCATGCCGACAATTGTAGCTACAATATTTGTAGATGCAATTTTCTAAATGACGAAGGAACTGGAAATGACGGCCGAAGAGACCCTGGCGAGTTGGATCGCCGAAGAAGAAATCGTCAGCGCACGGCTGAACGCCGGGCCCGGCCCGGGCGTGTCGCGCATGGAAGACATCGCGCCGCTCACCGGCATCGAGATGATGGAAGGCATCCTGCAAGCCAGGCTGCCCTACGCGGCCATCGCCAAGACGCTCAACTTCCAGATCATCGAGATCGCCCCGGGCCGTGCGGTGTTCCAGGGCCGGCCGCTGCCGGAGCATCTCAACCCGCTCGGCACCATCCATGGCGGCTGGTTCGCCACGTTGCTCGATTCGGCGCTCGGCTGCGCGGTCCACACCATGATGCCGGTCGGCCGCGGCTACACCACGGCGGAACTCGGCATCAACATGGTCAAGGCGCTCAGCCCCAAGGTGCAGCGGGTGCGCGCCGAAGGCAAGGTGATCCACTGCGGCCGCCAACTGGCCACCGCCGAGGCGCGGCTGGTCGGCGCCGACGGCACCCTGTACGCTCACGCCACCACCACCTGCCTGGTGTTCGAGCGACCGGCGGCGCGCTGACGGCGGAGCGAGAATGCGGGCCCCGACCACTTCGAAGCGGCCCACGAAATGCGACTCCTCCACACCATGCTGCGCGTCGGCGACCTGCAGCGCTCGATCGGCTTCTACACCGGCGTGCTCGGCATGCAACTGCTGCGCAAGTCGGAGAACCCGGAATACAAGTACAGCCTCGCCTTCGTCGGCTACGAAGGCAACCCGGCCCAGGCCGAGATCGAGCTGACCTACAACTGGGGCACCGACAGCTACGACCTCGGCACGGCCTACGGCCACATCGCGCTGGGCGTGCCGGACGCCTATGCCGCCTGCGAGAAGATCCGGGCTGCGGGCGGGAACGTCACCCGCGAGGCCGGGCCGGTGAAGGGCGGGACGACAGTGATCGCGTTCGTGACGGATCCGGATGGGTACAAGATCGAGTTGATTCAGCGGGCGGAGGGGGCCAGCGGATCGGGCTTGCGCTGACAAGCAGCCGCCAGACGTGCCGGGTCAGAGCCCGGTCCATGTCTGCTTCGGCGGCCTGCGCTTGTCGTGCTTCGCCCGCTCGACGATCGGCTCGGGCACCCAGCGGGCGTCGTCGTCCGGGTCGGACAACGCTTCGACCTGCGCCATTGGGGCATCGAGGCGCCGCAGTGCGTCGGCCGGGCGGGTCGAGGCGTCCTTGACCGGGCCGCCGGGCAGCGGTGCCAGGAAGCCCGGTGGCATCGGCGGTTGCGGAAATGGCGGCGCGATGGGCCGGCGTTGGGGTGGCTTCGCCCGCGGTGCAGATGTCGCTGCCGTCGGAGGCTCGCCATTTGCCACGCGTGTGGAAGCTCGGTCTGACGAAGGCTTGCGTGCCGGCCGGGGGCCCAGCGGACCGACGAGCGGCGCACCGCCCGTCCAGCGCACGATGCAATGGAGGCACAGGAAGCACAGGCAGGCCAGGATCCAGCCCACCGCCGTCTCGCCAAGCATGGAATGCACCAGCGCCACGAAGCCAGCCACGATGCTGAGCACCAGGGCGACTTCGCGCCACAGCACGCGGAGCATGCTCATCCTTCTTGCTCGTCCCAGCGGGCCAGCAGGTCGGCCGGGATGGCCTGCGCCACGTCCGCATAGCGCTTGCCCAGCAGCCGCTCGGCCTGATTGAGCAGGATCACGACCGGGCTGCTGGGCTCGTGATACTCCAGCCATTCCTTGGCCTGGCGAATCACCGTGCGCACCTGTTCGCGCTGCATCCGGATATCGACGGCGGGGTGCGCGGTGTGGGCGGTGCCCGTTGGCATGGACATCGGGCGCTCCTCGGGCGATGAAGGGTCGGGCGCTTCCGCGGCGGCTGCGCTCGACGGCACAGCGTCGGCCTTGAACGGGGCCAGCAGCTTGCGCAGCGGATCGAGCACCGGCGCCCATTCGCCCAGTGAAGCCAGGCTCCACTGCTCGATGGAATGCAGGGCGATGTGGCAATCTGCCAGATGCCGCATCCCGGCATGGCCCTGCTCTCGCAGTTCGGCCAACTGGCGCCGCAGCGCGTCGGGATCCATGGCCTCCGACAGCGGCGGTATCGCCAGCGCGCGCTCGACGTCGCGCACCGTCAAGCGCAAGACACTGTTGGAGGACAGCACCACGTCGCGGACATCGCCCAGGAAGCCCTCGGGATCGACCAGGTTGGCGATCGCGTTGGCACGCACGACCGGATCGTGTTCGCCTTCGACCTCCACTTGCGGATGCACCGCGTCCGGATAGCGTTCGAGGACGGCAGCCAGGCGCTGCAAGCCTTCGGCCAGGCCGCTGCAGCCACCCGAGCGCGCCCGGCACCGCGCCAACCAGATCAGCACCGACACGTCCTGGCTGCGCAGCAGCAGGCGCCGGCAATCACGCTCGATCTCAGCCCAGTCCGGCGCCTCCGGCTTGTCGATGAACTTGCCGTACTGGACGTCGGCGCGCGGCGTCAGTCGCGACGACAGCACGATGTATTCGGGGTCGTATTCCACGTTGGGCCCGCAGGGCTCGGCAGCCGAGATCGGCAGCAGCCAAGACGGGTCGGTCGCCTGCTTCGCGTTCATGGCCGAGCGCCCCCCCGCAGTGCGTCGTTTCTCACATAGTTCTCCGGTTCATAGATCATGCCGGTCACGTCTTCCGGCGCGCTGGCGCGGCCCATCCAGGTCGACCAGCCGAGGCGTTCGCCGCCACCCAGGCGCGCCGGTGCCGCGGCGTCGCGCCGCACCACCAGTTGCACCTCCCACACGTACTCGTAGCCGATGAAGGCGCGCACCCATTCGACCAGCGCGCGCATGTCGCGGCCATCGGCGCCGCCCTGCGGCGTGAAGCGCAGGTACTGTTCGAGGTCCAGCGGCCCGATCACGAGCCGGAACTTCTGCTGCCGGTCCGGCACCACCTCGCCCGCCAACGCACCCTGGCCGAGCATCGACGACATCCGCGGCACGCCGACCCTGCAGGTGTCCTGTGGCTCGATCGCGATCCAGTGCAGCACGTATTCCTTCATCTGCACCGAGACACCGAAATAGCGCGCCAAGGTGGCCACCAGGCCATCCGGATTGCGCGCCTCGCGCACCCGGTGCGCCGCCGAGGCCCAGCGCGCATGCGGCGGCAGCGGCGTGGCATCGACCTCCGACGGCTCGTCGCCGGCCATGCGCGCGACGTAGGGCGTGAAAGTCTCGTCGTCGGCCCTGTCCAGGCCGGCAGTCGCCTGCGACTGGGCCCAGGCACGGTAGAGATGCGCCAGGTAGCGATGGTGGAACAGGTCGAGAAAGTCGGCCAGCGTGCTGTCGCGCTTGGACTCGCGGCGCTCGCGCACCGTCTCGGTGAAATGGGTCGGCAGCGGCCCGTTGGGTCCGAGCATGCCGAGGCCCAGCAGCCGGATCAGCGGACGTCCGTCGCGCTTCGCGATCTCGGCGATCTCGCGCGGCGCGAAGGTCAGCGAAGCTTGCTGGCCGAGGCGAAAGGCTTCCTCCTGCGGCCGCTGCGCCAGCCCGATGCAGGGCAGCGACCGGTTGGCGGCGGCGATGTGCCGCATCAGCGGCACGAAGCCGTGTTGCCACGGCGCACGCGCCGCATCGGCCCAGCGATCTTCGGCCGGTCGAGGGACCAGCGGCGGCGAGCCGGCCGGCATCAGACCACGCCCCGGCCGCCCATGCGCACCGGCCAACGCGCCACCTCGCCGCGCTGCATGGCATGCAGCACCGTCTGCGTGAAAACGTTGATCGAGACGTGGCGCGCCAGGTAGTGCTCCAGCACCAGGCCGAACAGGTAGGGGCTGCCGCCGGAGAAACCGTTCTCGTCCACCGTCAGCGCGCACTGGACGCCACGGCCATAGACCAGCGGCCCTGAACCCGGCAGCCGCCGTGTGACCGGCTCGATGCGCGAGCCGATCAGGCTCTGGATCTGCTTGTGCGCCACCACGTCGTCGGCGTTGACGAAGAGGCGCAGCATGTCGCGCAGTGCCTGGGCGCCCTGCAGGCCTTCGTGGACAAGAGCGCCCTCGGTCACCACATGAGGCCGCTCGGCGATGTGGCCCGGCGCGCCCGTGAAGGTCGCGACCGCCGAGGTGTGCAGCAGCTCGCACAGGTGCGACGCCACCTGGTCGTCGCCGGAGAGGTAGATCGGCAATCGGTCGAGCCCGCGCAGGTCGGAGAAGTTGAGCTGTCCGACCATTCGCAGCCGCAGGCGCAGGCTGCCGGTGACCTGCACATGGGCAGGCAGGTAGCGCTCCAGCGCCGGGATGTCGGGCGGCGCGCCCGTGAGCCGGGCATCGACGATCTCGATCGGCCACAGCACCGTGTCCTGGCCCGAGCGGAACTCGCACGCGGTCTCTTCGCCTTGCGGTACCTTGGCGAAGAAGGCGCTGCCGCGCGGCACCGCAAAGCCCTTGCTGAAGTCGCCCTCCTTCACGCTGGGATGCAGCTGCGCCACCGCCATCGACGGCGTCGGGCTCACGTAGTTGGGGTAGACGACCTCCAGCAGTCGCTGCGTGAAGCGTGGAAATTCGGCGTCGAGCTTGATGCGCATGCGCGCCGACATGAAGCAGAAGGCCTCGATCAACCGTTCCACGTAGGGATCGGCGACCTCGATGCCATGCATGCCGAGACGGCGCGCGATCTTCGGATGCTGCTCGGCGAACTCGCCGGCGAGCTCGCGCATGTAGACGAGCTCCTGGTTGTAATAGTCGAGGAGATGGGGATCCATGGATCAGCTTCGCAGGATCGAGATCCGGTTGGTCTCCAGGTCGACGGCGCTTTGCACCGTGAATTCCACCGGGTAGGGCTCCATGTGCAACATGGCGCTGATCTCGAATTGCAGGATGTTGTAGGTGGCATCACCCTGCCCCTGGCGCATCGGCTTGACCACCACCGAACCGGGCAGCAGGCGCGGCTCGAAGTCCGCAATGGCGCGCCGGATCATCTTCTCGATGTCGGCCCACCTGCGCTCCGACAGGTAAGCACGCTCGGGGGGTCGGTAGGTAGCGGCGATGTTGACCTTGCCGCCGGCCGCCTTGACGGCTCCGATGAAATCGTTCACCGACGCCTTGAAGCCAGGACTCAGATCGTCGAGCGACCGACTCGTGGGGAATTGCGCCACCCACGCGGCGCCACTCAATTCACTCACGATCCCGAACTCCTCGACGTCCGACGAGCGTATATCGGCAGCGTCACCGACGCTGACCTCAACGCACGCCCCACAACTCCATCCGCAGGCCTGCGAACTCCGCGGCCAAGTGCAGCCCGATACCGCCATGGCGCAGCATGTGTTCCCACAGCGGGCCGCGTGGATCGACCTGGAAGTAGACGAAGCCGGCGTTGAACGGAATCTGCCGCGGCGGCACCGGCAAGGCATTGAGGGCGATGCCCGGCAAGTGCAGACGAACCTGGTCGAGCAATCGATCGCTCGGCCCGACCTTGCACTGCGCCGGGAATTGCTGGGCCAACTGATCGGGCGGCATCTGCGCCGACACCGCGAGCACCAGACTGCTGAAGCCGGCCAGCACGCCTGGGTCGACGTTGGCGACGTGCATGCCGTGCGTGCGCGCCTCGATCGGGATGCTCTGCGCGCTGCGGATCAGGATGTCGTTGAGCAGCGCCTGGACGTCGCGGATCAGGTCATGAAAGCTCTGCTGCGGCGTCAGGTGCAGGTAGTGCGGATGCTGTGCCGGCCGGCGCGTGGTGGTTCGGATGCGGGTCGTCGCAGAGTTGGCTGATCAGGTCGGATCCGGTGTTGCTGGTGAGGAGGATCAGCGTGTTCTTGAAGTCGATCACGCGCCCTTCGCCGTCCTCCATCCAGCCCTTGTCGAAGACCTGGTAGAAAACTTCGTGGACGTCGGGATGGGCCTTCTCGACCTCGTCGAGCAGGATCACGCTGTAGGGCCGACGCCGCACTGCCTCGGTCAGCACGCCGCCCTCGCCGTAGCCGACATAGCCGGGCGGTGCACCCTTGAGCGAGGAGACGGTGTGTGCCTCCTGGTATTCGCTCATGTTGATGGTGATGAGGTTCTGCTCGCCGCCGTAGAGCGCCTCCGCCAATGCCAACGCGGTCTCGGTCTTGCCGACGCCCGACGGCCCCACCAGCAGGAAGGTGCCGACCGGCTTGCCTGGATCGGTGAGCCCCGCCCGTGCCCCCTGCACCCGCTTCGCCACGATCTCCAGCGCAGGGTCCTGGCCCATCACGCGTTCGCGCAGATGATCTGCCAGCATCAGCACGGCGGCGATCTCGTCCTGCACCATGCGCCCGACCGGGATGCCGGTCCAATCGGAGACGATGGCCGCCATCACCGCTTCGTCAACCTCCGGGAAAATCAACGGCTGGTCGCCTTGGCGCTGGCCGAGTTGGACTTCCAACGCGACCGCCTCGATGGCGACGTCGGCGCGTGCGGGCGCATTTGGCTCGAGTGTCGACAGCTGCTTGCGCAGCACATGGATGCGCTCGACCAGGCCGAGCTCGTCTTGCCAGTGCGCCTCGCGCATCGCCAGCTCGGCCTGGGTCTCGCGGATGCGTTGGCTGAGTGCATCGAGTTGCGCTTGCCGCTTTTTGCCGATCGCCGCTTCCTGCAGGAACAGCTCCTGCTCGAGCTTCAAGGCAACAACGCGCTGGCGCAGGTGCTCCACCGCCGCCGGCGGCGCCTGCAGCGACATCGCGACACGGGCGCAGGCGGTATCGAGCAAGCTGATCGCCTTGTCCGGCAACTGACGCGACGGGATGTAGCGCTGCGACAGCGTTACGGCGGCCACCACCGCCTCGTCGAGCACGGTCACGCCGTGGTGTTCGGCGAAGGTACCGACCAGGCCGCGCACCATCTCGACCGCCGAGGCCTCCAGTGGCTCCAGCACCTGCAGCACCTGGAAGCGCCGGGTCAGAGCCGGGTCTTTCTCGATGTGCTTCTTGTATTCGCTCCGTGTGGTGGCGCCCACGGTGCGCAGCGTGCCGCGCGCCAGTGCCGGCTTGAGCAGATTAGCGGCGTCCCCCGTGCCGGCCTGGCCACCGGCGCCGACCAGCGTATGGATCTCGTCGACGAAGAGAATGACGGGCTGCTCGGACTTGCTCGCTTCCTCGAGCAGGGTCTTGAGGCGGGCCTCGAACTCGCCGCGCATGCTGGCGCCGGCCAGCAGCGCGCCGACGTCGAGGTTGAGCAGGCGCACTTGACGCAGCGCCGACGGCACTTCTTCCCGCGCGATTGCCAGCGCCAGGCCTTCGACCACCGCGGTCTTGCCCACACCCGCCTCGCCGGTCAACAACGGATTGTTCTGGCGCCGCCGCAACAGGATGTCGACCATGGTGCGGATTTCGTGCCCCCGGCCGATGACCGGGTCGATCTTGCCGGCACGCGCCCGCTCGGTGAGGTCGACGCAATACTTGGCGAGTGCCGACTGGCCGTTCGACGCCGGCTCGGCAATAGCCCCGCTCGCCTCGCCCGGCACCGCCGCGGCCATGCCGGAGCCATCGTGCGGACCTTCATTTTCTTCAGGCGAGCCGGCGACGATGGCCGGCATTTGTTCGATCAACTGGTCGACCGGGATGCGCTGAAAGGCCGAAGAGATGCGGACCAGCACGCCACGCAGGTCGGGCGACTGCGCCAGCGCAGCGAAAAGCCAGCCGCTGCGGATGCAGCGCCCGTTGAATTCCAGGCTCGACAGGATCCAGGCCCGCTCGATGGCCTCGCCGATGTGGTGCGAGAAGTCGCTCAGCGACGAGGCGCCCGAAGGCAAGGCACCGAGAGCTGCCGTCAGGTCGCGCTCGACCGTCTGCGGCTCGATTCGAAAATGCCTGCAGATCCGGTGCAGGTCGTTGTCATTGACCTGCCACAGCTGATGCAGCCAGTGCGTGAGTTCCACATACGGATTGCCGCGCAGCTTGGCGAAGGCGGTTGCAGACTCGATGGCCCTGAAGGTGGAAAGATTGAGCTTGCCGAACAAGGCGCGGCGAGAGAGAGCCAAGGCTGCGCCCTACCGATGTGGCGCAGACCTGGCTGCGGCCGAGACGCTATGGGAGGCCTGTTGGCGGGTGCGCGCGGTCCGCACGGGAGCATGCAGCCCCGAAGCCGTTGGAGTCATCTGAATCAACGGCGCTGACGCCGCTCCCTGTCACTATCGTTGTTCTAGGGCGCAGACTGTAAGCCCGCACAGTGCGTGGCCGCCCAACCCAAGATCCGATAAGAGACGAGAAACTTCCGACCGTTGCCCGCGGCCGGCGCGGCGCGCCCACCGATCAACTGCCGATCAACACCCCAGCAAATCCGCCAACACCCCGATGTCCCGCGCATGCAGCGTATTCCCCGCCTGCGCCGACACATCCTTCGGCCGCGACGCGCCGAATTCCAGCGGCCGCTCGATGTACCCGGTGCGCAACCCGCAGCCACGCGCCGCCGCCAGGTCGTCGTGGTGGGCCGCGGCCAGCATCACCTGCCCCGGCGTGACGTCGAACACCGCGGCGACGCCGAGGTAGGTGCGCGGGTCCGGCTTGTAGGCCTTGAACACCTCGGCCGAGAGCACGCAGTCCCAGGGCAGGCCGGCGCGCTTGGCCATCTCGGTGAGCAGGCCGATATTGCCGTTCGACAGCGGCGTGATGAAGTACTTGCGCTTCAGGCGCGCCAGTCCGTCGACCGCGTCGGGCCAGGCGGGCAGCCGGTGCCAGGCGGTGTTGAGTTCCTTCTTGCGCGCCGCGTCGAGGTCGGTCACGCCGAACTCGGCCAGCACCTGGCCGAGGATGCCCATGTGCAGTTCGTCGAGCAGCGTGAAGCCGCCCTCGCCGGCCGCGATGCGCGCCATCACGCCCTTCATGGCCGGCTGGTAGCCCGCGCGCCAGGCCAGCGCGAAGGCGCCGCCGTCGACGCCGGGCAGGAGCCGCTCGACCTCGGCGGCGATCCCGCCGTGCCAGTCGACGACGGTGCCGAACACATCGAAGGCGATGACCTTGAGGTCGCTGGCGTCGAAGGTGTCGGGCATCGCGCCGCCCCTCAGCGCGCCAGTTGGCTGGCCTCGCGCGCCAGCGCCTCGATGCGGCCCCAGTCGCCGGCGGCGATGGCGTCGGTGGGCACGATCCACGAGCCGCCGACGCAGGCCACGTTGGGCAGCGCCAGGAACTCGTGTGCGTTGCCGGCGTGGACGCCGCCGGTCGGGCAGAACTTGATGTCGCCGAAAGGCCCCTGCCAGGCTTTCAGCATGGCCAGGCCGCCGGCCTGCACGGCCGGGAAGAACTTGAATTCGGTGAGGCCGTCTTCCTGGCCCAGCATGACTTCGCTGCCGGTGGCGACGCCGGGCAGGAGCGGCAGCCCGAGGTCGTGACAGGCCTTGCCGACCGCGCGCGTGTAGCCCGGGCTGACGCCGAACTTGGCACCGGCCAAGGCCGAGGCCTGGGCATCGGCGGCGCTGCGGATGGTGCCGGCGCCAGCCACCGCTTCAGGCACTTCCTTGGCGATGATCTCGATGCATTCGAGCGCCTCGCGGGTGCGCAGCGTGACCTCGAGCATGCGGATGCCGCCCGCCACCAGCGCGCGCGCCAGCGGCACCGCGTCCTTCACGTCGTGCAGCACGATGACCGGGATGACCGGCGCGTCGCGCATGACGTCGAGCGCGGTGAGAGGTGTGTTCACAGCCATGAGCAGGCTCCTTCTTCAGCGGTGGTTGCATTGCGGCGCATGCCGGCGAACAGGTCGCGGCCGAGGCCGCGGCCGTTGGCGGCGCGCAGCGCGTCGGGCAGCAGCGCATTCTCGCGCGCGGCCCATTCGTCGGCCGGCAACAGCACGGTGAGGGTGCCGGCGACGCCGTCGAGGCGGATCAGGTCGCCGTCGCGCACCTTGGCCAGCGGGCCGCCGGCGGCCGCTTCGGGCGAGACGTGGATCGCAGCCGGCACCTTGCCCGACGCGCCGCTCATGCGGCCGTCGGTGACCAGCGCGACCCGGAAGCCCTTGCCCTGCAGGATCGACAGCGGCGGCGTCAGCTTGTGCAGTTCGGGCATGCCGTTGGCCTGCGGGCCCTGCCAGCGCACGACGCAGACCACGTCGCGCTCCAGTTCGCCGGCGGTGAAGGCCTTCTGCAGCGCCTGCTGCGAGTCGAAGACCCGCGCCGGCGCCTCGATGACATGCCGGTCTTCCGGCACCGAGGAGATCTTGATGACGCTGCGGCCCAGGTTGCCGCTCAGCAGCTTCAGGCCGCCGGTGGCGCTGAAGGGCGACGAGACCGGCCGCGCGACCGCGTCGTTCTTCGACGGCGCCGCCGGCTGCCACTTGAGCGAACCGGGCTCGGTCGGCGCACCGACCAGGCTCGGGATGTTGGCGAATTCGCGGATGCCGCCGGCCCGCACGCTCAGCACGTCCTCGTGCATCAGCCCGGCGTCGAGCAGTTCGCCGATGACGAAGCCCGGGCCGCCCGCGGCCTGGAACTCGTTGACGTCGGCGCTGCCGTTCGGATAGACGCGGGTCAGCAGCGGCACCACGTCCGACAGCGACGAGAAGTCGTCCCAGTCGATCAGGATGCCCGCGGCGCGCGCCACCGCGACCCAGTGGATCAGGTGGTTGGTCGAGCCGCCGGTGGCTAGCAGCGCGGCCATCGCGTTGACGATCACGCGCTCGTCGACCAGTTCGCCGATCGGCGGCACCGCGTGCGTGCCCTCGCCCGCGCGGCCGAGCACGGTGCGCACCGCCTCGCGGGTGAGCGCATCGCGCATCGAGTCGCCGGGCTGGATGAAGGCGGTGCCGGGCACGTGCAGACCCATCGCCTCGAGCAGCATCTGGTTGCTGTTGGCGGTGCCGTAGAAGGTGCAGGTGCCTTGGCCGTGGTAGGCCTGCATCTCGGCGTCGAGCAGGCCCTGGCGGCCGACCAGGCCGAGCGCGGCCTGCTCGCGCACCTTCGACTTGGCGCTGTTCGACAGGCCCGAGGGCATCGGGCCGGCCGGCACGAAGACCATCGGCAGGTGGCCGAAGTGCAGCGCGCCGATCAGGAGGCCCGGGACGATCTTGTCGCAGACGCCGAGCAGCAGCGCGGCGTCGAACATGTCGTGGGTCAGGGCCACCGCGGTGCCCATGGCGATCACGTCGCGGCTGAACAGGCTCAGCTCCATGCCGGGCGTGCCCTGGGTGACGCCGTCGCACATCGCCGGCACGCCGCCCGCGACCTGCGCGGTGGCGCCGAGGCGCCGGGCCTCGTGCTTCACGATGTCGGGGTAGCCCTGGTAGGGCGCGTGCGCCGACAGCATGTCGTTGTAGGCGGTAACGATGCCGATGTTGGGCGCCCGCTCGCTCACCACCCGGAACTTGTCGTTGGCTGGAATGCCGGCCACCGCGTGGGCGACGTTGGCGCAGCCCATGCGGTCGGAGCCGCGGTCGCGGTCGCGGGTCTCGGCCACTTCCTGCAGGTAGGCGCCTCGCAGGGTTCGGCTGCGCGTGCGAATGCGCTCGGTGACATCGCGGACTGTGGAATGTAGGGTCATGGGGATGTGTCGCTCTGCCGGCAAGCCGCGAAACCGTGGGGCGGCTCGATCGCGCATCCTATCAAGCCCACCCGGCAAAAAGCCCGCGACGCGGGGCTTTTGTTCATCGACAGCGCGGACCGGCCTGCCCGGGCCGCTGCTGTCGCCCCTGCCTCGGCAGGCGTTGCAGGAAGCGAGCCAGGCTGCGCCCGGTCGCCGCCGCGGGCTCAGTCGACCAGGCGGACCTCGACCCGGCGCGCGGACGCGTCGTTGCCGGTGCCGGCGGTGTCCGCGGGCTTCTGCATCTCGATCTTGTCGGCCGGCACGCCCAGGCCGACCAGCACGTCGCGCACCGTTCCGGCGCGCTTCTTGGCCAGCGCGTCGTTGGCGACGGGGTCGCCGGTGGTGTCGTGGTAGCCGGAGACGACCGCCTTGTGGCCGGCCTCGACGCCCTTGATGACCGCGGCCAGCGCCTCGGCGGCACCCGGCGCCAGGTCGGCACTGGCGGTGGCGAAATAGAAGTTCACGACGCCGCCGACCACCTGGATGCTGGCGCCGTCGGGGATCACCACGGTGACCGTCTCGGTGACCTCCGCCACGGTGGTGGCGGGTGCCGGCGCGGCCGCTGCCGCCGCGGCGACCGGCGCAGGCGCCGCAGCCGCTCCCACGTGGGCGCGGTGATACAGCACGATCCCGATCACGAAGAAGATCACCAGGGCAATGAGGCCGAACAGGAAGGCCAGGATGAAGTTTTGCTGGCCTTCGTCATCGACGGTTGCGGACATGGGACGGTCTCCGTATCTGAGGGGTAGGTAAATAATGGTGCGGTGAACCATGACGGCCAAATTGTAGGCGCGGCCCTTCCGGCCGCCCGGCGCGACCCCAAGCCGATGCTCGACCGCGTGATCGAGGAATGGGGCGGCGGCCACCAGGACCTCTGGCTGTTCGGCTACGGCTCGCTCATCTGGCGGCCCGAATTCGGCTTCGTCGAGCGGCGGCCGGCGCGGGTGCATGGCTGGCACCGGGCGCTCAAGATGTGGAGCCGGGTCAATCGCGGCACGGTCGAGAACCCGGGCCTGGTTTTCGGGCTGCTCTCGGGCGGCAGCTGCCGCGGCATGGTGTTCCGCGTGCCCGCCGCGGACGGCCTTGAAACGCTCGGCCGACTCTGGCTGCGCGAGATGCCCACCGGCGTCTACGACCCGCGCTGGCTCGACTGCGTCACGCCGCACGGCCGGGTGAGCGCGCTGGCCTTCACCTTGTCGCGGCACAGCCCCAACTTCACCGGCGAGCTGAGCGAGGAGCGCTACCGGCAGATCTTCGAGAGCGCGGTCGGCCGCTACGGCAGTTCGCTCGAATACGCGCGGCAGACGCTGGTCGGATTGCGCGAGCACGGCATCCACGACGCCGCGCTGGCGCGGCTGGTGAAGGTGGCGGAAACGCGACTGTCGGCCGAGGCCGACAACGAGTCCGCGGCCGAGACGGTATACCCTCGCGAAGCCCGATCCGCATCGACCGATTCCTGATCTTTCCAAGCACCATGCCCCTGCGCCACGCCGCCACGCTTTCTCTTCTCGCGGCCTCGCTGCTGGCCGGATGCGCCGGCATGACACCACCGCCGCGTCCCGGTGCCACCGCCGAGCTGGTGCCGACCGCGGCCCTTTCGCCGAACCCGACGATGGGCAAGGTGACCTTCACACCGCTCGAGCATGGCCTGCGCGTGGCCGGCGAAGTGCACGGCCTGGTGCCCGGCACCGAGCACGGCTTCCACATCCACGAGAAGGGCGACTGCGCCGACAACGGCGAGGCCGCCGACACCCACTTCAATCCGGCCGGCGGCACGCACGGCAAGTTCGCGGCGCCCGGCAGCCATGCGGGCGACCTGCCCAGCCTGGTGGCCGACGCCAGCGGCGCGGCTCGCTTCAGCGTCGACGTCCACACCTTGTCGCTGACCGACGGCGCGGCCAACAACGTCGTCGGCCGTGCGCTGGCGGTGAACCGCGACCGCGACGACTTCACCACGCAGCCCTCCGGCAATGCCGGCCCGCGCATCGCGTGCGGTGTGATCACGCGCAACTGAGCGCTGGCTTTCAGGCGAGTTTCGTGCGCTGAAGCAGCAAGGCCTCGGCGGCGGCGAGCTGCTCCGGCGTGTCGATGTCGGTGAGGATGCCGACGTCGTCGACCGGCACCTCGACCACCTGGCGCGCCGCCATGAGTGCGCGCAGCACCGACGCCGCCCCCTGCCCGCCCGCCAGCGCGGCCAGCGCCGGGCCGCTGTCGGCGGCGAAGCCGACCGGATGGCCGCGCTGCCC
>NZ_LMUW01000215.1 GCF_009765735.1 Xenophilus sp. L33
CCGGCGATGCCTGCCACGGGCCTGGTCGGACCGGGGCCCGCGCCGGCCACCGCGCCCGCGACCGCAAGCGCACCCGCAAGCGCATCCACCGGCGCGGCGGTGCCCGCGACCGTCACTGCCAACCGCTTCGAGATCTCCCACGGCCAGTTCGAGCACATCACGGTGTTGCGGCCCTCCGGCCCGCCGCAGCAGTTCGTGATGCTCATGACGGGCAACGAGACGCCGGGCGCCGCCGACTGGCAGCTGGCGCAGTCGATGGTGGGCAAGGGCGCGATGGTCGCGGTGGTGCCGCTGCCGCCCTTCGAGCGTGCCATCTCGGCGGTCAGCCCGAAGTGCATCTATGCCACCGGCTCGGTCGAGAACTTCGCCCGCTACGTGCAGGCGCAGGAAAAGCTCTCGACCTACATCCTGCCGCTGCTGGTCGGCACCGGCCCCGACGGCGGCACCTTCGTCTACACCGTGCTGGCGCAGGCGCCGCCGAACAACTTCACCGGCGTGCTGTCGC
>NZ_LMUW01000209.1 GCF_009765735.1 Xenophilus sp. L33
TGTTCGAGCGTCATTTCAACCCTCAAGCCTGGCTTGGTGTTGGGCGTTTTGTCCCGCTACATGCGCGGACTCGCCTCAAAAGAATCGGCGTCTACATGTGGGCCTGATGCGTAGTAAAATTCGCAGACCAGGCTGGCGTGCTGGCGGCCGGAACGTACATATCTTTTTGTTTGACCTCGGATCAGGTAGGGATACCCGCTGAACTTAAGCATATCAATAA
>NZ_LMUW01000179.1 GCF_009765735.1 Xenophilus sp. L33
GATATGCTTAAGTTCAGCGGGTATTCCTACCTGATCCGAGGTCAACCTTTCAAAAGTGGGTTGTTTAACGGCATGTCGTACAAGAGTTTCGAAGCGTAACACAAAGTTTTTACTACGCAGGGAAGCCGCAAATACTACACAGCCGATGCATTTCGGTGGCCCGCTTTACAGCGGGTCCTCCAACACCAAGCAAGGCTTGAGTGGTGAAATGACGCTCGGACAGGCATG
>NZ_LMUW01000202.1 GCF_009765735.1 Xenophilus sp. L33
CCCTTTGGTATTCCAAAGGGCATGCCTGTTTGAGCGTCATTTCTCTCTCAAACCCTTGGGTTTGGTATTGAGTGATACTCTTAGTCTTACTAGGCGTTTGCTTGAAAAGTATCGGCAAGAGTGTACTGGATAGTACTACTGGTTATTCAATGTATTAGGTTTATCCAACTCGTTGAAGGACTGGGCGTAAATTTCTGGTGACTGGCTCGGCCTTACAACAACAAACAAGT
>NZ_LMUW01000218.1 GCF_009765735.1 Xenophilus sp. L33
ATTGAGTGTGCCAGCAGCCGCGGTAATACGGGGGGAGCAAGCGTTGTTCGGATTTACTGGGCGTAAAGGGCGCGTAGGCGGCCACCGCAAGTCAATTGTGAAATCTCCGGGCTTAACTCGGAAAGGTCAACTGATACTGCGGGGCTAGAGTGCGGAAGGGGCAACTGGAATTCTCGGTGTAGCGGTGAAATGCGTAGATATCGAGAGGAACACCTGCGGCGAAGGCGGGTTGCTGGGCCGACACTGACGCTGAGGCGCGAAAGCTAGGGGAGCGAACGGGATTAGAAACCCTGGTAGTCCGGTGGCT
>NZ_LMUW01000032.1 GCF_009765735.1 Xenophilus sp. L33
GTGGTCGCGATGAGCGGCGCGGGCGGCGCGGTGGCGCTGGCCGGCATCGGCATCCTGGCGCGCGCCGGCTGGCGGGTGGCGGCCATCACGCGGCGCATGGCGCAGGCGCAGGGCCTGGTCGACATCGGCGCGCACGAGGTGGTCGACGCGGCCGTGCTGGCGCAGCCGCAGCGCCCGCTGGAACAGGCCCGCTTCGCCGCCGCCATCGACAACGTCGGCGGGCCGATGCTCTCTTGGCTGCTGCGCTCGATGCAGGACGGCGGCTGCGTCGCCTCGGTCGGCAATGCCGGCGGCAACGACTTCGACGGCAGCGTGCTGCCTTTCATCATGCGGCGGGTGCAGCTCTTCGGCATCGTCGCCAACGCACCCTGGCCGCAGCGCCGGCGCCTGTGGCAGCGGCTGGGCAGCGACCTCAAGCCCGACTTCGCCAGGCTGCTGCCGCACGTGCGGCACATCCGGCTCGACCAGCTGATGGACCATGCCGCGGCCCAGCTCGACGGCGCGGTGTCGGGGCGGGTGCTGGTGGAGTTTCCGCGCGGGTCCGGCAGTTAACCCCGCGTTCATTCCCGAGGTCAATCTTTCAATTTACGCCTTCGCCCGGTTGCGAAAAAATGCGCGCTCCAAGGAGACAACATGAGCGCCGTTTTGAAACCGTCCGGGCCATCCACCGATGACGAGGCCACATCCGAGCTGGATGCACTGGTCGATGCCTGCGAGCTGGAGGCCTATCCCGGCGAGGTGATGGAACGCCGGATCGCCCGCGGCGACTTCGCGCCCGAAGGCAAGCGCGTGGTGGTGGTCAATCCGCGCGGCACGCCGCCGCCGATCCGGCGGCGCCCCATGGCCGTGCGGCCCGCGTCGCTGACCGGCAAGACGATCTACTTCGTCGACGTCCGCTTCATGAACGGCAAGAGCTTCCTGGCGGAGATCCAGAAGGTCTTCGCCGAGCGCTTCCCCGGCATCCGGACCGAGCTTCGCCAGAAGCGGGGCGGCTACACCGAGGACGATCCGGCGTTGTGGAAGGAGATCGAGGAGCAGGGCGCCTTGCTGGTGATGGCCATCGGCCATTGCAGCACCTGCGCGCCGGCCGTGGCGGTGCACTGCATGAACATGGAAGACCGCGGCGTGCCGACCGCGCCGCTGGTGACGACCGCCTTCACCGACCTGGTCAAGGCGGTCACCTACAAGGCCGGCATGCCGGGCCTGCGCTTCACCTTCGTGCCGCATCCGGTCGGCAGCAAGCCGCCGGAAGTCCTGCGCGACTACGTGCTGGGCAACGACCCGATGACCTCCACGCCGGTCATGGAGGAGATCGTGACTGCGCTCACCGGCGCGCTCACCGCCGACGAGTCGGCGACCGGCACGCTGGAACGCCCGGTTCCCCGACTGCTCGGCGCCGACACCGACGACGAACTGCAGGACATGTTCACCCAGGCCCGCTGGTCCGACGGGCTGCCCGTGGTGCTGCCGACCGAGGCGCGGGTCGCCGAGATGCTGAAGGCGACCCATCGACGCCCCGACGAGGTCATCGGCAAGATGCGGCCGACCGATACGCAGGAAGACTGGCAATACACGGTGGAACAGGTGGCCGCGAATGCCGTCATGTCCGGCGCGCGGCCGGCCTACTTCCCGGTGATCCTGGCCCTGGCCGCCAGCGAGGTGACGGCGATCCACAGCTCGACCAGTTCCTTCGCGGCGATGGTCGTGGTCAATGGGCCGATCCGCGGCGAGTTGGGCATGAATTCGGGCGTCGGCGCGCTCGGGCCCTTCAACCATGCGAACTCGACCATCGGCCGTGCCTATTGCCTGTTGTCGCGCAACCTCGGCGGCGGCGCGGTGCCGGGCATGACCTACCTCGGCTCGCAGGGCAATCCGCTCAACTACAGCAGCATCTGCTTCGCGGAGAACCAGGAGCGCAGCCCCTGGGAGCCCTTCCACGTGCAGAAGGGTTTTCGCAAGGACGAGAGCGTCGTCAGCATCTTTCGCGGACGCACCTTCAGCCACCTGCTGGAGGTGCGGGCGCAGACCTGGCGAGAGCAGTTGATCAACCTGGTCTCGGGCTTCACGCCGACGCCGCGCACCAACCTGACCCTGCTGGTCGAGCCGCTGGCGGCGCGCACCCTCAAGGACCGCGAAGGCTTCGACACCAAGGAAAAGCTGCAGCAGTGGTTCCACGTGAACGCCACGCTGCCCTACAAGACCTACTGGGACTACCAGCTGGTGATCAACTACGTCGAGCCGCAGGCGCGCAAGGGCGTCGAGCCCTTCGCCTCCTACCTGGCGCAGCCGGAGGATTCCGCCGTGCCGCGCTTTGCCGACCCGAAGGCCATCGCGGTGGTGGTGGTCGGCGGCGAGAAGAACGCCTACTGGTACGGCACCGACTTCGGCTATCTCAAGAGCGTGCGGGTCGACGACTGGCGCTGACCTCGTCGAGCTTCAGCGCGTGCCACACCTGGTCGAAGATCTCGACGAAGCCGTGCTGCACCACCGACATCGGGCGTGACTTGCCGCGCATGATCCTCACCAGCAGCCTCTCGTTCGACTGGAACGATCGCACCGAGAGGCCCGCCAGCAGCTCGCCCGCGATGGCGACCCGGTCGACCACGGCGATGCCGGTGCCGGCCTGCGCGAACCAGCAGGCGGTGGTCGAGCTGGTGACCTCGATGTCGCCGTGCATGCGCGCGGCCGATGCGCCGAAGGCACGCCGCAGCGCCTGTCCGAAAGGCGTGTTCTCGGGCGACGAGATGACGCGCTGGCCCTCCAGGTCGACCGGCCGTATCAGCTTCTTCGCGGCCAGCGGATGGTCGTCGCGCATGACGCACGCCAGTCCGCACTTGTAGTCGCGCACCGTCTCGATGTTCGGATGGTCGTGCGGCAGCAGCGCCACGCCCAGGTCGTACGAGTGGTCGATCAAGGCAGCGCTCACCACGTCGGGCGCCACCACGCGGACCCGGCATTGCAGGCGCGGAAAGCGCTCGTACATCTTCATCATCGTGCGCGAGACGACGCTCGGCGCCAGGCTGGCCGATACCGCCAGGCGCAGGGCACCGGCCGTCGGATGCGCCAGGTCGCGCGCCACGTCGCGAACCTTTTCCACGCCGTGCCAGAGCGAATCGATCTCGGCGTAGAGCGCATGCGCCTCCGGCGTGGCCACCAGCCGGCCCTTGACCCGCTCGAACAGCACCAGCCCGGCGCTGCGGCTCGCCTGCGCGAGCGTCTTGCTGATCGCGGGCGGGGACACGTGCAGGAGTTCGGCCGCGCTGTTGACCCCACCGGCGACCATCACCGCGCGGAAGACTTCCATTTGCCTGAGGTTCATTCGGTGCTGCCCGGGTCGTGAAGGTGCGGCGAAGTCTAGTGGGCCGCCCGGCTCATTCCTTCTTGAAGCCGATCCGGGCCAGCATCTGCTTCCAGAGGCCGTAGGTCGCACCGAGCGTGTCGGCCAGGGCCTGCGGCGTCGAGCCGCGGGCCTCCACGCCGCCCAGTTCGAAATCCTTGCGCAGCGTGGGTGCCTGCAGCGCCTCGCCGATGGCCTTGTTCAGTCGATCGACGGTCCCGGGCGCCATGCCGGCGGGCCCGAAGCAGCCGATCCAGCTGTCGATGTCCATGCCCGGCACGCCTTGCTCGCCCATGGTCGGCAGGTCGGGGAAGAGAGCGCTGCGTTCGCGGGCGACCACCGCCAGCAGCCGCACCTTGCCCGATCGTTGCAGCGCCACCGCCGCCGACGAAGAGGCGAACTGCAACTGCACGCGGCCCGCGAGGAAGTCGCTCGCCACGTCGTTGGCGCCCTTGTAAGGCACATGCACGATGTCGATGCCGGTCTGCCGGGCGAAGAGATCGCCGTAGATGTGCGCGGAGGTACCGACGCCTTGCGACACGTAGTTGAGCCGGCCCGGCTGCGCCTTGGCATAGGCGACCAGTTCTTTCACGCTCTGCGCGGGCACCGAGGCGTGGACCACCAGCACCAGCGGGCCGACCGCGGCCATCGAGATCGGCGTGAAGTCCTTGAACGGGTCGTAGCGCACCGCCGACAGGGTCAGCGGCACCTGCGTCAAGGTCGACGACGGCGTGTAGAGCAGCGCATGGCCGTCCGGCGCGGAGCGAGCGACTTCCATGGCGGCGATGGTCGTGCTCGCGCCCGGGCGGTTCTCGACGATGACGGTCGCACCCAGCAGGCGTGCCAGCGCCTGCCCCAGTTCGCGCGCCTGCAGGTCGGTGCCGCCGCCGGGCGGGAAGCCGACGATCAGGCGGATCGGCTTGTCGGGGATCGGGAAGTCCGCGGCCGCGGCGATTCGCAGCGTCCACGGTGAGAAGAGCAGCGGCAGGGCGATGCAGAGGCGACGGCGCCGCGACATCTCAATGCGCGGCCCGGCTTTGCGCACCGGCCCGTGTCGCCTGCATCGCCTCGAATTCGTGCACCTTCTCGGGTCGAAGGGTGCGGTAGACCGGTGCCACGCTGCGGTCTTCGTCGACCAGCGTGATGCGGTCGATCTCGATCAGGTCGTCGACACTCAAGCGGATCTGCAGGGCCTGGATGTTGTCGGTGAGATGCTGCGGCTTGTCGGCACCGGCGATCACGGTGAAGGTGGCTGGGCGGGAGAGCAGCCACGCGATCGACAGCTGGGCCAGCGTCCAGCCGCGTGCCCGGGCGAATTCGGCCAGCTGCTCCTGCACCTTCCAGTTGCGCTCCGACTGCCAGGCCGGCGTGTTCGGATTGTTGGCCTGGCGCGTGCCCGGCACGAGCGCATTGCGGCCGTAGGCGCCCGCGAGCAGGCCGCCGGCCAGCGGAAAGTACGAAGTCATGCCGACGCCGTACTTGACGCAGAAAGCCTCCATCCGCTTCTCGGCGTCGCGGTAGAGCAGGTTGTAGAAATCCTGGGCGGAGATGAACGAGCCGAGCCCGTACTTCTCGGCGGTGAAGTGCGCCTCGCACAATTCCCACTCGAAAAGGTTCGAGGCGCCGATGTAGCGGACCTTGCCCGCACGCACCAGGTCGTCGAGCGCGCGCAGCGTCTCCTCGATCGGCGTCTCGCGGTCGGGCCAATGCAGTTGGTAGAGGTCGATGTAGTCGGAGCCGAGCCGCCGCAGGCTGTCCTCGCAGGCCCGCACGATCGCGATGCGGGATGCCCCCACGTCGTTGGGCCCGTCGCCCATCCGGTTGCCGAACTTCGTGGCGATCAACGCGCGCTGGCGCTTGGCGCCCTTCAACGCGAGGCCGAGCGCCGTCTCCGACTTGCCGATGCCGTAGCTGTTGGACGTGTCGAAATAGTTGATGCCCAGCTCCAGCGCATGGTCGACGACGGACTGGACCTCGTCCTGCTTGACGAATCCACCGAACGCGAAGCAGCCGATGCCGAGGGCCGAGGCCACCAGGCCGGAGCGGCCGACATGGCGGTATTGCATGCCGCCGGTGTCCTTGGGCGTCAGGCCGATGGCGGTGATCCGTTGCTCGATGTCGTCGTCCCGCGGGTTCGTGTCGTTGCTCATACGTCCATCCGGATACCGGTTTCCTTGATGATCGGCGCCCAGCGCTCGCGGTCGCGGACCACCGCGCGCTGGAACTGCTCCGGCGTGCCGCCGACGGGCACGAGGCCCATCTTGTGCAGCGATTCGACGACTTCCGGCGTGCCCAGCGCCTCGGTGGCGATGGCGGCGTATTCGGCAGCGACGCCGCTCGGAATGCCCGCCTTGCCGTAGAGGCCGAAGGAAGTGACGGCGACATAACCGGGGTAGCCGGCCTCGGCCAGCGTCGGAATGTCCGGCGCCAGCACGCTGCGCTTCTCGCTCGCGTGCGCCAGGATCTTCAGCTTGCCGGCGCGATGCTGCTCCAGGTAGTCGGGCAGGATCGAGCCGCTGGCGGGAATCTGGTTGCCCATCAGGTCGGCCAGCAGCGGCGCGCCGCCGCGATAGGCGACCGACTGCAATGGCAGCTTGAGTTGCTTGCCCAGTTGATAGATGACCAGCGCGCTCATGCTGACCGGACTCGGCACGCCGATCGAGCCTTGCTGCGAATCCTTGCGCACCGCGCCGAAATAGTCGTCGAGCGTGTGGTGGCCCGACGCCGAATTGACGGTCAGCGCCATCGGCGCCGACGCGCATTCGACGATGGCCTGCAGGTCCTTCTCCGCGTCGAAGGTCGGGCGGCTGATGAACAGCGGAAGCAGGGAGACGGCCGAATTGGGCGCCATCATGATGTAAGAGCCGTCGGCATCGAATTGCCGCAGGTATTGCACTGCCACCAGTCCGCCCGCACCCGACTTGCTTTCCACCAGCACGTTGCGTTGAAGGCGCTTTTGCAGGCTCTTGGCCATGATGCGCGCCAGCGTGTCGGACGAGGTGCCGGGCGGCACGGTGAGGACGATGGTCAGCGGCTTGCTGCTCTGGGCGCGCACCACCGCAGGCGCGGCCAGGGCGACCGGCGCGGCCGCGAGGGCCGCCACCAGGCGTCTCCTGCTCAGCGAGGGACTCATCGGTGTCTCCGCAGGACGTTGTCGCCCCGTCGTTCTCAGGTTAATGGCTGTTCGATTGCGACTCGCGGATGTTCCGCAGGGACAGGACGCATTATTGACAGGCGCCGAATCGGCATCAAATGAAAAAAATGAGGAAGGTGTTAGCCACGGGTTAACGACCGTGCCGGAAAGTCGGGTGTGCGTGCATGTCTGGCGCAGGTTGTCCACGGTGGTCGTGTAGCCGAGCCAGCCGATGAGGAACCCGGCAAGGCTCATTCGCTCCGGATCGTTGCCGTGAGCCCGGCACCCTTGCCGACCTTGCCCATCAGCAGGGCGAAAGTCGCGGTGCTGGCGTTGACGCCGAGGCCATGCGGCGGCATCGACATGATCCGCTGTCCGACCGCGACGCAGCCGCGCAACTGAAACGGCCAATTGGCGGAGTGGATCTCGCACAGGCTGCGGCCCGCGACGCCGTTCGGCACCATGTCCGGCGTGCCGTAGATGTTCAGGTCGGGGTTGTGAAAGACGAAGGTGTGGCCGTGCGCCGGGGAGTTGTACGGCAGGAGCTGGTAGTCGCCTTCCGGAATGCACGACGCATTGGCAATGTTGTTGTTCCAGGGCTGCTCGCAGGTGAAGCAGATCCTCGCGCCGTCGAGCAGCATGCGTGCGTATTCGCCGACGTTGGAGGAGAGGGACTTGTCTCGGATGATGTCGATGTGCATGGTTTCGGGTCGTTGTTTTGCCGCGAGTCTCGATACGTGATCATTCGTTGTCAATTCGCCGAATGCCACACGACCCCAATGTCCCAACGTCAGTACAGGCAAGCTCCAATATTTAACATAAGATGCATTGTGTACTTTTTCATTGTAGGCCCCGAGTAGCGTAGGGCGCGAACACCCGCGCCTCGAACGCCACCGTCACTCCGAAGCGATCCACCGAAAACGACGGGTCGCTCTCGCGAACCTGCTGCGCGTGCTGCGCGGCATCGGCCGCGGCGCCGACCCGCCAAAGCGCTGCTGCCAGGAAGGCCCGCGAGACGCTGAAGCTCGGGCTGTAAGCCACGGATTGCAATGCGGCATCGCGCGATGCTTCGTAATCCTGCAATGAGTAGCGTGCAATGGCCAGTGCGTTGAAGGCCACGAAATTCAGCGGATCGAACGGACTCAATTCGATTGCACGCCCGGCACGCTCCATCGCGATGTCCGATCGACCCGACCACGCCATGATGAGTGCCGAGAAGCGCAGCGCGAAGACACCCGACGCGCTGATCTCCAGCGCACGATCGAACAGGGTGTGCGCGGTCGCCTGATCGTGCTCGTCCAGCGAAATCACGAAGCCGGCCATGGCCAGCGAATTCGGATCGTCCGCGCCGTCGCGCAAGGACGCGCGCGCATGGAACACCGCGGCGAGCCGATCTTCCTCGCGCAGGCCGCCGCGGCTGAATCGCGAATGAAAGCACAGGGCGAGCGAAGCGTGTGCGGCCGCGTAGTGCGGGTCGAGCGAGAGCGCGTTGCGCAGGAACGGAATCGCGACGTCAGCATCCGCGGCCAGATGGGTATGGACGTGCGGCATCGCGCGAAGCACCTGGTCGTAGGCATCGAGACTCTCCGGCCGCTTGCGGGCCACGCGTTCCATCTCGGCTCTGCGCAGGCTGGGCTCGATCGCGCCGATCACCGTGACGGTGATCTCGTCCTGCAGTGCGAACAGATCTCCGTATTGGCGGTCGTAGCGCTCGGCCCAGAGTTGAACGCCGGATTCGGCATCGACCAGCCGCACCGAGATGCGCACCCGATCGCCGCCTCGCCGCACCATGCCTTCGACGAGATAGCGCGCCCCCAGTTCACGGCCGATCCGCTGCAGCGGCACATTCCTTCCCCGGAAGGCCATGCTGGAATTTCGTGCAATGGCGCTGAGCCAACGGATGCGCGACAAGCCGGTGATGATCTCCTCGACCATGCCGTCGACGAAGTAGTCCTCGGCAGGATCGTTGCTGAGGTTCGTGAACGGAAGGACGGCGATCGAGCGGTGGTCGCGGACCGGCAGTTCGATCTCCGCAACGGGCTCGACGCCGATCAACGGGTGGGTGCCACTCCCCTCGCCCGCCGCAAGTCGATAGCCACGACCCTGCACGGTGACGATCGGCGACGCGCCGCCGAGCCCATCCGCCAGCGCCCTGCGGAGCGCCGACACGTGGACGTGAAGCGTGTTTTCCTCGACCACCTCGCTGGGCCAGACGCGTTCGATGAGCGCTGTCTTGGAGACAACCGCCCCCTTGGCCTCGGCCAGCGCGCACAGCAGGTCGATCGCACGGCTGCCCAGGCGCACCGGAATCTCGTCACGCAACAGGGCACGCCGCACCAGATCGAGGCGGAACGGTCCGAGCGCGATGTCGCCGTGGGTCAACGATTTCCTCCGCGGCCTTCAGAAATCTTCAGGGACTGAATCAGTGGTTGTCGCGCACCATCTCGTCGCGATTCGAATTGCACCGAAGCGCGACGTTCGAGTGGGGGCTTCGAAGGCTCCCGGGAATTATCTGTCCAATGTCATCGGGACGTCCGATCCGATGATCGCAATCAAGGAGTTGGCCATGAAAGTGACTGCGTGTGCGCTCGTCCTCCTGCTTCTCGGTGGCTGTGAGGAAGGTCGGTTTACAGGGCTCGACTTCTCGAAGATGGAGACGGAGTGCGCGGCGCCATCGGCCAGGTCCGCGGACACGGATGCCGCCGCGAAGCAAGCGGTGGCCGGCAATTCGGAAATGGCGAATTGAACCGTCGACACCGAAGCGCTGTTGCGGCGGCCGAATCGTTCAGGGTTCTCCCTCAAACCCCCTGTCCGGGAGAGGCGTAGCTTAGAGGCGTGGTCATTCTGGAGACAAGCCATGCTGACCCTCGTCAAGATCTGTGCGTGTTCCGCCGCAGCCGTCGCTTTGTCGTCGCCGACATCGATCGAAACCCCCACCTTTGCCTCCGAAGTCGCCGACGCGCAAGCGCCCGCGATGCTGGATCTCGCGCTGCCGTCGGACGGGACGACGCAGCCGACCTGCCAGCAATGCAATTTCTGGGCGGCGCTGGCGGCAGCGCGCTAGGTTCGGACGTCGCGCCCGCGGAGTCGCCCGCGCAAGCGGGCCGGTGCGCGCGCGAATCACGCATACCCATCGTCCGTCATATTGACGGCCTCCGAGGCGTCCCCATACTGGCGCCGATGAAGAGCTCTTACCGCCCTTTCCTTCTGCTTCTCCCGTTGCTGTCGCCCGCGGCCTTCGGCGCCGCGCTCTCGCCGGCCTGCAAGCCGATCATGGAGGCCATGGAGAAGACACTTCTCGCGGATCACACCACCACGACCACCCGCGCCGGGAGCGACGTCAACGGCATCACGGTCGGCGGCACGATGTACATCCAGATCAAGGGTGCCTGGCGCAAGAGTCCGATGTCGGCGCAGGACGCGCTGGCGAACTCGCGCGAGAACCTGCAAGCGGCGAAGGAATTCAATTGCTCGCCACTCGCCGATTCGGTCATCGACGGCACGCCCGTCGCCAATTACGCGACGCATGAAGTCAGCGAGGACGGCGGCAACGACGGGAAGGTCTCGATCAGCAGGAGTTCGGGACTCGTCATCCGGGTAGAGAACGACCTGAAGGGCGGTCCGGAGTCGCACTACGTGACGCGCTACGGGTTCGGGAGCGTGAAGGCGCCGATGTAGGCAGCTCTGCCGACGGGCAAGGTGCGCGGAGTCCTTTGACGACCGGACTCCCTAAACTCGCATCTTCGCCATCCATCCGCGACGGAGACAACGCGCGGACCTTCGACAGAACAAGGCCTCGAATGAAAGCAAGCGCGCTCGCGACAGCAACAGCCATTGCAACGGTGATCCTCGGATCCCTCGCCGCCTGCTCGACACCACCCGCGACGACGCCGGTCGCACGCGTCACCCCACCCACCGACTGCACCGCCTGGGCCGGCACCGACCGCAACGCGATGCTGCCCGGCTATCTTCTTGCCCAACCCGACGGCAGCACGCAGTGCGTGCAGTTGCTGGTCACGGCCAACAAGCCGCCCGCGGGCTACCAGGGCGACTACTACGTCGACGAGTTCACCGACGCGAAGCTCAAGGCGCGCTGGGCCGCCTGCAAGGCGGACGCCGCCTGCTTCAAGCGCGTCAACGACCAGATGCAGCGCTGGCTGCCCCCCAACAAGGAGCGCGCCACGCGCGTCACCGGCATGGTCGATCCGGTCGGCAAGATCGATTCGGACGGCGACGTCGATCTTCGGCAGATCCGCAAGCCCGGCTTCTTCGCCAAGGCGCCGTACGGCGAGGCGGTGGCCCAGGCCGACGGCCGCACGAGCGTGGTCGAGTTCACGGTGCCGCGCGATCCGCTCGAACGGCTCAAGCTGAACATGCCCGGCGACATCAAGCTGCGCGGCTGGTACGTGGAAGGCGCCGGCGTCGACGACGGCCACGGCGGCCGGCGGCGCGCGCTGGTGATCATGAGCGCCGGTGGCGGCGGCCAGCTGACCGCGATCCAGGACCCGCGCGACGTCGCGATCACCATCGACCCGGCCACGCGCATCGCCACGCCGGTCAGCTTCCCCAACAAGACCACCGAAGGCATCGGCATGCGGGCCTGGCGCGACCAGCTGGCCGCGCTGAACCGCGCGGGCTTCGACGTGCTGGCCTACGACCGGCGCGGCGAAGGCATCTCCGGCGGCTTCAGCGACACCAACACGCTGGAGCAGAGCGAAGACATCTTCCGGGTGCTGGACCAGATGGAGAGCGGCCGCGGCATGCGCCTGCTGACGCCGGCCGGCGAGCTGCTCGAAGGCCCGGCCGCCGGCGGCCGCCTGATGGCCGGCATGAAGGCCCGCGAGATCCCGCTGCTGCTGCTCGGCTACTCGCGCGGGACCATGGCCACCGGCTGGGCCATGACCAAGAACTACGCGGGCGGCTGCAGCTACGACCTGCCGGTCGTGACCTGCACCGGCCCTCGCGGCTTCACCAACATCAAGGGTGCGATCCTGTTCTCGTCCTTCGTGAGCGGCGCGGGCTACCTGCCGCAGGCGCGCGACCTGGCCGACCGCAACCTCTTTCTCGGCGGCATGGCGGCGGACAACGACGTGGCCTTCTACCCGAACTCCGCGGTGCTCGCGAGCATGGACAAATGGCCGGCGGTCTTCTTCGCCAAGGGCCTGTGGGACCGCGCCGAGAGCGTCGAAGGCACGATCGCCGCCTACGACCGCGTGCACGGCCTGAAGGAGATCGTCGCGGTGCGCGGCCCGCACGGCATGGACACCTGGCCGCAGCAGGAAATCGACCGGGTGCAGGATCGCTCGGTGGCCTTCGCGGTCGCGGCGGTGCAGGGCCGCAAGACGCTCCCGGGCAGCCCGGTGTGGAACAACGTCAAGCAGCTGGCCGCCACCAGCGACCCGGTCTGGGAACCTTCTTCGCGGCCGCTTCCCGGGAAAACCCCGTGATGCGACGCCCGACACGGCACACCGCCATTGCCCTTTGCATCGGCGCCCTCGCCTTCTCTGCCGCGCTCGTCGCACAGGCCCGCGTCACCCGCATCGCGATCGACAGGACCGAGCCGCTCGACGGCGGCCGCTACGAGGCGATCACCGGCCGCGCCTTCGGCGAACTGGACCCTTCGGACCCGCTTGATGCGGGCATCACCGACATCACGTTCGCGCCGCGCAACGCGCGCGGGCGCGTCGAATACGTCTCGCGCTTCACGTTGACGAAGCCGGCCGACATGGCGAAGGCCTCGGGCCTGCTCTGGTACGACCTGGTGAACCGCGGCGCACCGGTCGAGGCGGGCAAGGGCGCCACGCGACCCGAGCAGTTCGGCCACGTGGCCCTGATCAGCGGCTGGCAGGCCGACCTGCCGCAGACCGACAGGAACTGGGCCGTGCAGGCGCCGATCGCCAGGAACCCCGACGGCAGCGCGATCACCGGTCCCGTGCTGGCGCGCATCGTCAACCTGAAGGACACCCACACTGCCCGGCTGGCGATGCTCGCCAACGCGATCCCCTACGACGCGGCCTCGCTCGACACCCACCGCGCCAGGCTGGTGATGAAAGGCGCCGAAGCCCGCTCCGGCGTGCTGGGTCCGGTGCGCGAGGTGCCGGCCGACGACTGGGCCTTCGCCGACTGCGGCAAGCTGCCGTTTCCCGGCACGCCGAACCCCCGGATGCTCTGCCTGAGGCAGCCCTTCGATCCGGCCTACCTCTACGAACTGGTCTACGACGTCAAGGACCCGATCGTGCTCGGCACCGGCCTGGCCGCGCTGCGCGACGTGGTCTCGTTCTTCCGCTACGAGACGGCCGACAGCCAGGGCACGCCGAACCCGGTGGCCGGCCGGATCCACCATGCGGTCGCGCAAGGCATCTCGCAATCGGGCAATGCGCTCAAGACCTTCCTGCTGCAGGGCTTCAACGAGGACGAGTCGCACCGCATCGTCTTCGACGGCGCCAACCCGCACATCGCCGGCCGGCTGACCTCGGTGAACGTGCGGTTCGGCCTGCCGAGCGGCTCCGGCACGCTCTACGAGCCCGGCGGCGAAGGCACCTTGTGGTGGACCCGCTATACCGATGCGGTGCGCGGCCGCGCGACGAGCAGCCTGCTCGACCGCTGCACGGCGAGCCACACCTGCCCGAAGATCTTCGAGACCTTCGGCGCCACCGAATTCAATGCGCGGCTGATGACGGTCGCGCTCACCGGCACCGACAGCCGCGCCGACCTGCCGCTGCCGGCCAACGTGCGCCGCTACTACTTCCCGGGCACCACCCACGGCGGCGACCTCGAGGGCGGCTTCGACCCGGCACCGGTCGCCAGTCCCGGATGCACGCTCGCGAAGAACCCGAACCCCGAAACCGAGCAGATGAACGCACTGCAGATCGCCCTCGCCGACTGGGTGCTGCACGGCAAGGAACCGCCGCCGAGCGTCTACCCGACTCTGCGCCACCATGACCTGGCAGCCAACGACGCGGCATCGATGGGCTACCCCGCGATCCCGGATTCGACGCCGCCGACCGGTCTCGCGATCGGCCTCTTCGACTACGACTTCGGGCCGGAGCTCGACTACGCGGACTTCAGGGGCGTCATCTCGAAGCAGCCGCCCGCGATCCGGCGCATCCAGCCGGCGCTGATGCCGCGCGTGAACGCCGACGGCAACGAGACCGCGGGCATCCCCTCGGTGCTGCAGCAGGCGCCGCTCGGCACCTACACCGGATGGAACACGACCGCCGGCGGCTTCTTCAAGGGCCAGCCCTGCGGCGGCGGACTGGCCGGTGGCTACCTCCCCTTCGCCAGGACCGCGGCCGAGCGCACCGCCCGCCACGACCCGCGGCCCTCGCTCGAAGAGCGCTACGGCGACCTGCGCGGCTACCTCTGCGTCGTGAACAAGGCGATCGCCCGCGAGCAACTGCGCCGCATGCTGCTGCCGCAGGATGCCCAGCGGCTGCGGCTGCAGGCGGTCGGGAGCGATGCGCTGCCGATGGCGGCGGCGAACGACGCGCAGCGTGCAGCAGAGGCGCGCGCGTGTTCGGGTTGACGGCTGGGCGCTCCGCGCCTATTCGACCGTCGCTCCGGAATCCTTGACCGCCCTGCCCCACTTGTCGACCTCCGATGAAACGAAGTCGGCGGTCTCCGCGCGGGAGCGTGGAATCGGCTGCGCGCCGTTGGTCTCCAGCCACTTGCGCACCTCGGGCGTGTCGAGTGCGGCGCGCACTGCCGCGTCGAGCCGGTCGAGAATGTCGCCCGGCGTGCCCTTGGGCGCCCACAAGGCGGCCCAGCCGATCGCTTCGTAGCCCGGCAGGCCGGATTCGGCCACCGTCGGCACCTGCGGCAGTTGAGGAATGCGCTTGGCCGAGGTGACCGCGAGAGGCACCGCGGTGCCGGCCTTGATGTTCGGAAGGGCCGAGGTGACCGAGTCGATCATCAACGGCAGCTGGTTGCCCAGGAAGTCGGTCTGCGCGGGACCGCTGCCCTTGTAGGCCACATGCTGGATGGAGATGCCCGCCTGGGCCCGGATCATTTCCATCGCGAGATGCTGCGACCCGCCGATGCCCGGGCTGGCGTAGCTGAGCTTGCCCGGATCGGCCTTGGCCTGCGCGATCAGGTCCGCCAGCGACCGGATGCCGGACTGCGGCGTGGCCAGCACGACCAGCGGCACGCTGAACGCCGTCGTCACCGGCGCCAGGTCCTTGCGGATGTCGAAGCGCAGGTTCTTGTAGAGCGTCTGGTTGATGGCCATCGCGCTGGCGCCGAGCAGCAGCGTGTAGCCATCGGGTGCCGCGCGCACCACGGCCTCGACGCCGATCGAGCCGCCGGCGCCGGCGCGGTTGTCGACGATGACCGGTTGCCCGAGCGCCTGCGTCAGGCGCTCGGCGAGGATCCGGGCGAAGAGGTCGGTCGCCTGCCCGGGAGGAAACGGAACGATGAGCTTGATGGGCCTGTCGGGGTACGCGTCGGCCGAAGCCCTTGCCCAGACGGCCGCGAGCGAGAGTCCCAGGAGCGCGGTTCTTCTTTTCATCGGCGCATTTTCCCACTCGCGCCACCGCGGGATATTCAGCGCGAGGCCGTCACCGGATGGCTGAAGTTGAGCCGGAACACGTTGCCCTCCGGATCCCGCAGCACCGCCTGGAAGCGCTGGTAGTAGGTGAGGTAGGGCGCCTTCACCAGCTCGGCGCCCTCCTCCACCGCGGCCTGCGCCAGCGCGCACACCTCGCCGTCGGAGCCGAGCTCGAAGTTCAGCATGAAGCGTGCGCCTTCGCTGTGGGTCGACGCCGGCACCGACAGCAGCGCATGCGCGTCCGGCGCATTGAAGCCGAGATTGACCGCGCCGGCCGCGAGCAGCCGGAAGATCGGCGAGCGATAGCTCTCGACCTCCGCGAAGCCGAACACCCGCTGGTAGAAGCCGGCCTGCGCCGCCATGTCCTGGCAGAACAGGTTGATGTGCGAGATCACGGCCATGGCGCTCAGGCGGCCTCCGACTTCGTCATGTTCTGCGTCTTCAGGTGCTTGCCGAGGAACAGCTCGCCGAAGGGCATCGGCTCGTACTTGGTCGGCGCGCTCGGGTCGATGCAGCGGATCTCGGCGTCGAAGTTCGGGTTGTGGAAGAAGGCGACCGAGAAGCGCGGCGTGCCCGCGTGCGCCGGCGGCGGGTTGGCCACCCGGTGCACGTTGGAGAGCCAGCGGTCGTTGGTCCAGCGCATCATCAGGTCGCCGATGTTGCACACGAAGCTGTCCGGCGCCGGATGCACGTCGATCCACTCGCCGCTGCGCAGCCGCACCTGCAGGCCGCCGGGCACGTCGTCGCCGCGCAGGATGGTCAGCGCACCGTAGTCGGTGTGCGCGCCGGCGCGCAGCTGCCCTTCCAGCGGCGGCGTCGATTGCGCCGGATAGAGCAGCGCCCGCATCGTGCTGGTGTGCTGGTCGATCTTGTCGTCGAAGTAGCGTTCGTCGAGGTCGAGCGCCACGGCGAACATGCGCAGCACCTCGCCGGCCAATGCATTGGCGCGGCCGTAGTAGTCCTCGAAGGCCGCCTGGAAGCCTTCCGGCGCGGCCGGCCAGTAGTTGGGCATGAAGAAGCGCGTGGCCGCCTCGGTGCCGGCGATGTAGGCCGGCGCAGCCTCGATCGGCCCCATGGCGTAGCTCTGCTGCAGGTCCGGCGGCGTGGCGTCGCCCATCGAATAGGCGAGCGCGCGGCTGGCCTGCGCCGAATAGCCGCGGCTCACCTTCGAGGCCGGCTGGGCGCTCTTCATGCGCAGGTCTTCCGGCAGCGCGAAGAATTCCAGCGCCTTGGCGCGCATCGCCTCGTACGAGGCCATCGGCACGCCGTGGCCGACGATGGTGAAGAAGCCGATCTGCTCGCAGGCGTCGCGGATCTGCGTGGCGACCCGCCGCTTGTCGGCGGCGCCGCCTTCGAGGAATGGCCGGACGTCGATGACGGGAACGGTGGTCATCGGCATCAGTCCACCGACAGCTTGCGGCCGGCCAGCGGGATCGCGTTGAGGAAGGAGCTGTCGAAGGCCTTGTCGAAGTCGACCGGCTTCTCGAGCACCTTGGCCTCGATCAGGATGTCCTGGTCCTTCTTGTAGGTCGGCAGGTCCATGTAGAAGATGCCGTCCTTGGGCGCGGTTCCGGCCGTCATCAGGCGCAGGGCTTCCTTCAGGGCCTTCTCCTGGTGCGGTCGCTCCAGCGTCGGCGCGACCTTGAGCATCGTGTCGACCGCGCCGTTCGGATCGCGGGCCACCTCCTGCCAGCCCTTGATGGTCGCGCGCAGGAAGGCCTTGACCAGTTCCGGCTTCTCCTTGGCGGTCTTCTCCGAGACGATCAGCACGTCGCGCGGGAAGCTGATGCCGTAGTCCTCGGGCACGAAGATGCGCAGCTTGTCGGCGCCGCCGACGCGGCTCTCGATGGTCAGCAGCTCGTTGTAGCGGGTGGCCGCGGCGATGTCGGTCTCGCCGTCGACGAAGGGCGTGACGCTCACCTGCTGCGGCGTGATGCTCAGCTCGGTCGGCGAGATGTGCTTGTTGGCGAGCATCCCGTACAGCACCAGTTGCGAGCCGGTGAACCAGGCGGTCGCCTTCTTGCCGCGGAAGTCCTCGATGGTCTTCACCGGGCCGTCCTTCTTGGCGACGAAGACGAAGGGCGTGATCTGGTGCGTCATGCCGATGGCCACCAGCGGCAGGTTCTTGTCGCGCGCGGCCAGGATCGACTCGATGCCGCCGCCGAGGCCGAAGGTGTCGGCGCCCGAGGCCACCAGGTTCTCGGCCAGCAGGTTGGGGCCGCCGGGGTTGATCGTGAGGTCGATGCCCTCGTCCTTGTAGTAGCCCTTGGCCTGCGCCACGTAGAAGCCGGCGTAGCCGGCCTGCGGCAGCCACTTGAGGCGCAGCGACACCTTGGTCAGGTCTGCCGCCTGGACACTCATCACCGCGCCGGCGGTGACGGCGACGGCGGCGATGACGCATCGCCTGAGGAAATTCTTGAACATGCTCACTCCTGTGGATGGATGAAAAATCGAAAAGCGGAACGGGCTAAGCGGTGGCGCGATCGGCCGGCCGGTCCAGCCCGAACTGGTCGCGCAGCATCGGACCTTCGTAGGCGGTGCGGAACAGGCCGCGGCGCTGCAGGATCGGGACGACCAGGTCGACGAAGTCGTCGAAGCCTTCGTGGAAGTACGGCGGCATGACGTTGAAGCCGTCGGCGGCGCCGGTGCTGAACCAGTCCTCCAGCGTGTCGGCGATGGTCTCGGGCGAACCGCACAGCACCCAGTGACCGCGCGCCGCGGCGGTGAGGCTGTACAGGTCGCGCAGCGTCATGCCCTCGCGCCGGGCCTTCGACAGCAGCACGCGGGTGAAGGCCTGGTAGGCGTCGGAGGGCGGCAACTCCGGCACCGGCGCATCCAGGTCGTAGCGGGAAAGGTCGACGCCGAAGCGCTCCGACAGCACGCCCAGCGCATTGCCGGTGCCGATGAAGCCCTGCAGCGTGTTGAGCCTGGCGCGGGCTTCGGCGTCCGTCCGGCCGACCACCGGCATCACGCCCGGCAGTACCGAGACGTCTTCCGGGCGGCGGCCGTGGCGGACCAGCTTGTTCTTCAGTACCGCATAGGCGGCGCGCGCCTCGTCGATGTCCTGCACCACCGAGAACACGACGTCGGCCGTGCGCGCGGCCAGGTCGGTGCCGGGCTCGGAGCCGCCGGCCTGCAGCACGATCGGGCGGCCCTGCGGCGTGCGGCTGATGTTGAGCGGGCCCTTGACCTTGAAGAAGCTGCCCTCGTGGTCGATCGGATGCACCTTGCGGGTGTCGACGTAGGTGCCGGTCTCGAGATCGGCGACGAAGGCGTCGTCGTCCCAGCCGTCCCACAGCGCCTTGACGACGTCGACGAACTCGCCGGCCATCTCGTAGCGCCGCGCATGGTCGGGATGCACCGTGCCGAAGTTCGCGGCGGCGCCGGCGTGCGAGGTGGTCACCGCGTTCCAGGCCGCGCGGCCGCCGCTCATGTGGTCGAGCGAGGCGAAGAGGCGCGCCACCGTGAACGGATCGCTGTAGGTGGTCGACATCGTCGCGCCGAGGCCGATGTGCGTGGTGCAGGTCGAGAGCGCGGCCAGCAGGGTCAGCGGCTCGTAGCGCAGCGTGTACGACGGATGCGAGCCGAAGTCGGCGTTGAGGTTGTCGCCCAGGAAGATCAGGTCGAAGAGGCCGCGCTCGGCGGTCTCGGCGATGCGGCGCAGCGCCGGCATGTCGAGGAAGCTTTTGACCGCGCCGGGATAGCGCCAGCCGGAGGTGTGGCTGCCGGTCCCGAGCAGGAAGAGGCCCAGGTGCATGTGTCGGTTCATCGAAGGCAAGGGTTCAGTTCCAGAAGATCAGGCGGCGCTCGGCGTAGGAGACGAGGCCGAAGAAGAAGAGGCTGGCCGCCGAGGCCACCAGCACGGCGGACCAGACCTGCACGAAGTCGATCTGCACCACCGCCTGGTAGAT
This sequence comes from Xenophilus sp. L33, assembly GCF_009765735.1. Taxonomy (GTDB): domain Bacteria; phylum Pseudomonadota; class Gammaproteobacteria; order Burkholderiales; family Burkholderiaceae_C; genus Variovorax. The sequence goes on from NZ_LMUW01000032.1 coordinate 18,927, forward strand.
GAGCTGGCCGAGGCCCGCGTTGGCGCCGAGCATCTCGGTCACCACGGCGATCAGCACGCTGCGCGCGGTCGCCACCCTGAGGCCCGCGAAGGTGAGCGGCAGCGCTGCCGGCACCCGGATGCGCCAGAAGATCGAGCCGCCGCCGGCGCCGAAGCTGCGCATCAGGTCGACCACCTTGCGGTCCACCCGGTCCATGCCGGCCAGCGCGCTCAGGAACAAGGTGAAGCTGATCGCCAGCGCCACCATCACGACCTTCGACGACATGCCCATGCCGAACCACAGGAGGATGAGCGGCGACCAGGCGATCACCGGCACCGAATTGAAGGCGGTCGCCACCGGCAGCACGACGCGGCGCGTGCGCGGCTGCAGCACCACCAGCACCGCCAGGGCGATGCCGATCGAGGCGCCGAGCAGGTAGCCCGCGACCGCCTCGAACAGCGTCACGACGGCGGCGCCGGCCAGCGCCTGACGCTGCGCGGCGACCCGCGCCAGGATCGACGAGACCGTCGGCAGCGTGTAGGCCGGCAGGTCGAAGCCGCGCGCCACGCCTTCCCACAGGGCGAGCAGCAGGATGGCGCCGAGCAGCCCGCGCTGCGCCGCGACGGATGGCATCCAGCGCTTGCGGGAGGCACCGCTACCGGTGCCGATGACGGCGCTCATTGCTCGCTCCCCCAGAAGACGACACGGCGCTCGACCCAGGCCACCGCGGCATAGCACAGCGTGCCGAGCAGCGCGCAGGCCAGCAGCGCGGCCCAGAGGCCGACGCTGTTCTCGTTGTACATCGCCTGCAGCAGCAGCACGCCGAGGCCGGTGGTGTCGCCGAACCATTCGCCGACGATGGCGCCGACCAGGCTCAGCGAGGCGCCCAGCCGCAGCGCGACGAAGATCTGCGGCAGCGCCGCCGGCAACTGCAGCGACCAGAACAGCTTGCGGCCGGTCGCGCCGAAGCTGCGCAGCAGCTGCATCTGCCGCGGGTCGACCGACTTCAATCCCGCCAGCGTGTTGATGGTCACCGGGAAGAAGGTGACGTAGAAGGCGATCACCGCCTTGGCCAGCAAGGTGTTGCCGAACCAGAGCACGACCAGCGCGCCGAAGGCGATCACCGGAATGGTCTGCGACACGATGAAGAGCGGGAAGACCATGTCCTTGAGCACTTCGTTGCGCGAGAAGGCCATCGCGATCGCGACGCCCACCACCGCGCCCGCGAGGAAGCCGGTGGCGGCTTCGGCGAAGGTGCGCAGGAAGCCGTCGACGTAGGGCTGCGGCGTGCTCGCGACCGCCTGCAGGATCGCGCTCGGCCGCGGCAGCGTGCTGGGCCGCACGTGCAGCAGCATCACCAGCAGCTCCCAGGCCGCGGCGACGGCGACCAGCCACGCCAGCACGGACAACAGGCGGGTCACGCGGCCGGGCATCGACGGCAGTCGCGGCGGCGTGGCGGCGGAAAAGACCTGGGCGCTCATCAGGAAGGCGCCTTCTGCAGGTCGAAGGACTTGAGGCTCTCTTCCTCGATCGCGTCGAGCAGCTGGCGCTTCAAGCCGATGAACGCCGGGTCGGTCACCAGGTCGTGGCGGCGCGGGCGCTCCAGCTTGACGTCCAGCGCCAGCTTGACCTTGCCCGGGCGCGCCGACATGGCGAGCACCCGGTCGCCGAGGAAGATCGCCTCGTCGACGTCGTGCGTGATGAAGAGCACGGTGCGCTTGTGCTGCTCCCAGACGTCGAGCAGCCAGCGCTGCATCAGGGTGCGCGTGAGTGCGTCCAGGGCGCCGAAGGGCTCGTCGAGCAGCATCAGGTCGCGCTTGAAGAGGAAGGTGCGCATCAGCGCCACGCGCTGGCGCATGCCGCCGGACAGCTGCTGCGGATACTGGTTTTCGAAACCCGCGAGGCCGAACTGCGGCAGCATGGCCATCGCCTGCGCGCGCGCTTCCTTGCGCGGCGTGCCCTCGACCTCGATCGCGAGGATCGCGTTGTCGACCACCGTGCGCCACGGCAGCAGCAGGTCGCGCTGCGGCATGAAGGACACCTGCCCGAGCAGGTCGGTCGCCAGCACCGAGCGGCCGGCGTAGCGGATGGTGCCGCCGACGTCCGGCTCCTCCAGCCCGGCGACGATGTTGAAGAGGGTGCTCTTGCCGCAGCCGCTCGGGCCGACCACGGTCACCAGCTCGCCGGGATGCACCGCCACGTCGAGGCCGTCGAGCGCGGTGACCGCGCCGAAGGTCTTGCGGATGCCGCGAAGCTCGAGCAGGGGCTCGCCGACCGTGTCCGCCTTCGTGAAGGCGGGCATGGCGGCAGCGGCGGCGAAATCGGGCTTCACGATGCCGGCCCTCATGCAGTCGCAGCGGACTTGGCCGCCGGAGCCGTGGCGGCCGTCAGGGCCGCCATCGCCTCGATGGCCTTCTTCGACGTCTTGATGATCGAGCCGCGCGACGCGATCCCGCCGTCGATGGTGATGACGGTGCCGGTGATGTAGGCCGCGCTCGGCGAGGCCAGGAAGAGCATCAGCTCCGCCACCTCGAGCGCCTCCGCCGGCCGGCCGCCCGGGTACTGGATGAAGAGTTCCTGCCAGCGGCCTTCGTCGCCGTACATGTCGACGGCGCGGCGCTTCATCAGCTTGACCATGCGGTCGGTGGCGACCGGGCCCGGGTTGACGCCCACCACGCGGATGTTGTCGTCCAGGCTGACGCCGCCGAGCGCGCGGGTGAAGGCCATCACCGCGGCGTTGCCGGTGGAGCCGGCGATGTAGTTGGCGTCCCAGTTCTCGCCGGAGTTGCCGATGTCGTTGACGATCACGCCGCCGCCCGCTTCCTTCATGCGCTGGTACATGTACTGCGTGAGTTCCATGTAGCCGAGCACCTTGAGCGAGAAGCCGCGCCGCACCGCGTCGAAGTCCAGCGACTCGAGCGGGCCGGAAGGAATGTCGCCCGCGTTGTTGATCAGGATGTCGACCGTGCCGACGTTGTCGGCCAGCGTCTTCATCGCGCCGGGCGCGGCGAGGTCCATGGGGTGGATCGTGACCTGCACGTCGTGCGTCGAGACGATCTCGGCCTGCGCCACGGCGAGCGCGGCACCGTCGCGGGCCGCGAGGTGCAGATGGCAGCCGGACTTCGCGAAGACGTGCGCGGCGGCCAGGCCGATGCCCTTGGATGCGCCGGTGATGAGGACGGTCTTGCCTTTGAGTTCGGTGATGAGCATGGGAGTGAGGTTCAGGTGTTGTCGGAGTGATTGGCGGAGATGGCGGCGATCAGGTCGACCATGTCGTCCTGCAGCAGGTTGACGTGATCGGCGGCGGTGGCGAAGGCGGCCTCGGCGTCGAAGCGCTCGATCGCGTCGATGATGGCCAGGTGCTCGCCGATGGTGGCCGCCATGCGACCGGGCTGGAAGGTCACGTGGCGGCGGTAGATGGACACCCGCCGGCGCAGCGCCCGCGTCTGCTCGGCCAGGTAGGTGGTGTTGGACGCCGCGTAGAGCGCGTCGTGGAACTCGCGGTTCACTTCATAGAACTGCTCGTGGTCGCTGGAGAGCACCTCGGTCAGCCGGTCGTGGATCTCGCGCAGCTGGGCGCGCTGCACCGCGGTGGCGCGACGCGCCGCATGCTTGGCGCACAGGCCCTCCATCACCGACATGATCTGGAACATCTCGATCAGCACCGGCAGCGAGATGACGGCGACGAAGGCACCGCGCTGCCCGCGCATCTCGACCAGGCCGCTGCCGGCCAGGCCCTTGAAGGCCTCTCGCAACGGCGTGCGCGAGATCTGGAAGCGCGCCGCCAGCGCGGCCTCGTCCAGCCGCGCGCCGGGCTTGAGCGCACCGCTCACGATGAGGTCGGCCAATGTCTCCTGGACTTCCTCGGCCAGCGTGGATGCCTTCTCTCTCGGCGCCTTCGGCGCCTTGGGTGGCTTCACCGCGACGACGGAGGCCTTCTCGCTCGCACCGGGTTCGATTTTTTTTCTCATGTGGATTCGAAGTGACGGATGGTTCGGATGCATGCGCAGCGTGTTTGCATGCAATCACCATCAAGCAGTTAGCGTGCCAGCGGGACTTGGCACATCACTTGCGCTGCGATCGGCACAGGAACACATCCCATGCACACATCCAACGCTCCACTCGATGCCATTGCCTTTCGCGGCGCCATGTCGCGCCTCGGCGCGGCGGTCAATCTCGTCACGACGAACGGACCCGGCGGTTTCGGGGGCTTCGCGGCCACTGCCGTGTGCAGCGTCACGGATTCACCGCCCACGCTGCTGGTGTGCATCCAGCGCGCCTCGTCCGCCTATGCGGCCGTGGCGGCCAATCGCGTGCTGTGCGTCAACACGCTCGACCTTGCGCACCAGGGCCTCGCGGCGCTCTTCGGCGGCAAGACGCCGACGCTGGAGCGCGAGGCCGCCGCCGAGTGGCAGTGCCTGGCGACCGGCGCACCCGTGCTTCCGGATGCCCGCGTCGCCTTCGACTGCCGCATCGCCTCGCAATGGACCGTGGGCACGCACGACGTGCTGGTGTGCGAGGTGCAGGCGATCGCGGTGGCCGAAAGCCGGGGCGCCGGGCTGCTCTACATCGACCGCATGTACGCCACGATCGCGCCGATCGAAGTCGAGTGAATATGCAAACCATCTGTTTTTGCATGCGCCAATGCCGTGCGTGTGCACCGTTTGCCGTCGCGATGCGCACAGCATCGGGGCCCGAGGCGATTTCGCACGGCGCTTTTGCATGGCATGTCTCTTGCGCGTTTCGTTGACATGAACACACCCGCCCGATTCGCCTTCGAAGAGCGCAACGCCTACTTCGACCGCCTCTGCAACACGCCCGGCCTGATGTGGCTCGGCCAGAACACCAACCACTTCGACCCGCATCCCAGCGTCATCGAGGCCGTGGTCGATGCGCTGCGCGAAGGCAGCTACCACGCCTATGCGCCACCGGCAGGCTTCGAGGAACTGCGCACGCTGATCGCCGCCGACGCCGGCATCCCGGATGCGTCGGTGTTCGTCACCGACGGCGCGGTCGAGGCGCTCTACAACGTCTGCAGCAACCTCTGCGAGCCCGGCACCGAGTTCCTCACCACCGACCCGAGCTGGGCCTGGCCGATGCACTTCGCGCGCAAGGCCGGCGCCCGCGTGGTCGAGCTGCCGATCTACGACGCCGCGCAGGACTACAAGCTGACGCCCGCGCAGCTCGCCGCCGCGGTCAACGAGAAGACCCGCGTGATCTACCTCGTCGACCCGAACAACCCGCTCGGCACCTGCCACACGGCCGACGAGATCCGCGCCTTCACCGAGATCGCGCGCTCGGTCGGCGCCTACCTGATCCACGACGCGACCTACTCGCAGTTCGCCGAGGGCTTCTCGCCCGCCTTCCTCCACTACCCGGAAAAGGCGATCGTCATCTACAGCTTCTCGAAGTGGCTCGGGCTCGCGGGCATGCGCCTGGGCGCGGTGCTGGCGCGGCCCGAGATCATCGAGCGCTTCGCCAGTGCGCCGCCCAACAACCTGGGCAGCAACGTGCTGTCGCAGCGCGCCGCGATCGCGGGCCTCAAGTCCAAGGCGGAATGGTTTCCCGAAGTGCTCCGGCGGCTGCGCGCCAACCAGAAGGCGGTGTTCGACGCGGTGGCGGCGGTGCCGGGCCTGCACATCCCGGTGTATCCGTCGCATGCCAACCTGCTGGTGATCGAGACGGTCGACGCCGGCATCAAGCCGGAGGCGCTGGTCGCCGCCTACCAGCCCGAGAACATCATGATCCGCCAGGGCACCTACCACACGAAGACCTTCGGCGACCGCTTCGTGAAGGTCAGCCTCTCGGTGCCCGAGCACTGGGTCGCGCGCTTCTGCGAGCTGCTGCCGGCGATGGTCGACAAGGCCCGCCATCTCGCGCCCTCCACGTCCCTCTTCTGATTTCTCGAGCATCCCATGCCCACCATCCAGACCCGCGACGGCATCCGCCTTCACTACGAGGAGGCCGGCAGCGGCACTCCGATCATCTTCGTGCACGAGTTCGGCGGCGACTGGCGCAGCTGGGAACCGCAGATGCGCCACTTCACCCGCCGCTACCGCTGCATCACGTTCAGCGCGCGCGGCTTCCTGCCGTCCGACGTGCCGGACGACGTCGAGCGCTATTCGCAGCAGATCGCGACCGACGACATCGCCGACGTGCTCGACGGTCTCGGCATCGAGTCGGCGCACGTCGTGGGCCTGTCGATGGGCGGCTTCGCGACCCTGCACTTCGGCCTGCGCTATCCGCAACGCGCGCGCTCGCTGGTGGTGGCCGGTGCGGGCTACGGCGCGGAGAAGGCGCTGGAGGCCTACTTTCGCGACGTGTCGCTCGAGGTGGCGCGCAAGTTCGAGGCGCTCGGTTCGGTCGAGTTCGCCAAGATCTATTCGACCGCGGCCTCGCGCATCGTGTTCCAGCTGAAGGACCCGCGCGGCTGGCAGGAATTCGCCACGCAGCTGTCCGAGCACTCCGCGGTCGGCTCGGCCCGCACGATGCAGGGCGTGCAGGCGCGCCGGCCGTCGATCTACGACCTCGAGGCCGAATTGAAGGCGATGACCGTGCCCACGCTGATCGTCGTCGGCGACGAGGACGATCACTGCCTGCAGCCCGGCATCTTCCTCAAGAAGACGATTCCCGCCAGCGGCCTGCTGGTGCTGCCGAAGACCGGCCACACGCTCAACATCGACGAACCGGCGCTGTTCAACCAGTTCGTCTCCGACTTCCTGGCCACCGTCGAGCAAGGCAGGTACCTGCCGCGCGATCCGCGCTCGATGCCCGCCGAGATCATGAAGACGTCATGAGCGCGACGACTGCATCCACCGGCGCTGCCGCAGCCATCGACGAAGCGCGGCTCTGGGAGCGTCACATGGCGATGGCGCGCTTCGGCGCCACCGCCGCCGGCGGCGTGAACCGCCAGGCGCTCTCGGCGGAAGACTTCGTGGCCCAGGCCGAACTGGTCCGCTGGGGCGAAGCGCTGGGCCTCGCTGCCTCGCGCGACCGCATCGGCAACCTGTTCCTTCGCCTGCCCGGCACCGACCCGGACGCAGCGCCCGTGCTCTCCGGTTCGCACCTCGACAGCCAGCCCACGGGCGGCCGCTTCGACGGCGTCTACGGCGTGCTGGCCGCCTTCGAGGCGGTGCAGGCGATCATCGAGCGCGGCGTCGCGCACCGGCATCCGATCGAGGTCGTGGCCTGGATGAACGAGGAAGGCTCGCGCTTCGCGCCCGGCATGATGGGCTCGGCCGTCTTCGCCGGCGCCCGCACCGAGGAAGAGACCGTGTCGGTGCGCGATGCCGCCGGCGTCAGCGTCGCCGATGCGCTCGCGCAATGCGACATCGCCATGGCGCAGGTGCCGCTGCGCGCGCTCGGCGGCCCGGTGCATGCCTACGTCGAGGCGCACATCGAGCAGGGTCCGGTGCTGGAGCGCGAAGGCATCCCGGTCGGCGTGGTGAGCGGCATCCAGGGCAAGCACACCTTCCGGGTCGAGGTGCTCGGCGAGCCTTCGCACGCCGGCACTTCCGAGCGGCGCGAGCGCAAGGACGCGCTGATCGCCGCCACCGCGATGGTGCAGGCGCTGGCGGCGGAATTCCACGACGCCGAGGACATCACCAAGTTCACCGTGGGCCGCTTCGAGGTCTTTCCCAATGCGCCATCTGTGGTGGCCGGCAAGGTCGTGTTCTCGATCGACCTGCGGCATCCGCGGTCGGACCGGCTGCGCGCGATGAGCGCCCGCATCGAGCCCATCTGCCGCGCGGTCCAGGGACCTTGCGAGGTCGTCGTCACGCGGCTCTCGGCCGCCGACTCGCTGGAATTCCCGACCGCCTTGCGCGACCGCATCCGCAGCATCGCCGGTCGACTCGACATCCCGAGCCTCGACCTGCCTTCGGCGGCGGGCCACGATGCGCGCTACCTGCATCCGATCGCGCCCTCCGCCATGATCTTCGTGCCCTGCCACCTGGGGATCACGCACAACGAAGCCGAATCGGCCGAGCCCGGCGACCTCGCCGCCGGCGCGCGCGTGCTGGCCGACCTGCTGGTCGAACTCGCCAACGAACCCGCCCGCAAGGAAAGCGAATGAAGCCGTCGCACATCGCCGACAGCGAATGGAAGGCCCGCGTCGACCTCGCCGCCTGCTACCGGCTGGTCGCGCAGCTCGGGCTGGACGACATGATCTACAACCACATCTCGCTGCGCGTGCCCGGGCACCATGACCAGTTCCTGATCAATCCCTACGGCCTGATGTTCGAGGAGATCACGGCCTCCAGCTTGGTCAAGATCGACCTGCAGGGACGTAAGGCCGAGCCCTCGCCGCACGAGGTCAACGTGGCGGCCTTCGTGATCCACGGCGCCATCCACCAGGGGCGCGAGGACGCCGCCTGCGTGCTGCACACCCACTCCGACGCGACCATCGCGGTCTCGGCCCAGCTTTCGGGCCTGCTGCCGCTGTCGCAGTTCGCGATGCGCTTCTACCAGCGCCAGGCCTTCCACGACTACGAGGGCGTCGCCATCGACCTCGACGAGCAGGCGCGCCTCGTGCGCGACTTCGGCGCCCATCCGGTGATGCTGATGCGCAACCACGGCATCCTCACCCTCGGCCGCACGGTCGCGGAGGCCTTCATGCTGCTCTACGGCTTCGAGCGCGCGGCGCGCATCCAGCTCCGGATGCAGGCCGCCGCCGCCAGCGCCGGCCCGATCGTGGCGCCGCCGCACGCGGTCTGCGAGCACGCGGCGCGGCAGTTCTGGGAGCAGCACGGCGACATCCTGGTGGCCGGCGAACGCGAGTGGCCGGGCCTGCTGCGCAAGCTCGAACGCGACGCTTCTCCTTCGGTGCCGCGCTTCGATTCGTGAGCCTCAATGCGCCATCGTGCAGGTCACGCCGCCGTCGATCGGTATCACGGTGCCGGTGATGTACTTGGACTCGTCCGACGCCAGGAACACCGCCGCGTTGGCCACGTCCCAGACATCGCCCATCCGCTTCATCGGCACCGCGGCGGAGCGCGACTTGCGCATCTTCTCGACGTCGCCGTCGTAGAACGACAGCACGGTCACGTGGATGCGCGGTGAATCGATCAGGCCGGGCAGGATGCTGTTGCAACGGATGTTGTCGGCGCCGTGCTGCACCGCGACCATCCGGGTCAGCTGGTTCAGCGCCGCCTTCGACGCGTGGTAGGAGATGAACGGGTGCCCGGTCCAGGTGATGCTGGCGATCGACGACACGTGGATGATCGAGCCGCCGCCCTGCGCCTGCATGATCGGTATCACCGCCTTGCAGCTCAGGTAGGCGCCCTTGATGTTGACGTCCATCACGCGGTCCCAGTCGGCCTCCTCGGTCTCGACGACGCCGCCGCGCTGGTTGATGCCGGCGTTGTTGTGCAGGATGTCGATGCGCCCGAAGCGTCCCATGGTCAGCGCGACCGCCTCGTCGATCTGCGCCTTGTTCGCCACGTCGGCCACGACGTGGACCGCGTCGCCGCCTTCCGCGCGGACCTGCTCGGCGGCACGGCGGGCCGCCGCCTCGTTCACGTCGGCGCAGACCACGTTGGCGCCCTGCCGCGCGAAGGCGACCGCGGTCGCATTGCCGTTGCCCCAGCCCTCCGGGTCGACGCAGCCGGCGCCGAGCACCAGCGCCGTCTTTCCTTCCAGTCTCTTCATGTCGTTTCCGTTCTGCGGCCGGCGGCCGCGTTGAGGTTCATCTCGATGGCGACGCGGCCGCCGCGCCAGCCACGCAGTCCAAGCCGCGCATGCTGCATGGCAGGCGTTCGACCACCTTGCGCCACTTGTCCGATTCGGCGGCGATCGTCTTCTTCAGCTGCTCGGGGCTGGACGCATAGGCGTGATAGCCCATGAATTCCAGCTGCTTCTGGTAGGCCGGGTCCTCCTGCACCTTGGCGATGGCGGCTTCGAGCTTCCGCGCGACGTCGGGCGGCAGCCGGGCCGGCCCGATCAATGCGAACCAGCCGGTGGCCTCGTAGCCCGGCACCGTCTCCGCGACCGCCGGCACGCCGGGCATCAGGCTGGAGCGCGTCGGCGCGGTGGTGGCCAGCGCCCTGAGCTTGCCGGCATCGATCAGCGACTTGGACCCGCCGATGACGTCGAACATGAAGTCGGTGCGACCCGACGCGACGTCGATCGCGGCCGGACTGCCGCCGCGGTAGGGGATGCTGTTGAACTCGACCTTGGCGAGGTCGCCGAGCAGCGCGCCCGCGAGATGGTTGCCGGTGCCGACGCCCGAGGAGCCGTACGACACCGTGCCGGGCGATTGCCGGGCCTTGGCCAGCAGCGACGGCAGGTCCTTGAAGGGCGAGTCGGGCCCCGTGACCATCACGTACTCGAAGGAAGCGTAGGTGCCGAGCCAGGTGAAATCGGCCACCGGGTCGTAGGGCAGCTTCGACATGTGCGGCGCGACCGTGTGCAGGCTGTTGGCGGTGGCGCCCAGGGTGTAGCCGTCGGGCTCCGAGCCCGCGAGGCGGTTGAGCGCGATCTCGCCCGAGGCGCCGGCGACGTTCTCGGCCACCACCGACTGGCCGAGCGCATCGCCGAGGCGGGCGGCGAAGACGCGCGCTGCCTTGTCGGTGGCGCCGCCGGCGGCCAGCGGGATGAGAAGCCGGATCGGCCGCGAAGGCCACGCCTCGGCCGATGCGGCCGAAGCCGCCGCGCAGTGGCCGATCAGCAGCAGGCCGAGGGCCCACGCACCGCGCCGCCAGGTGTGGCGTGCCGTCGTCATGCCGCTACCGCCTGCCGCGTTGCGAGGCCGGCCTTGCGCACCTCGCTGCCACGCCCCAGCAGCAGGTCCGCCGCCTTCTCCGCGATCATCACGGTCGCCGCGCAGGTGTTGGCCGAGGTGATCGTCGGCATCACCGAGGCGTCGATGACCCGCAGGCCGTCCACGCCGTGCACCCGCAGCGCCGGGTCGACCACCGCCAGCCGGTCGGAGGCCGGCCCCATCTTGCAGGTGCCGACCACGTGGTAGCCGGTGACGGCGTAGCGCCGCACGAAGTCGAGGAACTCGTCGTCGCTCTGCACCGCCGGTCCGGGCAGCAGCTCGGCCTGGATGAGCTTTCGCATCGGCTCGGTGGCGAAGATGCGCCGCACGCAGCGCAGCGCATCGACCACCACCCGTTGATCGGTCGGGTGCGACAGGTAGTTGGGCTGGATCGTCGGCGCCGCCTGCCAGTCGGTGCCGTGGATGCGCACGTGGCCCTGGCTTTCCGGCCGCAGCTGCCAGGCGCCGCAGGTGAGGCCCGGCTCGTCGTCGACCTCGCCGAGGCGTCCGAGCGAATAGCTGGCCGAGATGAACGACAGCGCGAAGTCCGGCGACGGCAGCTCGGCCCGCGTCTTCCAGAAGCCGTAGATGAGGATCGGGCTGATCGCGAGGATGCTCGGCCGCCCGAGCGCCCAGGCGGCGACCTCGCGCGCCAGGCGCAGCCCGCGCACCCGCTTGTTGATGCTGTCGGCGCCGGGGCTGACGCGGGCCACGAAGCGCGGGCAGAAGTGGTCGCGCAGGTTCTCGCCGACGCCGTCGAGGGCACGCAGCACCTCGATGCCGTGCTGCTGCAGCAGTGCCGCGGGGCCGATGCCCGACAGCTGCAGCAACTTGGGGCTCTGGATCGCGCCCGCGCAGACCAGCACCTCGCGCCGCGCCACGAGCCGTTCGGCGGGCGCGGCCGGACCGCGGTGGAAGACGACGCCGGTCGCGCGGCCGTTCTCGATCACCAGCCGGCTCACCGTCGCGCCGGTGATGACGTGGGTGCGGAAGCGCTGCTGCGCCGGATGCAGGAAGGCCTGCGCCGTGCTCCAGCGCCGGCCCTTGTGGATCACGCTCTGGGTGTAGGCGACGCCGGCCTGGCTGGCGCCGTTGTAGTCCTTCGTGCGCGGAATGCCCGCGGCCTCGGCGCCGTCGAGGAAGCTCTCGCAGAGCGCGTCGCGCCAGGTCGTCTGCTGCACGCGGACCGGGCCTTCGCGGCCGTGGTAGGCGTCGTCGGCCGGGCCGACGAAGCCTTCGCTGCGGCGGAAGTACGGCAGCACGTCGCGGTAGCCCCAGCCCGGGTTGCCCAGCCGTTCCCAGGTGTCGAAGTCGAGCGGCTGGCCGCGGCTGTAGACCGCGCCGTTGACCGCGCTCGAGCCGCCGAGCGTGCGGCCCTGGACCAGCGCGGTGCGGCGGCCGGCGGTGCCTTCGGAGGCCTCGCATTCGAGCTGCCAGCTGTAGCGCGGATCGCGCAGCAGCCGCGTGAAGCCCGCGGGGATGCGGGTCCAGGCGCTGTCGTCCGGCGGACCGGCCTCGAGCACGCAGACGCTGTGCCCGGCCTCGCCCAGCCGATAGGCCAGCACGCTGGCGGCGGTGCCGCCGCCGACGATGACGTAGTCGAAGGAGTCCAAGCGTCGGTCCCTCAGTCGATGGTCAGCGACAGCTTGGACACCAGCCCGCGCCACTTCTGCTGCTCGGCGGCCATGATGCCGCTCAGCTCAGTGCCGGAAGTCACGCGCGGCACCAGGTTGTTGGTCTTCATGTACTCGGCGATCTGCGGGTCCTTCGATGCGGCGCGGATCGCGGCGTCGAGCCTGGCGACGATCTCAGGCGGCGTCTTCTTAGGCGCCACGATGCCCATGAAGGCCGACACGCTGAGCGCCGGCATGCCCAGCTCGGCGAAGGTCGGCACGTCGGGCAGCTTGTCCATGCGCTTGTCGCCGGAGACGGCCAGCACCTTCATCTTGCCGGTGCTGATGTACTGCACCGAGGTCGAGATGTCGTTGAACATCACCTGAACCTGGCCGCCGATCAGGTCGGTGATGGCGGCCGAGGCGCCCTTGTACGGCACGTGGATCACCTCGGTGCCGGTGACCGCCTTGAAGTTCTCCATGCCCAGGTGCGGCAGGCCGCCGGACGCAGTGCTGGCGTAGTTGAGCTGGTTCGGATGCGACTTGGCGTAGGCGATGAACTCCTTCACGTTGTTCGCTGGCACGGTGCTGCTGATCGCCAGGCCGAGCGGGATCTCCGCCACCGAGGTGACCGGCACGAAGTCGCGCGTGAGGTCGTAGGGCGGCTGCTTGTAGAGGTAGGCGTTGTACGAGAGCAGCGACAGGTCCATGAAGAAGATGGTGTAGCCGTCCGGCGGCGACGCGGCCACGACCTGCGTCGCGATCAGCGTGTTGCCGCCCGGCTTGTTCTCGACCACCACGCCCTCGCCGAGCTTGTCGCCGATGGCGCGGGCGAAGGCGCGCGCCATGACGTCGGTCACGCCGCCCGGCAGGTAGGGCACGATCATGCGGATCGGGTGCGAGGGATAGGTGTCGGCCAGCGCGGGTGTAGCGGCGGCTGCAACCAGCGAGGCGCCGATCGCCTGCAGGCACAGGCGGCGCGAGAGTCGTCGGAAGGAACGGGCGGCAAGGGTCACGGAAGTCGTCTCCTGGTCTGGGTCTCTTGGAAGGAAGGAAGCGGCGCGGGAGGGCCGCCGGGGTTCAGTGCCGGGGCCGGAAGACCGGCGCCATGCGGCCCTGGTCGGTCGGCCGGAAGGCGACCTCCAGCGGCAGGCCGATCGAGATGGCCTGCGGCTCGCAATCGATCACGTTGCTCATCAGCAGCACGCCCTCCTCGAGCCGCACGTAGGCCAGCACCCGCGGCAGCGTCGGATGCCGGATGTACGAGAAGGTGTGGACCTCGCCGCGTCCCGAGGCCGGGCGCCAGTCGATCGCATCGGCATGGCAGAACGGACAGAAGGCGCGCGGATGCCAGTGCGTGCGGTCGCAGGCGCTGCAGTACGGCAGCAGCAGCACGCCCTTGGCCGCGGCCTGCCAGAAGGCCTGGGTCTCGGGGAAGGCCTGGACGAAAGGGTCCTGCATCGTCGGATCGGTCGTGCTCATTGCAGACGCTCCAGCACGACCGTGGCGTGCGTGTGGCCGATGCCGAAGACCAGCCCGGGGCCGCTGGCGATCGCGATGTCGCAGTTCGGCACCTGCACCGCAGGATGCGCTTCGCCGCGCAGCTGCCGCACCGCCTCGATCACCTTGGTCATGCCGCCGCGGTTCTGCGGATGGTTGTTGCAGAGGCCGCCGCCGTCGGTGTTCCAGGGCAGCTTGCCGACGCCGGAGATGAGGCCGCCGTCGGCCACGAAGCGGCCGCCCTCGCCCGGCGCGCAGAAGCCGAGGTCTTCCAGCTGCATGACCACCATGATCGTGAAGTTGTCGTAGATCGACGCGTATTTCACGTCGGCCGGCTTCAGCGCCGCCTGCTCGAAGGCCTGGCGGCCCGACTCGGCGGCACCGGTGCGCAGGATGTCGAGGCCACCCGCCTCGCCGGTCCGCACCGATTCACCGAAGCCGCGCACCCCGACCAGCGGCCGGCCGAGCGAGCGAGCGATCTCGGGCCGGGTCACGACCAGCGCGCCGCCGCCGTCGCTGATGACGCAGCAGTCCAGGCGGTGCAGCGGATCCGCGACCATCGGCGAATTCAGCACGTCGTCGACGCTCACCACCTTGCGCAGCATCGCGTTCGGGTTGTGCTGGGCATGGGTGGAGGCAGCCACCTTGACCCAGGCGAGCTGCTCGCTGGTGGTGCCCCACTCGTGCATGTGTCGCTGGGCGAGGCAGCCGTAGATGCCGGCCACGGTCCAGCCGAAGGGGCTCTCCCAGGCCGACCAGGGCCGGTCGGGCGGCAGCACGCGCAGCTCGGTGCCGGTCGCCTGGCCGCTGCTGCGCGGTTTGCCGGCCAGCGTGATCAGCGCCACCGAGCAGCGGCCCTGCGCGATCGCCTCTGCCGCACGACTGACGTGCCGGATGTAGGAGCAGCCGCCGGACTCGGTGCCGTCGACGTGGCGCACCTTGAGGTTCATGTAGTCGACCATCAGCGCCGGGATGCCGCCGGGCGTATCGGCGGCGCTGAAGTAGCCGTCGACGTCGCCGAAGCCGAGGCCGGCGTCGGCCAGTGCGCCGCGCGCGCACTCGTAGTGCAGTTGCGCCACCGACTTGTCGGGCGCGTAGCGTGTGGGATGCTCGAAGGCACCGGCGATGCAGGCGGTGGGCGATGCGCTCATGGTGGTGCGTCCTATTCGGGCTTGGCGCCGCTGTCGCGCACCACCTGCAGCCAGTGCGCGCGCTCGGCCGCGATCGTCTTCTGCCATTCGGCATGGCCGGTGAAGCCGGCCTCCATGCCGATGGATTTCGTGAAGGCGGCGAAGGCGGCGCTGCGCGCCACGTCGCCGATGGCGTCCGACATCTTGTCGACGATGGCTTCCGGGGTGCCGGCCGGCGCGAAGAAGAAGGTGTTGGCCACGTAGTCGTAGCCCGGCACGCCCGCCTCGGCGACGGTCGGCACGTCCGGATACGAGGACGACCGCTCGCTGCCGCTGGTCGCCAGGATCCGGAGCTTGCCGGCCTCGACCAGCGGCCGCGCCGTGGTGATCGCGGCGAAGGAGAAGTCCACTTCACCGGTCGAGGTCGCCACTGCCGCCGGCACCTGGCCCTTGTACGGCACGTGCAGGAACTGCGCGCCGGTGAGCGTCGAGAGCATCGACGGCGCGAGATGCTGCGAGCTTCCGGTGCCGCCCGACGCGTAGCCGAGCTTGCCGGGATGGGCCTTGGCAAAGTCCAGGAGCTCCTTGACGCTGTGGAAAGGCGAGGTCGACGGCACGACCAGCAGCAGTTGCACGGCACCCACCTTGGCCACCGGCACGAAGGACTTGAGCGGGTCGTAGCCGATCTTGGCGACCAGCGCCTCGTTGGTGAAATAGCCGGTGGAGGTGATCATCATCGTGTAGCCGTCCGGCGCCGCGCGAGCGGCGACGTCGGTGCCGATGAGCCCGTTGGCGCCGACCCGATGGTCCATTACCAGCGCGACCTTCCAGCGTTCGCCGATGCGCTGGGCGATGAAGCGCGAAGACGCGTCCGTGGCCGTGCCGGGCGCGTAAGGCTGTATCAGCGTGATCGCGTGATCGGGCCAGTTCGCCGCCTGCCCTTGTGCCCGCGCCGCGCCCATCGCGCCGCTCGCGCAGGCGACCAGGGCCGCCTCGAGGATCTGCCGTCGGTTCATGTTGATGTCTCCTTCAGACGCGCCGCTCGTTGCCGACCCAGAAGCGCTCGCGGATGTCCCGCTTCAGCACCTTGCCGACCGCGCTGCGCGGCAGCTGCGGCCACACCTCGATGCTCTTGGGCGTCTTCATGCTGCCCAGGCGTTCGCGGCACAGCGCCAGCGCGGCGGCTTCGTCGAGCCGGTGGCCGGGCTTGAGCTCCACCACCGCCTTGACCGCCTCGCCCCACACCGGATCGGGCACGCCGATGACCGCGCAGTCGCTCACCGCGGGCAAGGTCCAGAGCACCTGCTCGATCTCGCTCGGCGAGATGTTGAAGCCGCCCGAGACGATCAGGTCCTTGAGCCGGTCGACGATGTAGTAGTAGCCGTGCGCGTCGCGCAGGCCGACGTCGCCGGTGTGCAGCCAGCCGTCGCGCAGGGTCTCGGCGGTCTTCGCGGGGTCGGCGTAGTAGCCCTTCATCACGAGGTCGCCCTGGATCACCAGCTCGCCGCGTTCGCCCGCGTCGAGCAGGCGTCCCTGCGGATCCATCACCGCCACGCGCACGAAGGGCGAGGCACGTCCGCAACTCGCGAGCTGGGGATGCAGCGCCTCGTCGGCCAGGATCTCGGCGTGGTCCTGCGCGGTCAGGCAGGTGGCGACGAAGGGCGCCTCGGCCTGGCCGTAGCACTGCACCATCACCGGGCCGAACACCTCCAGCGCCTCGCGCAGCTTCTCGACCGACATCGGCGCCGCCGAATAGATGAAGTAGCGCAGCGACCGGTAGTCGTGCTCGCGCAAGGACGGATGGGCCAGCAGCTTGTAGATGACGGTCGGCGGCAGGAAGAGCTGCGTGACGCGATGGGCCTCGATGGCCTGCAGGATCGCGGCGGGATCCGCCGAAGGCAGCACGACGGTGCTGCCGCCATAGGCCATGGTCATGAAGCAGACCGCGCCCGCCGCATGGGTCATCGGCGCGACCGCCAGGTGCACCGGCCGCCCGCTCACCGGCATCGAGGCGAACCAGTTGGCCATCATCGCGCCGTAGACCCGGTGGGTCACCATCACGCCCTTGGGCAGGCCGGTGGTGCCGCCGGTGCCGCGGATCGCGACCACGTCGTCGACCCGCGCGGCGCTGCGGTACGGCGTCGCCGGAAAGCCGGCGGCCCACGTTTCCAGGTCGGGCACGTCGCCGAACGCACGGTCGATGCAGACCACGCCGAGCAGGTCGGGGATGGCCTCGCGCAACGCCGGCAACTGTTCGGAGAAGCTGCTGTGGATGAAGAGGAAGCGGCAACCGCCGCGCGCCAGGATGTTGATGTTCTCTTCGGCGGAATTGCGCGCATTGACCGGCAGCCAGATGCCGCTGGAGCGCACGGTGCCGAGCACGGCCACCATCGTCAGCAGGTGGTTGGCGGTCAAGAGGCCGACCTGGCAGCTTGCGTCGATGCCCGCCGCCGCGATGCCGTTGGCGATGCGGTGGGTCAGCGCCGCGACTTCGGCGTAGCTGAGGCTGCGGCCGCCCGGCTCGACCAGGCAGGGTGCGTCGGCCCCGAGGCTGGCGCCGCGGTCGAAGAAGTCGATCAGTTGCATGGCGCTGTTTGTGGAAACGTTTTCATGTCGATCGACTCTACAATTCGAGGCCACGGCGAACAAGCCTGTGGAACGTTTTCATACTGGTAAACGATGACTCAACGTATCTCCGTCCGCGACGTGGCCGACGCTGCGGGCGTCGCCATCGGCAGCGTCTCGCGGGTGCTCAACCAGAGCGGCTACGCCTCCGAGAGCCTGCGCAAGCGCGTGATGGACGCGGTCCAGAAGCTCGGCTACGAGCCCGACTTCACCGCCCGCCATCTGCGCACCGGCCACAGCAGGACCATCGGCTACCTGCTCGCGAACATCGCCAATCCCTCGCTGGCGGCGCACCTGAGCGAGGTCGAGCGGCTCACGCAGGCGGCGGGCTACTCGCTGCTGGTGGGAAGCTCGGAGCGGCAGGCGCGCGACCGCGAGCTGGTCGCCTTCTTCGAGAACCGTCGGCTCGAAGGCATCATCGCGTCGCCCAGCTTCGAATATCCCGATCCCGCGGACTGCCCGTTCGCCAACTCGAAGCTGCCGGTGGTGATCTGCGACCGCGCCATGGGCCACGACTTCGACAGCGTGCTGATCGAGCATGCGAAGGGGCTGCGCCGGGCCATGGACTACCTGCTGTCGCTCGGCCATCGGCGCATCGCCCTCTTCGTGTCGAGCGCGAACCTGCGGCCCGGCCGCGAGAAGCTGATCGGCTACCAGGCGGCGCTGGCGTCGGCCGGCATCGCCTACGACGAGCGGCTGATCTACATGCCCAATTCGTGGATCGAGTCTTCCGGCGAAAGCATGGCGGAGATGCTCAAGCTCGACGAGCCGCCGACGGCCATCATCGCGCTCGGCACGCGCATGCTGTCGGGCGCCATCCATGTGGCGCGCGAAGCGGGGCTGGACATTCCGCGCGACCTCTCGGTGATCGGAATCGGCATCATGTCGACGCTCGAACTGATGTATCCGCCCTTGACGGTGCTGCGCTACAACTACGAGGCCAGCGCGCAACTCACGGTGCAGCTGATGCTCGACCGGATCGCCGGCGACTCGCCGCCCGGCGTGCGCAAGCTCCAGGTCGAGTGGGACCTGGTCATCGGCCGGTCCTGCGCGGTGGCCGCGCGCTGAATCCGGGGCCGCGCGACCGATCCACGACAATGCGCCTCATGGATTCCATGAGCGATGAAGAACTCGCATCGGCCGCCTTCGTGCTTCGCAAGCGCGCCGAACACGGCGACACCGCGGCGCTGAGGCAGGCCGAGAAGCTCGAGGCCGAATTGCGCGAGCGGCTCGGCCCGACACCCTCCCGGCAAGGGCCGCTGGTCGAATTGCCGAAGCCGCGGCCCTGGTGGCGCTTCTGGTAGCGGCCCGGCGTCAATCGAGCCTGGCGCCGGTCTTCGCGATGATCGGCTTCCACTTCGCGGTCTCCGCCACCAGGTAGGCCTGGTACTGCTCCGGCGTCGAGCCGATCGGTTCCTGCCCGATGTCGCGGATGCGGGCAAGCATCGCCGGCTCCTGCAGGATCGCCGCGATGTCGTCGCGGACCTGCCGGACGGTCTGCGGCGGCGTGCCGGCGCGTGTCACCAGGCCGAAGGCGCCCGAGAAGTCGAAGCCCGGCACGGCGGTGTTCACCAGCGTCGCATCCGGCGCCATCTCCGGATGCTGAGCGCCCATGGTGCCGATCAGCTTGAGCTTGCCGCTCTTGACCTGGTCCAGCGCCGACGCGGTCAGCGGATCGATCAGGAGCGGCACGTGGCCGCCGAGCAGGTCGGTCATGGCCTGCGCGCTGCCCTTGTACGGCACGTTGCGCATGCGCACGCCGGCCATCGAATTCAGCAACTCCATCGCCAGGTAGGTCTGCGTGGTCGCGTAGGCGTAGGCCACGCCGTCCGGCTCGGCGCGCGCGGCCGCCATCAGCTCCATCGGCGTCGACGGCGCGAACGACGGATGGGCGTAGAGCGCCATGTGGAAGCGCGTCAGCAGCATCACGCCCGTCAGGTCGTGCGCGGTGTCGTAGGGCATGTGCGAGGTCAGCAGCGGGTTGATGACGTGCGAGCCGGTGACCAGGCCGAGCGTCTGCCCGTCCGGCGCGGCGTGCGCGACGGCCTCGGTGCCGAGCATGGTGTTGGCGCCGGGGCGGTTTTCCACCAGCACCGTCATGTTCCAGCGCGTGCCGAGGTTCTCCGCGATCTGCCGCGCCAGGGCGTCGGTCGCGCCGCCCGGCGGGAACGGAACGATCAGGCGCACGGGGCGCGACGGATTGAAGGTGGCGGGCGCTTGCGCCCGCGCGATCGGTGCCAGCGCCAGGCCGGCGGAGGCGGCCAGCAGGCTGCGGCGTGAAAGGGGCATGGATGTCTCCGGTCTTCGAGGGTGTTCGGTTCGAGCGGCGGTCGGCTTGACCCCGCCAATGGGCGGTCTTCTAATTCAGCGGACCAACCATTGAGATTCTCGACACTTCCCATCATGACCGACTCGTTGAATGGCCAGATCGCACTGGTGACCGGCGCCGCCCGCGGCATCGGACGCGCCGTCGCCGCGGAACTCGGGCGCCTCGGGGCGCGCGTGTGGGTGGCCGACCTGAATGCCGCCGCGCTCGACGCCACCGTGGCCGCGCTGGCCGACGCCGGGATTTCAGCCACCGCCATCGCGCTGGACGTCAGCGACCGGAGCGCGGCGTTCGCCGCCGTCGATGCGATCGTCGAAGGCGCCGGCAGGCTGGACGTGCTGGTCAACGCAGCCGGCCTTTACACCTCCGCCGCCTTCCTGGACACGCGCATCGAGGACTTCGGCCGCCTGCTCGACGTCAACCTGTTCGGCACGGTGAACCTGATGCAGGCAGCGCTGCCCGGCATGCGCGCGCGCGGCGTGGGCCGCATCATCAACATCGCTTCGACGGCCGGCAAGATGGGATCGCTCAACCAGAGCGCCTACAACGTCTCCAAGCACGCGGTCGTCGGTCTGACCCGCTGCGTCGCGATGGAGTTCGCCAAGACCGGCGTGACCGTGAACGCCATCTGCCCGGGCCCGGTGCGCACCGAGATGCTCAACGGCCTGTGGGAATCGCAGGCGAAGGTGCGCGGCGTCCCGGTCGATGCGGTGAAGGCCGAGATGATCGGCCGCGTGCCGCTCGGGCGCTTTATCGAGCCGGACGAGATCGCATCGATGGCCGGCTACCTCGCATCGCCCGCCGCGGCCGCGGTGACGGCGCAGTCCTTTGCGGTGGATGGGGGCAGCGTGCAGGTCTAGCACGCCTCGGCGGCAAGCGAACCGTCAGCGCCCGCCCGCCAGCGCCGCGGCCATGCCGAATTCGCTGATGTGCGTCGGCGTCAGGCTGCGCAGGCGGGTCAGGTTGCCGGCCAGCACGTGGGGCCGGAACAGCGCCCTTGCGCATGAAGCAGGAATGCCAGACCGCGCGGGTCTGGCTGTGGGCATTGCCGTGGCCGACCCGGTAGACCGAGCCCGGAAAGGGCAAGGGCGCCAGCGGATGCCCCAGGGCGACGAATTCCTCGGTGATCCGCGCGTGGGTGCCCAGCCAGCGGACGTGCTCCTGCGGTGCCTCGGCGAAGGTCGGCGGGATCTTCATGAGGTCGCGGTGGACGATGTGGGTGGTGCCGCAGTGCTTGTGCAGCGACGGGAACTTGAAGATCCAGTGGCTGCCTTCGGACCACATGTAGCCGTCGGTGATGTACCAGCCGTTCGCGGTCGGATGACGCTCCACGAAGCCGGCGAGGCGCGAGGAGACGAAGTCGTCGTCGTCCACCACCATGTAGTGGTTGCTGTTCGGCGCATGCAGCAGGCCGGCCAGGACGCGGCGGCCCTTGTCGTAGCGAAAGGCTTCGTACTTGTCGGGCCAGCTGGTGAAGTCCTGCCCCAGGTCGTGGATCGGGTTCGGCGAGAAGTCCACCCAGGCGACTTCGAAGCCGCGCGGCAGGGGCGGCAGGTCGGAGCCGGTGTTGGCTACGACGACCGCGCGCCAGGCACCGGATTCCTGCCCCGCGATGGAGGCGGCCGTTTGTCCCAGAACGTACTTGACCCGGCCCCAATCCTTCGCGTTCTGCGGGTGCCGCACCGGGATGATGAAAGTCAGCATCGGAATTCTTGCCTTCCAGGAAGAGGTTCGCCGCGATTTTTACTTACAGACGAGACAGATTTGAACCTGTGCAGGAAATGACTCTCCATGGGCCTGCGCGGAACATGGCAAAGTTCACGGATGCATATTCTGACCAATGCAGCGAGCGCCCTCGCCGGCTCTCTTGATTTCGCCCGGTGCGGCACCGGGATCGTCCGCGTACCGCGATGCGCCGCGGCGTCGTGATCCCGCTCGTGGCCCTCGCAGCGATTGCGGCAGCGGCGGCGCTCACGCTGGCGCTGTGGAACGACGGCATGGGCGACGTGGCCGCCGCCCACCAGGCCGAATCCCCGCCGGGCGCCATTCCGCTGGCCGTGCTCGGCGACTCCAACAGCCAGTCCTACCACGACGACCAGTGGTTCCCGCCCGCGAACGGCGAGCGCGGCGGCACCCTGCGTGACCGCACCTTTCAGTGGACGGAGGTGATGGCGCGCCTGCGCGGCCAGGAACTCGACCTCGGTTCCTGGGTGCACTGGGGCCGGCCCGGCGTGGTGGCCCGGGCCCGCGAATGGCTGGGCATGAGCGGCGGCCGGGCGCCGCAGAAGTGGGACTACCTCTACAACTTCGCCAACTCCGGGGCGTCTTGCAAGAACATCATGGGCGGCCGCTTCCGCCAGGCGCCGCGGCTGGTCGCGCTGATGGACC
This sequence comes from Xenophilus sp. L33, assembly GCF_009765735.1. Taxonomy (GTDB): domain Bacteria; phylum Pseudomonadota; class Gammaproteobacteria; order Burkholderiales; family Burkholderiaceae_C; genus Variovorax. The sequence goes on from NZ_LMUW01000032.1 coordinate 41,247, forward strand.
AGGACCCGGCCCGCTGGCAGCGCGGCGTGGTCGTGATCGCGATCGGCGACAACGACTATTCCGGTTTTCTCGACCTCCAGGCCCGCGACCCGAACGCGCCCGAGTTGCGCCAGGTCATCGGCTACTGCGCCGGCGAGATCGGCCGGGCGGTAACGCTGATCCACGCCTCGCATCCGTCGACCCGCGTGTTGCTGGTCGGTCTCGGCAATGCGGCCGACGATCCCACCAACCAGGACAAGCTGCAGTCGCCCGAACCACTGCGCAACTACCGCATCGCGCTGGATGCCTACAACGCGGCGATCCGCAAGGTCGCCGCGGACAATCCGCAGACCGCCTATTTCGATGCCGACCGCTGGCAATTCGATCTCTTCGGCACTCGCAACGCCGAAGGCAAGCCCGTCTACAAGACGGTGCCGCTCGGCCCGAACCTGCAGCTCACCTACACGATGGGCGACACGCCGAACAATGCGGTGCTGGCCGACGATCATTCGGGTCTGGCCTGGAACGCACTCTGGGCGCAGGCGCTGGTGGCCCGCATGAAGGAGGCCTTCGGCCTGCCCCTGACGCCGATCTCTGACGACGAGGTGATCCGCTTCCTCGACCCGCTGGTCGCCTTGCCCGCCAAGCCGCCGGGCTCCTGAGGTGCGGATCCGGCTCGCAGGCATCGCCGCCCACGAACCTCAGCCGCGTGGCGTCGCCTCCTACAAGGCGGTCGGGTGCGAGGTGGCATCAACGACTCCATGGACAGCAGCAGCAAAGCGTTGTTGAGAGAACAGGCCGCCGAGGCCACGCGTCTGGCGCGCGTGGCACAGCGCCAGGTTCTCGAGGCCCGGCAGGCGGCGATCGCCGGCACGGGCGCCGGACCAAGTGCCGAGGCGATCGAGTCCGAGCGGATGCGCGGCGCGCTGGAGCACCTGGCCTGGCAGCGCTACTTCACGCACGTGTGCCGCGACGCCGCGCAGGAACCGGTGAAGGCCGCGGCGTAGCGAGCCGAAGGCCCGGGAGCGGATCCGAGCGGCCGGGCCCTGCGTTATCCTTTCCGACTTCGTCTCCCCTCCGTCGGTCCCAGTTCCCGTCATGCCCACCGGCCTTTCGCATCGCCGCCTCGTCGTCGTGCCCGCGAGCGCATGACCGCGCCTTCCTCGGCCTTCCGCTCCGGCGGCGGCACCATGGGCGCCCGGCTGCGTGCCTTCGACTGGAGCGGCACGCCGCTCGGACCCATCGACAGCTGGCCGGCGGCGTTGCGCATCGCGGTCGACGCGGCGCTGGCTTCGGACTTTCCGGCCTGCCTCTTCTGGGGCCAGGACCTGATCGCGATCTACAACGACGGCTACCGCACCCTGCTGGGCCAGAAGCCCGAGGCGCTGGGGCAGCCCTTGCGGGTCACCTGGAGCGAGGCCTGGGACGCACTGAGGCCGATCGCCGAACGTGCGCTGGCCGGCAGCTCGACCTTCATCGAGGACTACCGGCTGCAGACCGATCGCCACGGCACGCTGGCCGACGGCTACTTCACCTTCTGCTACAGCCCGGTGCATGACGAGCACGGCGAGATCCGCGGCGTGCTCGACACCGTGGTCGAGACCACGTCGAAGGTGATCGCCGAACGCCAGCGCCGCGACGACATGGCGCGCCAGCAGCGCCTGCTGCAGCAGATGCCCGGCTTCGTGGCGGTGCTCTCGGGTCCGACCCACGTCTTCGTCTACGTCAACGACGCCTACATCGCGATCGCCGGGCCGCGCGACTACCTCGGCCGCACCGTCCGCGAGGCCTTCCCCGAACTCGAAAGCCAGGGCATCTACGAGATGCTGGACGGCGTCTACGCCACCGGCGCGCCGGTGCATGCCCGGGCCTTGCCGATCGACCTTGCCGGCGAAACCGCGACCCGCTACATCGACCTGCTCTACGAGCCGATCCGCGACGCGCAGGACCGCGTCTCCGGCATCTTCGTCGGCGGCTACGACGTGACCGATCACGTGCGGGTGAAGTCGGACCTGCTGGCCAGCGAGGCGCGCCTGCGCGAGCTGAGCGATTCGCTGGCGCAGCAGGTCGAGGAGCGCACCCAGGCGCTGCGCGATTCCGAGGACTTCACCCGGCTCGCGCTCGGCGCCACCGGCGGCGTCGGCGTCTGGACCTATGTCGTCGAGAGCGACAAGTTCTTCTGCGACGCCGCCATCTCCGAGCTCTACGGCCTGGACGCGGAGCGCGCCGCCCACGGCATTCTGCGCAGCGAATTCCTGGGCCACGTGCATCCGGACGACCGGGCGCAGTTGGCCGCGGTCATGGCGGCCAGCCTGCGCGACGGCGGCCCGGTCGAGCTCGAATACCGCATCCGCCATCCGGACGGGTCGCTGCGCTGGGTGCTGTCGCGCGGCCACACCTACCTGGACGACGCCGGCCGGCCGACGCGCCGCACCGGCGTCGGCCTCGACATGACCAAGCAGCGCCAGCTGGAGGAGCAGCTGCGCCAGTCGCAGAAGATGGATGCGCTCGGCCAGCTCACCGGCGGCATCGCGCACGACTTCAACAACATGCTGCAAGGCATCGTGATGCCGCTGCAGCTGATCCGCAAGCGGCTCGAATCGCAGCGCTTCGACGGCCTGGAGCGTTACGTGCAGGCCGGCCTCGACTCGGCCAGCCGCGCCGCCTCCATCACCCAGCGCCTCCTGGCCTTCTCGCGCCGCCAGCCGCTGGCGAACCGCAGCATCGCGCTGGGCCGCACCCTGCTGGGCCTGGAGGAGATCCTGCGCAACGCGGTCGGCGAGAACGTGAGCCTCGGCTTCGAGATCCCGGACGACCTCTGGCACGTGATGACCGACGCCCACCAGCTCGACAGCGCGCTGCTCAACCTCGCGATCAACGCCCGCGACGCGATGCCCGACGGCGGCGCGATCACGGTGAGCGCGCGCAACGTCGAGCTGACGCCGGCCATGGCGGCGGCGATCGGCGGGCTCGCCGCCGGTGCCTACGCCCGGGTCAGCGTGCGCGACACCGGCGTCGGCATGTCGCGCGAAGTCATCGCCCAGGCCTTCGAGCCCTTCTTCACCACCAAGCCGATGGGCCGCGGCACCGGCCTCGGGCTGTCGATGATCTACGGCTACGCCCGGCAATCGAAGGGCAGCGTGGCGATCGAGAGCGTCGAAGGCCGGGGCACCAGCGTGCACCTGTACCTGCCGCGCGCGATGGCGCCCGAGACGCCCGCCGAGGTCGCGCCCGACGCGCCCGCCGCCTCGGCGGCGCCGCGCTGCATCCTGGTGGTCGAGGACGACGAGGTGGTGCGCCGGCTGGCCGCGGAGGTGCTGCGCGACCAGGGCTACCACGTGCTGGAAGCCGGCGACGGCCATGCGGCGATGGCGCTGCTCGAAGGCTCGATCGCGGTCGACCTGCTGATCTCCGACGTCGGCCTGCCCGGGCCGAACGGCCGCCAGCTGGCGGATTTCGCGCTCGAGCGCCGCAGCGGCATCCAGGTGATCCTGATCACCGGCTATGCCGCCCACGTCGCCACCGACACCGCCTTGCTGCAAGGCGGCGTCGAGCTGATGACCAAGCCCTTCGACACCGACATGTTGCTGCGCAAGGTGCACCAGCTTTTTGGCGACTGACTCCGGCGACTGATTTCTCCCCGATTCGGGTTCGCCCTATCAGGCACGGATGCTGCTTTGCATCAGACTGGTTGCAAACGGCAACTATTGAACTGTGCATCTGTCGCCGTTGCCTGTCGCAGTGAAATCAACCCTCGAGGAGTCCGTGTCCATGAAGTTCAAGAAAACCCTGATGTCCGTGCTGCTCGGCAGCGTGCTGGCTTTTGGTGCAGCGGCGCACGCCGAATCGGTGCTGCGCATCGTTCCGCAGAGCGACCTGAAGATCCTCGACCCGATCTGGACCACCGCGTTCATCACCCGCGACTACGGCTACGCGGTGTACGACACGCTCTTCGGCGTGGACGCCCAAGGCAAGGTGCAGCCGCAGATGGTCGGCGCCTACACGACCAGCGCCGACGGCAGGACCTGGACCTTCACCCTGCGCGACGGCCTGGCCTTCCACGACGGCAAGCCGGTCACCTCGGCCGACGTGATTCCCTCGATCCAGCGCTGGGGCCAGCGCGACACGCTGGGCCAGCGCATGATGGCCGCGCTCGACAGCTTCACCGCCAAGGACGACAAGACCTTCGTGATGACCTTCAAGCAGCCCTTCGGCATGGTGCTGGAGGCGCTGTCCAAGCCGTCGTCGAACCCGCCCTTCATCATGCCGAAGGCGGTCGCCGAAACGCCGGCCGACCAGCAGATCAAGAGCACCGTCGGCTCCGGTCCGTTCGTCTTCAAGGCCGATGAATACCGGCCCGGCGAGCGCATCGTGTTCCTCAAGAACACGAAGTACGTGCCGCGCAAGGAGCCGGCATCCGGCACGGCCGGCGGCAAGGTGGTGAACGTCGACCGCATGGAATGGGTGGTGCAGAACGACCCGCAGACCGCCGCCAACGCGCTGGCCAACGGCGAGGTCGACATGCTCGAGTTCCTGCCGCCGGAGCAGTTCAAGGCGCTCTCGGACAACCCGAAGATCGTGCTCGACACCCAGGTGCCCTCGGGCTCCTACGCGCTGCACCTCAACCGCCTGGTGCCGCCCTTCAACAACACGAAGATCGCGCAGGCCGCCTTCATGGCGATCAACCAGGAAGCGCTGATGCGCGCCGGCATGAACTTCAAGGAGCTCTACAACACCAACACCTCGATCTACCCGACCGGCTCGACCTACCACTCCGACCAGACCTCCTACTTCACCGGCAAGCCGCAGTTCGAGAAGGCCAAGGCGTTGCTGAAGGAAGCCGGCTACAAGGGCGAGCCGATCGTGCTGATGAACCCGTCCACCTTCCCGGTGCTCAACAAGTTCCCGCCGGTGCTGGCCGCGCTGCTGCGCCAGGCGGGCTTCACGGTCGACGTGCAGTCGATGGACTGGCCCACGCTGGTCACCCGGCGGGCCTCGAAGAGCCCGGCCGACCAGGGCGGCTGGAACGCCTTCATCACCGGCTGGTTCTACGCCGACAACTTCAACCCGATGTACGACGCGCCGATGACCGGCACCGGCGAGAAGGGCTGGTTCGGCTGGACCACCGACGAGAAGCTGGAACAACTCAAGACCGACTTCATCGGCGCCACCACCGACGACGATCGCAAGAAGATCGCCACCGCCATCCAGCAGCGCGTCTACGACGCCGCCGTGTTCGCGCCCATCGGCGAATACAAGCCGCTGACCGCCTGGCGCAAGGACGTGGTCACCGGCCTGGTCAAGGCGCCGGTGCAGGTGTTCTGGGGCCTGAAGAAGAACTGAGGCCGCCATGCTCGCCTTCCTGATGCGGCGCGTCGTCGCCACGCTGCCGGTGCTGGTGGTCGTGGCGGCGATCGTCTTCCTCATGACCCGCCTGGCGCCGGGCGACCCGGCCGCCGCCATGCTGGGCGACAACGCCACCGCCGAGAACGTGCAGAAGGTGCGCGCGCAACTGGGCCTCGACGATTCGATCGCGGTGCAGTTCGTGCGCTGGGGCTCGCACATGGTGCGGGGCGACCTCGGCCAGTCCTACATCGTGAAGATGCCGGTGAGCCGGCTGATCGCCCAGCGCATCGAGCCCACGATCTCGCTGGCGGCCATCACGCTGGTCTTCACGCTGGCGGTGGCGATCCGCTCGGCGTGATCGCCGCCTGGCGCCATGGCGGCTGGCTCGATCGCGTGCTGATGGGCTTCTCGTCGCTGGGCTTCTCGGTGCCGATCTTCGTCGTCGGCTACCTGCTCATCTGGGTCTTCGCGCTCAAGCTGCAATGGCTGCCGGTGCAGGGCTACGACCGGCTCTCGGCCGGCCTCTGGCCCTGGCTCAGCCACCTCCTGATGCCGGCGCTGGCGCTCTCGGTGATCTACATCGCGCTCATCGCCCGGGTCACGCGCGCCTCCGTGGCCGAGGCGATGACCGAGGACTACATCCGCACCGCGCGCGCCAAGGGCATCGGCGAGAAGCAGGTGCTGGTGCGCCATGCGCTGGCCAACGCGGCGGTGCCGATCGTGACCGTGATCGGCATCGGCGTCGCCCTGCTGATCGGCGGCGTGGTGGTCACCGAGTCGGTCTTCAACATCCCCGGGCTCGGCAGCCTGACGGTCGATGCGGTGCTGTCGCGCGACTTCCCGCTGATCCAGGGCATCACCCTCTTCTTCTCGGTGATCTACGTGCTCATCAACCTGCTGGTCGACGTCAGCTACCTGGTGTTCGATCCGCGCATTCGCTACTGAAAAACGACCATGACCGAGGGAATTCTTCGCATGCCCGAGACCGCCGACCCAGCGCCGCCGCGCCGCCGCCGTTCGCTGCCCGCCAAGGTGCTGGCCAACACATCGGTCCGCCTCGGCGGCGGCTTCCTGTGCCTGCTGCTGCTGATGGCGCTGGCCGCTCCGTGGCTCGGCACCATCGACCCGACCGAGATGGACCCGTCGAGCGGCAACCTGCTGCCCTTCACCTTCGGCGAATTCAACAGCCTGTCGGGCGAGACCTTCCATCACTTCTTCCTGATGGGCACCGACAGCCTGGGCCGCGACATCTGGAGCCGCACCGTCTACGGTGCGCGCGTGTCGCTGGTCGTCGGCGTGGCCGTCTCGGTAGTGACGCTGGTCCTCGGGCTGGCGATCGGCCTCCTGGCGGGCTACTTCCGGCGGCTCGACGGCGTGGTGATGCGCCTGATGGACGGCGTCATGGCCATTCCCGGCATCCTCTTCGCGGTGAGCCTGGTGGCGATGTTCGGCGGCAGCATGGCGACCGTCATCCTCGCGATCACGGTGCCGGAGATCCCGCGCGTGGCGCGGCTGGTGCGCTCGGTGGTGCTGAGCGTGCGCGAGGAGCCCTACGTCGAAGCCGCGATCGCGCTCGACACGCCGACCTGGAAGCTCATGCTCCGGCACATCCTGCCGAATGCGGTGGCGCCGCTCGTGATCCAGGCGACCTACGTGTGCGCGGCGGCGATCCTGGTGGAGGCGATCCTGTCCTTCCTCGGCGTCGGCCTTCCGGCCGAGACGGCCACCTGGGGAAACATCATGGCCGAGGGCCGGGCGCAGTTCAACCAGTTCCCGCACAACGTGCTGTTCCCGGGCGTGCTGCTGGCGCTGACGGTGCTGTCGATCAACATGCTGGGCGACGGGCTGCGCGACACGCTCGACCCCAAGTTCAACAAGCGCGGGGAGTGAGGCGGTGATGACGGAAAACAGCAACGTGCAGGTGCACGACCCGGTCCTGGCGGTGCGCGACCTGGCCATCGCGCTGCCGCGCGGCGGCGACCGGCCGCATGCGGTGACGCAGATCGACTTCGAGGTGCGGCCGGGCCGGACCACCTGCCTGCTCGGCGAATCGGGCTCGGGCAAGTCCGTCATCGCCAGCGCGGTGATGGGCCTGCTGCCGGCCGGCCTGGTGCCCACCCAGGGCTCGATCCGCCTGCTCGGGCGCGAGCTGGTCGGCGCGCCGCAGACCGAGTTCCGCGCGCTGCGCGGACCGGCCATGGCCATGGTCTTCCAGGAGCCGATGACCGCGCTCAACCCGGTCATGACCTGCGGCGAGCAGATCGACGAGATGCTGGCCGCGCACCTCGTGCTGGGCCGCGCCGAACGCCGCCGCCGCATCCTCGAGATCATGGAGCGCGTGCGCCTGCCGGAGCCCGAGCGCATCTTCGCGTCCTATCCGCACCAGCTCTCGGGCGGCCAGCGCCAGCGCATCGTGATCGCCATCGCGCTGATCCTGCGGCCCGCGCTGCTGATCTGCGACGAGCCGACCACCGCGCTCGACGTCACGACCCAGGCCGAGATCCTGAAGCTGATCCGCGAGCTGCAGGCCGAGAACGGCACTGCGGTGCTGTTCATCACCCACGACTTCGGCGTGGTGGCCGATATCGCCGACGAGGTGGTCGTGCTGCAACTCGGCCGCATGGTCGAGCGCGGCCCGGCGGGCACGGTGCTCACCCGGCCGGGCGAGCCCTACACGAAGATGCTGCTGGCCGCCGTGCCCGAACTGGCGCCGCATTCGCGCCCGCCCGTGACCGACAGCTTCCCGCTGCTGGACGCCCGCGGCATCGTCAAGACCTATGTCAGCGGCAGCTGGCCCGGCCGGCGGCGCGAGGTGCGCGCGGTGCAGGCAGCCTCGCTGGTGGTGCGCCCGCGCGAGACGGTCGGCATCGTCGGCGAGTCGGGTTCGGGCAAGTCGACCCTGGCGCGCTGCATCGCCCGGCTGGTCGACCCGACCGCAGGCGAGATCCACGCCAACGGCCGATCGGTGGCGCACCTGCGCGGGCGCGGGCTCTCGCCCTTCCGCCGCGACGTGCAGGTGATCTTCCAGGACCCGTACCGCTCGCTCAACCCGCGCCAGACCGTGGGCACCTCGATCGTCGAAGGGCCGGTCAACTTCGGCGTGCCCAAGGCCGAGGCCTGGCAGCGCGCCGAATCGCTGATGCGCCTGGTGCGCCTCGACCCCGCTGTGCTGCATCGCTACCCGAGCGAATTCTCCGGCGGCCAGCGCCAGCGCATCTCGATCGCCCGCGCGCTGGCCTGCGAGCCGAAGCTGCTGATCGCCGACGAGGCCGTCTCGGCGCTGGACGTCTCGGTGCAGGCGCAGATCCTGAAGCTGCTCGACGAGATCCAGCAGCAGACCGGCATCGGCATTCTCTTTATCACCCACGACCTGCGCGTGGCCAGCCAGATCTGCGACCGGGTCATCGTCATGCGGCAAGGCCGCATCGTCGAGGAAGGCGCCGCGCACGACGTGCTGCTGGCGCCGCGCGAGGCCTACACTCGCGCCCTGCTGGCGGCCGCGCCCGGACAGGGCTTCGCCTTCGGCCAGGGCTGACCGCGCACCCGCTACCCCAAGGACGACACGCACCATGAACATCTTCATCGCCGGCTTCCAGCACGAGACCAACACCTTCGCACCCAGCAAGGCCGACTGGGCCGCCTTCGAGGCCGGCTCGGGCTTCCCGGCCTATCGCCGCGGCGCCTCGATCATCCAGGCCTACCGCGGCCGCGCGATCCCGATCGGCGGCTTCATCGATCGGGCGGACGAGAACGGCTGGTCGCTGGTCGGCTCGGTCTGGGCCGGCGCCAATCCGTCGGCCCACGTGACCGAAGACGCCTTCGAGCGCATCGCCGGCGAGATCGTCGAAGACCTGCAGGCCGCGATCGCGCAAGCGCCGGTCGACGCGGTCTACCTCGACCTGCACGGCGCCGCCGTGACCGAGCACCTGGAAGACCCGGAAGGCGAATTGCTCGCCCGCATCCGCCGCGTGGTCGGTCCGAACGTGCCGATCGTCGCCAGCCTCGACCTGCACGCCAACGTCACCGCCGGGATGCTGGCGCAGGCCGACGCCCTCGCCGCCTACCGCACCTATCCGCACATCGACATGGCGGCCACCGGCGGGCTGGCGGCCCAGCTGCTGGAGCGCCGCATCGCGCGCGGCAGCCGCGAGCCGCTGGCGGTGCGGCGACTGCCCTTCCTGCTCTCGCTCAACGTGCAGTGCACGATGATGGCGCCGGCCGATGCGGTCTACGCCGAGCTGCTCGCACTGGATGCGAAGCACGGCACGTTGCTGAGCTTCGCCATGGGCTTCCCGGCGGCCGACATCGCCGAGTGCGGCCCGGTGATCTGGGGCTACGGCGACCAGGCCGAGGCCGCGGTCGAGGCGCTGTTCGCCCGCGTCGACCAGCCGCGCAGCCAATGGCGGCTCGACCTGCGCGATCCCGACGAAGCGGTGCGCGAAGCCCTCGCGCTGGCCGCCGATGCCGACAAGCCGGTGGTCATCGCCGACACGCAGGACAACCCGGGCGCGGGCGGCGACGGCAACACCACCGGCATGCTGCACGCGCTGCTGCGCGCAAAGGCCGGCGCGCGCTTCCCCGGCCGGGTGGCGATCGGCGTGCTGGCCGACCCGCGCACCGCGGCCCAGGCCCATGCGGCGGGCGAAGGCGCACGCATCGAGGTGCTGCTGGGCGAATCGGTGCCGACCTGGGGCGGCCAGTTCAGCGACCCGCCGGTGAAGGCGACCGCCACCGTGCGCAAGCTCTCGGACGGCAAGGTCACGATGAAGGGCCCGATGGGCATGGGCGGCAGCGTCACGCTGGGCCCGAGCGCCTGCCTGGACGTCGACGGCGTGCTGGTCGCCGTCTCCACCCTCAAGACGCAGAACCTCGACCGCGAGTTCTTCCGCTTCGTCGGCATCGAGCCCGAGGCGGCGAAGGTGCTGGTCAACAAGAGCTCGGTGCACTTCCGTGCCGACTACGCGCCGATCGCGAGCCACATCCTGGTCGCCAAGGCCGCGGGCCCGATGGCGGTCGATCCGGCCGACCTGCCCTGGACCCGGCTGCCGGATTCGATGGCGCTCAGGCCCTGAACGTTCGAGAACGACAACGACTTCGAGGAATCCGCATGGCGCGTCCCGCGATCGACTTTCTGACCTTCCGGCTGGACGTGCTGAACGAACGCGCGAAGCGCCAGGCCTCGCAGATCTACGAGGAGGCCTGCGGGGTCGGGATTCGCGAACTGCGGGTCATGCGGCTGGCTCACGTGCAGCCCGGCATCACGCAAAGCGAAGTCGTCGCCGCCGGCTACCTAGAGAAGACGCTGGTGTCCAAGCTGCTGACCTCGCTGGTGCGACGCGGACTCATCCGACGCCAGATCGGCGAGGAGGACGCGCGCTGGGTGCAGTTGTTCCTCACCGACGCCGGCCGCGACATCGTGCGGCAATGCAACCGCATGGGGCGCCAGATGGAGAAGGCCTGGCTGGCACCGCTCGACCCGGCCGAGGTGGCGGTGTTCGAACAGCTGCTGGCCAAGCTCACCGCGGCCTGGGAAAACCAGCCGGCCAAGGCGCGCGGCCGCGCCGCCAAGGCGGACTGAACCAGGCGGTCCTCAGTCGCGCCGTGTCGCGAACGGCCACATCGTCTCGAACACGCCGTCGCGCCGCACCCAGGCATGCAGCAGCGCAGCCGCCAGGTGCAGCAGGATGAGCGCGAAGAAGCACAGCGCCAGGATCTGGTGCGCGCTCCACAAGAGGCTGTGCAGCGACGCGCTCGGCGGCACGATCGCCGGCAGCCGCAGGCCGCCGACCATCACCGGATAGTCGGCGGCCGACAGCATCGCCCAGCCGATCAGGGGCATCGCGATCATCAGCAGGTAGAAGACGAAGTGCGACAACCGCGCCGCCAGCTTCATCACCTCGGGCATGTTCGCCGGCAGCGGCGGCGCACCGTAGCGCCAGCGCACCGCCAGCCGCAGCAGCGCCAGCAGCAGGATCAGGATGCCGAGCGGCTTGTGGATCGACACCAGCGTCAGGTAGTCGGGCGAGACGGTCGACACCATGCCGACGCCGATGAACAGCATCGCCAGGATGCAGATCGCCATGAGCCAGTGCAGCACGCGCTGCAGCGGCGTGAACCGGGGGTGGATCTCGTTCACGGCTTTGCTCCTGGCGCGGTGCGCGGATAGTCCTTTTCCTCGGCGGTGCGGCGGTCGTAGCTGACCGCGTAGGCGGCCGAGCGCGCCGCCGGGAACGGGTCGTCGGAGGTCCGCATGCCCGGCGGCAACACGGTCGGATCGAAGTTGAGGTCGCGGCAGGGACCGTCCGGCTCGGCCTCGATCTTGTTCACCACCAGCGTGCCGACCTCGACCTTGCGGCGGTCGTCCGGCCAGACCTTGGTCGGGTCGGCGGTCGGGTCGCCCGGGTTGGCGACGGTCACCGCGAGGGTCCATTTCTGCGGCGCCTGGGCCACGCGGTCGGCGATGTCCTTCTCCAGGAAGTCGGGGCCGCGCTGCTTGAGCTCATCGGGCGGCACCGCCATCGGCGCCGCGGCCGGCACGAAGGACCAGCGCACCGCCTGCTCCTGCCCCTGGGCGTTGGTGAAGATGAAGCTGTCCAGACTGTTGAAGCGGGTATCGGCATAGGAGCCCGTGAAGGGCGCACTGGCGGCCCAGCCGCCGAAGGCCTTGATCTCCGGATGCGCGCCGGCGAAGGCCTTCATCGCGTTCGGGTCGCTGCTGTGCGAGGCGGTCTGCAATTCGTAGAAGGCCTCCGGCGTCGAGACCGCGAAGAAGGGCGGATCGATCATCGCGGTGCGCCATTCCGCGCCCTGCGGCGCCTGCACCCGCAGGCCCAGGCCGCGCACCCGCGCGCTGCCGTCGGTGGCCTTGGGATCGGGCACGCCGAGGTTGAAGCGACCGGTCGCCGGAAAGCTGCCGGCGGCGAACATCGGCGCGCTCGTCAGGGCGGCGCCGGCGCCGTTGGATTCGAAGGTGCCGGTGAAGCAGATGCCCTTGGCATGGTTGCGGCGGTAGCCCGGTACCGCGCCGCCGGGCGGTGCCAGCGAGCCGACCAGCTTGTCGGGCGTGAGGCGCTGCGGGGAGAAGAAGCCGGCGGTCCAGGCGAAGGCGGCGGCCACCACCGCCACCACCACCGCGATCAGCAGCAGGCTGCCGAGCGCCGCGCCGCCACTCCGAGACTTTCTGTCGTTCATCGCGTCCGCCCTTTTCGCGTGGCACAAGCGGAGCAATCTAGCAGTTTCCGGCCCGGCCCATGTTTCGGCCGCGCCTCGGGCTCAACCCATCGCCCGGATCGCCTGCACCAGTGCGTCGATGTCGGACGCGTCGTTGTAGCAGTGCGGCGAGGCCCGCAGCACCGTCGGCAGGCCGCGCGCCAGCGCGTCGAGCAGGGTCGACTCCGGCTTCGAATGGCTGACGTTGATGCCTGCCGCGAAGAGCCGCGCGTTGACCGCCAGGGCATCGTGCCGCTCCAGCGTGAAGGACACGATCGCCGCCGGATCGGCGCCGAGGTCGTGGATCGTGACGCCGTCGATCGCCGCCAGCGCAGCGCGCAGCGCGGCCGCCTTGGCGCGGCACTGGCGCTCGATCTCGTCGACGCCGATCGCCAGCGCGTAGTCGACCGCCACGCCGAGGCCGAGCCGCGCGGCGTAGTTGTTCTCCCAGGTCTCGAAGCGGCGCGCGTCCGGGCGCAGCTCGTAGCGGTCCGGCGCCACCCAGGGCGCGCCGAAGTGATCGATCATCGGCGGCTCCAGTTGCAGCAGCAGCTCGCGCTTCATGTAGAGAAAGCCGGTGCCGCGCGGACCGCGCAGGAACTTGCGGCCGGTCGCGGTCAGCATGTCGCAGTTCAGCGCCTCGACGTCGATCGGCATCTGCCCGACCGCCTGGCAGGCGTCGAGCAGGTAGCGGATGCCGTGGGCCTTGGCGATCCGGCCGATCTCCGCCGCCGGGTTCACCAGGCCGCCGTTGGTCGGCACCCAGGTCACCGCGATCAGCCGCACGCGCTCGTCGATCATCGCCTCGAGCGCCTGCGGGTCGAGCGCGCCGCTGGCGTCGTCCGGCACCACCTCGATCACCGCGCCGGTGCGCTTCGCCACCTGCAGGAAGGCGACGTGGTTGGCCGCATATTCGGCCCGCGCGGTGAGGATGCGGTCGCCCTTCCTGAACGCGAGCGAATAGAAGGCCATCTGCCAGGCGACGGTCGCGTTCTCGGTCAGCGCGATCTCGTCGCGGGAGGCACCCACCAGCCGGGCGACGCTGTCGTAGACGCGTTCCAGCCGCGCCGCCGACTCGAAGGCCGCTTCGTAGCCGCCGATCTGCGCTTCGCGCTGCAGGTAGCCGACCATCGCCTCCAGCACCGGCGCGGGCATCAATGCGGCACCGGCATTGTTGAGGTGCACCCGGTGCGCCACGCCGGGCGTCTCGCGACGCAGGCGTTCGACGTCGAAAGTCATCGGTCAGCCCTCAGCCGGGCAGCTGGAGCTTGTAGCTGCGCTGCGGCGGCGGATCGACCTTGAACCACTTGCGGTAGAGCGCGCCGTATTCCACGTACGAATAGCCGGTGGTGAGGTCGGTCACGAAGCCGTCGAGAAACTGCATCCAGGCAAGCTCGCCCATCTTGTAGGCGATGCCGTAGTTCTGGAAGCCGCCGAAGGTTTCCGGCACCACCTTCAGGTCCGGGTTGTTGGCCGCGATGTACATGCCGATCGGCAGGTCGACGAAGATCGCCTGCGCGCGGCCGGAGCGCAGCGCCAGCGCCTGCTGCTCGGTCGATCCGAAGCTCGCGACCGTCGCCTTCGGTGCCATCAGCTTGACCAGGTCGAGCTGCTCGGGAACGGTCAGCGTCGCGATCGTCACGCTCGGCGTGTTCAGGTCGGCGATCTTCCCGATCTTCGAATCCTTGGCGACGACCACGGTCAGGCCGGTATCGAAGTAGCGCGGCGTGAAGGCTGCGCGAACCAGCCGCGAGGGCGTGATCGTGGCCGAATGGGCCAGCATGTCGACCTGGTCGTTCTGCAGCGCCGACCAGCGGGCCTCGTTGCTGAGCAACTCGAACTTGATCTTGGTGGGATCGCCGAACAGCGCCTTGGCAATCAGCCGGCTCATGTCGACGTCGAAACCGACCAGCTCGCCCTTCTCGTCCTTGAAGCCGAAGGGCGGCGTGGCGCTGGTGGTGCCGACGATCAGGTAGCCGCGCTTGAGCACGTCGGCGAGCTTGTCGGCGTGGGCGACCAGCGGAGAGATGGCGGCGGCGAGCGCAAGCGCCAGGGCCAACCGATGGGTGAGGGTCTTGAAAGTCACGGGGACCTCGCAGGCGTGATGAGTTTGTCGGGCCGGTATTTACTGTACCGGCCAGACTGTACACCTGCAGACCCTAAAAAGTCGAATCGACTACCAGAGTTGCCACCAGGGCCGCTTGCTCGGCGGACTTTCGAGCGACGCGGCCAGCGTGGTCGCGGCGCTGAAACGCCGCCGTGCTTCCCTCACGCATCGTTCGGCGGCTGATCTCGCGGCGACATCCCCACGCATCGCGCGTGCGCGCAATGCCTGAGCCTGCTTGAAGATTTCATCGTCCGACAGATGGTCCAGCTCATTCATGGCCGCCATTTTGCGGGGCCTCGCGGTCGGCGTGCACCACCGCCGCCACGGCCAGTTTCGAAGACCGTGCAAATGTCACTGAAGCGCATTCAGCGCTGGCCGTCGTGGACCGACACCTTGTCCTTGGCGAGGCCGCCGAGCCGGGAATGCACCCGTCCGCCGTCGCCCATCACCAGCGCGAAAAGGATCTCGCTCGGGCGCGGCGCGTCCTGGATGCCGACCTCGATGCTGTTGAAGTGGCTGCGCACATACGAGGCGTGGATGTAGTGAACCGGCACCATCAGGCGGTAGCCGGCGGAAGCCACCGCCTTGCTGGCCGGCACCATCGCCTTCGGCTCGCCGAGCACGCTGCGCATCGCCCAGCCGCCGGCCTCGTGCCAGACCGCGCCGTGCTCCATTTCGCCGTCGACGCCGACGATCGCGGCCTTGCTGTAGACCTCGACCTTGTCCTTGCCGCCGAGCGTCTCGACCAGCTCGGTCGCCAGTTCGGTGCCGAGCGCACGCAGCTCCTGCATGAAGGGCATCAGGTCGGGCTCGTAGCGGCCGGCGTAGGGGTTGTGGATGACCGCGCAGGCGGCCGCCAGGCGCAGCGGCTTCGCGGGTGCCGGACCGCCTTCGTGGTAGGTCGTCTCGACGAGCAGTGCGCGCTTGCGGATCTTGATGAGGGACATGGATCAGGTCTCTTCGGAAGGAATGGGTGAAGCGTGGGATTCCACCACGCGCAGGATCTCGGTGTTGTCGGCCTTCGCATCGAGCCCGGCCGCGGCCTGGCGCCAGAAGTCGGCGCACAGCGCGAGCTGCGGCGCCTCGACGCCGGTGACCGCGCGCAGGTCGCTGGCGGTCGCCAAGTCCTTGGCTTGCAGCCGCAGCTGGAAGCCGCCGTTGAAGGTGCGCGGCAGGACGAACTGCTTGAGCTTGGTCTCGGTCGCGACATTGCGGCCGCTGGAGGCGTTCAGCACCTCGGCGAAGACGTCGAGGTCGAGGTCGAAGCGGCCCGCGATCGCGACCGCCTCCGACATCGCCAGCAGCCCGGCGGCATAGACGTAGTTGTTGAGCGCCTTCATCGCGTGGGCAGAGCCGGCCTCGCCGGTGCGGATCAGGTTGCTGCCCATGGTCTCGAGCACCGGCCGCACCCGCTCGACCGCGGCCTCGCTGCCGCCCAGCATGATGGTCAGCGTGCCGGAGCGCGCCTTGGCGACCGAGCCGGAGACCGGTGCATCGAGCAGGTCGAACTGCCGAGCCTTCGCCGTGGCTGCCAGCTCGCGCGTGGAGACCGGGTGCGACGAGCCCATGTCGACGATCACCGCGCCGGCCGCGAGCCGCGGCAGCAGCCCTTCGACCACCGAGGCGGTGATGGTGCTGTTGGGCAGCATCGTGATCACGATCGCGCAGTTGGCCAGCGCCTCGAGGTCGTCGGCCCAATGCAGCGATCGGCCCCAGCCGGGCAACGCTTCCAGCTTCGCGCGCGGGCCGGCGTCGGCGTCGTGCGCCAGCACACGGATGCCGGGTGCGGAAGAAAGATGCTCGACCATCGGCAGGCCCATCATGCCGAGGCCGACGAAGCCGACGAGGTGGTCCAAGGCGCGTCTCCTGTTTTTTTGATGTCCTCGATGCTAGGCCGCCCGCTGGCAGCCGTCCTATGCCGAGTTGTGCCCGAGGTATGCGCTTTGGTTATCCGGATTCGCCGGGAAGGCGCTGCGCGATACAGTCGGTGCCGATCGACGCACACATGGAGACAGCATGGAAGACGACATCAGCGTGGTGGCCAGCGGCCTCGAATTCCCGGAAGGTCCGGTCTGGCTGCCCGACGGCAGCCTGCTCGTGGTGGAGATCCGCGGGCAGCGCCTGACGCGCATCCGACCCGGCGGCGAGCGCCAGACGGTCGCGCAGATCGCCGGCGGCCCCAACGGCGCGGCCATCGGCCCGGACGGCCTTTGCTGGATCTGCAACAACGGCGGCTTTCGTTGGCATTCCGGCAGCAGCGGGCCGATCCGGCCGGTGGGCGCCGCCGAGGACTACAAGGGCGGCTCGATCCAGCGGGTCGACCTGGCGAGCGGCGCGGTCGAGACGATCTACACGCATTGCGACGGCGTGCCGCTGCACGGACCGAACGACATCGTCTTCGACGGCGACGGCGGCTTCTGGTTCACCGACATGGGCAAGGTCTTCGACGACCGCATGATGCGCGGCGCCCTCTTCTACGCGCGCTGCGACGGCAGCCTGATCCGGCGCGCGGCCTTTGGCCTCCTGACACCGAACGGCGTTGGCCTCGCGCCCGACGGCCGCACCGTCTACGTGTCCGAAACCGAGACCAGCCGCCTCTGGTCCTTCGCCATCGAAGGCCGCGGCACGCTGAAGCAGGAGCCCTGGCCCTCGCCCAACGGCGGCCGGCTGGTGCATGGTTCGCCCGGCTACCAGCGCTTCGATTCGATGGCGGTCGAGGCCGGCGGCCTGGTGTGCGTCGCGACCCTGGTGCGCGGCGGCATCAGCGTCATCTCGCCCGAGGGCGAACTGGTCGAATTCCATCCGGTGCCGGACATCTACTGCACCAACATCTGCTTCGGCGGGCCGGACCTGCGCACCGCCTACATCACGCTCTCGGGCACCGGCGAACTGATCGCCATGCCGTGGCCGCGCCCCGGCCTGGCCTTGATCGCCTGAACCGCCGATGAGTTTCAAGCTGCGGCACATGGAGGTGTTCCGGGCGGTGATGCTCACCGGCTCCACCAATGCCGCGGCACAACTGCTCTTCGTGTCGCAACCGGCGGTCAGCCGCCAGATCGCCTACATGGAGCAGAGCCTGAACCTGCGGCTCTTCCTGCGCGAGAAGGGCAAGCTGATCCCCACGGCCGAGGCGCACCTGCTCTTTCGCGAAGTGGGCTCGCTCTACGAGCAGGCGGTGCAGGTCGACGAGTTCGCGCGCAGCCTGGCCTCGCGGCCGCGCGGGCTGCTCTCGGTCTGCTCGAGCCCGAGCCTGGCGCTCAACTTCATCCCGCCGGTGATCGCCGCGCTGCGCGAGGCCTGGCCCGACGTGCGGCTCAAGTTCCGCACCGTGCTGCTGAGCGACATGCCGCACGAGGTGCTCGGGCGCAAGGTCGAACTGGCGGTGTCGGTGCTGCCGCTGGACCATCCGAACCTGCTGATCGAGTCCTTCGCGACCGGCAGCATGGTCTGCATCGTGCCGCGCGGCCATGCGCTGTCGGGCCGCGGCGTGGTGAGCCTGGCGGACATCGCCGCCTATCCGCTGGTGCTTTACAGCCGGCGCATCCCCTTCGGGCAACTGGTCGCCGGCGCCTTCCAGCGCGCCGGCGTCGAATGGGAGGCCGCTGTCGACATCGAGCGCGCCGAGAACGCCTGCGCGCTGGTGCAGGCGGGCGTCGGCATCGCGATCGTCGACGAGTTCTCGGTCGGGGGCCAGGGCTGGCACGGCGTCGAGGTGCTGCGCATCCGCGAGGAGATCAGCCTCACGCTCAGCATCGTGCGCTCGCGCTTCGAGCCGAGCAGCCGGCTGGCGCTGGAGTTCATCCGGCTGCTGCGCTTGCAGGCTGCGGGGATGGCGATGCTTGGCGTGGAATCTAGAACCTGAACTCCACAGACCGCGGCCCGCCGCCGACGGCCACGGTGCGGGTCTGGCGCTTCTTGCCATGGGACTCGGCCTCGATCGTGTAGCGGCCGTCCGGGATGTCGATCAGGCAGATCGGGCCGTTCGAGGAGGCGATCGACAGCACCTCGGTGCCGGCGTTGTTCTTGATCGAGACCTCGACCGAGGCCATGAATTCGCCGCGCGTGTTCACGAACATCAGCGACAGCGGATGGTTGCGCATGGCCTGGCGCATCAGGGTCGACTGGCCGGATCCGATGCCGCCGCAGACGTACTTCACGTCGCCTTGCGCCTGCATCGGCTGGATCTGCGCCTGGGCCATCCATGGAACGGCGATGGCGGCGAGGACGAGGGTGCGCCTGGCCAGGGCCGGCAAGAGTCGAAGCATGTTGTTGTCCAGAGTCGGGGAAAAGAAATCTTCGATGCCGCCCCGGAGGCTGTCAACCGTCATTGATCACAGGTGGCGCAGCACGAATCCCAGCCACTGCACCACCGCCGCGCGCAGGTCGCCGCTGCTGCGATGCCGCTCCCAGATGAAGCGTGCACCGGTCGTCACTTCGTCGGCCAGCACCAGCGCGGTGGTGGTCCGATGCTCGGTCGCCACTTCCAGCGATGAAGCGATCTCGCCCGCCAGCACGCAGCACAGCGCCGCGTGCCAGGCCAGCGCATCGGGGTCGCTGCGCACGTCGTCGCCGGCCATGGGATCGAGCGTGAAGATGGCCGCCGAGTGCAAGGCGAGCACGACCTCGGCGGCGCGGCGCAGGTGCGCCTCCTCGGGTGCGAAGTCGCCACCGCCCACGTTGCCGGCACGGCCCGCACGCGCTGCCGCGTCGGCCATCAGCTGCTGGCCGGCCCTGTCGAAGCCCTGCTCGTGCACGAACACGTCGGACCAGCCCTTGACGCTCAGCCAGTGCTTGTAGCGCCAGAAGTGGTCCTGGGTGAAGGCGCGCAACTCGGCCCGCGAATCCTCCGCCGGCTTGCCGCCCGCGAAATAGATGGCCGAAGAAGGCAGGAGCGCCGCGGGGTCGCGGAACGGCCCGTCGGCGCCAAGCAGATGGGCGGCCGCACGGTCGGCGGTGCGCAACATCATCGCGGTGGTGCGGATCGCCATGCCGAGCGGCTCGGCCAGGAGTGCCAGGGGCTGGCCGTCGGCCTCGGGCGGATGAGCGACGGCCTCGACGCTTTCCGCGAGCCGGCGCGCGCGGCGGCGCAGGCGGAAGCGCACTTCGCGCACGCCGTCGCGCACGGCCAGGGGCACATCCTCGGGTCGGAAGGGCAAAGCGGGCTTCTGTGAACTATTGTCGGGCATCATGAACTCCAGTTCGCGAAAATAGCATTCGCCAGCATAGTCAATTCGCTCCTGCACCGGAGCACTTCGAGAGAGATAGAGGGTTCACCTTGAGCAAGAAGAGCAGCAAGGCAGCCGTCGCGGACGCCGCGATCGATTCCGAAACGCCGTCGGGCGAACGCAGCATCGCCAACGCGCGCAATCGCCGGCTGCGGCTGCGCGCCGCGTGGATGTACTTCATCGAGGAGATGACGCAGCAGGACATCGCCGAGCACCTGGGCGTCGGCCGGGTGACCGTAGTGCGGCTGCTGTCGGATGCGCGCGAGCGCCACGAGATCAAGTTCAGCATCGAGAGCGGCCTGCCCGAGTGCGTCGACCTGGAGCGCCAGCTCGAAAAGCAGTTCGGCCTGGCCGAGGCGATCGTGGTGCCGATGACCGATCCGGAGGCCGACGCGACCCGCGCCATCAGCGCGTCGACCGGCCTCTACCTGTCGAACTTCGTACGCCCGGGCATGAAGATCGGCGTCGGCTGGGGCCGCACCCTGCTCGAGTCGCTGCGCTACATCCACGAGGCGCCGATGGCCGACATGTCGGTGGTCTCGCTGCTGGGCGGCATCACGCACGTCAAGCGCTTCAACCCGTCCGAATTCGCCTGGCGCTTCTCGAGCCTGTTCCAGGCCGAGTGCTACCTGATGCCGGCGCCGGCGATCGTCGATGCACCACAGACCCGCCAGGCGCTGATCGAGCGCTGCGGCCTCGGCGAGGGTTTCGAGCGGGCCAAGGCGCTCGATGCGGTGCTGATCAGCGTCGGCAACCTGGAGACCACCGGCACCGCCTACCGCGACGGCTTCGTGGCCGACGACATCCGCCGCTCGATGATCCGGCAGGGCGCGGTCGGCGAAATGCTCTTTCACTACTTCGACGCCGAGGGCAAGCAGATCGAGCATCCGATCCACGACCGGGTCATGGCGGTGCCGGTGAGCACCCTGCAGCACGTGCCGCAGCGCGTCATGGCCTCGGGCGGCATCGACAAGGCGGCCGCGATGCTCGGTGCGCTGCGGCTCCTGAAGCCGACCGTGCTGGTGACCGACGAGGCCGCCGCCGGGCGGATCCTCGAACTGGCGCGTCAACCTGCCGCCGCCGAGCCACGGCGCGACGCCAAGGAAGGCAAGCGGGCCGCAGCCCGCTCCTGAGCCCGCGGCGGCCGGCCCGACCGCCCGCCAGGAACGAACCCCTCGTCCACTTGCGATCGCCGCACTAGCGGCCCTCGCGGCGCACGCCTGCGCGCGCCATTTCCGACCGCTAAGGGAATCTACGGAGAAGCCTCGACTTGCCCGAAACATGAACATTACGCCACAATAGAATGCAAATGTTCCACCACGGCCGGTTTCGAATCCGGCCGCAACCTGCCAGGAGACTCCCTTGGACTCAATCATTCCCAGCGGCCTCGCGGCCGACCTGCAAGCCCGCGCCGCCACCGGCAAACCGATCCGGATCGGGCTGATCGGCTCCGGCATGATGGGCGGCGACATCGTCACGCAGGTGCTGCAGATGAAGGGCATCGTGGTCGCCGCGATCGCGGACATCCACATCCCGGGCGCGATCGCCGCGCTGAAGGACGCCGGCCATCCGGCGGACGCCCATCGCGAAGCCTCGTCCCAGGGCGCGCTCGACCAGGCGATCCGCGACGGCCGCATTGCGCTCACGCAGGACGCTCAATTGGTCTGCCGCAGCGGCCTCGTCGACGTGGTGGTCGACGCCACCGGCAAGCCGGCGGTCGGTGCCGAGATCGGCCTGGTGGCCATGGAACACGGCAAGCACCTGGTGATGATGAACGTCGAGGCCGACGTCACCATCGGCGCCTACCTCAAGCACGAGGCCGACCGGCTCGGCGTGGTGTATTCGCTGGGCGCCGGCGACGAGCCCAGCTCGACCATCGAGCTGATCCAGTTCGTCAACGCGCTCGGCTACCCGGTGATCGCCGCCGGCAAGGGCAAGAACAACCCGCTCAACTTCGACGCCACGCCCGACGACTACGCCGAGGAAGCGCGCAGCAAGCACCTCAACCCGCGCATGCTGGTCGAATTCGTCGACGGCTCGAAGACCGCGGTCGAGATGTCGGCCATCGCCAACGCCACCGGCCTTGTGCCCGACGTGCCCGGCATGCACGGCCCGTCGGCGAGCCTGGAGGACCTGCACAAGGTGCTGTGCCCGAAGCAGGACGGCGGCATCCTCACGCGCAAGGGCGTGGTCGACTACACCATCGGCAAGGGCGTGGCCCCCGGCGTCTTCGTGGTGGCCGAGATGGCGCATCCGCGGCTGCGCGAGCGCATGGACTACCTGAAGCTCGGCACCGGTCCCTACTACACCTTCTACCGCCCGTACCACCTGTGCAGCCTGGAGGTGCCGCTCACCTGCGCCCGCGCGGTGCTCTACAAGCGCGCCGACATGGCGCCGATCGCGCGGCCGACCGCCGAGGTCTGCGCGGTCGCCAAGCGCGACCTGCGCGTGGGCGACCGGCTCGACGCGATCGGCGAATACACCTACCGCGCCTGGGCGCTGACGGCCACCGACGCGCGCCGCGACGGCGCGGTGCCCTGCGGCCTGCTGGAGAAGGGCACCGTCACCGCGCCGATCCGCAAGGGCGAGCTGCTGACGCAGGCCAACGTCGCGGTCGACGCGACTTCGCGCATCGTCGAGTTCCGCCGCCGCCAGGACGAGCTGATCCACGGCAAAGAGGCGGTGCCGGCATGACGGCCGAGCTCACCAGCGAAGGCATTCCGCAGGTCTTCGAGCGCTTCAGCCAGCGCCAGTTGCACGGCGTGCTGCGCCAGATGCACCTGATCCGCCAGTTCGAGGAAGGCGCCGAGCAGGCCTACATGCGCGGCCTGGTGCACGGCACGATGCACCTCTCGATCGGCCAGGAGGCCAGCGCCACCGGCGTCTGCGCGGTGCTCGAGAAGGGCGACTACATCACCTCGACGCATCGCGGCCACGGCCATTGCATCGCCAAGGGCGCGGAGCCGAAATACATGTTCGCCGAGTTCTTCGGCAAGGACAGCGGCTACTGCCGCGGCCGCGGCGGCTCGATGCACATCGCCGACCTGGCCACCGGCAACCTGGGCGCCAACGGCATCGTCGGCGGCGGGCTGCCGATCGCGGTCGGCGCGGCGCTCGCGCTCAAGCAGGAGCAGCGCAAGAGCGTGGTGGTCTGCTTCTTCGGCGACGGCGCCAACAACGAGGGCGCCTTCCACGAGAGCCTGAACATGGCCGCGATCTGGAAGCTGCCCGTGGTCTTCGTCTGCGAGAACAACCAGTACGGCATGTCGACCTCGACCGAGCGCTCGACCGCGGTGCCGCGGATCGCGCAGCGCGCCCAGGCCTATTCGATGCCCGGCGAGACGGTGGACGGCAACGAGTTCGCCGCGGTCGCGGCCGGCGCCGCGCACGCGGTCGATCGGGCGCGCGCGGGCGAAGGCCCGTCGCTGCTCGAATGCCTCACCTACAGGCATCGCGGCCACTCCAAGAGCGACCGCAACCGCTACCGCACCAAGGAGGAGATCGACTCCTGGATCGCGCGCGACCCGATCGGCCGCTTCGAGGCCACGCTGCTCTCGCACGGGCTGATCGACCAGACGCAGATCGACGCGCTCATCGCCGGCGTCGAGGCCGAGATCGCCGAGGGCATCGAGTTCGCGAAGAACAGCCCGGCGCCGGAACTGTCCAGCCTCACCTCCTTCGTCTACACCCAGGCTCCCGCGGAGGCGAACCATGTCCGGTGAAACGCGCGAACTCAGCTATTCGCAGGCGATCCAGGAAGCCCTGGCGATCGCGATGGAGCGCGACGACCGCGTCTTCCTGATGGGCGAGGACATCGGCGTCTACGGCGGTGCCTTCCAGGTCACGGGCGACCTGGTGCATCGCTTCGGCGAATCGCGCGTGATCGACACGCCGATCTCCGAACTGGGCGGCGCCGGCGTCGCGGTCGGCGCGGCGCTGCTGGGCCGGCGGCCGGTCTTCGAGTTCCAGTTCTCGGACTTCGCGGCGCTGGCGATGGAGCAGATCGTCAACCAGGCCGCGAAGATCCGCTTCATGCTCGGCGGCAAGGCCTCGGTGCCGCTGGTGATGCGCTTCCCGAGCGGCTCCGGCACAGGCGCCGCCGCCCAGCACAGCCAGAGCCTGGAAGCGTGGCTCGCGCACGTGCCGGGCCTGAAGGTGGTGCAGCCTTCGACGCCGCACGATGCCAAGGGCATGATGCTGGCCGCGATCGAGGACCCGGACCCGGTCATGTTCTACGAGCACAAGCTGCTCTACAAGATGAAGGGCCCGGTGCCCGAGGGCTACTACACCGAGCCGCTGCACGAGGCGCGGGTGCGGCGCGTCGGCGAGCAGGTCACGATCGCGGCCAGCGCGATCATGGTCCACAAGGCGCTGGAGGCTGCCGAGCAACTCGCGGCCGACGGCATCTCCGCCGAGGTGATCGACCTGCGCTCGCTGCGGCCGATGGACTACCGCACCGTGATCGACAGCGTCTGCAAGACGACGCGGCTGGTCTGCGTCTACGAAGGCACCAAGCAACTGGGCATCGGCGCCGAGGTCAGCGCCGCGATCGCCGAGAGCGAGGCCTTCGACCGGCTCGACGCGCCGATCCTGCGCCTGGGCGGCGCCGACTGCCCGCTGCCGTACAACCCCGACCTGGAGCGCGCGGCGGTGCCGCAGGTGCCGGACATCGTCGCGGCGGTGCGCCGCAGCGTGCGCGCGGAGGCCTGACGGTGGCCACCGAAGTGATCCTCCCGCGGGTCGACATGGACATGTCGGAAGGCAAGATCGCCTTCTGGTACGTCAAGAACGGCGACCTCGTGACCAAGGGCCAGACCCTCTTCGACATCGAGACCGACAAGGCCACGATGGAAGTGGAGGCCACCGCCAGCGGCGTGATCGACAGCATCGACGGCGAGATCGGCGTGACGATGCCGGTCGGCCAGGTGGTCGCCTGGATCCGCGCGCCCGGGGAAGCCGGTGCGACTGCAGACGCCGAGCCGTCGCCGAAGGCCGCGGCCGCGATGCCGGCGCAAGCTCCGACAGGCACGGCCGCCAGGCAGGAGCCGGTCGCTGCACCGAAGGCCTCCGCTTCACCTTCGCACGGCAGCGGCCTCCTGCGCGCGACACCCTTGGCCCGCAGCCTGGCGCGCGAGCGCGGCATCGACCTGAACGCCCTCACCGGCTCCGGTCCGCGTGGCCGCGTGATCGCCGACGACGTGCCGCCTCGCGGGACCGTCACGCCCGCCTCGATCCCGACCCGCGTGCACCTGCACTGGTGGCAACGCGGCAATGCCGCGCCGCTGCTGCTGCTGCACGGCTTCGGCGCCGACCACGCCTCGTGGCGCCCGCTGGTGCAGCAACTGCCGCCAGGGCAGCCGGTGCTCGGCATCGACCTGCCCAACCATGGCAAGTCCGCGAACCAGTCGCTGCGCTCCTTCGAGGAACTGGCCGATGCGGTGCTGCAGCGGCTCGACCAGGAAGGCGTCGCCGGCTGCCACCTGCTCGGCCATTCGATGGGCGGCGCGGTGGCGCTGGCGATCGGCGCGGCGCAACCGCAGCGGGTGCTGTCGCTGACCCTGCTGGCGCCGGCCGGCCTCGGCACCGAGATCAACGGCGCCTTCATCGACGGCCTGGTGCGCGCAGACTCCGAGGCGGCCTTGAAGGCCACGCTGGCCACGCTGTTCCAGGACCCGTCGGCATTGACGCCGGCCTTCGTCTCGATCGCCTTCCAGCAGCTGCAGGCACCGGGCCGGCAGGCCGCGCTCGCCGCGATGGCGAGCCACCTGATGCCTTCGGGCCGGCAGGCGGAAGACCTCAACGCCGCGCTGGCCTCGGTCCAGGCGCCGGTCAAGGTGATCTGGGGACTGGCCGACCGGATCATTCCGCACGCCCACAGCCACGGCCTGCCGGGCCAGGTCGGGCTGCATCTGCTCCCCGCGGTCGGCCACCTGCCGCAGCTCGAGGCGACCACGCTGGTGGCGCGCCTGCTCATGCAGCAGGTCCGCGCCGGCACCGAAGGCTGATTCAGGCGCGGGCCGCGGCGGCCCGCTTCTCCTGCACGGCGCGCCGCATCGCGGGGCGCTCGCTGATCATCAATGGGAACTGCCACAGCGGTTCGCGCCCGGTGAAGGAATCCAGGAATGGCACTGCCATGCACGCATCCTCGGCCACGTTCTCCAGGAAGCTGGCCCAACTCGCCGAGCCTTCGTCGCCGACCTGCAGCACGAGCGGCGGCGCCCCGAGCGCACTGCGCCAGGCCGCCAGCAAGGTCAGCGCGGTGCGGGTCGAGGCCCTCACCTGGCGGCCGCGCGGTGCGCCCGTCAGCGGCCCGGGCTCGGCTTCGAGCAGGTGATAGAGCAGCAGGCCGGCCGCGAAGTGGGCGAAGTCCAGCGCGTCCAGGCTTTCGTACGGACGCTCACGCTCGAGGCCGTCGACCCACGGCCAGAAGGCATTGGCCAAGGCCTGCAGGTCGACCTGCCCGCCCGCCGCATCACGGCCCAGCAGCACTGGCGGCCAGGCCGCGCGGCA
The DNA here is from genome assembly GCF_009765735.1 of Xenophilus sp. L33. GTDB lineage: Bacteria > Pseudomonadota > Gammaproteobacteria > Burkholderiales > Burkholderiaceae_C > Variovorax. The sequence continues at coordinate 67,623 of NZ_LMUW01000032.1, forward strand.
CCACACCCACAGTCGCGACGACTCCAGGAAATGCGGGTCCGCGCTCCATCGCTTCACTGCCTCCGGATCGAGCGGGCCGGCATCGGCCGAGGCTTCAGGAAGCGCCATCGGGTTCGGCATTGGTGAACACCCTAATGTTGAACATATTGACATCGAAATGCACAAATGTACCATCGCTTGTCATCGAGACAAGACAGGTCCCGCCCCTGGGCGAGACCTTCGATCCATCCTACGCCTCGGGAAAAGACGATGCAGTACACGCAACATGCCATGGCCCTGCTGGCGCTCTTCTGGGCCTTGCAGGTGGCCGGTTCATGGGTCCAGTGGACCCACTATCGAAAGGCGTTGCGACAGGCCACCGCGCGCTGGGGCGATGGCTACCTGGGCATGGGCAAGGCCCGTTCGCGCATCGGCTTCGGCGTGCTCGCCCTGCTCGAGGTCGACCCGCGCCTGAACGTGCGCAGCCTGCAGGTGATGACCGGCGCCACCGTCTTCGCGCGCTTCAGGACGATGGCCCTGACGCAGCAGACCACCATCGATCAACTGGCCACGCGCTACGCGGCCGGGGTCGACGATTCACGCCTGGCCCGCGCGGTGCGCCAGGCGATCCAGCAGATCGAGGAGGTGCGAAGCCGACAAGCATGAATCCCCCGACCGTCCCCGTTTCCTAGCCAGCCACTCAAACCCTCATCACAACAACAGGTGGAGACAACATGAACGCATTTGAATTCCTATCCCACGGCGCCGAGGCCTTCATCGGCGTCTTCAACGCCGGCGGCAAGACCTTCGTCGGCTTCGTGACCGGCATCCTGCCGACGCTGATCGTGCTCCTGACCGCGGTCTACACGATCATCGCGCTGGTCGGCGAGCAGCGGGTGCATCGGCTGGCGCGCTTCGCGGCCGGCAACGTCATCACCCGCTACACGGTGCTGCCGCTGCTGGCGATGTTCTTCCTCACCAACCCGATGGCCTACACCTTCGGCATGTTCGTGGAAGAAAAGCACAAGCCCGCCTTCTACGACTCGGCCGTGTCGCTGTGCCATCCGATCACCGGCCTGTTCCCGCATGCCAACCCGGGCGAGCTGTTCGTCTGGCTCGGCGTCGCCACCGCGATCACCAAGCTGGCCGAGACCAACCAGGTTTCCTTCTCGCTCGCCAAGCTGGCGCTGGCCTATCTGCTGGTGGGCCTCTTCGTCAACCTGCTCAAGGGCATCGCCACCGAGCGCATCACCGCGCTGATCGCCAAGCGCGAAGGCGTCGAGCTGTGAGCGCCGCGCCCATCACGACAAGAACAACATCTGGAGCCAACATGTCGACAAGCACAACTTTCAGGTCGGTCACCGTCAGCAGCGGCCCCGGCGGATGGGGCGGCCCGCTGGTGATCACGCCGACCGCGCAGCGCGACAAGATCATGGCCGTCACCGGCGGCGACATTCCCGAGGTCGCGCGCCGGCTGGCCGCGATGACCGGCGCCACCGTGGTCGAGGGTTTTCGCAATCCGCCGCCCGAGAGCGAGGTCGCCGCGGTGGTGGTCGACTGCGGCGGCACCGCCCGCTGCGGCGTCTACCCGCGCAAGCGCATCCCGACGATCAACCTGACGCCGGTCGGCCAGTCGGGCCCGCTGGCCGAATACATCACCGAGGACATCTACGTCTCGGGCGTCAAGCTCGACAACCTGAGTGCGGCCGCAGGCCCCGGCGCGGCCAACGTGCCGGACCACGCCACGATCGCCGCCAACTCGGCGACCGCGACCTCCTTCGCCACCGCGCCGCCGCGCGTGGGCGAGGAAAGCAAGGGCGGCCTGGTGGGCTTCATCACCTGGATCGGCCGCAAGATGGGCGGCGTGGTCGGCGTGCTGTTCAACAGCGGCCGCAAGTCGATCGACCAGGTGCTGCGCAACGTGCTCCCCTTCATGGCCTTCGTGACCATGCTGATCGGCGTGATCAACGCGACCGGCATCGGCAACGTGCTGGCGCATGCGCTCGAGCCGCTGGCCGGCAACGTCATCGGGCTCCTGGTGCTGTCGGCGATCTGCGGCCTGCCCTTCCTGTCGCCGATCCTCGGGCCCGGAGCCGTCATCGCGCAGGTGATCGGTGCGGCCATCATCGGCCCGGCGATCGCCACCGGTGCCATCCCACCGGCGATGGCGCTGCCCGCGCTCTTCGCCTACGACACGCAGGTCGGTTGCGACTTCGTGCCGGTGGGCCTGGCGCTCGGCGAGGCCAAGCCCGACACGATCCGCATCGGCGTGCCGGCGGTGCTGATATCGCGCCAGTTCATGGGCCCGATCTCGGTCGCGATCGCCTACGCTGCCAGCTTCATGCTCTGACCCGCACATCCATCCAGGAGACCTGATGATCTATTACTCGACCACGGTGACCGAAGTCGGCGAGGAAGTCGCCGACCTGCTCGACGGCGGCGTGCTCATCCTCTATGCCGACGGCGCGCCGCCGGCCCTCGCCGAAGTGTCGGTGCAGCACGTGGTCGACGGCGACGTCGCGCCCGAAGGCCCGCCGGTCGGCTCGAAGGTGCGGGTGGGCGAACTCTCGGTGCGGGTCAGCGCGGTCGGCTCCTCGGCCTGGGCCAAGGTGCGCGAACTGGGCCACGTGGTGCTCAACTTCAACGGTGCCACCGTGGCCCAGCGGCCGGGCGAGATCTGCCTCGAATCGCTCGACCTCGCGGCGGTGCGGCGCGAGGTCCGCTCGGGCCAGACGATCGTCATCGCCGACTGAGAGCTTCCGAATGATCGAGTCATCCATCGTGGTGCGGGTGCACGAAGGCCTGCACACGCGGCCGGCCGCCCACATGGCCAAGCTGGCCAAGGCCTTCGACTGCAGCCTCGAACTGGTCTGCCGCGGCGTCGCCGCCAACGCCAAGAGCTCGGTCAAGCTGATGCTGCTGGGCGTGAAGGAAGGCGACGAGGTGCTGGTGCGCGCCGAGGGCCAGGACGAGAGCAACGCGCTCGAGCGTCTGATGCAGTACCTGGTCGATCCGCGCTCGGGGCTCGAGGAAGCCAAGGAAGGCACCGCCGCGCAGGTCGACGCCGGCGCCGTTCCGACGCCTTCGCAAGGGGCCGCCGAGGCGGTCGGCGGCAACTGCGTCGAAGGCGTCGCCGGCAGCAAGGGCACGGCCATCGGCCCGGTGCACGTCTACCTGCCGCAGCCGCTGGTGGCCACGCGGCAGGTGATCGAAGAAGCCGAGATCCCGGCCGAGCTCGACCGCTTCCGCCAGGTGCTGATGAACTTCGTGCGGCCGCCGGCCGACGACGCCGGGGTGTCGGCGCAGGACCGCGCGATCCTGCAGGCGCTGGTCGACGTCGCGCAGGACGAGGAATACGTCGGCGCGATCATCCGCGGCATCAAGGGCCGTGGCGACGCCGCGGCGGTGACCCTGCGGGTCGGCGAGGTGTTGGCCGCGACCTTCGAGGCGATGGCCGACGCCTACATGCGAGCGCGCGCCGAAGACATCCGCGGCGTCACCCGCCAGTTGGCCGCGACCCTGCTCGGCCAGAAGCTGCCCGACCTCTCGCGCATCGACACGCCGAGCGTGCTGGTGGCCGCCGACCTGAGCGCCTGGGAATTCGCCCAGGTGCCGATCGCGAAGATTCTCGGGCTGGTCTGCACCGGCGGCTCGGCGACCTCACACGTGGCGATCATGGCTCGCACCCATGGCATCCCCGCGGTGCTGGGCGTGCCCTTGTCGGCCGACGAACTGCGCGCAGCGCACACGCTGGCGATCGACGGCGACGCCGGCCGCGTGCTGCTCAACCCCGACGCCGGCCAGCAGGCCCGCGCACGCGCCCGCATCGAGGCCCAGATGAAAGCCAAGGCGGCACTCGCCGAATACCGCGACCTGCAACCGGTCACGCGCGACGGCCGTGCGATCGAGGTGGTCGCCAACCTCGGCGGCCTGAACGAGGTCGAGATCGCCCGCGAGGCCGGTGCGATGGGTGTCGGCCTGTTCCGTACCGAGCTGCTCTTCATGCAGCAGCGCAGCCTGCCCACCGAAGACGAACAGGCGACGGTCTACCGGCAGATGGCCGAGGCCTTCCATCCCTATCCGGTGATCATCCGCACGCTCGACATCGGCGGCGACAAGCCGGTCGCCGGCATCGACTTCCCACGCGAGGAGAACCCCTTCCTCGGCTGGCGCGGCGTGCGCATGTGCCTGGACCGGCCGGAAGTCTTCAAGCCGCAGTTGCGCGCGCTGCTGCGCGCGGCGCTGGTCGGCAACGTGCGGGTGATGGTGCCGATGATCAGCGAGCTCGGCGAGGTGCGCCGGGTGCGCGAGCTGGTCGCCGAATGCGAACGCGAGCTGCAGGCCGAAGGCACGCCCTCGGCGCCCTTCGAGCTGGGCATCATGATCGAGACGCCCGCGGCGGTGCTGCAGGCCGATGCGCTGGCCGCCGAGGTGAGCTTCTTCTCGATCGGCACCAACGACCTGACCCAGTACGTGATGGCCACCGACCGCGCCAACGCGCGCATCGCCTCGCTCTACCGCGTCGAGCATCCGGCGGTGATGACTGCGATCGAGATGACCTGCCAGGCGGCGCGCCGCGCCGGCATCTGGGTCGGCATCTGCGGCGAGGCGGCGGCCAACCTGGACCTGATCCCTCGCTTCGTCGAGATGGGCGTCACCGAGCTGAGCATGAGTCCGGCATCGATCCTGGCGGCCAAGAAGCGCATCTGCCAGATCTGATGGCGGCCCCGTCCATGAACTTCACCGAACGGCCGGTGGCCTGCGTGCTGAGCGACTGCGACGGGGTGATCGTCGACAGCGAAGTGATCGCCGACCGGATCCTGATCGAGGTGCTGGGCGACGCCTTCGGCCGCGACGACCTCGAAGCCCTGAGCAAGGACCTCTTCGGCCTGCGGGTCATCGACATCATCCAGGCGATGGAGGTGAAGGTCGGCCAGCCCCTCCGCCTGGAGCGGCGGCTCGAACTGCAGCAGCGCATCGACGGCTTCGTCGCCGAGCGCGCGCCCGCCATGCCCGAAACCGCCGAGGTCTACCGCGCGCTCGGCCTGCCGGTCGCGGTGGTCTCCAACAGCGCCTTTCCGCGCCTGCACCGCTGCGTCGAGCGCGCCGGGCTGCTGCCGCTGGTCGGTCGCCACCTCTACAGCGCCGAGGACGTCGGCCGGCCGAAGCCGGCCCCCGACGCCTATGCCCACGCGGCGCGCCAGCTGGGCGTGCCGCCCGCCGACTGCCTGGTGATCGAGGACAGCGTGACCGGCGTGCGCGCAGCCTGCGCCGCCGGCATGCGGGTGCTCGGCTTCCTCGGCGGCAGCCACATCGCCGAAGGCCACATGCAGCGCCTGAGCGAGGCCGGCGCCATCGCGCTCTTCACCGACATGCGGGAACTGCCGTTGCTGCTGGGGCACTGAAGACTCGTCCGGCCAGGATCAGAATGGCGGCTCGTTCGACGGGAGCCGACATGCAAGCCTCGAGGATCGATCACCTGGTGGTCGCCGCGCACAACCTGGAAGAAGGCATCGCGTGGTGCGCCGACACCTTCGGCGTCGCCGCCCTGCCCGGCGGCCCGCATCCGCTCATGGGCACCCACAACGCCCTCCTGAAGATCGCCTCCGCCGAATTCCCGCGCAGCTACCTGGAGATCCTCGCGATCGACCCGAAGGCCGCCCGGCCGCGCCGGCGCGCACAGCACCGCTGGTTCGACCTCGACGACATCGTGCTGCAGGCCGAGCTGTCGCGCGCCGGCCCGCGGCTGATCCACGTGGTGGCGGAGGTGGCCGATGCCGAAGCGGCGGTCCAAGCGCTGGGCCATCTGCGGCTCGACCGAGGTGCGGTGATCGCGGCTTCGCGCGATTCGCCGGCCGGCCGGCTGGAGTGGCGAATCACCGTGCGCGAAGACGGCCAAAGGCTTTTCTACGGCACCTTGCCGACACTCATCCAGTGGGGGCCGGTGCATCCGGTCGACGGCATGGTCGACGCCGGCGTCGCCCTGCGCACGCTCGAAGCCACGCATCCGCGCGCCGGCGACCTGGGTGCGGCGCTGCAGGCGATCGGGCTGGACAGCCTGCCGGTCGCCACCGGCGCGCCGAACCTGCGGGCGGTGTTCGACTCGCCGCGTGGGCCGGTCACGCTCGAGTCACGAGGCGTTTGACCCTGCCGCGTGACTCAGGGCTTCAAGAGCTCCGTGACGCTGCCCGGATTGATGCCCGCCGACGTGAGCAAGGAATCGACCAGTGGCGCTTGCAGCTTGTATTTGAGCGCGCTGTTCATCACCTGGTCCGACAGGCTGCCTGCAGCGACTTCCTGGGCCGGACCGCTCGGCGCCGAGCCTCCCAGACCGTCGACGTGCACGATCTTGATATCGCTGATGTGCTCCAGCGGCTTGGCGCTCTCACGGACCACCGCTTCGATCTGCGCCACAGCGGCCAGTCGGGCGCGCAGGGCCATGGCCTCGGGCGTGGCGATGTTCTCGGCCTCGTTCATCGCGCGGCGGCCGCGCGCCTCGGCGTCGTGGTGCAGGTCGGCGGATTGGACACGCAGGCGCTCCACGTCGGCATCCGCCTGCGCCAGCAGCTGAAGGGTGCCGGCGCGTTGGGTCGCCGCCTCGCGCTCGGAGCTGGCCTGGCCGACCACCGCCAGGCTCTTCGCCTCGATCTCGCGCGACGCCTGCACCAGGGCGAGCGCCTTGTCACGTTGCGCGCGCTCCAGTTCCCGCGCAGTGATGACGCTCTCTTCAGCCCGCACCGCGTCGGCACGCGACAGCTCCGACTCCGCCAACGCCTGGTTGCGCAACTTCGAATGGCCGGCGATCTCGATCTCGGTCTGCTGCTGCGCCATTTCCAACGCCTTGCGTCGATCGGTCTCGGCGATCTCGATGCTGCGCGACTTGTCGATCTCGATCTCGCGGATCTGCTGCTCCAGCCGCACCCGCTGCTCGCGCAGCGTGCGATCGGAGACCAGCTTCGCCTTCTCGACCGCCTCCTCCGCGCCGACTTCCGCCACTTGCGAGGACCGCCGCATCTCGGCCGTCTCGACCGTGATCTGCGACTGCTGCTGGGCGCGGCGGATCGCGATTTCGCGCTCCTGCTGCAGGCGCGCGTATTCCTCCTCCTTCTGCAGTTCGAGCATCTGCTGCTCGGCCATCAGGTTCTTTCGCTGGATCGCGACTTGCGAATCGCGTTCGATCTCGTTGCGACGCTTGCGCCGCTCCTCGATCTCGGCGGTCAGGATGGTCAAGCCGGCCGCATCGAAGGCGTTGTTCGGATTGAAGAATTCGCGCGAGGCCTGGTCGAGCTTGGAGATCGAGACGCTGTCGATCTCCAGGCCGCTGGTGTCGATGCCGGCCGAGGCCAGTGCGCGCACGCGCGCCGAATACTCGCTGCGATGCTCGTGCAGGTGTTCCATCGTCGACTCGGCCGCCGCGGTACGCAGCGCATCGTTGAAGCGGGCCTCCAGCAACTGCCGCATTGCCTCGACGGAAGCCGTCCGGCTGCCGAGCGAGCGCGCGGCCGCATTCACCGAAGCCGCGTCGGCCTTCACGCGCACGTAGAAGTCGGCATCGACGTTCATGCGCAACCGGTCCTGCGTGATCAATGCGTTCTCGTTGTGATGCGACAGGCTGATGCGCATCGTGTTCATGTTGACCCAGGTCACCTCGTGCAGCACCGGAATGACCAGCGCACCACCCGATATCGCCACTCGTTGACCGAGAAAGCCGGTCCGCACGAAGGCACGCTCGGTCGTCGAGCGCTGGTAGAGCTTGGACAGCACCCACCACAGCACCGCGATGGCGATGATGACGACCACGATCGTCAGCAGAACGACTCCGAAGTTGGCTTGCATGGTGTTCGAGCGAGTTGAGGTAATCGGTCGGTGATCGGTGGAGCGCGCTAGGGCGGCGGCTGCTCCACGATGAGTCGGATGCACTTGATGAAGAGCGGTCGGTATTCGGCCGGCAGGCGCTCCAGCACCTTCTGCTCGACCTTCATGTCGCGCGGCATCACCAGGTCGAGCAGTTCGGCGCCGCCCGGTGCCAGGAACAATTCGTAGGCGCGCTGGTCGTCCTTGGCCTGGGTGCGCCGGATCAGGTTGCCGGCGGCCAGGCGCTTGACCATCTCGGCGACCGTGTTGCGGTCCATGAAGAGACGGTCGGCCAGCGCGTTCTGGCTGAGGCCGGGGTGCTGATAGAGCATCACCAGTGCCGCTTTCTGCCGCGGCGTGATCGACTCCTGGGCAAATTCCTGCGCGAACATTTCCTCGGCCGCGAAATGCGCCCGCCGCAGCAGGTGGGTCGCGATGTCTTCGAGTCGGAAGTTGTCGAGGATCTTGCGCGATTCGGCCGAAATGGCATCTCGCGGGTCGGCGGCGGCCAGACCATTGCCGCCGGCGCGACGGCGCGGCTTGACCGCCGTCATCGGCCGACTCCGGCCGCGCGCACCAGGTGGGGCACTCGCATGCACCAGTTTCGAATCAATGCACCAACTAGCACGTATACGTCTTTCATCGAGAGCGAAACCGCTCTCGGTCCCCGGTTTATAGAGGCAATGCCGAGTCGCGTCAACGCGACCGGACCGCACGCAGATCAGGTCAAGTACCTACGCGAAATACATTTCAAACACCTTGACTTCCCACATGGCCATTTCTAGACTTCGTTCGAAATCACCCGTATACGCGCTAATTGCAATGCACTGATTGGCCTTGTACGACCTATTCGCGTTCCCAGCGCGGCGTTCGATCGATCGGAGTCACGGCATGTCCACCGCCATTGAAGACCGCCGCATCCTGCCGTCCAGGACGCTGCCGACGCCCCGCTTTCGCTACAGCCCGGTGGTCCAGGCCGGACCCTTCGTCTTCGTCTCGGGCCTGGTCGGGCTGGACCCGACCACCGGCCAGCTCGCCACCGGCGGGGCCTACGCCCAGACCGTCCAGGTGTTGCGCAACCTGAGGGCGCTGGCCGACGAGATGGGATGGCCGCTCGAGCGCTTGCTCGTTGCGCGCGTGTATTGCGCAGACCCGTCCGGCTCCGCCGAGGTCAACCGCGCCTGGGACGAGGCCTTCGCCGAGGTCGAGCCGCCGGCACGCAGCTTCGTGGTCGTCAGCGCGTTGCCGCTGGCCGCCGCGGTCGAGATCGAATTCCAGTTCATGGCCGCTGCGGCCACCGCGGCGTGACCGCTGCAAGGAGAACCCATGGCCCAAGGTGAGATTCTTTCCGGCTTCCTGGCCCCGCATCCGCCGCATCTGGTCTATGGCGAGAACCCCGAGCAGAACGAGCCGCGCTCCCAGGGCGGCTGGGAGCCGCTGCGCTGGGCCTACGAGCGTGCCCGGGCCAGCCTGGCCGAGTTGCGGCCCGACGTGCTGCTCATCCACACGCCGCACTGGATCACGCAGGTCGGCCATCACTTCCTGGGCGTGCGGCAGATGAGCGGCAAGTCGGTCGACCCGATCTTCCCGAACCTCTTTCGCTACCAGTTCTCGCTCGAGGTCGACGTCGACCTTGCCCAGGCCTGCGCCGAGGAAGGCCGAAAGCTCGGCCTGGTGACCAAGATGATGCGCAACCCGAACTTCAGGGTCGATTACGGGACGATCACGACGCTGCACATGATCCGTCCCGAATGGGACATCCCGATCGTCTGCATCTCCGCCAACAACTCGCCCTACTACCTCAACACCAAGGAAGGGATGGGCGAGATGGACCTGCTCGGCAAGGGCACCCGCGAAGCGATCCGCAAGAGCGGCAAGCGTGCGGTGCTGCTGGCGTCGAACACGCTGTCGCACTGGCATTTCCATGAAGAGCCCGCGATTCCGGAAGACATGTCGCAGGAGCACCCGCAGAACTACGAAGGCTACAAGTGGGACATGCGCATGATCGAACTCATGCGCAAGGGCAAGACCCGCGAAGTGTTCAAGCTGCTGCCGCAGTTCATCGACGAGGCCTTCGCCGAGGTGAAGTCCGGCGCCTTCACCTGGATGTTCGCGGCCATGCAATATCCGGAGATCGCGGCCGAGCTCTACGGCTACGGCACCGTCATCGGCACCGGCAACGCCGTCATGGAATGGCCCCTGCACAAGGCCGGCCTGTCGCGGCTGGACGCCGGTCCTGCGTACGAAGGTGCCGGCCAGCCGGCGCCGAACGGATCCGGCCACGCGACGCGATACGGGCCGCGCGACGGCGCCGGAGGCACCCTGCACGGCCTCGTCGACTGAGCCCGCGAGCGCCATGCCGGTCGTCTCCGCCTTTCTCGTCCCCGGCAGTCCGCTGCCGCAGTTGAAGCCCGACAACCTGCCTTGGGGCCGCATCGGCGCCGCCTTCCAGCGGGTCGGCCGCGCGCTGGCCACCTCGCGTCCCGATGCGGTTCTGGTGTATTCGACCCAATGGATGGCGGTGCTCGACCAGCAATGGCTGACCCGGCGACGCAGCAGCGGCACGCATGTCGATGAGAACTGGCACGAGTTCGGCAGCCAGCCCTTCGACATCACGGCAGACACCGAACTCGCCCATGCCTGCGTGGCAGCGTCCGCGCGGATCGGCGTCCACGCCCGCGGGGTCAACTACGACGGCTTTCCGATCGACACCGGCACGATCACCGCCTGCACCCTGATGGAGATGGGTACGCCCGAGCGGCCGCTGGTCTGCGCCTCGAACAACCTTTATCACAGCGCCGAGCTGACCGAGAAGCTGGGCGCGCTGGCGGCGGGATGCGCCGCCGAACAGGGCAAGCGGGTCGCGGTGGTCGGCATCGGCGGCCTGTCGAACGCGATGTTCCGGCAGGCGGTCGACATTCGAAGCGACCGGCTGGCGAACGCCGAGGACGACAAGTGGAACCAGCGGGTGCTGCAGCTGATCGAGTCGGCCGACGTCGCGCAACTGCGTCGCGTGCTGCCCGACTTCGTCAGGGAGGCGAAGCCGGAAATGGGCTTCAAGCACTTCCACTGGATCCTCGGAGCGCTCGGCGGCCGCTTCACCAGCGCCCGGGTGCATGGCTACGGACCTCTCTACGGCAGCGGCGGTGCCGTGGTCGAGTTCATGCCCTGAAGGGCGTTCTTTCCTCACCCAACCCTGGAGCGACCATGAAGTTGACACTCAAGATTGCGACTCTCGCCATCGGCGGCCTTGCCGCGACATTCGGCAGCAGCGCCTTCGCGCAGTCCTGCACGATCAAGATCGCGCGGATCGTGCCGGTCACCGGGCCGCTGGCCGACGTCGGCAAGGACACGCCGTGGATGGACCAGCACAAGATCGACCCGATCAACAAGGCCGGCGGCCTGAAGGTCGGCAGCGAGAACTGCAAGATCGAATACCAGATCTACGACAGCAAGAGCACGGTCGCCGGCTCGGCCGATGCCGCCACCCGGGCCATCCTGCAGGACAAGGTCGACTTCCTGATCGCCCAGGGCACGCCCGACACCACCAACGCGCCGGCCGACTTGTGCGAGCGCAACCAGATGCCTTGCATCACCACCAACACGCCGATCGAGGCATGGCTCTTCGGCCCGGACGGCAAGCCCAAAACCTACAAGTACGACTACCACTTCTTCTTCGGCGTGCCCGACCTTGTCAAGAACCACGTCGGCATGATCAAGGCGCTGCCCGGCGGCTTCAACGGCCACATCGGCTACCTGTACCCGAACGATCCCGACGGCACCGTGTTCGCCCAGATCTTCGACCCCACCTTCAAGAAGGAAGGCTGGACGCCGACCGATCCGGGTCGCTTCCAGCAAGGCCTGCCCGACTTCTCGGCCGTCATCAACCAGTTCAAGCGCAACAAGGTCGAGGTGGTCACCGGCGTGCTGGCGCCGCCCGACATGCAGAACTACCTGCAGCAGGCGGCGCAGGCCGGCTACGCGCCGAAGATGTACATCATCGACAAGGGCACCGGCTATCCGGAACCGATGAATGCGCTGGGCAAGGCCGGCTACGGCCTGCTGTCGGTGAACTTCTGGTCGCCGGCCTACCCGGGCAAGTCGAAGTACGGCGGCTACGACGGCAAGGGCCTGGTGGACGCCTACGAGAGCCAGACCGGCAAGCAGTACGTGCCGCCGCTCGGCTACGACGACGCCGCCTACGACGTGCTGTTCGACGCCATCCAGCGCGCCGGCACCAAGGACCATGCCGCGGTGCTGAAGGCGCTCGACACCACCAACCTCGAGACGGTGGCCGGCCCGGTGAAGTTCAACGAACAGCACTACTCGGTGCAGCCGCTCGGCGGCGCCCAGTGGCGCTTCGACGAGAAGACCAAGAAGCTGGTCAAGGAGAACGTCTACAACGCCGTCTATCCGGATGTGAAGAAGGAAGGCGACATGGTGCTCTACAAGTAAGCATGGCCACGCTGTATCGCCAATTCAGCACCCACGCCGAGATCGACGCCGAATACGACGTCGATCGCTCGGTGCCGGACTTCTTGGTCTACGCGCGCCACTACATTGAAGAGAGCCGGCTGGCGCGCCATCGCCTGCGCGCCGAGCTGGACATCCCGTACGGGCCCACGCGCGAAGAGACGCTCGACATCTTCCCCGCCGCCGAGCGCAACGCACCGGTGTTCGTCTTCATCCATGGCGGCTACTGGCGGATGCTGACGTCCAAGGAATTCAGCTGCGTGGCGCTCGGGCTCAACCAGCTGGGCATCACGACCGTGGTGGTGAACTACGCGCTCGCACCCAAGGTCTCGATCGACGAGATCAGCCGGCAGGCTCGCGCGGCGGTTGCATGGGTGCTGCGACGCATCGAGCGCCATGGCGGCGATCCGACGCGGGTGGTGGTCGGCGGCCATTCGGCCGGCGGCCACCTGAGCGCGATGTGCGTTCAGACGAACTGGGCCGAGGACTACGGCCTGCCGCAGGATCCACTGCGCGGCGTGGTCATGGTGAGCGGCCTGTTCGACCTGCGGCCGCTGCGCTACAGCAACATGCAGCCGCAACTGCAGCTCGACGACGGCGTGATCCAGCGCAACTCGCCGCTCTTCCACCTGCGCCAGACGCCGACGCCGATGCTCATCACCTGGGGCGGCATCGAGCCCGGCGAATTTCAGCGCCAGTCGGAACGCTACCTGCAAGGCTGGAAGGAAGTCGGCAACCGCGCCAAGACCTGGGCCCAGCCGGAAGCCAACCACTTCACCGCGATCTACGGCTTCGAGGACCCCAAGAGCATGCTGTGCCAGTGGGTGCTGCAGGCGGCCAACACGCCGCGGGTCTGAGACGATGGCCGACATCCTGCAGGTTCACGGCCTCTCGAAGTCCTTCGGCGCCATCCAGGTCGCCAACGACGTGCATTTCAACGTCGCCGAAGGCGAGATCCTCGGCGTGATCGGGCCCAACGGCGCCGGCAAGACCACGCTCTTCGGCATGCTGTCCGGGCACGTCGTTCCGTCCGCCGGCCAGGTGCTCTATCGCGGCGACGACATCACCTCTCTGGTGACACACGACCGCGCACGGCTCGGCATCGCCCGCACCTTCCAGGTCCCGCGGCCATTCGGCCAGATGACCGTGTTCGACAACCTGCGCGTCGCCGCGACCTTCGCCGGCGGCCTGCAGAGCGTGGAAGCCACCGAGTGGATCGAGCGCACGCTGGCCACCACCGGCCTCACCCGCTACGCCGACACGCTGGCCGGGCGGCTGCCGCTGCTGGTGCGAAAGCGCCACGAGCTGGCGCGCGCCCTGGCCATGCGGCCCAAGCTGCTGCTGATCGACGAGGTGGCCGCCGGCCTGACCGAATCCGAGGTCGGCGAGTTCATCGACCTGGTGCGCCGCATCCGCAACATGGGCACAACAGTCGTCTGGATCGAGCACGTGATCCGCACCATGCTCACCGCTACCGACCGCCTGATGGCGCTGGCGGGCGGCAGGGTGCTGGCGATCGGAATCCCGAACCAGGTCATCAACCTCCCGGAGGTCAAGCGTGTCTACCTCGGTGTCTGACACCCGGGCCGAAGCGCCGGTGCTCCAGGTCACCAGCCTGGCGGCCTACTACGGCGAGCTGCGCGCCATCTACGACATCTCGCTGGAACTGCAGCGCGGCGACGTGCTGGCCATCATCGGTGCCAACGGCGCCGGCAAGTCGACCCTGCTGCGGTCGCTGGTCGGCCTCATGGGCCACGGCAGCGGCACGCGCACCCGCGGCGTGATCGAATTCAACGGCCTGCGGCTGGACAAGCTCAGCCCCGAGCGCATCGTGGACGCCGGCGTGGCGCTGGTGCCCGAGGGTCGACGCCTCTTCGCGCGGCTGTCGGTGGAGGACAACCTGCTGGCCGGGGCCTACCTGCCGCGCTGCCGGCCGACCATCCCGGCCAAGCTGGAGGAGGTCTACACGCTGTTCCCGCGGCTGCGGGAACGCCGCCGCCAACTGGTGTCGCAGATGTCGGGCGGCGAGCAGCAGATGGTGGCGATCGGCCGCGCGCTGATGTCCTCGCCCAAGCTGATCATCTTCGACGAGCTTTCGCTCGGCCTGTCTCCTGCGATGGTGGAAGAGATCTACCGCAACTTCGCCCGCATCGTCGAAAGCGGCACCACCACGATCGTGGTCGAGCAGGACCTGAAGCGCGCGCTGTCGGCCTGCAACCGTTTCGTGGTCATGCTGGAAGGCAGCATCGTGCTGGAAGGCCGGCCGGCCGAGGTGGGCGAAGAGGTGATCACGGCTGCCTACTTCGGCACCAGCGCCGGCGAAGGGCACAAGCCGGGGAGCGCGCATGGCTGAGGTCGACTTCTACTGGGTCTTCGTCGACCTCGCCAACGGCATCCTCTCGGGCGCCATGCTCGGCGGCTACTACGCACTCATCAGCGTGGGGCTGGCTCTCAATTTCGGTGTCATGCGGCTGGTCAACCTGTCGCACGGCGACTGGCTGATCGTGGCCGCCTACCTGTGCGTGACCCTGCTCGCCGCAGTGCCGGTGGCGCCCTTCTGGTCGCTGCTGGTGGTGGTGCCCCTGATGTACGGCATCGGCTACGCGGCGCAGCGCTTCCTGCTCAACCATGTCTCTGTGCAGTCGGCCGAGCGTCGCGGCATGTCACCGGTGTTCGGCTTGATGTTGCCGCTGCTGGTCACCTTCGGCCTGTCGATCGTGCTGAGCCAGGGCATGCTGCTGATCTTCAGTTCCGACGCCGCGACGATCCGCAACGACCTGTCGTTCTCGGCGATCCGCCTGACCGACGACCTCAGCGTCTCGACCCTGCGGCTGGGCTTCTTCGTCGCCGCCGCGGTGCTGCTCGGCGGCCTGGCGCTCTGGATGCGCTCGACCCACATCGGCCGCGCCATCCGCGCCGCATCGGACGACCCCGAGATCGCCGCGCTGATGGGCATGCGCACGCCGCACGTCTACGCGGTGGCCAGCGGCGTCGCGCTGGCCTCGGCCTCGATCGCGGGCTTCATGGTCGGCATGTCGCGATCGTTCCAGCCCTTCGACGGGCCGCCCTTCCTGCTGATGGCCTTCGGCGTCGTCATCCTCGGCGGACTGGGTTCGCTGGCCGGCAGCTTCGTCGGTGGCATCGTGCTCGGCATCGTCCAGGTGTTGGCCGGCACCTATTTCGGTCCGGCGGCCCAGCAGGTCGCGGGCTACCTGCTCATCCTCCTGGTGCTCGCGGTGCGGCCGCAGGGCCTGCTCTCCAGAAAATGAACACCGACAGCACCATCCGCACCGCAGCGGCCGCACCGCGGCAGCCCAGGCGGCCGCTGCGCCGGCTGGCCGAATCGTTCTACGGGCGCCAGGGTGCCATCTGGGCCGCGGCGATCGTGCTCGTCCTGCTGCTGCTGCCGGCCGCGCTGCCGCGAACCAGCTACACGCTGCACCTGCTCTTCTCGGTCTTCGTCTTCGCCCTGCTCGGCCACGCCTGGAACCTGATGGCCGGCTACGCGGGCCTCTTGAGCTTCGGGCAACAGGTCTTCGTCGGCATCGGCGGCTTCGCGCAGGCGCTGGTCTTCTACTACGCCCAGGTGCCGATCTGGCTGGCCTGGCCGCTCTCGGGCATCGCCTCGCTGCTGTTCGCCTGGTTGCTGTGCCTGCCGCTGCGAGAAAGCGGCAGCAAGCGGCGCATGTGGATCGGCGTGGCGATCGCGGTGGTGCTGTGGCTGCTCTACGAATGGCTGATCGCGGTCAACCCGGCCGCGGACGTGTTCCGAAGCGACTACGTGCGCCGGGTGGCGATCCTCCTGCTCATCTTCCTCGGCGCGCTGCCCCTGCTGCGGCTGCAGGGCGCCTACTTCGCGGTCGCCACCTGGTTGATCGCGGAGTCGGTGTCGACCGTCTTCAATGGCTGGAATGTCGCGGGTGCCGGCGGCGGCATGCAACTGAAATCCGACGTCTCGCCGCTGTCGCTCTACTACGTGGCGCTGGTGCTGCTGGTCATCACCACCGCAGTGATCTGGCGTTGGATGCGCTCGACCTACGGCCTTGCGCTGACGGCGGTGCGCGACGACGAGGAAGCCGCACGCAGCAGCGGCGTCGACGTCAGCAAGGTGAAGGCCGGCGTCTTCCTGTTCAGCGCGGTGGTGACCGGCCTGGCCTCCGGCCTCTATTTCATGGACGTGGTGATCATCACGCCGCCCTCGGCCTTCGCCATCTCGTGGGCGTCGTACATCGTCTTCGTGGTGGTCGCCGGCGGCATGGGCACCGTGGCCGGGCCGGTGATCGGCGCGGTGCTGTTCATCGTTGTCGACCGCCTGCTCGGCGCGGTCGCGGGCCAGGGGCTCCTGGTGCTCGGTGCACTGTCGATCCTGCTGATGCTGGCGCTGCCGCGCGGCCTGATGGGGGTAGTGCACGACCTGCGGAATCCGCATCGCGCCCGGCGCGGTGCTTCCGGCTGGGACCAGTTCACCCGGCTCCTGCTGGGCAACAACGCGCGCTCCGACCGTGTCGCGTTGTCGGAGCAGCCCGGCGTGGTGGCGGCCTACCTGGTGCCGGGCAGCCCCTTGCTGACGCTCAGGCGCGACATTCCGGCCTACGCCGAATTGCTGGCCGGGATGGCGCAGGTGGCAAGGGAGATCGAGGACCTGCAGCCCGACACCCTGATCGTCTATTCGACCCGCTGGCTCGCCGTGCTCGACCAGCAGTGGCAAGGCCGCGCCCGCATCACCGGCCTGCACGTGGACGACAACTGGCACGAGTTCGGCGAGATGCGCTACGACCTCACGACCGATGTCTCGCTGGCCCGTGCCTGCGTGAAGGCGGCCAACCGCTCGGGCATCCATTCCAAGCTGGTCGATTACGCGGGATTTCCGCTGGACTCGGGCACCCTGTCGGTCAATGCGCTCGTGAATCCCGACGGCGTCTTCCCGACGCTGATCGTCGCCAACAACCTCTACCTGGACTACGAGAAGACTCGTTCGCTCGGCGAACTGGCCGCCGCCCAGGCTGCAGCGCAAGGCAAGCGGGTGGTGGTGCTGGCGGTCGGCGAACTGTCGGGGACCGCCTTCCGCGACGACCGCCCGCTGGCCGACGACATGCTCGCCAGCACCACCGACGACGACTGGAACCAGCGCATCCTGAAGCTGATCGAGCAGCGCGAACTGGAAGAGCTGGCGCGCCAGTTGCCGGACTACCTCGCTCAGGCCAAGGTCGACATGGGCTTCAAGCATTTCGCCTTCGCGTTGGGCGCACTGGGCGGCCGGCTGGGCCGCGCCAAGGTGCTGGCCTACGGCCCGCAATACGGCAACGGCGCCGCCGTGGTGCGCCTGCTCTGAACCAACCTGGACTTCACGCATGAAGCAATACCGCAACTACATCGGCGGCAGATTCGTCGATTCGGACCGCTGTTTCGACGACGTCGATCCGGCGGACGGCCGGGTCGTCGCCCGCGTGCACGAGGCGAACCGCGCCATGGTCGATGCCGCGATCGCCGCGGCACGCAGCGCGGTCGCCGGGCCGTGGGGGAAGATGCCCGTCGCTGACCGCGCCGCGCTCCTCTATCGCGTCGCCGACGAGATCGAGCGCCGCTTCGACGACTTCCTCGAAGCCGAGATGAGCGACACCGGCAAGCCGACCGCGCTCGCCTCGACCCTCGACATTCCGCGCGGCGCGGCGAACTTCCGCGTCTTCGCCGACATCCTGAAGACCGCGCCACTCGAGTCCTTCATGACCGACCTGCCCGGCGGCGCGCAGGCACTCAACTACACGGTACGCAAGCCCCTCGGCGTGGTCGGGATCATCTCGCCCTGGAACCTGCCGCTCCTGCTGCTGACCTGGAAGGTCGCACCGGCGCTGGCCTGCGGCAACGCCGTGGTGTGCAAGCCGTCGGAGGAAACGCCGGGCACCGCCACACTGTTGGCCGAGGCCATGGACGCGGTCGGAATGCCGCCGGGCGTCTTCAACCTGGTGCACGGCTTCGGGCCCGGCTCGGCCGGCGAGTTCATCACCACCAGCCCCGACATCGACGCGATCACCTTCACCGGCGAATCGCGCACCGGCTCGGCCATCATGCGGGCCGCCGCGGAACACGTGAGGCCGATCTCCTTCGAACTCGGCGGCAAGAACGCAGCGATCGTCTTCGCCGACTGCGACTTCGAGAAGACGGTCGACGGCATGATGCGCGCCATCTACATGAACAGTGGCCAGGTCTGCCTGTGCTCGGAGCGGGTGTTCGTCGAGCGCCCGCTGCACGACCGCTTCGTGCAGGCGCTGACCGAACGGCTGGCGGCGGTCAGGCTGGGCTGGCCGAAGGACCCGCAGACCACGATGGGCCCGCTGATCTCCGCCGAGCATCGCGACAAGGTGCTCGGCTACTACGCACTGGCTCGCGACGAAGGCGCGCGCATCGTCGCCGGCGGCGGCGTGCCGAGCTTCGGCGACGCCCGCGACAACGGCTTCTGGATCGAGCCGACCGTGATCGCCGGACTGCCCGACTCGGCGCGCTGCATGAAGGAAGAGATCTTCGGCCCGATCTGCCACATCAGCGTGTTCGACGACGAGGCCGAGGTCATCCGTCGCGCGAATGACACCCGCTACGGCCTGGCCGCGACCATCTGGACCAGCAACCTGAACCGCGCGCACCGAGTCTCGCAAGCCATGAAGGTCGGGCTGGCCTGGGTCAATTCCTGGTTCCTGCGCGACCTGCGCACACCCTTCGGCGGCACCGGCCTTTCGGGCATCGGCCGCGAGGGCGGCATGCATTCGATGAACTTCTATTCGGAGCTGACCAACGTCTGCATCCGGATCGACCAGGAGCCGACATGACGCAGTCGAAGAACACCGGTGCGACGCTGGTCGCGGGCAAGGCCACGCCGCGCGGCAAGTTCCCGCACGTCAAGCGGGCGGGCGATTTCCTGTTCGTCTCGGGCACGAGTTCGCGTCGCCACGACAACAGCTTCGCCGGCGCCAGCGTCGACGCGATGGGCACCACCTCGCTCGACATCCGCGCGCAGACACGGGCGGTGATCGAGAACGTGCGGGACATCCTGCAAGGCGTCGGCGCGGACCTGAAGGACGTGGTGGAAGTCTGCAGCTACCTTGTCAACATGAACGACTTCGGCGGCTACAACGAGGTCTATGGCGAGTTCTTCGACAGCGACGGACCGGCTCGCACCACGGTGGCGGTGCATCAACTGCCGCACCCGCACCTGCTGATCGAAATCAAGGTTGTCGCATACCATCCGCAGGTTCGCTGATCGCGGAACGGCATTCCGCTTTCGGCCAAGAACCCGAAGGAGACAAACACGATGCCCTGTTCCGACCTCGACGACGCCCTCGCCAGCGGCAAGACCTACGCCGACCTGGCCACCCAGCACGCCCTCTTCTCGCGGCTGCGCGACGAAGACCCGGTGCACTGGTGCGAACCGGCCGGCTACCGGCCCTTCTGGGCGGTGACCCGCCACGCCGACATCATCGAGATCGAGCGGCAGCACGACCGCTTCATCAACAAGCTGCGCACCAAGCTGCTGACGATCGAGTTCGAGACCAAGGTGCGCGAGGCGATGGCCGGCCAGCCGATGCTGGTGCGCACCCTGCCGCAGATGGACAACCCCGACCACAAGGCCTATCGCGCGCTCACCGCGGCGTGGTTCCAGCCGCGCCAGCTGGCCAACCTCGAGGACCGCATCGCCGGCCTGGCGCGCCAGAGCGTCGACCGGATGCTCGAGGTCGGCGCCGGCGGCCGGGTCTTCGACTTCGTCGACGACGTGGCGCTCTGGTATCCGCTGCGCGTGATCATGACCATCCTTGGCCTGCCCGAGAAGGACGAGGCGCGGCTGCTGCAGATCACGCAGGCCTACTTCGGCGGCAGCGATCCCGAGATGCAGCGCGGCGCCGACCTGATCGACGCCACCATGGCGCTGGTCGACTACTTCAAGGAAGTCAGCCGCGACCGGCGCCAGAACCCGCGCGACGACGTCGCCACGATCATCGCCAACTCGACCATCGACGGCGTGCCGATCGGCGACCTCGAGACCTACTCGTACTACATCGCGCTCATCACCGCGGGCCACGACACCACCAGCGCCACCGCGGCCGGCGGCCTGCTGGCGCTGATCGAGAACCCGGCCGAATGGCGCAAGCTCAAGGCGCATCCCGAAGGCGTCGACAAGGCGGTGGCCGAGATGCTGCGCTGGGTCTCGCCGGTCAAGCACTTCTTCCGCGCCGCCACCACCGACTACCAGTTGCGCGACAAGACCATCAAGGCCGGCGACTTCCTGATGATGTGCTACCCCTCCGGCAACCGCGACGCGGCGGCCTTCGAGCAGCCCTTCGAATTCCGCGCCGACCGCACGCCGAACCGGCACCTGGGCTACGGCTACGGCATCCATGCCTGCATCGGCCTGCACCTGGCCAACCTCGAGCTGCAGATCCTGTTTCGCGAGATCGTGGCGCGGGTCGAGCGCTTCGAGCTGGCCGGCCCGCGCACCTGGGTCGAGACCGCCTTCCTCGGCGGCCTCAAGCACCTGCCGCTGACGGTCCGGCCTGCCTGATCCGGCGGCTCATCCCGCGGACAGCGCGTCCGCGAGGTGATCGATCAGCACCCGGCACTTGGGCAGCAGGAAGCGGCTGGGCGGATACATCAGCAGCACGCGGCCGCTGTAGGGCGCGATGAAGTCCCAGTCGGCGAGCACGCGCACCAACCGGCCGTCTTCCAGCGCCGGCGCCGCGATGAAGCGCGGCAGGCAGGCGATGCCCAGGCCGGCCAGCGCGCCTTCGAAGCGCACCTCGGCGTGGTTGGCGATGTAGCGGCCGCGCACGCGCACGTTCGCCTCCTCGTCGTTCGCGCCCTTCGCCCCCTCGGCACGGCGGAAGCGCCACAGGTTGTCGTGCTCGCGTTCGCCGAGGTAGAGGCAGTCGTGCGTCGGCAGCTCGCCAGGATGCGCCGGCGTGCCGGCCCGGGCCAGGTACGCCGGCGTCGCGCACAGCAGCAGGTCGACCGCCATCAAGGTGCGCGCGGCCAGCCCGGGCGGCGGGTCGTGGGTGATGCGCACCACCAGGTCGACGCCTTCGCGGATCGGGTCGATGTCGTGGTCCTCGACGATCAGCTGCACGTCCACCTCGGGCCAGCGCGCCAGGAAGTCCAAGAGGTGCGGATGCAGCACGCTGCGCGCGAATTCGCGCGGCGCGCTGAGCCGCACGAGGCCGCGCGGCTCGCGCGCATGCTGCTGCGCGACCTCGAGCGTCGCCTGCGCCGCCGCGACCAGCTCGCCGCAATGCGCGAAGGCCTCGACGCCGGCCTCGGTCAGGCGCAGCTGGCGGGTGCTGCGCTGGATCAACTGCACGCCGAGCGTCTTCTCCAGCCGGCTCACCTGGCGGCTCACCGCGGAGGGCGTCAGGCCCAGCTGCGCGGCCGCGGCCGAGAAGCTGCCCAGCTCCGCGACGCGCGCGAACGCGACCATCTCGGGCAGCACGTCGATGAAGGCATTCGTTCCCACGGCGCAAGAGTCCTGTTCCGGGCGCCCGGCTAGTGCCGGCCGGCGCCGCATTCGATGATTCGGCCTCAACGAATTCCCGCTCTGGAGACGACCGATGAAGACGACGAAGGCGAGCAGTGTCGCCGACCTGCTGCTGCTGGTGGTGGCCGCGATCTGGGGCAGCAGCTACGCCTTCGCCAAGGAGGCGACGCTGTGGCTGCCGGTGCTGCAGTTCATCGCGCTGCGCTTCGGGCTCACCTTCCTGGTGCTGCTGCCGGCGCTCAGACCCTTGCTTCACCGCGACGGCCGCCGAGGCCTTGCCGCGGCCGGCCTGCTGGGCGCGAACCTGCTCGCGATCTTCGTGTGCGAGACCTTCGGCATCACGCTCACCAGCGCCGGCAACGCCGCCTTCCTGATCAGCCTGTGCGTGGCGCTGACGCCGCTGGTCGAATGGGCGATGTTCGGGCGCCGGCCCGCGCGCGCCGTGTTCGCCGCCGCGGGCCTGTCGGCCCTGGGCGCGGCCCTGCTGGCGGCCAGTGCCCCGATGGACCTCGCGATCGGCCGCGGCGACGCGCTGATGCTGGGCGCCGCGCTGCTGCGCGCGGTCATGGTCTGCCTGACCCGCCGGCTCGGCAGCCTGCGCGCGATGCCGGCGGCGACCCTCACCGCCTTGCAGTCCGGCGTGATCGCCATCGGCGCCGCCGTGCTGGCCACGATCGCCGGCCACGGCCGCTGGGCGCCATGGCCCGCGGCGCCGGCCTTCTGGGGCGCGATCGCCTGGCTGGTGCTGGCCTGCACCGTCTTCGCCTTCTTCGTGCAGAACTACGCCGCGGTGCGCAGCGCGCCGAGCCGGGTCGCGTTGCTGATGGGCAGCGAGCCGCTCTTCGGCGCGCTGGTCGCCGCGCTCTGGCTGGGCGAGCGGCTCAGCCCGGCGGGATGGACCGGCGGCGCGCTGATCGTGGTATCCGCCGCCTGGGCGGGCTGGCCGGCCCGGGCGGCCGCGCCGACCGCGGCCGTCGCGCGCCCGGCCTAGCGAGGTTTCAGACCGCCGAACCCAGCGCCCCGACGCTCCCGTGGTCGCTCGCATGCCGCACCGGCGGCGTCGCGGTCGCGTAGCGCGCACAGGCGGCCAGCACGCCGGCCACCACCAGGTAGCTGAGCGCCACCAGCGGCGTCTTGCCGATGCCGATGGCTTCGGCGTGCATGAAGCCGAAGAAGGTGAGCAGCGCGCCGGCGACCGCGAAGCCGGCGGCCTTCATGAACTCGCGGTCGACGATGAAGGCGGTGATGGCCGCCAGCACCAGGCTCACCAGGATCGCGCCGCTGCCGAGCACCTCCAGGCCGTGGTAGATCACGCCGACCTGGCCCAGCTTGTCGAAGCCGACCGCCACCGCGTTGGTGCCGGCGGCGGCGAGCGAGTTGTCGATCTGCAGCTTGCCCCAGGCCGCGACCTGCGGCACCAGCGCCAGCATGATCGCCGGCGCGTGGCTCTTCGGCGTCTCCTGGAAGGCCTGCGCGCCGATCAGCATGCCGATGTAGAGCAGGATCGGCGAGATCGCCACCACCGGGATCAGCGCCATCAGCAGCGCCAGCACGCCGAACCACGACAGCGCCAGCACCATCGCGCCGGTGGCCGCCGAATAGCCGATGCGCCCGCCGATCGCCTTCCAGCCCGGATGGCCGATGTAGACCGCGTTGATGAACGGATTGCCCAAGAGGCAGCCGATCAGGCTCACCACGCCGTCGGCGGTCAGCACGCGGGTGGTCGGGAAGGTGTCGCCGCCGGCCTCGGCGCTCTCGACGTTGTCCATCGCCTCGACCAGGTCGTAGATGCCGAAGGGGATCGCGGTGACCAGGATCACGCCCAGGAACTGGAAGCCCGAGAAGACGTGGCTCACCGCCGGCAGCGGGAAGGCGAAGCCGAAGCCGGCGAAGGCCTTGCCGAGGTTGGCCAGGCTCATGCCGCCGCCGACGTCGACCCCCAGCGCGGTCGAGCCCCAGGCGATCACGGTGCCGACCGCGATCGCCACCAGCCCGGCGGGGATGCCCTTCCAGTAGCGCACGCCGCCGAACCAGCTGCCCAGCAGGATCGCGAAGCAGACCACGCCGATCAGCGGCGACATGTACATGTCGAGCGCCGGCCTGAGCGCGATGAAGGCGATCGACACGCCGGCCAGCGCGCCGAGCAGCGCGGCCCGCGGCGTGATGCGGCGGATCAGCGGCGCCACGAAGCCGCCGGCCATCAGCACGAAGCTCTGCACGAAGACCCAGGTGAGGCCGGCCTCCCAGCCCTTGACCGGATCGCCGGTGCGCGCCGCGATCGGCAGCATGATCACGAACACCACGATGAACATGTGCGGCACGCTGATGCCCGAAGGCAGTGCGCAGACGTCGTCGCGCCCGGTGCGCGCGGCCAGCCGGTACGCCAGCCAGGCGTAGTAGACGGTGCTCAGGAACAGCATCAGCCCGGTGGCCGGCAGGATGCGGCCGAAGACCAGGTCGTCCGGCAGTTTCAGCACGTAGCGCATCAGCGCGGTCAGGGTCAGCATGTTGACCAGGATGTTGGTGCCGAAGCCGAAGAACGCGTTCCAGTCGCCGGGCGACCAGAGCGTGGGCTTGTGGGTCGTCATGGGATGACTCCTTCGCGGTTGGTACGCGTGCACAAGATGAGGGACTGCACAGTCCGCACCCGCACGCATGTGCATAAACCGCGCCAGGCATTGGCGCCCCGGTCCCGCTCCGGGGCTCAGCTGCGCGGTTCGACCACCGAGGGCGCTGCGACCGCCGCCGGCTCGACATCCCCCAGCCAGGCGTCCATCAGCGTATAGGCCACCGCCAGCATCACCGGCCCGACGAAGACGCCGACCAGCCCGAAGCCGAGCAGCCCGCCGATCACGCCCGCGAAGATCAGGAGCAGCGGCAGGTCGGCGCCGCGCTTGATGAGCGCCGGCCGGATGAAGTTGTCCATGGTGCCGACGATCACCGCCCAGACCGTGAGGAACACGCCCCAGCCGGTCGAGCCGCTCCAGAAGACCCAGATGGCGGCCGGGCCGAGCACCAGGGTCGGCCCGATCTGCACGATGCACAGCATGAACATCACCGCGGTGAGCAGCGCCGCGAAGGGCACGCCGGCAATGGCCAGGCCGATGCCGCCGACCACCGCCTGGATCATCGCGGTCACGCCGACGCCCAGCGCCACGCCGCGGATCGCCTTGCCGGCCAGCACCACTGCGCCCTCGCCGCGGTCGCCGGCGATCTTGCGGCCGAAGCGCAGCACCTCGGCGGCGGCCGTCTCGCCCTGCGCGTACATCACGCCGGCGATGACCACGGTGAGGAGGAACTGCAGCGTCAGCGCGCCCACCACGCCGGCGCGCGAGAAGAGCCAGCCGGTGACCTCCTTGGCGTAGGGCGTGATCTTGCTTTCCAGCCCGGCGACGCCGGAGGCGACCAGGTCGTCCCAGAAGGTCGCGATCTTGGGTCCGACGAAGGGCAACCGGGCGATCCAGGCGGGCAGTTCCGGCGGCCCGTGGCTGATCAGCGCCTTGAACCAGGTGGCGACCTCGTTGGCGTTGGACGCCACGGTCGACACCGCCAGGCTCAGCGGCAGCACGAAGAGCAGCAGCAGCGTCAGCATCATCGCGATCACCGCCAGGCTGCGGCGCCGCCAGAGCCGGGCCTCGAACCACAGCAGCGCCGGCCAGGTCGCCACCACCAGCATCACCGCCCAGATCGTGGCGCCCAGGAAAGGCCGCAGGATCCACAGCGAGGAAGCGATAAGCGTGACGATGCACAGGACGCCGAAGGTGATCTTGGCAAGGTCGAAGCGGCTGTCGGTCATGGTGGTTCCTGTGGAGCGTGCAGCCGCGACGATAGCCGCAAACAACCGCGTCCCGGCCGTCAGGCGGCGGGGCCGTGCTGCGATTCGCCCAGCCGCTCGAGCCGCTCGGCGATGACCATCGCCGGCCGGCCGTCCGCCGCGATCCGCCCGGCGCAGCGTCGCGCGGCCTCGGCCACCGCGGCGTCCTCGGTCAGCTGCCGCAGCCGCCGAGCCCAGTCCGAGGCCGGGGCATCGGCCTTCTGCACCGCGGCCACGCCGAGCCGCGCCAGCCGCGCCGCGTCGTCGAACTGGTCGTGCGCGAAGGGCACCACCAGCTGCGGCAGGCCGGCCGCCAGTGCCTGCGCCGAGGTGCCGATGCCGCCGTGATGCACCAGCGCCGCCAGCCGCGGCAGCAGCCGGCTGAACGGCGCCCAGCGCGTGTGATGCACGCTCGCCGGCAGCGTGGCCGGCAGCTGGTCGTCGAAGGGCGAGACCAGCACCACGCGCCGGCCGAGCGATGCGCAGGCCTCGAGGGCGCGGGCGAAGAAGGCCTCGCCATGCGCCATGGCCGAGCCGGGCGTGATGCCGATCGGCGCCGGGCCGGCGGCGAGGAAGCGCTCCAGCGCCGCATCGAGCGGCGCGCCGCCCTCGTCGAAGAGCGGGAAGCCGGGCGTCAGCATCGGTTGCGGCCAGTCGGCCTGCGCCGGCGCGAACCAGGCCGGCCAGGCGCCGATCACCAGCTCCGGCGAATGCATCCAGCGGCCGAGCACCCGGCGCACCGGCGGCAGGCCCAGCGCGGTGCGCAGCCGCTCCAGCCGCGGCCGGGTCCACGGATCGGTGATGCCGCGCTCGACCGCCCATTGCAGAGCGCGCAGCGCGGGCGCCGGCACCCAGGCGAGGTCGGTCCCGCCGGGCAGCACCGGCGGCAGAGTGGCCGAAGGCAGCACGAAGGGCGACAGGTGCACCGTCGCACCGGGCAGCCCGAAGCGCTCCTGCACCAGCCGCACGGCCCACGACATCGTGCTGCCGACCAGCACCGTGCCGCCCGGCACGACACAGGCGGCGGTCGTCTCGTAGGCCTCCGACAAGCGCTCCAGCAGCTCGTCGATCAGGATCCGCGCGCCGTCGAGCGGCCGCCAGATCGCCGGCAGCGCCAGCAGCCGCTGGTAGTCCGCGTCGGTGCCGAGCGGCGTGAACGCGATGCCGGCCCGCGCGACGCGGGCCTCGAAGGGCGCCATCGCGATGATCCGCACCGAATGGCCGCGCGAGCGCAGCGCCTCGCCGATCGCGATGAACGGATGGACATCGCCCGCGCTGCCCAGCGCGCTCAGGAGGAAATGCATGGCGCGCATTCTCGCCACCGGAGGCAGGGTTCAAGCGCTGGACGGCACTCGCTCCGAGGTCTAAAACCCCAAGGGCCGCCCGCGGCAACCACCCATCCCCCGATTCAGCCAGGAGACACACCCAATGACTCATCGAATGAAGTTCGGTATCTTTCTCGCGCCCTTCCACAAGCCAGGCATCAACCCGACGCTGGCGCTGGAGCAGGACCTCGAGCTGATCCAGTGGCTGGACCGCTGCGGCTACGACGAGGCCTGGTGCGGCGAGCACCATTCCGCGGGTACCGAGATCAGCGCCAGCCCCGAGATCTTCATGGCGGTCGCCTCCGAGCGCACCCGCCACATCCGGCTCGGCAGCGGCGTCATCAGCGTCAGCTATCACAACCCGCTGTGGGTCGCCGAGCGCATCGTGCAGCTCGACCACCTGAGCCGCGGGCGCGTCATGCTCGGCCTCGGCCCGGGCTCGCTGCCCAGCGACGGCATCATGGTCGGGCTGTCGCAGACGCAGACCCGGCCGCTGCTCGAGGACGGCCTGGACATCATCATGAAGCTCCTGACCAGCGAGGAGCCGGTCACCTTCAAGAACGACCGCTGGGACCTGCGCGATGCCCGACTGCACCTGCGGCCCTACAGCAACCCGCTTTTCGACGTCGCGGTGCCGGCGGTGGCGTCGCCCACCGGACCGAAGCTGGCCGGCAAGTACGGCGTCGGCCTGCTCTCGATCGGCGCCACCACGGCCGCCGGCTTCGATGCGCTGGCGCTGCACTGGGACGTGATGGAGCAGCAGGCCGCGCACTACAAGACGCGGGTGGACCGCAACAAGTGGCGCCTGGTCGGCATGGTGCACTGCGCCGAGACCATGGACCAGGCCTACCGCGACGTCGAATACGGCATGGCCCAGTGGTTCGACTACTTCCAGGCGGTGGCCGCCTTCCCGCAGATGGCGGTGCCGGGCAACAACGTGAAGGAGATGATCTCCTTCGTCAACGACTCCGGCTTCGGCGCCATCGGCACGCCCGACATGGTCAACGCCCAGATCGACCGACTCTGGAAGCAGAGCAACGGCGGCTTCGGCGCCTACCTGATGCTGGCGCACAACTGGGCCAACTTCGACGCCACCCGCAGAAGCTACGACCTGATCGCGCGCCACGTCTTCCCGCGCTGGCAGGGGCAGATGAGCACCCAGGGCGCGGCCGACCGGGCCCGCGCCGCGCGGCCGGAGCTGGCCGCGGTCCACAGCGCCGCGGTCGAGGCCGCGACCCAGCGCTATCAGGCCGAGGCCGCGGCGCGCCAGAAGTGAAACGGCTCAGTCGCCTCCGGGTGCTTGCGCGTCATTGCGCGCCAGGAGCCCGGCGCGCGACTGCCGGCCCCAGGTGCCGCGCCCGGTGAGGAACATCCACCAGCCGAGCGCCGCGCCGGTGTGGCGCAGGATCTGGAAGGTGAAGGGCTCGACGATCGCCGCCAGGAAGGCCTGCGGCATGTTGACCTCGCTCTGCTGTCCGACCCAGCGCCGGTAGAGGTGCACCGACCAGAGGTGGAAGAACAGGTCGAGCACGATCTTGGCGCCGATGACGCCGGCCACCGGCGCCAGCACGCCGAGGTTGCCCTCGACCAGGTAGAAGAGCAGCAGGAAGAAGGCCGCCAGGCCGTAGAGCGGCTGCAGCGTGTCGATCGCCTTGACGGGCAGCATCGCGATGCCGAGCCAGCCGTAGCGGCGGTCGCCGACCATCGCCCGGTACCAGTATTGGGTCTGCAGGAAGCCGCCGAACCAGCGCCGCCGCTGACGCAGGAAGGCGCCGGTGCTGCTCGGTGCGTCGGTGTGCGCCTGGGCGTCGCCCAGCACCCGCACGGTCCACGGCAGACCGTGCGCCTGCGCATGGCGGTGCAGGCGATGGATCAGCTCGTAGTCTTCCACCAGGCAGTCGGTGTCGAAGCCGCCGACCGCGCGCACCGCGTCGAGCCGAAAGCCGGCGAAGGCGCCCGACACCAGCAGCAGGCCGTTGACCCGCTCCCAGGCGTAGCGCGAGAGGAAGTTGCGGATGTATTCATAGGTCTGGAACCACTGGAAGCAGCGGCCGGTGAGCGTGCGGCTGCACACCGGCGTGATCACGCCGGTCGCCGCCACCAGCTCCGGCTCGTCGGCGAAGGCGCGGCGCACCGCGGCAATCGCCTTGATGTCCAGCAGCGTGTCGCCGTCGACCGTGAGCACCGTCTCGGTGTCGATGCGCACGATCGCCTCGTTCAGCGCCACCGCCTTGCCGCCGTGCGGCAGGCGCAGCCAGCACAGCGACGGATGCAGGCTGCTGGGCGCGCTGAGCTGACCGAGCGGCGGCTCGACCAGGCCGTAGCGCGTGGTCAGCAGCCGGACGGTGTCGTCGCTGGAACCGTCGTCGGCGATCAGGATCCGGTCAGGCAGGTCGGTCTGGCCGAGCAGCGCGGCCAGCGTGGCCGGCAGCACCGCGCCCTCGTTGTGCGCCGCCACGATCACGCCCAGCGTGCTGCGCCGCGCCGGCGCAGCGCCGGCCGCCCGCACCG
>NZ_LMUW01000033.1 GCF_009765735.1 Xenophilus sp. L33
CTGCAGCCGGACCTGTCGGCGCCCTACTTCCGCAAGCTCGCCGCCCGCTTCGAGGCGCTCGAGCCGCGCCGCATCGTCGACGCCGATCCCGGCAGCCCGGCGCGCGAGGCGGCGTCGAGCCTGGCCGGCGGCACGGGCGACGAACGCCTCGCCATCGGTTTCGAACTGCCCGACGAACTGCCCTGGCCGCCTCCGGGCCTCGGCAGCGAGAAGCTGCGCGCGCTGCGGGTTGACGGCAGCGCCGCGAGCCGGCGGTCGCTGCTCGACGCGCTGGCCCAGGCGCGTCCGCAGCGCGTGTGGATCGGCTGCCGCGCCACCTCCAGCCCGGACCGCGGCACCGAGCGCTTCCTGCGCGAGGTGATGGCGGCGGGCGGCGACTGCCGCCTCTGGCTGGTCGGCGCCGACACGACGGACGGCCCCGATCGCCAGCGCTGGCAGGCCTGGCTGGCGGATGCCGGCCTCGCGCGCCTGCTCGCACCCGACACGACGCAGGCCGTGTCGCACGGCGCCGCATGAAGGCGGCCGCTCCGATCGCGATCGCGGTGGTCGGCCATGCCAATGCCGGCAAGACCTCGCTGCTGCGCACGCTGACCCGGCGCGCCAACTTCGGCGAAGTGTCGGAACGGCCGGGCACCACGCGGCACGTGGAATCGGTCGACCTGGCGGTCGACGGCGCCGCCGCGGTGCGCTTCTTCGACACGCCGGGCCTGGAGGACGCGGTCGCCCTGCGCGAGCACGCCCAGGCCCTCGACGCCGATGCGCAGCCGGCGCCGACGCCGCCCGAGCGCATCCGCCGCTTCCTGCAAGGCCCCGAGGCGCACGGCGTCTTCGAGCAGGAAGCCAAGGTGCTGCGCACGCTGCTGGACGTCGACGCCGCCTTCCTGGTCATCGATGCGCGCGAGCCGGTGCTGCCCAAGTACCGCGCCGAGATCGAACTGCTCAACGCCTGCGCCCGGCCGGTGCTGCCGGTGCTCAACTTCGTGCGCGACGCTGCCAGCCGCGAGGCGGAATGGCGCACGCTGCTCTCGGCCTACGGCCTGCACGTGGTGGTGCGCTTCGACGCCGCGGCGCCCTTCGTCGGCGCCGAGCGCGAGCTGTACCGCGACCTGTCGACGCTGCTGCGCGACCGGCGCGAGACGCTCGACCGGGTCGCCGCATCGCTGCAGCAGGAGGCCGCCGAGCGCCGCCGCGCCGCCGGCAGCCGCATCGCCGAGCTGCTGGTCGATGCCGCTGCGATGCGCCGCAGCGCCACGGCGGTGCAGTTCGCCGACGACCACAGCCGCGGCCAGCTGGTGGCCGAGCTGCGGCGGGCGGTCTTCGACAAGGCGCAGCGCTCGGCCGACGACCTGCTCGCGCTCTTCGGTTTTCGCGAAGGCGATGCCGCCGAGGCCGCGCTGCCGATGGTCGAGGGCCGCTGGACCATGGACTTCTTCCAGCCGGAGGCGCTCAAGGACGCCGGCCTCTTGCTCGGCAAGGGCGTCGTCGTCGGCGCCGCGGTCGGCGTGGCGGCCGACCTGGCGCTGGCCGGGCTGTCGCTCGGGGCCGGCGCCGCGCTCGGCGGCGCCATCGGCGGTGCGCTGTCTCAGGGCTAGGGGCCGCTCGGGCGCAAGCTCGCCAACAAGCTGCGCGACGTGCACGAGCTGACGGTCGAGGACCCGGTGCTGTTCGTGCTGGCCCAGTGGCAGCTGCGGCTGCTGCGGGCGCTGGAGCAGCGTGGCCACGCGGCGATGGACCGGATCGATGCCGGCGGCGCCGCGCCCGCCGGCGGCGCGGCCGAGCAGGCGATCGCGAATCTGGTGCGCGCGGCCCGTCCGGCGCGCAGCCATCCGGACTGGGAGACTGGCCAGCGCCTGCGCTGGCGCGAGCCGGCCGAGCGACAGGACCTGGTGATCCAGGTCGCGCAGCTGGTGCCGGTAGCCATCGAGGCGCTGGTGGCCGAGGCACCCGCCGCTGCGGCATGATCGCGGCCATGGAAGAAGACGCACAGCCCCGCCCCATCGTCCTGGTCAAGGTCGGCGAGACCTTCGACGCGCTGCGCGAGCGGCGCGGCGATTTCGAGCACTGGATGGCCGACGGCCTCGGCCCGACCCGGCAGCCGCTGGTGGTGCTCGACCCGCGGCGCGGCGACACCCTGCCCGATCCCGGGACGATCGCCGGCGCGGTCGTCAGCGGCTCGCACGCGATGGTGTCGCACCGCGAAGCCTGGAGCGAAGCCACCGGCGCCTGGCTGGCGCGGCTGGTCGCCGAAGGCACGCCCGTGCTCGGCATCTGCTTCGGCCACCAGCTGCTGGCCGATGCGCTCGGCGGCCGGGCGGACGACCACCCGCTCGGCATGGAGGTCGGCACGGTCGAGGTCGAGCTGGCGCCCGAGGCGGCCGACGATCCGCTGCTCGAGGGCCTGCCGGCGCGCTTCGCCGCCAACGTCGTTCACAGCCAGAGCGCAGTGCGCCTGCCGCCCGGCGCGGTGCGGCTGGCCGGCAATGCCTTCGAGCCGACCCAGGCCTTCCGCCTCGGTGCCAGCGCCTGGGGCGTGCAGTTCCATCCCGAATTCGACGCCGAGATCATGCGCGGCTACGTCGACCAGATGGCCCGGCCGCTGGCGAAGAAGGGCACCGATCCGGTCGCGCTGCGCGAGCGGGTGTCGGCCACGCCGAGCGCCGCGGCCGTGCTGCCCCGCTTCGCGCGGATCGTCGAGGCGCACGAGGACGCCACGGCCGCAGCCCGCGCCACTCGCGCCGGCTGCGGTGTCTGACAGCCGGCGCCAGCCAGTTGCGCTAACGTGTCGGCACTTCCAACCGCCGCGCCCGCCATGCCCCCACCCGCTCCCCTGACCCCGCCCGCACCGGTGCGCCGGCACTTCTCGATGATCCGCGGCTTCCACCTGGCGGACGTCTTCACGCTCGGCAATGCGGCCTGCGGCGTCGGCGGCGTCTTCCTGGCGATGGCCTACGTGGCCAGCCGCTCGCTGCCGGACTTCCTGTGGGCCGCGGCGCTGGCGCCGGCGGCCTTCGTGTTCGACGTCTTCGACGGGCGCATCGCGCGCTGGCGCCAGACCCATTCGGCGCTCGGCCGCGAGCTGGATTCGCTGGCCGACGTGATCTCCTTCGGCGTCGCGCCGGCGGCGCTGGCCTTCGCCGCGGGGCTCAACGGCGGCTGGGACTGCCTGCTGCTGATCTACTTCGTCTGCTGCGGCGTCAGCCGGCTGGCGCGCTACAACGTGACCGCCGAGGCGCTCTCCGAAGGCGCCGACAAGGTCAAGTATTTCGAAGGCACGCCGATCCCGACCAGCGTCGCGCTGGTCGCGGTGCTCGCGGTGGCCGCCTGGCAGGGCCGCATCGGCGATGCAGTCTGGGGCGGCGCCTGGCTGCTCGGCCCCTGGACCCTGCATCCGCTGACCTTGCTGTTCGGCCTTTCGGGCACGCTGATGATCAGCAAGACACTGCGCATTCCGAAGTTCTAGCGCCTCGCTCAATGACCCTGAATCTCCGATCGCGCCTACGCTGCCTGTTCGCCGTCCTGGCAGTGCTGCTGGTGGCCGGCTGTGCCAGCCTGCCGAGCGAAGTCCCGCGCACGCCGTCGACCGCGCTCGCCAACACCGCCGACACCTCGCTGGGCAAGGAGGTGCGGGCCGACGTCGCGGCGCATCCCGGCCTCTCGGGCATCCTGCCGCTGCAGGTGGCCGAGGACGCCTTCGCCGCGCGCATCCTGCTGGCGCGGCATGCCGAACGCAGCCTCGACCTGCAGTACTACATCTGGCACAACGACACCACCGGCCAGCTGATGTTCGAGGCGATCTGGCAGGCGGCCGAGCGCGGCGTGCGCGTGCGGCTCCTGATCGACGACGCCAACACGCGCGGGCTCGACCCGACCCTGGCGGTGCTGAGCGCGCATCCCAACATCGAGGTGCGCCTCTTCAATCCCTTCGCCAACCGCGGCTTTCGCGCCGGCGATTTCGCGCTCGATTTCTCGCGCGTGAACCGGCGCATGCACAACAAGTCGTTCACCGCCGACAACCAGGTGGCGATCGTCGGCGGCCGCAACATCGGCGACGAGTATTTCGGCGCCGACCTGGCGGTCGGCTTCCAGGACCTGGACGTGGTCGCGGTCGGTCCGGTGGTGCAGCAGGTGTCCGACGAGTTCGACCTGTTCTGGAACAGTCCGTCCGCCTACCCGGCCAGAAGCCTGCTGCCGAAGCCCGCGCCCGGCGATGCCGCCGCCCTGCAGGCCACCTGGGCGCAGCTGAACGACAACCCGGAGGCGCAGCACTACCTCCAGGCCGTGCGGCAGACCGCGCTGGTGCGCGCGCTGGACACCGGCGACCTGCATCTCGAATGGGCGCCTGCCCACGTGATCCACGACGACCCGGCCAAGATCGTGCAGCCGACCGACCGCAGCGACCTGCAGATGCTGCCTCTCCTCGAGGCCGCGCTCGGCAAGCCGCAGCGCGAGCTGGACCTTGTCTCGCCGTACTTCGTGCCCGGCAAGGAAGGCACCGCGGCGCTGGCCGAGTTGGCGCAGCGCGGCGTCAAGGTGCGGGTGCTGACCAATTCGCTGGCCGCGACCGACGTCGCGCCGGTGCATGCCGGCTACTCGAAATACCGCCGCCAGATGCTGGAAGCCGGCATCACGATCTACGAGCTCAAGCCCGGCTCGGCGCTGCCGGCGCCGGACAAGGACAGCAGGGATGACAACAGCCGTCGCGGCCTGCCCGGCAGCCGCGGCAGTTCGGCCGCGAGCCTGCATGCCAAGACCTTCGCGGTCGACCGCGAGCGCATCTTCGTCGGCTCCTTCAACCTCGACCCGCGCTCGGAGCGACTGAACACGGAAATGGGCATGGTCATCGACAGCCCCACCCTGGCCGGCACCCTGTCGGACCAGCTCGACACCCGCATCCCCGAAGACTCCTACCACGTGACGATCGACCCCGCGAGCCACGGCCTGGTCTGGACCGAGGTCACGCCGCAGGGCGACAAGCGCTACACGACCGAGCCCGGCGCACGTCCGATGAAGCAACTCTACATCGACTTCCTCGAAGCCTTGCCGATCGAATGGCTGCTTTGATCCCCACACATTCCACTTCCATGCACACCCTTCCCGCCGGACTCCAGCAACTCATCGACCTCGCCGCGGCGCCCCCGATCGCGCCGGCCTGCGACCACTTCTTCTTCCTGCGCCACGGCCAGACCGAATGCAACGCGCGCCGCATCTTCCAGTCGGTCGACGAGCCGCTGAGCGCACTCGGCCTGCAGCAGGCCGAGCGGGCCGCGCAGCTGCTGGCCGGCGAGGACATCCGCAGCATCGTCGCCAGCAGCGTCTTTCGCGCCCTGACCACCGCGCAGATCGTGGCCAGGCCGCACGGCATCGAGCCGCTGGTGCTCGACGACCTGCGCGAGCGTCATTTCGGCAACCTGATCGGCACCTCGTCCGCGCAGATCGACTGGGCCTGCGAGCCCGAGGGCGGCGAGACGCTGGCCCAGTTCGTCGAGCGCAAGCGCACCGCCATCGAGACCGCGCTGGCCCAGCCGGACCCGGTGCTGATCGTGGCCCACGGCGGCTCGCTGTACGTGCTGGTGGCGCTGCTCGGCGTGCCGATCGACTTCGGGCTGCTGGGCAATGCGCAGCCCTTGCGTTTCGAGCGCAACGGCCCCACATGGAGCGTCAAATCGCTGATCCAGCACGTGGACGGCGGCGCCGCCATCGCCTGACGCCGCCGACCGCCACCATCCACTCACCGACATGGACTTCAAGGACTACTACAAGACCCTCGGCCTCGAGCGCGGCGCGTCGGAAGACGAGGTCCGCAAGGCCTACCGCAAGCTCGCGCGCAAGTACCACCCCGACGTCAGCAAGGAAGCCGACGCCGACGTGCGCATGCGCGAGATCAACGAGGCCAACGACGTGCTGCGCGACAAGGAAAAGCGCGCCGCCTACGACCAGCTGGCCGACCACGTCGCCCGCGGCGGCAATCCCGACGGCAGCTTCCAGCCGCCGCCCAACTGGGACGAAGGCTTCGAGTTCCACCGCGGCCCGAACGCCGGGCCGGCCGACCAGGCCGACTTCAGCGAATTCTTCTCCTCGCTGTTCGGCGCGGCCGAGCGGCGCGGCGCCGAGCGGCGCAACTACCGCGCCCGCGGCGAGGACCATCACGCCGCGATCGAGATCGCGCTGGAAGACGCGCTGAACGGCGCCGAGCGCGAGATCACCCTGCGCTCGCAGGAGATCGACGCGCAGGGCCTGCCCGAGTGGAAGACCCGCACCCTGAGCGTGAAGATCCCGCCTGGCGTGCATCCGGGCCAGTTCATCCGGCTGGCCGGCCAGGGCATGCCCGGCCATGGCGGCGAAGCCGCCGGCGACCTCTACCTCGAGGTGCGCATCGCGCCGCACAAGCTCTACCGGGTCGAGGGCCGCGACCTCTACATGACCCTGCCGATCACGCCGACCGAAGGGGCGCTGGGCGCCCAGGTGCAGGTGCCGACGCCGGGCGGCGGCGTGGTCGAGGTGACCGTGCCGCGCAACGCGCGCAACGGCCTGAAGCTGCGGCTGAAGGAACGCGGCCTGCCCGGCAAGCCGCCCGGCAACCTCTACCTGCTGCTGGAGATCGCGCTGCCGCCGGCCGACAGCGACGCCGCGCGCGCGGCCTACGAACAACTCGCCAAGGCGGCGCCCTTCGATCCGCGCCGCCATCTCGGAGTGTGAGACCCATGGCTTCCGTTTCCATCACCACCACCACGATCACCTCTTCCCATCCGCTGGCCATCGACGAGCTGGCCCACGCCTGTGGCGTCGAGGTCGAGTGGGTCGTCCAGCTGGTCGAGGTCGGCATCATCGAATCGCGCGCGCCGGCCGAGCGGCCGCGCGAATGGCAATTCCAGGGCAGCGACCTGCAGAGCGCGCTCGAGGCCCGGCGACTGGAGCGCGACTTCGGCATCGACCTGGACGCCGCCGCGCTGGTGCTCGACCTGACGCACGAGGTGCGGCGGCTGAAGGCGCTGCTGCGGGCGCAAGGGCTCGGCCGCGAGATCTGAAGATCCTGCGCAGATCGACCCGCCGCCCAGGCGTCAGTCCTCGACCATCCCGGTCGCCTTCACCACGCCACCGAGCCGCGCCCGCTCCTCGTCGGTGAACTTGACGAAGGACGCGCGGGTGCCGCCGATCGGCTCGATGCCCACCGCCTTCAGGCGCCCGGCGATGGTCGGGTCCTTCATCGCGGCGTCGACGGCGGCAGCCATCTTGTCGAGGATCGCGTCGGGCGTGCCGCGCGGCGCGTGCACGCCGGCCCAGTGCGCGATCTGGATGTCCGGGAAGCCTTCCTCGACCGCGGTCGGCAGCTGCGGATAGGCCGAGATGCGCTGGGTCCAGGTGCCCGCCAGCGCCTTCAGCTGGCCGTTCTTGACGTAGGGCAGCACCACGATGCTGGCCTCGGAGGTGGCCTCGATCTGGTTGCCCAGCACCGCGGTGATCGATTCGGCGCCGCTCTTGTAGGGCACGACGTCGAGCTTGGCGCCGTACTTGGTCTGCAGCAGGCCTTCGACGAAGTGCGGCGTGCTGCCGGTGCCGGCGGTGGCCCAGTGGAAGCCGGTGCTCGATTTCTTGGAGGCCTCGACGAAGTCCTTCAGGTCCTTGTAGGGCGAGGCGGCGGGCACCACGACGACCGAGGGCGCCAGCGCGATCATCGCGACCGGCACCAGCTGCTCGTCCTTGTACGGCATCTTCCGCTTGATCATGCTGTTGGAGATGACGCCGGCCGCGCTCACCAGGAAGGTGTAGCCGTCGGGCGCCGCCCTGGCGACGATCTCGGCGCCGAGCGTGGTGCCCGCGCCCGGCTTGTTGTCGACGATCACCTGCTGGCCGAGCGCCTTGGACGCACCCTCGGCCGCCGCGCGTGCCATCAGGTCGTTGGCGCCGCCGGGCGCGAAGGGCACCACCAGACGGATCGGCTTGGTCGGCCAGGTCGTCTGCGCGAAGGCGTTGGTCGCGGCGGTCGCGCCGATCAGGGCGCTGAGGCCGACGGCGATGGAAAGAAGGCGCTTGCCTGGCATGCGTTTGTCTCCTGGAATTCTGTCGATCGGGGTTTCGATGCTACTGCGCCCGAAGCCGCGTCCTACAGCGGGAGACGACCGCCGCGCGCCCACGGCGATGCCCGGCTCGCTACGGTCGACACATCGATTGAAAGGAGCCTCGCATGACCGCGAAGAAGAAGGGCCTCTACGCCAACATCCATGCCAAGCAGGAGCGCATCGCGCACGGCAGCGGCGAGCACATGCGCAAGCCCGGCTCGGAGGGCGCGCCGAGCGCGGACGCCTTCAGGAAGTCGGAGAAGACCGCGAAGAAGAAGCCGGGCTGAGTCCGGCGATCCACGCGCGGCTGCTCAGGCCTTCTTCTGCAGCATCTTGATGACGCTGGAGAAGTCGAGCCCGCCGTGGCCGGCCAGGCTGTGCGCCGCGTACAGGTTGCGCGCCAGGCCGCCGAGCGGCGTCGATGCGCGCACCGCGGCCGCGTTTTCCTGCGCCAGGCCGAGGTCCTTGAGCATCAGGTCGGTGCCGAAGCCGCCAGCGTAGCCCTTGGAGGCCGGCGAGGCTTCCTGCACGCCGGGCAGCGGGTTGTACTTCTCGAGCGCCCAGTTGCCGCCGGAGCTGCGCCGCATGATCTCCGACAGCACCTTCGGGTCGAGGCCGTTGGCGATGCCCAGCGCGATCGCTTCCGAGGTGCCGATCATCAGCACGCCGAGCAGCATGTTGTTGCAGATCTTGGCGGTCTGGCCGGCGCCGGCCGCACCGGCGTGGAAGATGTTGGCGCCCATCTTTTCAAGCACCGGGCGGGCCCGCTCGAGGTCGGCTTCGGAGCCGCCGACCATGAAGGTCAGCGTGCCGGCGATCGCGCCGCCGGTGCCGCCGGAGACCGGCGCATCGATCACCGCGATGCCGCGCGCGGCGCCGGCCTCGGCCACCTTGCGCGAGGTCGCGGCGGCGATGGTGCTGCTGTCGATGACCAGCGTGCCGGGCGCGATCTTGCCGAGCAGACCGTCGCTGCCGAGGTAGAGGCCTTCGACGTGCGCGCTGGCCGGCAGCATGCTGATCACCACCTCGGCATCGGCCACGCTGGCCGCGGCCGACGCCGCGATCGGCAGCCCTTCGGCCGCAAACTTCTTGCAGGCCTCGGCCGAGAGGTCGAAGGCGCTCAGCGTGTGGCCGGCCTTCTTGAGGTTGAGGGCCATCGGGCCGCCCATGTTGCCCAGGCCGATGAATGCGATCTTCATGTCGAGTGTCTCCGTGAGGGAAAAATGCGAATCAGGTGAGGGCGACCAGCTCCGGCGCCATCTCGCCGCGCGGGCGCAGGTGGTCGTCGATGTAGGCCGGCGTGATCTCTTCCAGCGTGGCCGGGCTCCACTTCGGATTGCGGTCCTTGTCGACCAGCAGCGCGCGGATGCCTTCGGCGAAATCCGAATGGGCGCAGCAGCCGAGCGAGGCCCAGTATTCGAGCCGGAACACCTCGGCCAGCGACATGCGGTGCACCCGCTGCCAGAGCGCGAAGCCGAGCGCCGCGCTGCTCGGCGCGCCCTTCATGAAGGTCTTGGCCGCGGTCTGCAGCCACGGGTCGTCGCTCTGCAGGTTGCGAAGGCGCTTCGCGATGTCGAGCAGGTCGTCGCCGGCCATCAGCGCGTTGATCGCGTCGAACTGCTCGCGCACCTTGGAGGCCGGCATGGCCGCGCCTTCGCCGGCCTCGATCAGGAGGCGCGACAGCACCGCACGATCGGCCTCGGGCTGCGCGCGCCAGTCGGCCGCGGCGAGCGCCTGCAGCACATCGGGCTTGCGCTCCTGCGGCACGCCGATGTCGGCCAGCCCGCAGAAGACGGCGTCGGCCGCGTTCAGCGGCGCGGCGGTCAACGCCAGGAACAGGCCGACCCGGCCCGGCATGCGGCGCAGGAACCAGCTGCCGCCGACGTCCGGATAGAGCCCGATGCTGATCTCGGGCATCGCGATGCGCGTCTGCCCGGTCACCACCCGGTGCGAGGCGCCCGACATCAGGCCGACGCCGCCGCCCATCACGATGCCGTGGCCCCAGACCAGGAACGGCTTCGGGAAGGTGTGGATGAGGTGGTCGAGTTCGTATTCCTCGCCGAAGAAGCGCTCGGCGTAGGCGTTGCGGTTCGCGCCGCACTCGCCCAGCGTCTTGTAGAGCTGGCGCAGGTCGCCGCCGGCGCAGAAGGACTTCTCGCCGACCGCGTCGAGCAGCACGCCGACGATGCCGGCGTCGGCCGCCCATTCGCGCAGCTTGGGCGTGAGCAGGCGAACCATGTCGACCGACAGCGAATTGAGCGAGGCCGGCGCGTTCAAGGTCGCATGGCCGAAGCGCCGGCCGTTGGCCGTCTGGATTTCTTCGAAGAGCACTACGGAGTCGGTCATCGGATGTCGGTATCGCCTTCGAGCAGTTTGCGCGCCACGATGACGCGCATGATTTCGTTGGTGCCTTCGAGGATCTGGTGCACCCGCGCGTCGCGCACCAGCCGCTCCAGCGGGAATTCGGCCAGGTAGCCGTAGCCGCCATGCAGTTGCAGCGCCTCGTTGCAGACCTGGAAGCCGACGTCGGTGGCGAAGCGCTTGGCCATCGCGCAGTAGGTGGTGGCCTCGGCATGGCCGGCGTCGAGCTTGCTCGCGGCCAGCCGCACCATCTGGCGCGCGGCGACCAGTTCGGTCGCCATGTCGGCCAGCTTGAACTGCAGCGCCTGGAAGCTGGCGAGCGGCTTGCCGAACTGCTGGCGCTCGTGCAGGTAGCGGCGCGCCGCGTCGAGCGCGCCCTGGGCCGCGCCTATCGAGCAGGTCGCGATGTTGATGCGGCCGCCGTCGAGGCCCTTCATGGCGATGCGAAAGCCCTCGCCTTCGCTGCCGAGCAGGTTCTCGGCCGGCACCCGCACGTTGTCGAAGGCGATGGTGCGGGTGGGCTGGCTGTTCCAGCCCATCTTGTGTTCCTTCTTGCCGTAGCTGATGCCGGGTGCATCGGCCGGCACCGCGAAGGCCGAGATGCCGCCCGCGCCGCCGCCGCCGGTGCGCGCCATCAGCACCAGCACGTCGGTGGAGCCGGCGCCCGAGATGAAGGCCTTGCCGCCGTTGATGACGTATTCGCCGCCCTTCGGTTCCGCGCGGGTCTTGAGCGAGCCGGCGTCGGAGCCGGCGCCCGGTTCGGTCAGGCAGTAGGAAGCGAGCTTGCGGCCGCTGGTGAGGTCGGCGCCCCACCGCTCGCGCACCGCGGGCGTGCCCCAGGTGCCGAGCATCCAGGTCGCCATGTTGTGGATCGAGATGAAGGCGGTGGTCGACGGATCGACCGCCGCCATTTCCTCGAAGACCAGCGTGGCGTCCAGGCGAGGCAGGTTCAGGCCCTCGATGCTCTCGGGCGAATACAGGCCGCAGAAACCCAGCTCGCCCGCCTTGGCGATCGCTTCCTTGGGGAAGATCGCCTCGGCGTCCCACTCGGCCGCATGCGGCGCGAATTCGGCGAGCGCGAAGTCGCGCGCGGTCTGTGCGAAGGCCTGTTGCTCTTCGGTGAGTTCGAAGTCCATCGCGCCGAAGATTACTTCAGGCTGATCGTGGTGTTGACGCCGTGCGAGACCGTGCTGTCGTCGAACCAGCGCGCGGTGATGGTCTTGGTCTGCGTGTAGAACATGATGACCTGCTTGCCGTACGGGCCCAGGTCGCCGAGCTTGGAAGCGCGCGAGCCGGTGAAGGAGAACATCGGCACCGGCACCGGGATCGGCACGTTGATGCCGACCTGGCCGACGTCGATGTCTTCCTGGAAGCGGCGGGCGGCCGCGCCCGACTGCGTGAAGATCGCGGTGCCGTTGCCGTTCGGGTTGGCGTTGATGAGCTCGATCGCCTCGTCGATGGTCTC
This sequence comes from Xenophilus sp. L33, assembly GCF_009765735.1. Classification (GTDB taxonomy): domain Bacteria; phylum Pseudomonadota; class Gammaproteobacteria; order Burkholderiales; family Burkholderiaceae_C; genus Variovorax. The sequence goes on from NZ_LMUW01000033.1 coordinate 11,884, forward strand.
GGCGTTGGCCAGGCACAGCACCGGGCCGAAGATTTCCTGGTCGTAGATGGTCATGCCGGGCTTGACGTCGGCGAAGACGGTCGGGCCGACGAAGTTGCCCTTCTCGAAGCCCGGCACCGTCGGCTTGCGGCCGTCGAGCGCGAGGGTCGCGCCGTCGGCCACGCCGCGTTCGATCAGGCCGTTGACCCGGTCGTAGGCCGCGCAGGAGACCAGCGGGCCGACGTCGACGCCCTTCTCGGTGCCGGCGCCGATCTTCAGCGTCTTGGCCTTCGCGACCAGCTCGGGCACCCACTTCTGCGCCTCGCCGACCAGCACCGCGACCGACACCGCCATGCAGCGCTGGCCCGCGGCGCCGAAGCTCGCGCCGGCCAATGCGTTGAGCGTCTGCTCCTTGTTGGCGTCGGGCATCACGATCGCGTGGTTCTTCGCGCCCATCATGCATTGCACGCGCTTGCCGGTGAGGGTGGCGCGGTTGTAGACGTGCGTGCCGACCTTGGTCGAGCCGACGAAGGAGATCGCCTTGATGTCCTTGTGGTCGCAGATCGCGTTGACCACCGATTCGCCGCCGTGGATGACGTTCAGCACGCCGGCCGGGATGCCGGCCTCGAGCGCCAGTTCGCACAGGCGCATGGTGACCATCGGGTCCTGCTCGGAGGGCTTCAGCACGAAGGTGTTGCCGGTGACGATCGCCATCGGGAACATCCACAACGGGATCATCGCGGGGAAGTTGAAGGGCGTGATGCCGGCGCAGACGCCCAGCGGCTGCAGCAGCGTGTAGGTGTCGACGCCGTTGGCCACGTTGTTGGCCAGCTCGCCCAGCTGCAGGTTGCCGATCGCCGAGGCGTGCTCGACCACCTCGAGGCCGCGGAAGACGTCGCCCTCGGCGTCGGGCAGGGTCTTGCCCTGCTCGGCGGTGAGGATCGCGGCCAGCTCGGCCATGTTCTCGCGGATGAGTTGCTGGTACTTCAGGAAGATGCGGGCGCGCGCGCCGATCGGGGTCTTGCGCCAGGTCTTGAAGGCGTCCTTGGCGGAGGCGACCGCGGCGTCGACCTCGGCGGCGGTGGCGAAGGGCACCTTGGCAAGCACCTCCTGCGTGGCCGGGTTGACGACGTCGCGCCATTCGGTGGTCTTCGACTCGACGAACTTGCCGCCGATCAAGAGCTTGACGGTGGCGACCTGGGTGGTGGGCGTGGTGGTGGCGTCCATGGAATCTTGTCTCCTGTGAGGGGTTGCAGCCCGCCAATGTAGCTTTGCAGATTTGCGGTGGCAATAGACAAATTCGCACTTGCGATCTGCATAATTGCAGATCATGGACTGGGACAACCTGCGCTTCTTCCTCGAGCTGGCACGCTCCGGCACGCTGGTCGGCGCGGCCCGGCGGCTGGCGGTCGACCACACCACCGTGGCGCGCCGCATCCAGGCGCTCGAAAAGCAGGTCGGCACCGCCCTCTTCTCGCGCGAAGCCGACGGCCACAGGCTCACCGAGGCCGGCCGCCGGCTGCAGCCGCAGGTGGAGGCCATGGAGAACGCGTCGCTGGCGGTCGAGAGCGCCGCGCCGGTTTCGCAGGAAGGCCTGAGCGGGCTGGTGCGCATCGGCGCCACCGAGGGCTTCGGGACCATCGTGCTGGCGCCGCAGCTGGCGCTCTTCGCGCAGCAGCATCCGCGGCTGGTGATCGACCTGCTGGCGATGCCGCGCCTGGTGCACCTGTCGCGGCGCGAGGCCGACATCGTGATCTCGCTGGAGCGGCCGGCGCGCGGGCCGGTGGTGGTCACCAAACTCACCGACTACGTGCTGCGGCTCTACGCGTCGAAGACCTACCTGGCCCGCCATGCCGCCATCCGCTCGCGCGACGACCTGCGCGGCCACACCTTCATCAGCTACGTCGACGACCTGCTGTTCAGCAAGGAGCTGCAGTACCTTGACGAGCTCTACAAGCCCGACTCCTTCGCGCTGCGCAGCACCAGCATCCTGGCCCAGCACCAGGCCACGCTGGCCGGTGCCGGCATCGCGGTGCTGCCGGCCTTCATCGCCGAGCGCGACAAGTCGCTGCGCCGCGTGCTGCCGGCCGAGGCCAATTTCACACGCAGCTTCTGGATGTCGGTGCCGGCGGAAACGCGGCACCTGGCGCGGATGCAGGCGACCTGGAACTTCCTGCGGGAGACGGTGGTGGCGCAGAGGGATCTGTTGCTGCCGCCGGATCGGTGAACCCCACGACACCGCTGCGCCACTAACATCGCCGCATGGTCAAGTCCGCGGCCCGCGTTCTCGCTCTTCTCGAACTGTTCGACGCCACGCGGCGTCCGCTGCGCGTCAGCGAGATCGCCGAAAGGCTGGACATGCCGCAGTCCAGCACCTCGATGCTGCTGATGACGCTGGTGCAGGCGGGCTACATGGAACACGACGCCGACGCCCGCGTGTTCTGCCCATCGGCACGCGTGTCCTTTCTCGGCAACTGGGTGACCCAGCCGCAGGGCCAGGGCGAAGGCCTGCAGGACCTCATGCGGCGGCTCTCCAAGGTCACCGGCGAATCGATCCTGCTGGGCCGGCAGAACGGCATCCGCATGCAATACCTGTCGATCATCGACTCGGCGCATGCGCTTCGCTTTTCTCCGACGCCCGGCACGCTGCGTCCGCTGCATCGCACCGCGATCGGCATCATGCTGCTGAGCGAGTTGCCCGACGAGCAGATCGGGCTGATGCTGCGCCGATGGAACGCCGAGCGCCCCAAGGGCGAGGCGGCGGCACGCACAGGCCCGCTCATGCAGTCCGTGGCTTTCGCGCGCGAGCATGGCTACTTCGAATCGGCGAGCCTGGCCACGTCCGGCGCCGGTGTGATCGCGACCCTGATTCCGACACCACTGCGCGGACGCCGACTGGGCATCGGCATCGGCGCCCCCAACGAGCGGCTGCACCTGCGGCGCCGCGAGCTGGTGCCGGTGCTGATGGACCTGGTCGGCGGCAAGCTCAGCTGAGGCTGCGTTCGCGTGCCGCGAGCATCTGCGCGAGAGCGAGCAGGCGCCGGGCTTGCGTCAGATGAAGCCGTTCCACCATCCTGCCGCCGAGATTGACGACACCGGTGCGCGCGGCGTCCGTGTCGGCAGCGAAGGCATCGACGATCGCTCGCGCATCGCGCAGTGCGGCCGGCGTGGGGGCGAAGGCCTGGTTGGCAGGCCGGATCTGGCTTGGGTGGATCAGGGTCTTTCCGTCGAAGGCCATCTGCGCCGCCTGACGGGCCTCCGCCTCGAAGCCGGCCGTGTCGGCGAAGTCGTTCCAGACGCCGTCCAGCGCCACCAGCTTCCACCGCCTGGCCGCGAGCACCACGCTCATCAGCCACGGCACCAGCCAGCGTCGGCCGTCGCCGACATGCACGCCAGTTTCCAGGGCGATGTCGTTGGTGCCGACCACCAGGCATTCCAGCCGTGAGACGGCGATGCCGGAAGTCGCCGCGATGGCATCGACGGCGGACAGCGCCGCAGCGGTCTCGACCATGACCCAGAGGCGAAGGCCGTTGCCGAGCCGCGCGTCGGCGGCTGCCTGCTCGAAGCGCCTGACGTCCTCGGGCCCGTTCACCTTGGGCAACAGGACCGCGTCGCAGCTGGACGCAGCGATCAGCCGCAGGTCTTCCTCGAAGTCGGCGCTATCGAGCGCGTTGATGCGGACGACACGGCAGGCGGGCGAAGCGGCTGCATCGGCCAGAGCGGCCGCCAGGTGGCGCCGGGCCTCGGCCCTCATCTTCGGCGCGACCGCGTCCTCGAGGTCGAAAACCACGGCGTCGCACGCCAGGCGGGCGACCTTGGCCAACGCCCGCGGATTGGAGGCGGGAACGTAGAGCACGGAGCGCAGTGGGCGCTCGTCGATCGGAACGGGCATGGCCGAAAGTGTGGCTTCGCGCGCTCCGAAAAATCATCACATATGTGATTCACTGGCGATCGCTCGTCCTCAATACTTTGCCGCTCGAATGCACGAAGAAGAGAGACGGCATGAGTGAACACAAGAACCACGAGGTCACGCGCATCCTGGCCGAATGGATCGCCAGGGCCGGCACCGACGAGCGCACGGCGGACGCTTCGACACTGCCGCTCCCGATCCCTGCGAGCGCGATCCGATGGGCGCAGCACGCACTGCTGGACTGGCTCGCCGTCACCGTGGCCGCCTGCGACGAGCCGCTGGTGCGCATGCTGGTCGACGAATACGCGGGACCGCCAGGATCGCCGGCGCTGCTGGTCGGTCTCGGCGCCACCGCGCGTGTGCAGGACGCCGCGCTGATCAACGGCGCGGCCGGGCATGCCCTCGACTACGACGACGTCGCCACCCGCATGATCGGCCATCCCAGTGTCCCGGTCATACCGGCCGCGCTGGCCCTGGCCCAGTCCGCGAACAGCACCGGCGTCGACCTGCTGCGCGCGCTGGTCGTCGGTCACGAGATCGAAAGCCGCATCGGCGACCTGATCGGTGCCGACCACTACCGCCAGGGCTTTCATCCCACCGGCACCATCGGCACGCTCGGCGCTGCGGCCGCCTGCGCGACGCTGCGCCGCCTGGATGCCGGCCGGACCGTGCATGCACTCGGCCTCGCGGCGACCCAGGCCGCCGGCCTGAAAAGCATGTTCGGCACCATGGCCAAGCCACTGCACGCCGGCAAGGCGGCCATGAACGGATTGATGGCGGTCCAGCTGGCCGCCCGCGGCTTCACTGCCGGCAGCGACGCGGTCGAATGCTTCCAGGGTTTCCTGCGGACGCTGTCGCCGGGACAGGCGAGCTTCGAGCCGACGATGGACACCTCGCGAGGCTTCGCGATCGAGTCGGCGCTCTTCAAGTACCACGCCGCCTGCTACCTGACCCACTCGGGCATCGAGGCGGTGCGCCAGCTGCGGGAAACGCACCGCCTCTCGCTTCAGGACCTGGAATCGATGCGCATCAGCGTGCATGCCAACCATCGCGGCGTCTGCGACATCGCCGAGCCGGCCAGCGGCTTGGCGCTGAAGTTTTCGCTGCAGCAGTTGGCGGTGCTGGCGCTCGACGGTGCCGACACCGCGGCGCTCGACCTCTACCAGGACGGCATCGTGCGCGAGCCGACGCAGGTCGAGGCCCGGCGCCGGGTCGCGCTGCGCTTCGTCGAGGCGGACGACACCGACACCGCCACCGTGGAACTGCTGACCCGCGACGGCCGCCGGCTGGTGCACGCGGCCAGCGTCGCGATTCCGGCGACCGACCTGGACGACCAATGGCAACGATTGGCGCGCAAGGCGCGCGCCATCGCCCAACCCAAGCTCGGCGCCGAACGCTTTGAGCGGATGGTCGATGCCGTCCGCACGCTGAACACGGCACCCACGCTCGACACGCTCTGCGAGACCCTCCGATGACACCCAACGAAACCACCGTCGCCCGCCTCGGGGCGGAGTCGCGGCTGCGCGTGCGCGGCCATCGCTACGAGGACTTCGAAGTCGGCAGGCAGTTCGTGCACCACTGGGGCCGCACGATCAGCGCGGCCGACAACACGCTCTTCGCCACGCTGACGCTGCACTACAACCCGCACTACACCAACGCCGACTTCGCCCAGGCCCACGGCCATCCGACGACGCCGGTGGTGCCGCTGCTGGTCTTCAACACGGTCTTCGGCCTGTCGGTGGAAGACCTGTCGGAAGGCGGCGGGCCCTTCCTGGGCGTCGACGAACTCGGCTATCTGGCGACCGTATATCCGGGCGACACCCTCTACGCCCGCTCGACGGTGATCGCCGCGCGGCTGGCCAGCAATCGGCGCGGCTACGGCATCGTCACCTGGCACACGTCGGGCACGAACCAGCGCGGCGAACCGGTGATCGATTTCAAGCGCTCCAACCTGGTCAAGACGAGGAACCAAGGATGAACGAAGAAGGACTGGGCTGGATGACCGAGGAGCGCCGCATGATCCGCGACGCCGCCCGCGAGTTCACGATGAAGGAAGTGCTGCCGCTGGCCAACGAGCTGGACGGGCCGGACGCCGAGATCCCGATGTCGCTGCGGCAGAAGCTCGCCGACATGGGCTATTTCGGCATCCTGATCCCCGAGGAATACGGCGGCATGGGCCTCGGCTACTTCGAGTATTGCCTCATCTGCGAGCAGCTTTCGCGCGGCTGGATGTCGGTGGCCTCGATCGTGGCCCGGGCGCAAGGTGGATGGATCCAGTCGTCGATGCCCGAGGAGATGCGCCGCCGCCACCTGCCGCGCGTGGTGCTCGGCGAATTCCTGAGCGCCGTGGCGCTGAGCGAACCCGACACCGGCTCCGACCTGGCATCGATTTCCTGCCGCGCGGTGCGCGACGGCGACGAGTGGGTGCTGACCGGCAACAAGTACTGGTGCACCTTCGCCGACGGCGCCGACTACCTGACGGTCTTCGCACGCACCGCGCCGCCGCCGAGCGCCGACAAGCGCTATCTCGGCCTTTCGTGCTTCCTGATCGAGAAGGAACGCGGCAGCTTCCCCGCGGGCATGCGCGGCATGCCGATCCCGAAGATCGGCTACTTCGGCTGGAAGACCTTCGAGCTGGCGCTGGATGGCGTGCGGGTGCCGGCTTCCAACCTGATCGGCGACGAAGGCAAGGCATTCCTCCTCATGACCAAGGGGCTGGAAGGCGCGCGGGCCCACACCGCGGCGCGCGCCATCGGCCTGGCACAAGGTGCGCTGGAAGACGCGATCGCCTACGCCGGCGAGCGTCGCCAGTTCGGCCTGCCGATCGCCGAATACCAGGCGATCCGATTCAAGATCGCCACCATGGCGACCGAGATCGAGGCCGCGCGCCAGCTGATGTACTACGTCTGCGGCGAGATCGACAGCGGCCGCCGCTGCGACAAGGAAGCCTCGATGGTCAAGCTGTTCGCCTCCGAGATGGCCGAGCGGGTGACCTCCGAGGCGATGCAGATCCTCGGCGGCGCCGGCTACACGAAGCTGTTCGCGGTCGAGCGCTACTGGCGCGATGCGCGGCTGACCAAGATCTTCGAGGGCACTTCCGAGATCCAGCAGCGCATCATCGCGACGCACCTGCTCGGCAAGTCCGAAGTCGAGTCCATGATCGCCGCGCGCGCCTTCGACAAGAGCGGAGCGGCACGATGAAGCCGTCGCAACTCACCAGCGCCGACAACTACTACGAGGACTTCGAGCCCGGGCAGCTGATTCGCCATGCGCGCGGCAAGACCGTCACCGAGATGGACAACGTGCTGATCACCAACCTGGTGATGAACACCGCCGACGGCCACTTCAACGAGGACGCGATGAAGAAGGACGCCAAGGGCATCTTCGCTCAGCGGGTGGTCTTCGGTGGCATCAACCTGGCGATGGTGCTCGGGCTGGCGGCGCAGGACACCGCCGAGCAATGCCTGCGCGAGTTGGCGCTCGACAAGATCCGCCTGTCGCATCCGGTCTTCCATGGCGACACGCTCTATGCCTTCAGCGAGGTGCTGGCCCGCGAGGACGCCGAGCAGGCCGATGCCGGCGTCGTGCGCTTCAGGCACTACGGCGTGAACCAGGACGGCAAGCTGTGCGTGGAGGCCGAGCGCAGCGTGCTGCTCAAGCGCAAGAGTCACTGGGGCGATCGATGAACGGCGCGCTGCAGGACCTGGTGGTGCTCGACCTCACGCAGATGCTGGCAGGCCCCTACGCGACGATGATGCTCGCCGACCAGGGCGCGCGCGTCATCAAGATCGAGCCGCCCGGCGGCGACACGACGCGCATCAACGGCCCGCACCTGCCCGGCGCGCGCAGGAGCGACGAGGCCGGCTTCGGCGCCTACTTCGCCTCGATCAACCGCAACAAGCAGTCGCTGGTGCTGGACCTGAAGAAGCCGGCCGGCAAGGCGGCACTGTTGCGGCTGGTCGCGCAGGCCGACGTGCTGGTCGAGAACTTCCGCGCCGGCGTGATGGAGCGCCTCGGCCTCGGCTACGAGGTGCTGGGCGAGGTCAATCCCAGGCTGGTCTATGCGGCGCTGCGCGGCTTCGGCGATCCGCGCAGCGGCCACAGCCCGTATGCGGACTGGCCCGCCTACGATCCGGTCGCCCAGGCGATGGGCGGCATCATGGGCATCACCGGCCCGGTCGCCGGCGGTCCGCCGACCAAGATCGGCCCCGGCATCGGCGACGTCGCGCCGGCGATGTACCTGGCCTTCGGCATCGCGTCGGCCTGCTGGCAAGCCCAGCGCAGCGGCCGCGGCCAGTTCGTCGATGTCGCGATGGTCGATGCGGTGCTGGCGGTCTGCGAGCGGCTCGTCTACCAGTACAGCGTGACAGGCCGCGTGCCCCGGCCGGAAGGCAACGGCCATCCGCTGCTCTGTCCCTTCGGCATCTTTCCGGCAAGCGATGGTCACGTCAGCCTGGGCGTGCCCAACGACCGCTTCTGGGTGCCGCTGGCACGGCGCATGGGCCGACCGGAACTGATCGACGATCCACGCTTCGCCACCAACGAAGCCCGCGTCGAGAACCGTGCGGCCGTGGACGCGGTGGTATCGGCCTGGACCGCCCGCCATGCCAAGGCCGAACTCGGCGAACTGCTCGGCGGCGAGATTCCGTTCGGGCCGGTGCTCGATGCGGCCGACATCTTCGGCGACGCGCACTTCAGGCAGCGCGGGATGCTGGTCGAGGTCGAGCAACCGGGCGCCGATGGCCCGCTGACGATCGCCAATACCCCCGTGCGCATGAGCGCCACACCGGGCGGCGTACGCCGGCGCGCACCGCTGACCGGCGAGCACACCGGCGAGGTGCTCGCCGACTTCGGCTTCAGCGTCGAAGAGATCGCGGCGCTGAACGAGCAAGCCATCTGAACATCAGGAGTGAACACCATGCAGGAACGTCCCCACCGCCTTCGGCGCTGCCAGCTCTCGGTCCCCGGGTCGAGCGAGAAGATGATGAAGAAGGCCGCCGAGATGCCGATCGACTTCGTCTTCCTCGACCTCGAGGACGCGGTCGCGCCGAGCGAGAAGCGTGCCGCGCGCGGCAAGATCGTGCAAGCCCTCAACACGCTCGACTGGGGCCGCACCACGCGCTGCGTGCGCATCAACGACCTCGGCACCGAATACGCCTACGAGGACATCATCGAGGTGGTCGAGGGCGCGCGCGAGAACCTCGACGTCATCATGCTGCCCAAGGCGATGAGCGCCTCCGACGTGCAGTTCGTCGACAAGCTGCTCGCGATGATGGAGAAGAAGCTGGGCCTGACAAAGCGCATCGGCATCGACGTGCTGATCGAGGAGGTCGAGGCGATGATGCGCGTGGACGAGATCGCGGCCAGCACGCCGCGCCTCGAATGCCTGATCTTCGGCATGGGCGACTACTCGGCGAGCCAGGGCATCTCGCTGGCCGACATCGGCGGCACGACCGGCTATCCGGGCGACATCTGGAGCTACCAGCGGCACAAGCTGACGATCGCGGCCCGTGCGAACAGGCTCGACGCGGTCGACGGCCCCTTCGCCGACTTCAAGGACGCGTCCGCGTATCGCGAGGAATGCCGGCGCGCGATGATCCTCGGCATGGTGGGCAAGTGGGCCATCCATCCGGCGCAGGTGTCGCTGGCGCAGGAGGTCTTCTCGCCCGATCCGGCCGCGGTCGCCGAGGCGCGCGAGATGATCCGCGCCTACGACGCGGCGCTGGCCGACGGCCTCGGCGCGGTGCAATACAAGGGCAAGATGATCGACATCGCCTCGGTGCGCATCGTCCGCAACCTGGTCCGGCGCGCGGACCGCCTCGGACTGTGATGCCGATGGTGTCCCGTTCCATGTCGCTCCGCCCGAATCGCCGCGAACTGCTGCACGGCCTGGCCGCGCTCGGCCTCGGCGCGCTGGGGATCGAAGCGCACGCAGAGGCGAGCACGTACCCGCAGCGGCCGATCACCATCGTCGTCGGCTTTCCGCCCGGCACCAGCACCGACACGATCACCCGGCTCATCGCGGACAGGATGAGCCGCAAGCTCGGGCAGCCGTTCATCGTCGAGAACCGCACCGGACTGGGCGGTGCCATCGGTGCCGCCTACGTGTCGCGCGCCGCGGCGGACGGCTACACGCTCGTCATGAGCGGAACCGGCCCGATGATCATCAGCCCGCTCATCGACCGTGAGACGAAGTACGACGCCTTGCGCGACTTCACGCCGGTGGGCTTGGCGGCCTACGGCGCCTACCTGATGGTCGCAGGGCCGAGGCTGAAAGTGGACTCGCTGGCCGACCTGATCGGCCAGGCCAAGGCAAGGCCGGGCGCCATCAGCTACGCCACCACCGGCGTCGGAACCACCAGCCATCTTCTGATGTCGATGTTCGCCAGCCAGGCGGGCATCCGGTTGACGCACGTGCCGTATCGAGGTTCGACGCAGGCGGCGACCGACCTGCTCGGCGGCATCGTGGACCTCATGATCGATCCGCTCATCACGATGAAGCCCTTCGTCGATGCCGGCAAGGTCACGCCGCTGGCGGTGTCGAGCGCGCGGCGCCAGCCTGGCCTGCCGAAGGTACCGACCATCGCGGAGTCGGGCTTTCCGGGTTTCGAAGGCGGCGCCTGGATCGGCATCCTCGGGCCGGCGGCCATGCCGCAGCCGGTCGTCGCCAGGCTCGATGAAGCGCTGCAGGTGGCGCTGGCCGATCCGGCGGTCAGGGAGATGTCCGATCGACAGGGCTTCGAGACCCGTCCCGGCACGACCGAGGACTTCCGGCAGAAGCTGCGAGCGGACCACGCCAAGTGGCCCGAGGCAGTGCGCCTGTCGGGCGCGGTCGCCGAGTGACGCAGATCCACAGACCCCAGGAGACACCATGAACGCACCCTCGATCCTTCATTCGACCCCGATGCGCGACCGGGTCAGCGACAGCGAATGGCAGCTGCGCGTGGACACCGCGCTGTGCTACCGGCTCATGCACAAGCATGGCTGGAGCGACATGATCTACAACCACATCACGACCCGTCTGCCGGACGAGCCCGAGCACTTCCTGATCAATGCCTACGGCCTGCACTACAGCGAGATCACCGCCTCCAGCCTCTACAAGATCGACCACGACGGCGAGGTGATCCTGGCGCCGGACACGCACTACGGCATCAACCGGGCGGGCTACATCATCCACAGCGCGGTGCATGCGGCCCGGCCCGACGTCAACGCGGTGATCCACACGCACACGCGCGCCGGAACGGCGGTGTCGTCGATGCGCTGCGGCTTGCTGCCGTTGTCGCTGGCCGCGATGCGGCTCGGCGGCCGCATCGGCTACCACGACTGTGAAGGCACCGTGGTCGACCTGGCCGAACGCGAAAGCATCCGGCGCGACCTCTGCGACCACCAGGCGCTCATCCTGCGCAACCATGGCCTGCTCACCTGCGGTCCCAACATCATGGAGACTTTCAACCTGCAGTATTCGCTGGAGACCGCCTGCCAGGTGCAGGTCGACACGCTCGCCTGCGGCACCGAGATCGTGCTGCCGCCGCCGGATGTGGTCGAGCGCACCGGTCATCTGTTCCGCAGCAACATCCGGCGGGCCTACGGCGTCATGGAATGGGAAGCGCTGACCCGGATGATGAACAAGGAAGACCCTTCCTTCCGAGACTGAGCGCCACCGCGATGACCACCGTGCTGCTGGCTGGCAGGTACTGGCGCGAGCACGAGGCGCTGTTGAATCAGTGCCTCGCCACCGCGCCCGAGCTGCGCTTCTGGGTTCCCGACGACGGCCAGCCGGCCCTCGAGGCCGGCCTGCGGCAGGTCGACATGCTGCTCATGAGCGCCGAGGTCGCGCTCGACGGCCGCATCTTCGAGCTTCTGCCGCGCTGCCCCAACGTGCGCACGATCCAGCTGCCGTTCTCGGGCCACGATCGCCTGCGACCCGAACTGCTGCCGCCCGGCAGTCGGCTCTGCATCACCAGCGTGCACGACGCGACCATCGCCGAGTTCGTCTTCGCGGCGATGCTGGAACTGGAGATCGGCCTCGCCATGATCGCGGACACCTTCCGCGCAGGCAGTTGGGCCTACGGCGGCTCGACCGCCATGGGCCACAAACATGGCGAGTTGCGCGGCAAGCGGCTCGGCCTGCTCGGCTTCGGCAGCATCGGCCGCGCGGTGGCCCGGCGAGCCGCCGCCTTCGAGATGGAGATCGCGGCCGTCGGGCGTTCGGCGCAGCCATCGCCACCCGCACCGCTGGCCTGGTACGGCGGCCCGGAGGCCTTGCCGCGTCTGCTCTCGCAGAGCGACTACCTCGTGGTGTGCTGCGCGCTGACGGACGAGACGCTCGGCCTCGTCGGTGCCGCGGAACTGGCGGCGATGCCGCCGCACGCCGCGCTGGTCAACGTGGCGCGCGGGCCTGTGGTGGACGAAGAGGCGCTCAACGAAGCCCTGCGCGACCGCGTCATCCGCACGGCGGCGCTCGACGTCTGGTATGCCTACCCGAGCCGCGACGAGCCGCAGCCGCGCCCATCCCGCTTTCCCTTCCACATGCTGGACAACGTGCTGATGACGCCGCATTGCGCCGCTTGGACAGTCACCCAGGATGCCCGCCGCATCGAGGCCGTTGCCGCCAACGTCGACCGCGTGACCCGCGGGGACGAGCCCCTGAACGTGGTGCTTCGCGTCGGCGCCGACCCGGCCCATCCATCACATCCGTGATGCCGGTGCGGCAGCCGCGAACCCATACTTTCGATGCCACAGGCCCAGGAGACAAGATGACATTCCCACTTCGGATGAACCGACGCGCGGCCCTCGGCCGGTCGCTCGGCCTGGCCGCCGCCGCGGCCGCGCCGGCCCTGCTGCGGGCCCAGACGAGCAACGACGCGCCCTTGAAGATCGTGCTGGCCTTCGGTGCCGGCGGCACCTCCGACTTCCTCGCACGGCTCTATGCACCCTCGCTCGGCGAGACGCTGGGCCGACCGGTGATCGTCGACTACAAGCCGGGCGTGAACGGCGTCGCCGGACTCAACTCCGTGGCCAAGTCCCGCGCGGACGGCAACACGCTCATCCTCACCGACATGATGACCATGACGGTCACGCCCTGGATCATGCCGAGCATGCCGCTCAAGCCCTTCGAGGAACTGACGCCGATCGCGGTCGCCGCCTACTTTCCCTACCTGTTCGTGGTCAATCCGGCGCTGCCGATCCACGACCTGGCGGAGCTGAAGGCCTACTCGCTCGCCCATCCCGGCCGCTTCAACCTGGCGACCGGCGGCACCGGCACCGCGCAGCACCTGATCGGCATCGAGATGGCCCAGCACCTCGGCGACCTGCAATGGACCTACGTGCCGTACAAGGGCGCGACCGCCGCGCTGGTCGACCTGGTGGGCGGCACCGTCGACGGCATCGTCCTGTCGAGCCCGCCGCTGCTGCCGCTGCTCGGCACCGGCAAGATCCGCGCGATCGCGGCTTCCGGCACGGCACGCTGGCCCAACCTGCCCGACACGGCGACCTTCATCGAGCAGGGCATGCCGGGCTACCAGCCGGGCAGCTACCAGGGGGTGCTGGCACCCAGCCAGACGTCGAAGTCCGCCATAGACACCCTCGCCGCCGCCTTCGCCAAGGCGGCCGCGCAGCCGGCCTTCAAGGCCAAGCTCGCTGAGCAAGGCGGCCAGGTGCGCAACGACACGCCCAAGGAAATGCTCGCATTGCTCAACGACGAATCCGCCAGGTGGGGCGCGATCGTCAAGGCCCATCACATCGTCCTCGAATGACAGGAGCACGCCCATGATCCGTTTCGGCACCCACGAACTCTGGCAGCGCACCCGGCGCGAACTGATGGCGCCGACCGGCGCCTTCCACAAGGGCGAATGGATGGACAGCGGCGACGACCCCGATCTGTCGCCCGCCGTCTTCCTGATCGAGATGGGTCCGCAGCTGGTGGCCAATCCGCACTTCCATCGCAACAACCAGTTCCAGGTCTTCCTGAAAGGATCGGGTTCGATCGGCGTGCACGAGCTCGGTCCGGTCACAGTGCACTACGCGGGCGCCTACACCGGCTACGGCCCGCTGAAGGCGTCCGACGAAGGCCTCTGGTATTTCACGATGCGGCCGGTGCTCGAAGCGGGCGCGCAATACCTGCCCGAATCGCGCGACCAGGTGGTCAAGGGACCGAAGCGGCAAGCCACCGGCGAAGTGAGCCGGCGCGCGAACACCGACGAACTGAAGTCGCTCGGCGACCTCGCGACCGAGACCGTCATCGCCGCGGCCGACGACAAGCTGGCGGCCTCGGTCACGCGCGTTCCGCCGGACCGGTCGTTCGTTGCCGGCGATCCGGCCGGCAGCGGCGGCCAGTTCTTCGTCGTGCTGTCCGGCGAGATGCTGGTCGGCGAGCGGCGCCTGCACGAATGGGAGCAGGTCTTCGTGAGCGCCGACGAAAAGCCGTTCGAAGTGCAGGCCGGCGCGGAAGGGCTCGAGGTCCTGTTCCTGCAGTTCCCGCTGAAAGCGCCGGAGTACGAGGAGGCCTGGGCCCAGTTGCATGCGCAGGCGCAAAGCTAGTCATCGCGACGAACGTCGCCTTGCGTTCAGGCCGGGTTCACACCGGCCGCCGATGCTCGACGCATGCCCCTCACGCCCGCCGACGACCCGCTCCAGTTCGGCAAGGTCGCCGAAGTCACCCTCGGCTTCTGGCTGGTGAAGATCGCCGCGACCACGCTGGGCGAGACGGCCGGCGATGCGGTGACGATGTCCATGGGCCTCGGCTATTTGGTCGGCAGCGCCCTCTTCGCCGCGGTCTTCATCGTCGCCCTCGGCGCGCAGATCGCATCGACGCACTACCGCCCCTTCCTGTTCTGGTTCGTCATCCTGGCGACGACCACCGTCGGCACGACCCTCGCCGACCTGCTGGACCGCTCGCTCGGCATCGGCTACCTGGGCGGCACGGCGGTCCTGATCGCGCTGCTGTTCGGCACGCTGGCCCTCTGGCGGCGAACGCTCGGCTCGGTCGCCATCTCGGCGATCACCTCGCGCACGGCCGAAGTCTTCTACTGGGTGACCATCCTCTTCTCGCAGACGCTCGGCACCGCGCTCGGCGACTGGGTCGCCGATCCCGACTCGGGCCTGGGCCTGGGCTACGAAGGCGGTGCCGCGGTCTTCGCGGCGGCACTGGTGGTCGTCGGCGCGGCCTGGCTCTGGACCCGGACGTCGCGCACCGTGCTCTTCTGGGCCGCCTTCATCCTCACCCGGCCGCTGGGCGCGACCCTCGGCGACTGGCTCGACAAGCCCCATGCGAACGGCGGGCTGGCCCTGAGCCGCTACACGGCGACCGCGGCGCTGGCCGCCTTCATCGTCGCCGCCGTGCTGCTGCTGCCGCAACGCGCGGAGCGGATCCGGCGATAGCGTTGGCAATAGCGTTGGCAATAGCGAGAACGCCTCAGGGCCACACCGCCGGAGCGCTCCCCGGCCGCATCGAAGGCCGCGCCCAGCCGGCCGGCGTGCGCGACAACCGCGCGCTGTGCCTAAAGCCTGCCAGCCGCCCGAAGCCGGATTCGGATGTCTCCACGAACGGCGTCTTGTCCGGGATCGCGATGCCGAAGCCGTCCGCGATGCGGCCCAGGCCGCGCAGCCATTGCCCGGTCTGCGCCAGCGACACCTGCACGTGCCAGCTGCCGCCTTCGCGCTGCTGCCGCCACAGCGCCGCGGCGGTGCCCATCGCGATGAGGTAGCCGGTCGCCTCGTCGAGGATCTGCATCGGCAGCGGCCGCGGCTCGCCTTCTCCGGCGGCCTCGCCCTCGGCGCGGTTGAAGCCCATCGCGGTCTGCACCAGCGAATCGAAGCCGCGGCGCCCGGCCCACGGCCCTTGGGTGCCGTAGGCCGTGAGCGAGACGCAGACGATGCCCGGGCGCAGCCGCGCCAGCGCCTCCGGCTCGAAGCCCAGCGCCGAGAGACCGCCCGGCCGGTAGCCTTGGATGAAGGCGTGCGCCTCGCCGAGCAGTTGCCGCAAGGTCGCCTGGCCGGCGTCGGTGTGCAGGTCGACCTCCGCCGACAGCTTGCCGCGGCTGGTGTCGGCAATCGCCGAGATGTTGGGCAGGTTCGGCGAATTGACCAGCATCACGTCGGCGCCGTGGGCGGCCAGCGCGCGACCGCCGACCGGCCCCGCCAGGATGCGCGTGAGGTCGAGCACCCGCAGGCCGTCGAGCGGCCGCGCATCGGGCGCCAGCGGCGGCAAGCTGCGCGGCGGCGCATCGCCGATGCGCTCGATGGTGAAGAGCGGCTGCGAATGCAGCGCCCGGCCCTGTGGCGTCGCATCCCATTGGTCGAAGCTGCGCAGCGCGGTGACCACCAGCTTGCGCGCTGCCGCCGCGTCCTCGAAGTCCAGCGCCTTCCAGTGCAGCAGCGCGGCTTCCGCATCGGCGCGCTTTGCCGTGGCAGGGTCGAGCCCCAGCAGGCGCAGCGCGCCGTCCCGATGGTGCGCGAAGTTGGCGTGGATGCGGACCGCGCCGTCGGCGGTGCGGTACAGGCCCGAGAACGCGTCCCACAGGTCGGGCGTGCGGCCGTCGATCTCGAACCAGGCGGTGCAGTCGAGCGCCGCATGCACCATGTCGACCGCCACCTCCTGGCGCGGCTGCCCGCGCGCATGGCCGAGTTCGCAGGCCGCCAATGCCGCCGCCGCGATGGTGCTCTGCGCCGCGGCGCCGACCGCGAAGGAACTCGGCAGCACCGGATCGGCGCCGGTCAGGCGCGCCCACCCGAGGGCTTCGGGCGGCAGTCCGGCACCGAGCCAGATCGCCTTCAACGCATCGCTCGCATCCATGTCGGGCACTCCATGAAAAAAGGCAGGGCCCGTTCGCACGGCCCTGCCTGGTGTTCGCTGTGCGAAGCCGCCCTTACTGGATCAGCTTCGCGCCGGTCTTGGCCTGCAACGCGTCGAAGGTCACGCCGGGCGCGAGCTCGACCACCTTCAGGCCTTCGGGCACCACGTCGAGCACCGCCAGGTCGGTCACGATGCGGTCGACCACGCCGACGCCGGTCAGCGGCAGGGTGCACTGCTCGAGGATCTTCAGGTCCTCGGTGCCGTCCTTCTTCTTCGCGACGTGCTCCATCAGCACGATCACGCGCTTGACGCCGGCCACCAGGTCCATCGCGCCGCCCATGCCCTTGACCATCTTGCCGGGGATCATCCAGTTCGCCAGGTCGCCCTTCTCGCTCACCTGCATCGCGCCGAGGATCGAGAGATTGATCTTGCCGCCACGGATCATCGCGAAGCTGTCGTGGCTGCCGAAGATGGCGCTGCCGGGCAAGGTGGTCACTGTCTGCTTGCCGGCGTTGATGAGGTCGGCATCGACCTGGTCCTCGGTCGGGAACGGGCCGATGCCGAGCATGCCGTTCTCGCTCTGCAGCCAGACTTCCTTGTCGCCGACGAAGTTGGCCACCAGCGTCGGAATGCCGATGCCGAGGTTGACGTAGAAGCCGTCTTCCAGCTCTTGCGCCGCGCGTGCGGCCATCTGGTCTTGGGTCCAGGGCATGTCAGGCTCCTTGTTTCTTGTCGACGGGCACCTTGGGCACCGGAACATCGGTGGCGGCGGCATGCGCGATCGCGGCTTGCGCCTCGACCTTGGCGGCGGCCGCATCGACCGGCGCGGCGGCGCTCACGGTGCGCTTCTCGATGCGCTTCTCGGGCGTGGCGTTGAGCACGATGCGGTGCACGTAGATGCCCGGCAGGTGGATGTCGTCGGGTGCCAGCTCGCCGACCTCGACGATCTTCTCGACCTCGACGATGCACAGCTTGCCGGCCATCGCGGCGGCCGGATTGAAGTTGCGCGCCGTCAGACGGAAACGCAGGTTGCCGGACTTGTCGGCGATGTCGGCCTTGACCAGCGCGACGTCGGGCACCAGCGAATGCTCCATGACGTAGGTCTCGCCGTCGAACTCGCGCAGTTCCTTGCCTTCGGCCACCTGGGTGCCGACGCCGGTCTTGGTGAAGAAGGCCGGGATGCCGGCGCCGCCGGCGCGCAGCTTCTCGGCCAGCGTGCCCTGCGGCGTGAATTCCAGTTCGAGTTCGCCGGCCAGGTACTGCCGCTCGAATTCCTTGTTCTCGCCCACGTAGCTGGCGACCATCTTCTTGATCTGCCGGGTCTCCAGCAGCTTGCCGAGGCCGAAGCCGTCGACGCCGGCGTTGTTCGAGATGCAGGTGAGGTTCTTGACGCCCGAGTCGTGCAGTGCGTCGATCAGCGCCTCGGGAATGCCGCAGAGGCCGAAGCCGCCGACCGCCAGCGTCTGGCCGTCGGCCACGACGCCCTTGAGCGCCGCGTCGGCGGAGGGATAGATCTTGTTTGCCATGGTTCCTTGCTCGGTGAAGGTTGAAGCAGAGCCTCAAACGATACTACGTACTCGCATACGTAGTAATTCGTAATGGAGACACCCGACTCATCGCGCCGCGACATCGACTACCGCCAGGCCTTCGAACAGGCGCCGGTGGGCATGGTGCTGTCGCGCCACCGCGTGATTGTCGACTGCAACGCGCGCTTGTGCGAGATGTTCGGCGCCACGCGCAGCGCGCTGCTCGGGCAATCGTTCCGGGTGCTGTACCCGAGCGTGGCGGAGTTCGAGCGCATCGGCCGGCGCATGGAACCGATCCTGAATGCGAGCGGCCGCTACGCCGACACCCGCATGATGAAGCGCGTGGGCGACCTGCACGGCGCCTTCGCCGGCGACACCTTCTGGTGCCACGTGAGCGGCCAGGCGCTGAACCGGGCGGCGCCGCACGAAGCCGGCATCTGGACCTTCGAGGACCTCGGCTCGCGCCGCACGGCCAAGGCCGAGCTGACGCCGCGCGAACGCGAGGTCGCCGCGCAGGTGATGCAGGGCCGCACCTCCAAGGAGATCGGCCGGCTGCTCGGCATCAGCCACCGCACGGTCGAGCTGCATCGCGCCCGGCTCATGCGCAAGTACGCGGCGGCCACCACCGCCGAGCTGGTGCAGAAGCTGATGACCGGTTGAGGCAGGATGCGGCATGGCTGCCAAGACGAATCCCTACCAGGACCCCGCGAAGCCGCACCACCGCGCGAACGGCTTCCAGAACAACTACGTCGAGTTCGTGCCGCGCAGTCTCTCCGAGCTGCTGCGCTGGAAGCGACAGGCGTTGATGAACGGCCTGCCGAAGCCGCCGCGGGCGCCGACGCCCCAGGTCGCACCCGAGTTGCCCTGGCTGCACGCCAACGTCGGCACCGCGATGGTGCCCAGCGTGACCTGGATCGGCCACGCCACCGCGCTGGTGCAGCTCGGCGGCCTGTCGCTGCTGACCGACCCGATCTTCTCGCCGCGCGCCTCGCCGCTGCGCTTCGCCGGCCCGAAACGGCATTCGCCGCCCGGCATCGCGCTGGCCGAACTGCCGCGCATCGACCTGGTGCTGGTCTCGCACAACCACTACGACCATCTGGACCTCGATTCGGTCGCGGCGCTGAGCCGGCAGGCCGGCGGTCCGCCGCTCTTCGTGGTGCCGCTCGGCCTCAAGCCCTGGCTGAAGGACCACGGCATCGACAGCGCGATCGAGCTGGACTGGTGGGACCGCCACGCGATCGCCGCGCCCGCCGGCGAGGTCGAGGTCTCGCTGGTGCCGGCCCAGCACTGGTCGTCGCGCAGCCCGCGCGACGCGCTGGCGACCTTGTGGGGCGGCTTCGCGGTGCTGGCGCCGGACTGCCACCTGCTCTTCACCGGCGACACCGCCTACTCGCGCGACTTCGGCGACATCCGCGCGCATTTCGCCGAGCGGCAATCGCCCGCGCGCGGCGGCGGCTTCGACCTGGCGCTGATCCCGATCGGTGCCTATGCACCGCGCTGGTTCATGAGCAACCAGCATGTGGACGTGGCAGAGGCGCTGCGCATCCACGACGACCTCGGCGCCAAGCGCTCGCTGGGCATCCATTGGGGCGTCTTCGAGCTGACCGACGAGCCGCTGGACGAACCGCCGCGCAAGCTCGCCGAGCTGCGCCGGGCCCGCGGGCTGCCGGAAGAGACCTTCTTCGTCACCGCGCTCGGCGAGACCCGCAGGCTCGCGCCGCGCCCGCGCTGAAGCTCAGCCGGCCTTGCGGAAGGTGAGGTTGATCCGGCTCTCGCCAAGCAGCCGGTGGCTGGCTTCCTTCAGCGGCAGCACGCCATGGAAGCGCAGCCGCGACGGCCCGCCCCAGACCACCACGTCGCCATGGCCCAGCGGCACCCGCGCCGGCCTGTCGGCGCGACGGTCGCCGCCGAACTGGAACATCGCCGGAATGCCCAGCGAGACCGAGACGATCGGCTGGCGCATGTCGCGCTCGTTGCGGTCCTGGTGCAGCGACAGCCGGGTGCCGGGCACGTAGCGGTTGACCAGGCAGGCGTCGGGCTCGAAATCCTCGAAGCCGGCGGCGGCAGCGGCCTCGGTGGCCAGCCGGCGGAAGGCCTCGGGCATGGCGGGCCAGGGGCGTGCGCTGTCGGGGTCGATCGGGTCGTAGCGGTACCCGGCGAGGTCCGACACCCAGCCGAGCGCGCCGCAGTTGGTCATCGCGACGGACATCCGGAAGCCGCCGGGCGTCACCATGTGGCGCAACGGCGCCGCTGCCTGCACCCGGTCGACCGCGTCGAGCAGTTCGGCCTCCCGCGGCCGCGCGAAGCGGCGCAGCAGCAGCGCGCCCGGCCCCAGCGGCTCGCGCGCCGGCAGTCCGTCGGTCGGGTCGTCGAGCGCGTCGCCGAAGAGGTCGAGGGTCATGGCGGCCGGCGCTTCAGGTGGCGTCGTGGAAGACGATGCCGGCCGTGTGCCGTCGGCCCGACAGCACCCGGCTCACACCGTGCCGCAGCTGCACCCGGTAGACGCCGCGCGTGCCCTGCACCGGCCGCTGGTGCACCGCGATCACCGCGGCGTCGCCCTGGCGCAGCGGCAGCACCATCGGCCGCGACTGCATGCGCGGCCGCTGCTCGGTCATCACCAGCTCGCCGCCGGTGAAGTCGCGACCGGGCTCCGACAGCAGGACCACCACCTGCAGCGGGAACACCTCGTCGCCGTAGAGGTCCTGGTGCAGGCAGTTGTAGTCGTCGCGGCCGTACTGCAGCAGCAGCGGCGTCGGCCGCAGCTGGGCCGCCGCATGGCAGCGCGCGATGAACTCTGCATGGGTCGCCGGGTAGCGGGTCTCGCTCGCCAGCGCCTGCTTCCAGCGGTTGGCGATCGGCGCCAGCCGGACGTAGAGCTGCTCGCGCAGCGCCGCGACCAGCGGCGGCAGCGGATAGGCGAAATACTTGTATTCGCCGCGGCCGAAGCCATGCCGCTCCATCACCACCCGGCTGCGAAAGAGCGGATCGAGCGGATAGCGCGCCGCCAGCCAGTCGCATTGCGCCGGACTCAGCAGCCCCTGGACGATCGCATGGCCCTGGCCGTCGAGCGATTCGCCGAGCACGTCCCAGTCGATCGCGTCGATGCGCCGGCCCAGCGCCGCGCCGGGCCGTTCGGCCGCGGCGGGCAGCGACTGCGGATCGCGCGCGTTCATGCCGGCTGGGCCTCGCGCCGCAGCAGCTCGCCCTTGCGCTCCACGCCCCAGCGGTAGCCCGACAGGCCGCCGTCGCTGCGCACCACCCGGTGGCAGGGGATCGCCACCGCCAAGGTGTTGGCGCCGCAGGCCTGGGCCACCGCGCGCACCGACTTCGGCGCGCCGATGCCTTCGGCGATCTCGGCGTAGCTCACGGTACGGCCGGCCGGGATCCGCCTGAGCGCCTGCCACACGCGCTGCTGGAAGGCGGTGCCGCGCACGTCCAGCGGCAGGTCCAGGCCCAGCTGCGGCGCCTCGACGAAGCCCACCACCTGCGCCACCAGCCATTCGAAGGCGGGATCGCCGCCGATCAACCGGGCCTTCGGGAAGCGGTCCTGCAGCTCGCGCGCCAGCGTGCCGGCGTCGTCGCCGAGCGTGATCGCGCAGATGCCGCGCGTGCTCTGCGCCACCAGGATCGCGCCGAGCGCGCACTGACCGATCGCGAAGCGGATCTCGGTGTCGGCGCCGCCGTCGCGCCAGGCGGTCGGGGTCATGCCGAGCATCTCGTTCGAGTCGGCGTAGAAGCGGCCGTTCGAGTTGTAGCCGGCGTCGTAGATGGCGTCGGTGACGGTCTCGCTGCGGTCCAGCTCCTGGCGCACCCGGCTGGCCCGGTGGGCGGCCGCGTAGGCCTTTGGCGTCAGGCCGGTGACCTGCTTGAAGAGCCGGTGCAGGTGGTGGCTGCTGAGGCCGGCGCGCTCGGCCAGTTCGTCCAGCGTGGGCGGCTGCTCGGCCTGCTCGATGAAGCGGCACAGTTCGGCCACCTGGGCCGCGACCTGCTCGGCGCGCGCCGGCTGGTCGGGCTTGCAGCGCTTGCAGGGCCGGAAGCCCGCGCGCTCGGCGTCGGCCGCGGTGGCATGGAAGTCGACGTTCTCCGGCCGGGCCGGCCGGGCGCCGCAGGACGGCCGGCAATAGACGCCGGTGGTGCGCACCGAGTAGAAGAAGCGGCCGTCGGCCGCCGGATCGCGCGCCACCACGGCGGCCCAGCGCGGATCGGCCACGGTGGCCACGGCGCGCATTTCGTTGGTGTGGTTCATGTTCATTGCATCCTCGCAAAGGGTTGTGGATCGATGCATGGATTCTGGAGATCGACCCTCCGCGGCACACTCCGGCTCTTGCTTTCGAATTCGAAGAATGCCAGCTGGGGGCGCCCGGCCCGGCTTTCCACCCATTCCAGCGCTTGGCCTACGAAAGGCGCCCGACGGGCTCGTTACCATCTGGCCACATGATCGATCGTCGCTCACTCCTCATTGCCGGCGGCGCCTCCGTGGCGCTCGCTACCCTCGGCCTTCCGGCGCGCGCCCTGGCGGCCACCGGACTGAAGCTCGGCCAGCCCGCGCCCTTCTCGTTCGACCGCCTGGTCGCGCGGGCCCAGGCGCTGGCGGCCAAGCCTTTCGTGCCCGACGTCTCGCTGCCGGCCGACGTGCTCAACAAGATCGACTACGAGGCCCACGGCAAGATCAAGTTCAAGTCGGACGACGCGCTGTTCCGCGACGGCCCGGGCCAGTTCCCGGTGACCTTCTTCCACCTCGGGCGCTACTTCCAGACGCCGGTGCACATGTTCGTGCTCGAGAACGCCGGCGGCGACGGCTTCGCCCGCGAGATTCTCTACGACCCGTCCTACTTCGACATGCCGGCCGACAGCCCGGCGCGGCAATTGCGCGACGGTGCCGGCTTCGCCGGTTTCCGGCTGCAGGAAAGCCGTCTCGGCGACCAGGCCAAGCTGCCCTGGCAGACCAACGACTGGGTGGCCTTCCTCGGCGCCTCCTATTTCCGCTCGATCGGCGAGCTGTACCAGTACGGCCTGTCGGCACGCGGCGTCGCGCTCGACGCCGCCATGCCCGACCGCGCGGAGGAGTTCCCGAACTTCACCCGCTTCTACTTCGAGCCGCCGCAGGACGGCTCGAATTCGATGACCATCTACGCGCTGCTCGAAGGCCCCAGCATCGCCGGCGCCTACAAGTTCGTGCTCACGCGCGACAAGGGCGTGCTGATGGACATCGACACCCGGCTCTTCCTGCGCCGCGACATCGGCCGCTTCGGCCTCACGCCGCTGACCTCGATGTACTGGTTCTCCGAAACGACCAAGCAGACCGCGGTCGACTGGCGCCCCGAGGTGCACGACTCCGACGGCCTGGCCATGTGGACCGGCTCCGGCGAGCGCATCTGGCGGCCGCTCAACAACCCCAACCAGACCCGCGCCTCCGCCTTCAGCGACACCAACCCGCACGGCTTCGGCCTCTTGCAGCGCGACCGCAATTTCGACCACTACGAGGACGGCGTCTACTACGACCGCCGCCCCAGCCTCTGGGTCGAGCCGCTCGGTCAGTGGGGCGCAGGCTCGGTGCAGCTGATCGAGATCCCGACCGACGACGAGATCCACGACAACGTGCTGGCCTGCTGGGTGCCCGCGGCACCGGCCACCGCCGGCACCAACGTGAGCCTCAAGTACCGGCTGTACTGGACCGCCGAGGAGCCCTTCCCGTCGCCGCTGGCGCGCTGCATCGCGACTCGCCTCGGGCGCGGCGGCCAGCCGGGGCAGCCGCGGCCGCAGGGCGTGCGCAAGTTCATGGTGGAATTCATCGGCAAGCCGCTCGAGGGCCTGCCCTTCGGCGTCAAGCCGGAGGTGGTGCTGAGCGCCTCGCGCGGCAAGTTCTCGTACGTCTTCTCGGAGCCCGTGCCGGACGGCGTCGCCGGCCACTGGCGCGCCCAGTTCGACTTCACGGTCGACGGCACCGATCCGGTCGACATGCGGCTCTACCTGAAGAACGGCGACCAGACCCTGACCGAGACCTGGCTGTACCAGTACCAGCCAGGCTGAACGCCCGGCGCGCTCAGTGGCCGTTGACCGCCAGCAGCTCGATCTCGAAGTTGAGCGTGGCGTTCGGCGGGATCACGCCGGCCGCGCCCGATGCGCCGTAGGCGATCGACGCCGGGCAGGTCAGCTTCGCCTTGCCGCCGACCTTCATCATCTGCACGCCTTCGGTCCAGCACGGGATGACGCGGTTGAGCGGGAACTCGGTCGGCTCGCCGCGCTTGTAGGAGCTGTCGAACTCCTTGCCGTCGGGGAAGGTGCCGCGGTAGTTGACCTTGACCACGTCGGTGGCTGCCGGCGAGGCGCCCTTGCCGTCGACCAGCGACTGGAAGACCAGCCCGCTCGGCTTGGTGACCGGTGCGGATTGGGCGAAGGCCGCCGGCACGGCGAACACGGAAACGATGGCGGCAAAAAGGACTGGTCTCACGGTAAACCCTTGGTTGAATGAAGGAACGGGGCCATTATTGCCCTCCATCCCCGTCCGCTTTTCCGATCCATGCGCTACCGCACCACCATCGCCGGCCAGTCCTTCGCCTTCGACGACCTGCGGCAGGTCATGGCGCTCGCCAGCCCGGCGCGCTCGGGCGACATGCTCGCCGGCATCGGCGCCGAGACCGCGCAGCAGCGCATGGCGGCGCGCCACGTGCTGGCCGAGACGCCGCTCCGGCAGTTCCTCACCGAGGCGCTGGTGCCCTACGAGGACGACGACATCACGCGGCTGATCATCGACGGCCACGACGCGGCCGCCTTCGCGCCGGTGGCGCACCTCACGGTCGGCGACTTCCGCAACTGGCTGCTGTCGGACCTGGCGACCACGGCCACGCTGGCCGCGCTGGCACCCGGCCTGACGCCCGAGATGGCGGCCGCGGTGTCCAAGCTGATGCGCAACCAGGACCTGGTCGCGGTGGCGCGCAAGTGCAGCGTGGTCACCCGCTTTCGCGACACCATCGGCCTGCCGGGCCACCTCTCGGTGCGGCTGCAGCCGAACCATCCGACCGACGACCTGCGCGGCGTGGCCGCCTCCACGCTCGACGGCCTGCTGATGGGCGCGGGCGACGCGGTGATCGGCCTCAACCCGGCCTCCGACAGCCTGCCGGTGCTGGGCGACCTGCTGCGGCTGCTCGACGAGGTGATCCAGCGCTTCGAGATCCCGACCCAGAGCTGCGTGCTGACCCACGTCACCAACACGCTGAAGCTGGCCGAGGCCGGCGCGCCGATCGACCTGGTGTTCCAGTCGATCGGCGGCACCGAGAAGACCAACCGCTCCTTCGGCGTCTCGATCGCGCTGCTCGACGAGGCGCACGACGCGGCCCGCTCGCTCGGGCGCGGCACGGTCGGCGACAACCTCATGTACTTCGAGACCGGCCAGGGCAGCGCGCTCTCGGCCAACGCCAACTTCGGCGTCGACCAGCAGACCTGCGAGGCCCGCGCCTATGCGCTGGCGCGGCGCTACCGGCCGCTGCTCATCAACACCGTGGTCGGCTTCATCGGGCCGGAATACCTCTACGACGGCAAGCAGATCATCCGCGCCGGCCTGGAAGACCATTTCTGCGGCAAGCTCCTGGGCCTGCCGCTCGGCTGCGACGTCTGCTACACCAACCACGCGGAGGCCGACCAGGACGACATGGACACCCTGCTGGTGCTGCTCGGCACCGCCGGCATCAACTTCATCATGGGCGTGCCGGGCGCCGACGATGTCATGCTCAACTACCAGAGCACCTCCTTCCACGACGCGCTGTTCCTGCGCGAGACGATGGGCCTGAAGCGCGCGCCGGAGTTCGAGGCCTGGCTGCAGCGCATGCAGCTCACCGACGGCCGCGGCCGCCTGCAGCCGCCCGCGGCCACGCCGCTGCTGGCCGACATGGGCGCATGGAAGACCGGGACCCGTGGCTGACGAGCCCGTCACGCCCAGCCCGCTCGGCGACCCGCGCAGCGACTGGCGCCGCGCCACGCCGGCCCG
>NZ_LMUW01000034.1 GCF_009765735.1 Xenophilus sp. L33
CTGCGGCGCCAGCAGCTCGGGCTCGCTGGTGTCGAGCGGAAGGCTCAGGTCGTAGGCGGCGGCATAGACCTGGTCCATGCGGGCGTCGAGCAGCGCCACCACGCGGGTCGCGCCGAAGCGATGCCGGGCTTCCTCGGCCACCGCATGAAGCGTGTCGATCGGCAGCACCCGCAGGCCGGCGCCGAAGGCGAGGCCCTGGGCCACCGCGCAGGCGGTGCGCAGCCCGGTGAAGGAGCCGGGCCCGCGCCCGAAGGCGATCGCGTCCAGCTCGCGCAGCGTCAGGCCGGCGTCGTCGAGCAACTGCCGGATGAGGGGAATGAGGGTGGACGAGGCCTGCGCCCCGCCGGCGCCCTGGTGCTCGACCAGCCGGTCGCCGTGCCGGACCGCGATCGACAGCGCCTCGGTGCTGGTGTCGAAAGCCAACAGCTTAGGCATCGGAAAGTCTGGAAAAGGCGGCCATCGGGCGATTATCTGCGGAGGCCGGCCAGCGCGCTGACGCCGATTCGCGACGCCGGGCGCCCGGATAATCCGCGGATGCCGCGTCGCCCGTTTTCCTCCCGTCTCTTCCTTTCGACCCGGGCCGCGCTGCTCGGGGCTGCGCTGGCCCTTTCGGCCGCCCTGCCCGCCGCCGCGCAATCGCTGCCGCCCGCCGTCGAGGCCGCCCTCGCCCGCGCCAAGGTGCCGGCGGACGCGGTCTCGATGCTGGTGGTCGACACCGACGGCCGGCAGCCGCCGCGGCTGAACTGGCGCGGCCAGGTGCCGTCCAATCCGGCGTCGATCATGAAGCTGGTCACCACCTTCGCGGCGCTCGACCTGCTCGGGCCGGCCTTCACCTGGACCACGCCGGTCTACGTCGACGGCCCGGTGCGCAACGGCGTGCTCGAAGGCAACCTCTACATCCGCGGCGAAGGCGACCCGACGCTGGTCATCGAGCGGCTCTGGCTGCTGCTGCGCCGCGTGCAGGGCCTGGGCATCCGGACGATCGCCGGCGACATCGTGCTCGACCGCAGCGCCTTCCAGCTGCCCGAAAGCGATCCCTCGGCCTTCGACGGCGAGGGCCAGCGGCCGTACAACGCGTCGCCGGACGCCCTGCTGATCAACTTCAAGTCGGTGGTGATGACCTTCGTGCCGAACCCGGCCGGCCAGGTCGCGCAGATCAGCTACGCACCGCCGCTGGCCGGCGTCGCGATGCCGCAGACGGTGCCCCTGGCCGGCGGCAACTGCGGCGACTGGCGCACCGGCCTGGGCGGCAGCTTCGGGGATCCGGCGCGCATCGGCTTCGCCGGCGGCTACCCGGCCGCCTGCGGCGAGAAGACCTGGTCGGTCGCCTACGCCGATCCGAACGCCTTCGCGGCGCGGGCGGTCGCCGGCCTCTGGGGCGAGATGGGCGGCGCGCTCAAGGGCGTGGTCCGCGACGGCAACGTGCCGGCCGGGCTGCCGCCGGCCTTCCAGGCCGAGTCGCCGCCGCTGGCCGAGGTGGTGCACGACATCAACAAGTACAGCAACAACGTGATGGCCCAGCAGGTCTTCGTGACGCTGGGCCTGCAGCAGACCCGCCGCGGCACCTTCGAGAACTCGCGCGCGGTGCTGGAGGAATGGTGGCAAAGGCGCATCGGCGGCAGCGTGCCGCTGATGGAGAACGGCTCGGGCCTGTCGCGCGAAGCCCGCATCAGCGCGGCGCAGCTGGCGCGGATGCTGCAGGTGGCCTGGCGCTCGCCGGTGATGTCCGAGCTGATGGCCTCGCTGCCGTCCAGCGGCGTGGACGGCACCTTGCGCGACCGCGCCCTGCCCTCCGGCGGCTCCGCGCACCTGAAGACCGGCACCCTGCGCGACGCCGCCGGCGTGGCCGGCTTCGTCGACGGCAGCGACGGCCACCGCTGGGTGGTGGTGGCCATCGCCAACCATCCCAATGCGGCCGCCGCGCGGCCGGCCTTCGACGCGCTGGTGGACTGGGCTTCGCAGGCGCATTGAGGGTCCGGCGGCGCGCGTGTAGGCGAATTCCCATTGCGCTGTAGGCAAGCACTGCCCAGAATCGCGCAAATTCGACAGACGCCGAGGAGACTTCATGATTCGCCTGCCCGCCATCGCCCTCACGGGCGCCGCCGCCCTGTTGCTCGCTTCCTGTGGCGGCGGAGGCGGAGGCAACGGCAGCTTCGTCACCGTTCCCACCACGCCGGTCACCAATGCCCGCGGCACGGTGCTGAGCTCGCCGCCGACCGAGATCGCGCGGTTGTCGGCCAGCGACCTGTCGACCCTGCTCGACGCCACCGCCACCACCAAGCAACTGAAGGCGCTGGCCGGCACGCCCAAGTGCGGCATCGACCTGCGCTCGATCAACTACCACACCATCGGCGGCCAGGGCGAGGCGACCAACGCCACCGCCGCGATCATGGTGCCCTCGGGCACCGACCCGTCCTGCAACGGGCCGCTGCCGATCGTGCTGTACGCGCACGGCACCAACATCGACCGCACCTACAACATCGCCGACTGGATCGACCCGAACAACGCCGCTGCGGTCGAAGGCTCGGTGGTCGCCGCGATGTACGCGGCCCAGGGCTTCATCGTGGTGGCGCCGAACTACGCCGGCTACGACCTCTCGGCCCTGACCTACCACCCCTACCTGAACGGCGACCAGCAGGGCAAGGACATGTACGACGCGCTGGCCGCCGCCCGCAGCCAGCTGAGCGCCATCAGTGCGACCGACAGCGGCAAGCTGTTCGTCACCGGCTATTCGCAGGGCGGCTACGTCGCGCTGGCGGCGCTGCGCGAACTGCAGGCCAACGGCAAGACGGTGACCGCGTCCGGGCCGCTGTCGGCGCCCTCGGCCATCAGCGCATTGACCGACTACAACTTCAGCGGCTGGCCGGCGCTCGGCGCGACCACCTTCGTGCCGCTCCTCACCACCAGCTGGCAGAAGCAGTTCGGCAACATCTACAGCGCCACCTCCGACATCTACGAATCGCAATACGCGACCGGCATCGACACCCTGCTGCCGACCACCACGCCGAACGCGATCTACCCGACCAAGCTGCCAACGCTGGCGCTCTACCCGGCCACTGCCACGCCCGGCCCGCTCAACGCCCAGCTGAGCATCTTCTACGGTGCCAACAACCTGGTGAAGCAGACCTACCTCACCACCGCCTTCGGCGACATCCAGGGCAATCCCTGCCCGGGCAATGCGCTGCCGGCGACCAATGCCTCGCTCAACACCGCGTCGCCGCTGGCCTGCGCGCCGCTGGTGGGCTTCCGCAAGGCGGCGGTCGCCAACGACCTGCGCAACTTCCTGCCGACGCGGCCGGTGTTCTTCTGCGGCGGCGACCAGGATCCGACCGTCAACTTCGTGAGCACCCGCGCGACCGCGGGCTACTTCAGCGCCAAGGGCCTGCCGAGCAGCTCGCTGACCGTGGTGGACCTCGAAGAATCGACCGCCAGCGACGCCTACACCTCGGCGCGCACCGCCTTCGCGATCGCCAAGGCGGCGACCGCCCAGGCCGCCGGCTCCGACCCGACCGCGCAAGCGACAGCGGTGCTGTCGGCCTACCACGCCTCCCTGGTCTTTCCCTACTGCATGGTCTCGGCCCGCAGCTACTTCCAGGGCCTGCTGAACTCGGGCGCCTGAGCGCCGGACGGGCCGCTCAGCTGGCGGCTGCGCGCTGCAGGCGGTCGCGCACGCCTTCCCATTCGGGGCCGGGCGGCGGCGTCTCGACCCAGATCAGCTTGGCGCCGTCGGCGTCGAAGCCGCGCAGCACCGCGAACAGCTGCTGCGCCGCGACGGCCGCGTCCTCCGGCATGCGCCGCAGCAGCACCTTCTGCGACGGACTGCGCAGCACCACGCGCGACCAGACCGCGATGTTGGCGGCCCGCGGCCCGAGCAGCTCCAGGCCGGTCTGCAAGGCCTTGGCGTCCATGAGGCGCAGCTTGGCATTGGGCGCGTAGTGCGCCTCGAGCGTGCCGGACGCACGCGGGTCCGGCAGCCCCAGCGAATCCTTGTCGCGCAGCCGCTGGCCCACCGCCGCCTCAACCTGCACGCGGGTGATCGCGCCCGGCCGCAGCAGCACCGGCGCGCCGCGGCTGCAGTCGACGATGGTCGACTCGATGCCGACCTCGCACGGGCCGCCGTCGATCACGAGGAGCGCGTCGCCGAATTCTTCCTGCACGTGGCGCGCGGTGGTCGGGCTGACCCGGCCGAAGCGGTTCGCGCTCGGCCCGGCCAGGCCGGCGACGCCGCGCGCGGCACAGGCCACGAGCAGCGCCTGCGCCACCGGATGGGCCGGGCAGCGCAGGCCGATGGTGTCCTGCCCGCCGGCCGCCGCGCTGCCGACGCCGGGCTGGCGCTCGACGATCAGGGTCAGCGGCCCGGGCCAGAAGGCGCTCACCAACGCCTGGGCGAAGGGCGGCAGCGGCCGGGCGAAGCAGGCCAGCGAATCGAGCCCCGGCGCGCCCGCGGCCACGTGGACGATCAGCGGATGGTCGCTCGGCCGGCCCTTGGCCGCGAAGATGCCGCCCACCGCGGCGTCGCTCGCGGCATCGGCGCCCAGGCCGTAGACGGTCTCGGTCGGGAAGGCGACCAATCCGCCGGCCGCCAGCACGCCCGCGGCTTCCTCGATCGCCGGTGCGGAGCGGCCGTCGCGGATCATTCCGACAGCGGGATCGGCAGCCCCAGCAGCGCGGCGGCGAAGTCGGCGGTGCCGCGCACGGCGTCGATGTCGTCGCCGGTGATGTTGAGATGGCCCATCTTGCGGCCCGGCCGCGGCTCGCTCTTGCCGTAGAGGTGCAGGTGCGTGCCGGGCAGCGCCAGCACGTCGGCCCAGCGCGGCACCTGCGGCTTGTCGCCGTCGACGAACCACAAGTCGCCGAGCAGGTTCAGCATGATCGCCACGCTGTGCTGGCGCGGCGGATTCAGCGGCAGGCCGGCCAGCGTGCGCACCTGCAGCTCGAACTGCGAGACGTCGCAGGCGTCCATCGACCAGTGGCCGCTGTTGTGCGGCCGCGGTGCCATCTCGTTGACCAGCAGCGCGCCGTCCTGCAGCACGAAGAATTCGACGCACAGCACGCCGACGTAGCCGAGCCCGTCGGCGATCGAGCGCGCCGCCGAGATGGCCCGCCGGGCCTGGGTGGCCGACATGCTGTCGGGGTGCACCTCGGTGACGGCCAGCACGCCGTCGCGGTGCAGGTTGCGCTGCGCCGGGAAATGCACCATCTGGCCGTCGGCGCCGCGCGCCAGCACCACCGAGCATTCGAAGTCGAGCGGCAGCAGCTTCTCGAGCACGCAGGGCACGTTGCCGGCCTCGTCCCAGGCGGCGGCCAGCGCGGCCCGGTCGGCGACCCGGCGCTGGCCCTTGCCGTCGTAGCCGAGCCGGGCCGTCTTGAGGATGCCAGGCAGCAGGTTGTCGGGCACCGCCTCCAGCTGAATCGCGGTCTCGATCACCGCATGCGGCGCGCATTCGACGCCGCAGCTCACGAAGTGCGCCTTCTCGCGGATCCGGTCCTGGGCGATCGCGACCGCGTCGGCGCTCGGCGACACCGGCCGCGCCACCGCCAGGTGCTCCAGCGCGCCGGCCGGCACGTTCTCGAATTCGGTGGTGATCGCCTCGGCCAGGCCGGCCAGCCGCGCCAGCCCGTCGATGTCGGCGTAGTCGGTGTGGATGTGGTGATGGCTCACGCGCCCGGCCGGGCTGTCCGGGTCGGGATCGAGCACCGCCGTGAAGTAGCCCATCTGCTGCGCCGCCTGGACGAACATGCGCCCGAGCTGGCCGCCGCCCAGCACGCCCAGCGTGGCGCCCGGCAGGATCGCGCTCACGATGCGCTCCCGGCCGGCGGCAGGGTCATGGCCTGGGCGGCCTCGGTCTGGCGGGCGCGGAATTCGTCGAGCTGCCGGCGCAGCGCCGGATCGCCCGAGGCCAGCATCGCCACCGCGAACAGCGCCGCATTGGCGGCGCCGGCGTTGCCGATCGCGAAGGTCGCCACCGGCACGCCCTTGGGCATCTGCACGATGCTGTAGAGCGAGTCGACACCCTGCAGGTGGCGGCTGGCGACCGGCACGCCGAGCACCGGCACCGTGGTCTTGGACGCCAGCATGCCCGGCAGGTGGGCGGCACCGCCGGCGCCGGCGATGATCGCCGCCAGCCCGCGCCCGGCGGCTTCCTCGGCGTAGGCGAACAGCTGGTCGGGCATGCGATGGGCCGACACCACCCGGGCCTCGTGGGCGATGCCGAATTGCTGGAGAATCTCGACGGCGTTGCGCATCGTCTCCCAGTCGGAGTTCGAACCCATCACCACGCCGACCTGGATTGCTTGCTTCATGCTTCCAATTTTACGTTTCACCCCCATGTTTTCCCGATGATCGACATCACCCTCGAAAATTTCCAGTCCGAGCTGATCGACGGCTCGATGACCGTGCCGGTCCTGCTCGACATCTGGGCCGAATGGTGCGGCCCCTGCAAGCAGCTGAGCCCGGTGCTCGAGAAGATCGAGGTCGAATACGGCGGCCGCTTCACGCTGGCCAAGCTCGATGCCGACAAGGTGCCGCAGATTTCCGAGCAGCTCAGCCAGATGTTCGGCGTGCGCAGCATCCCCTTCTGCGTGATGTTCAAGGGCGGCCAGCCGGTCGACGGCTTCGTCGGCGCCATCCCGGCCGACCAGATCCGCGCCTTCCTCGACAAGCACGTGCCCGAGGGCGACCCGGACGCGCCGCCCCTCGACGCGGAAGTCTCGGCCGAGCAGGCGCTGGCCGAAGGCGACACCGAGGGCGCGCTCGAGAAGCTGCAGCACGCGGTCGCCGCCGACCCGGCCAACGACGACGCCCGCTTCGACTACGTCAAGCTGCTGCTGCAACTGGACCGCACCGACGACGCCAAGGTCGCCTTCGCGCCGGTGATCGCCAAGACCTCGCTGGTGCGCCGGCTCGATTCGCTGCAGCGCTGGATGGACGCGCTCGACTTCGCCGCCCCGGCCGCCGGCGCCGCGCCGACCCTCGCTTCGCTGGACGCCCGCATCGCGGCCAACAAGCGCGACTTCGAGGCCCGCTTCGACCGCGCCCGCCTGCTGATGGCCGAAGGCCGCTGGACCGACGCGATGGACGAGCTGCTCGACATCCTGATGCGCGACAAGAGCTGGAACGAGGAACTGGCGCGCAAGACCTACGTCGCGATCCTCGACATCATCGAGCCGCCGAAGATCAAGGTGGCCGACGGGCAGATCCCGCCGGACGATCCGACCGTCGCCACCTACCGGCGCCGGTTGAGCAGCGTGGTCCTCAGCTGAAGGTTTCCCGGCGCAGTCGCATACGATGGCGGGGTTTCCATTTGTTGCGGAAGGTTAGACAGTCCATGCGTGCCCGCCCTGCTGCCACCCCCTTTTTCGCCACCGCGACGCTGCTGGCCGCCGCGCTGCTTGCCGGCTGCGGCAGCGGCATCAGCCTCGACGAACCGATCGAAGGCCCGACCTGGCACCTCGACCAGCTGGGCGGCGAGGCGGTGCCGCGCGGCGCCGACCCGCGGCGCGATCCGCAGGTGCGCTTCGACAGCAGCGGACGGGTCGCCGGCTCGGGCGGCTGCAACCAGCTGTCGGGCACCTTCCAGCGCAACGGCAGCGCGCTGCGCCTGAGCCAGCTGGCCTCCACGCGCATGGCCTGCCAGGACCCGGCGATGGGCGCCAAGGAATCGCAATTCTTCGCCGCGCTGCAGGCGACCTCCAGCTACCGCCTGCCGACGCCGGGCCAGCTGTCGCTGCTCGACGCCAACGGCAACACCATCGCGATGCTCAGCGCGCCGGTGCGCTGAGGCGCCGCCGCCTCCGGTTCCTCAGGTCCGCAGCGCCGAGACGATCTGCGGCAGCCGCGACACCCGGTGCACCACCGCGCCGATGCTGCTGGCGCCGGTCTTCTGCCGCACGTTCTTGATGTGGGTGCGCACGGTCGACATCCGGATGCCTTCGAGGCAGGCGATTTCCTCGGCGCCGTGACCGTCGCACAGGCGGGCCAGCACGTTCTGCTCGGCGCGCGTCAGGTGGCGGGCACGGGCGAACATCTGCATCGTGAGCGTCTCGCAGCCGGCGCGGCGGCTGCAGATCACCAGCACAGTGTCGATCGCGCCGTCGCCGTGCAGGCCGGCCAGCGGGATGAAAGCCAGCGACAGCGACTCGCCCTCGTGGTCCAGCTCGATGATGCTGCGGCAGTCGCGCTCCGCGTCCTTGAGCGCCTGGCGGATCTTCGACTGCGAAGCCTCGCCGCCGCCGCCGAGCATGCCCTGCACGCTTCGCAGGACCCGCGCGGCCGACAGCTCGCGCCGCGCCGGGTAGTTGGCATGCAGGATGCGGCCGGTCAGGTCCAGCAGCAGCAGGCCGTGGTCGATCTCGTCGAGCACCCGCATCAGCATGCCGGCCTGCAGCGGATCGGGCGGCAGGGCGCTCGGCTGGGCGGCCTGGGCAGCCAGGTGGGACACGGGGCTCCGAAATTCGACTGTCGCTTCCATCTCGCACTCCTCATTACCAGGGATGCGCGAAGTCTGAAATGAATGTGAACTTTCGGCAGTGACTATTGCCCCCGGCATCGTGTGACTTATTCACACCGGGTGAAAACGCTATTGCGTGAGCCGGTCCAGCGCCTCGCGGTACTTGGCCGCGGTCTTCTCGATCACCTCGGCCGGCAGACGCGGCGCCGGCGGCGTCTTGTCCCAGGGCTTGCCGTTGATGCGGGTCGCCTCCAGCCAGTCGCGCACGAACTGCTTGTCGTAGCTCGGCGGGTTGGTGCCGGCGGCCAGCGCCGCCTGGTAGCCCTCGACCGGCCAGTAGCGCGAACTGTCGGGCGTCAGCACCTCGTCCATCAGCACCAGCGTGCCGGCGGCGTCGAGGCCGAACTCGAACTTGGTGTCGGCGATGATCATTCCCTTGGCCAGCGCGATCTCGGCCGCGGCCTCGTAGATCGCGATGCTGGTGTCGCGGATCTGCTGCGCCAGCGCCGGGCCGACCACCTCGACCACCTTGTCGTAGCTGATGTTCTCGTCGTGCGAGCCGGCGGCCGCCTTGGCGGCGGGCGTGAAGATCGGCTGCGGCAGCTTGCTGGCGTTCGACAGGCCTTCGGGCAGCGGCACGCCGCAGACGGCGCGGCCTTCCTGGTATTCCTTCCAGCCGCTGCCGGCCAGGTAGCCGCGCACCACCGCCTCGACCGGGATCGGCGTCAGCCGCTTGACCAGCATCGAGCGGCCGGCCACCTGCGGCACCTCCGCCGGCGTCACCACGCTCTCGGGCGCCTCGCCGGTCAGGTGGTTGGGGCACAGGTGGCCGAGCCGGTCGAACCACCACAGGGCCATCTGCGTGAGGATCAGGCCCTTGCCCGGGATCGGCTCGCCCATGATCACGTCGAAGGCCGAGATGCGGTCGCTGGCGACCATCAGGATGCGGTCGTTGCCGACCGCGTAGTTGTCGCGCACCTTGCCGCGCGCGAGCAGCGGCAGGCTCTGGATCGAGGAGGTATGGACGGTGGTCATGGGGCGGCTGATGCGAAAGAGCGATGACGGAACGAGATACGGATTGTGCCGGGCGCAGGCGAGGCCCCGACGCCGAAACGGCATCGCGATTGGATCGAACCTGCGCACCGCATCGCGTTTTCCTATACGCATGTCGTTCAACATGTATAAGAATTGGCAAATTCTATACATTAAAACTTCGATGAATGCCAGGCCGCTCGCTCCGCTCCAGTCCCTGTCGCCCGCCCGCTTCGAGACGGTGCCGATCCTGAAGGCACTGGCCGCAGCCCATCGCCAGTTGGCCGAGCTGAAAGGCGTCGTCACCTCGATCCCGCACCAGGGCATCCTCATCAACACACTGGGCCTGCAGGAGGCCAAGGACAGCTCGGCGATCGAGAACATCGTGACCACGCACGACGAACTGTTTCGCCATGACGCCTTTCCCGACGCGGCCCATTCGCCGGCCGCCAAGGAGGTTGCCCGCTACGGCGAGGCGCTGCGGGTCGGCTTCGAAGGCCTGATGAAGGACCGGCTGCTGACCAACGCCCGGATCCTGGCCGTCCAGGAACGTCTGGAGGAGAACCAGGCCGGCTGGCGCAAGGTGCCGGGCACCCAGTTGCGGGACAACCGCGGCCGCACGGTCTACACGCCGCCTTCACCCGAGCTGGTGCCGCGCCTGATGCAGGACCTGGAGCGCTTCATCAACCAGGACGAGCAGTTCCCCGCCGATCCGCTGGTCAAGATGGCCCTGATCCATCACCAGTTCGAGAGCGTCCATCCCTTTTACGACGGCAACGGACGCACCGGACGGATCCTCAACGTGCTGTACCTGATGCAACAGGGGCTGCTCGACATCCCGGTGCTCTACCTGAGCCGCCACATCGTGCGCACCAAGGCCGACTACTACGCCGGGCTGCAGGCGGTGCGCGACCAGGATCGATGGGAAGACTGGGTGCTCTACATGCTCGGCGCGGTGGAGCACACCGCGCGCCAGGGCATCGTCACGGTGCAGGCCATCAAGGCCCTGTTCTTCGAGCTCAAACACCGCATCCGCGAGCGCTTCCGCTTCTACAGCCAGGACCTGATCAACAACCTGTTCGATCACCCGTACACCAAGATCGGCTTCATCGAACGCGACCTCGGCGTCTCGCGGCTGACGGCGACCCGCTACCTCGACCAACTGGCCGAAGCCGGTTTCCTGCACAAGCAACGTGTCGGCAAGTCCAACTACTACATCAACCTGTCGCTGTGCCGCATCCTGACCAGCGAGCCCATGCAGGACGAATGAACGAGCTCCGTCGCCCGACACCACGCAAAAAAGCCACCGCGAAGGTGGCTCGTTCGGAAGCAGGGAAGGCTCAGAGCACTTCCTGCGCCAGCTCGCCCTTGGCATACCGGCCGGCCACCACCTGCAGCGTGTCGCCCTTGATCTTCGGGCCCTGGCCCGAGCAGCCGAACTCGACATAGCGCTGCTTGCAGATCGCCTTGGCCGCCTCGCGCGCGGGCTTGAGCCATTCGCGGGCGTCGAACTTCTCGGGGTTCTCGGCCATGAACTTGCGCACCGCGGCGGTCATCGCCAGGCGGATGTCGGTGTCGATGTTGATCTTGCGCACGCCGTGCTTGATGGCTTCCTGGATTTCCTCGACCGGCACGCCGTAGGTTTCCTTCATGTTGCCGCCGTACTGTCGGATCAGCGCCAGCAGGTCCTGCGGCACGCTGGAGCTGCCGTGCATCACCAGGTGGGTGTTCGGGATGCGGCGGTGGATTTCCTTGATGCGGTCGATCGCCAGGATGTCGCCGGTGGGCTTGCGGGTGAACTTGTAGGCGCCGTGGCTGGTGCCGATGGCGATGGCCAGCGCGTCGATCTGGGTGCGCTTGACGAAGTCGGCGGCCTGCTCCGGGTCGGTCAGCAGCTGCTCGCGGGTCATGGTGGCGTCGGTGCCGTGGCCGTCTTCCTTGTCGCCCTTCATGGTCTCGAGCGAGCCGAGGCAGCCCAGTTCGCCTTCGACCGTGACGCCGACCTTGTGCGCCATCTCGGCGACCTTCCTGGTGACATCGACGTTGTAGTCGTAGCTGGCGATGGTCTTGCCGTCGGCCTCGAGCGAGCCGTCCATCATGACCGAGCTGAAACCGAGGTCGATCGCGCCGCGGCAGACGTCCGGGCTCTGGCCGTGGTCCTGGTGCATCACCAGCGGCACGGTCGGGTAGGCCTCGATCGCGGCCTGGATCAGGTGCTTGATGAAGGCCTCGCCCGCGTACTTGCGGGCGCCGGCGCTGGCCTGGAGGATGACCGGCGCGCCCACTTCCTTGGCGGCCTCCATCACGGCCTGGACCTGTTCCAGGTTATTGACGTTGAAAGCCGGAATGCCGTAGCCATTGGCGGCGGCATGGTCGAGCAGTTCGCGCATCGAGACGAGAGCCATGGATTACCTCGCGATATGAAAATTGCGCTCGATTCTACCGAGCCCACCCGTAGGACGGCCCCGACAATGCGCGCCGCCCGCTAGCCGACCCGGCAGATCTTGAGCATGTTGGTGCCGCCGGGAGCGCCCATCGGCTCGCCGCAGGTGATCGCGTAGACGTCGCCGGTCTGCACGATGCCGCGCTTCTTCAGGTGCGCCTCAGCCTGTTCCAGCGCGGTGTCGCGGTCGCTTTCGGAGTCCATCAGCAGCGGCCGCACATTGCGGTACAGCGCCAGCTTGCGCTGGGTGGCCAGCCGCGAGGTCAGGGCGTACATCGGGATGTGGGCGCGGTGGCGGCTCATCCAGAGCAGGGTCGAGCCGGACTCGGTCAGCGCGACGATCGCCTTGGCGCCCAGGTGGTGGGCGGTGAAGAGCGCGCCCATGGCGATCGACTGGTCGATGCGGGTGTAGTTCTTGCCACTGAAGTCGGCGTCGAGCTGAAGGTCTTCGGCGGCCTCGGCGGCCTCGCAGATGCGGCTCATCTCCTGCACCGTCTCGAGCGGGTAGCGGCCCGAGGCGGTCTCGGCCGACAGCATGACCGCGTCGGTGCCGTCGAGCACCGCGTTGGCGACGTCGCTGACCTCGGCGCGCGTGGGCACCGGGTTGGTGATCATCGACTCCATCATCTGGGTCGCGGTGATGACGACCTTGTCCATCTCGCGGGCCATGCGGATCATCTTCTTCTGCAGCGCCGGCACCGCGGCGTTGCCGACCTCCACCGCGAGGTCGCCGCGCGCGACCATGATGCCGTCGCTGGCGCGCAGGATCTCCTCCAGCTTCGGGATCGCCTCGGCGCGCTCGATCTTGGCGATCATGCCGGGCTTGTGGCCGAACTCGGCCGCCGCCACGTTGCACAGCTGGCGCGCCATCTCCATGTCGGTGGCGTTCTTCGGGAAGCTCACCGCCACGTAGTCGGCCTGGAAGCTCATCGCGGTCTTGATGTCCTCCATGTCCTTGGCGGTGAGTGCCGGCGCCGTGAGACCGCCGCCCTGCTTGTTGATGCCCTTGTTGTTCGACAGCTCGCCGCCCAGGCGCACCGTGGTGTAGACCGCCTCGCCCTTGACCGCGTTCACGGTCAACACGATCAGGCCGTCGTTCAGCAGCAGGCTGTCGCCGGCCTTGACGTCGCGCGGCAGGTCCTTGTAGTCGAGGCCGACGGCATCGACGTCGCCCGGCTCGGTGCGGGCGGCGTCGAGCACGAACTTCGCGCCCGGCTCCAGCCAGACCTTGCCTTCGGCGAACTTGCCGACCCGGATCTTCGGGCCCTGCAGGTCGGCCATGATCGCGACCTCGCGGCCGGTCTTGCGGGCCGCCTCGCGCACCATCGCAGCGCGGTTGATGTGGTCCTGCGCGGTGCCGTGGCTGAAGTTCAGGCGGACCACGCTGACCTTGTTCAGGATCATCTGCTCGAGCAGCTCGGGCGTGTTGGACGCCGGGCCGAGCGTGGCGACGATCTTGGTGGCGTGACGGGGCAGGCGGGGCGGGGGCGAGCTCATTCGGGTCTCCTGGTTGTATTCGGGACTGTATACAGTTTGTGTGACATCCGATAGAGCGGCCGATGCGCCTCGATGGGTCTGCGCGCGCTCAGCCGGCGGCGCGCGTGGCGAGGATCTCGAAGGCCGGCAGCGTCTTGCCTTCGAGGATCTCCAGGAAGGCGCCGCCTCCGGTGGAGATGTAGCCGATCTTGTCCTCGATGCCGTACTTGGCGATGGCCGCCAGCGTGTCGCCGCCGCCGGCGATCGAGAAGGCCTTGCTCTCGGCGATCGCGTGCGCGAGGGTCTTGGTGCCGTTGGCGAAGGCGTCGAATTCGAAGACGCCGACCGGGCCGTTCCAGACGATCGTGCCGGCCTCGCGCAACTGCGCCGCCAGCAGCTCGGCGGTCTTCGGGCCGATGTCGAGGATCAGGTCGTCGTCGGCGACGTCGGCGGCGTCCTTGATCGTGGCCGGCGCATCGGCGGCGAACGTCTTGGCGACCACCACGTCGACCGGGATCGGCACTGCGGCGCCGCGCGCGCGCATGCTCTCGATCACCGCGCGCGCCTGGTCGAGCAGGTCCGGCTCGGCCAGCGACTTGCCGATCGAAAGGCCGGAAGCCAGCATGAAGGTGTTGGCGATGCCGCCGCCGACGACCAGCTGGTCCACCTTCTCCGACAGGCTTTTGAGGATGGTCAGCTTGGTGCTGACCTTGGAGCCGGCGACGATCGCCACCAGCGGCCGCTGCGGATGCGCCAGCGCCTTGGTGATCGCGTCGATCTCGGCGGCCAGCAGCGGGCCGGCCGAGGCGACCTTGGCGTATTGCGCGATGCCGTAGGTGGTGGCCTCGGCGCGGTGCGCGGTGCCGAAGGCGTCGTTGACGTAGATGTCGGTGAGCGCGGCCAGCTTGCGCGAGAGCGCCTCGTCGTTCTTCTTCTCGCCCGTGTTGAGGCGGCAGTTCTCGAGCAGCACCACCTGGCCGGGCGCGACCTGCACGCCGTCGACCCAGTTCGACACCAGCGGCACCTCGCGGCCGAGCAGTTCGCCCAGCCGCGCGGCCACCGGCGCCAGCGAATCCTCGGGCTTGAACGCGCCTTCGGTCGGGCGGCCGAGGTGCGAGGTCACCATCACCGCCGCGCCGGCCTCGAGCGCCAGGCGGATGCAGGGCACCGAGGCGCGGATGCGGGTGTCCTCGGTGATGCGGCCGCTCGCGTCCTGCGGCACGTTGAGGTCGGCTCGGATGAAGACGCGCTGGCCGGCGACTTTGCCGGCGGCGCAGAGGTCGGTGAATCGAATGACGTTCATGGGGTCGGGCGGATGGTGGGCCAATGAAAGTGGGCCGGCAGCCCGCAGGCGGGAAGCACCGCGGCAGCGCCGGAGACGGTCTCCGGCATTGTAGGTACCGCGACTTCCTACCAGCCCAGCAGGAGGTGCAACGGCAGGTAGACCGCCATGCCGGCCAGCATCGTGCCGAGCACGCCGCCGCGCCAGAAATACCAGGCGCCGCCGGCCAGCGCGCCGTAGAGCCGGGCGTCCAGCCAGGTCGAGACGAGATGGCCCTGCGTCATCACGACCTCCGGCGCGATCACCGCCGCCAGCGCCGCCACCGGCGCGTAGTGCAGCGCCCGATGGGCCCACTCGGGCAGCGTCCAGGCGCGGTCGAGGATGAAGAAGAAGCAGCGGGTCAGCACCGTCACGCAGGCCAGCCCGACGATCACCGCGACCGTCCAGAAATCGGTCTGGCCGAAGTTCACTTGTCGTCCTCCGCGTCGGGGTCGAGCCCGAACTGCTTCTCCAGCCAGAAGCACAGCAGCACCGCCACGCCGATGCCGGCCACGATGTTGAGCTTGAGCGGCAGCGCATAGGCGGCCACCGCGGTGACGCCGCCGATCACGCCGGCCAGCACCCGCAGCCGGGTGCTGGCCATGGCGCACATGATCGCCACCAGGCTCAGCACGCCGGCGAAGCCCAGGCCCCAGCCCGGCGGGATCAGGTTGGCCAGGCCGATGCCGAGCAGGCTCATGACGATCCACGAGATCCAGCTGACGAAGGTGTTGCCCGCGAGGTAGGCCTCCTGCGCCAGCTTCTCGGCGTCGGTGGTCGCCGGCGCGGGAAAGCGGCGGGTGAACATGGCGTAGCTCATGTCGGCGGTGAAGTAGCCGTGCAGCAGCCGGCGCCAGCGCGGCATGTGCATCAGGTAGGGCCGCAGGTGCAGGCTGAAGACCACGAAGCGCAGGTTGACGCAGAAACCGGTCGCCAGGATGACCCAGGCCGGCGCACCGGCGATCAGGAGCGGGATCGACGCCAACTGCGAACTGCCGGCATACACCAGCAAGGTCATCGCGACCGCCTCGAAGACGCTCATGCCCGACTTGAGCATCGCCACGCCGGTCATCAGGCCCCAGGCGCCGATGCCGATCGCGGCGGACAGCATGTCCATCAGGCCCTGCCGGAATTCCGGCTGGCGGCGGATGGTGGGCGACAGGAAGATCAAGCGAGGACCTGCCCCGGCTGGAGGTCGAAGCCGCGCAGGAAGTCGGCCGCCGGCAGCCGCTTGCCGCCGGCGCGCTGCAGTTCGGTCAGCCGCACGATGCCTTCGCCGGCGGCCACCTCGATGCCCGCAGGCGTCACGGCCAGCACGGTGCCGGGCGGCTGCGTCGGCTTGCCGACCTGCGCCTCGGCGTTCCAGACCTTGATCGACTCGCCGCCGAGCGCGGTGCTGGCGCCCGGTGCCGGGTCGAAGGCCCGCACCCGGCGCGCGATCGCCGCGGCCGCGGCCGACCAGTCGATGGCGGCTTCCGACTTCTCGATCTTGCTGGCGTAGGTCATGCCTTCGGCCGGCTGCGGCTGCGGTTGAAGGCCGCCGGCGTCGGCCAGCTTCAGCGCCTCGACCACCAGCCGGCCGCCCAGCGCGGCCAGCCGGTCGTGCAGCCGCGCGGTGCTGTCGTCGCCGATGGGCAGCGCTTCGCGCAGCAGCATGTCGCCGGTATCGAGCCCGGCGTCCATCTGCATGATCGTGACGCCGGTCTCGGCGTCGCCGGCCTCGATCGCGCGGTGGATCGGCGCCGCGCCGCGCCAGCGCGGCAGCAGGCTGGCGTGGATGTTCAGGCAGCCCAGGCGCGGCGTGTCGAGCACCCACTGCGGCAGGATGAGGCCGTAGGCGGCCACCACCATGACGTCGACCGCTGCGGCCTCGATCGCCGCGCGGGCCGCGGCGGCCTCCTCGGGATACTTGCCGTCCAGGCGCAGGCTGCGCGGCTGCGCCACCGGCCAGCCATGGGCCAGCGCGAACTGCTTGACCGCCGAGGCCTGCAGCTTCAGCCCCCGGCCGGCCGGCCGGTCGGGCTGGGTGAGCACCAGCGGCACCTCGAAGCCGGCCGCGGCGATCGCCTCCAGCGCGACCCGCGCGAATTCGGGCGTGCCCGCGAACATGACCTTCATGACAACCTCACCAGCGATCGCGCGGAGCGTAGAAGAATTCGTCGATGGTCTGGTAGCGCGTCACCGTGCCGTCCGGGTCGACGAAGATGGAAAAGAGCCGGGGCGAATTCTGGGTCTGGTAGTGCCAGGACCAGACCGTGCCCGGCGAGAAGGCCATCCGCATGACCTGGAAGGGCTGGCCGTAGGTGCGCAGCACGTCGTCCACGTGCCAGGCGCCGACCTTCACCGTGCTGTCGAAGAGGGCGTCGTCCAGTTCCTGCCGCACCGACACCACGCGACCCTTTGCATCGACGTCGACGTTGTTGACCGTGATGCCCGAGGGCGCGCGCGAATACTGGAGCCGCTCGCCGCCGTCCGGCATCGGGTAGGTGGCGGTGGGCGGCCCGAGCCGCTGCAGTACCACATCGCGGGTGGCGCCGGACGGCAGGTGCTGCGGGTCCAGCGCGCAGCCGCCGAGCGGAAGCAGGGCGGCCAGCGCGACCGCGGGAAGCAGCGCCTTGCAACACCGCAGGAGGCTCAACGCCGGCCTTCGCTCTGCTCTCGCTGGTCCTCGCGTTGCTGCTTGAGCAGCTTGCTCCTGATGCGGTTGCGCTTGAGCGGCGACAGGTATTCGACGAACACCTTGCCCAGCAGATGGTCGAGCTCGTGCTGGATGCAGACTGCCAGCAGGCCGTCGGCCTCCAGGGTGAACGGTTCGCCCTCGGCATCGAGCGCGGTCACGCGCACCGAGGTCGAGCGCTCCACGCCGTCGTAGATGCCGGGCACCGACAGGCAACCCTCTTCGTTGAGCACCTTCTCGTCGCTGGCCCAGACGATCTCCGGGTTGATCAGCACCAGCGGCTTGTCGCGTTCCTCGGAGATGTCGATCACCACCAGGCGCTCGTGGACGTCGACCTGCGTGGCCGCCAGGCCGATGCCGTTGGCGTCGTACATCGTCTCCAGCATGTCGGCGACCAGCGTCTTGATGCGCGCGTCGACACCTTGGACCGGCTTCGCGACGTTGTGCAAACGCGCATCCGGGTAACTCAAAATAGTTCTTTTAGCCATGAAAGCGTGGAAAGTTATCGCTATTTTCGCCATTTCCGCGACGTGCCGGCGAGGTTTGCCGGGATATGCGTTGCCCGATCAAGGGCTTCAGCGCAAAATTCGTAGCAAATTGTGAGGATTCGTACTTGCTGCGTGGCGCAGTGCGTGCACACACACCTTAAACCATGACCAAACTCCGAATCAACGTTGGCTTGCGCGCGAGCCTCGTCGCCACGCTGGCGGCCCTGGCCGCGACCGGTGCGGGCTCCGCCTTTGCGCAGGCCTACCCGGTGACGCCGCAGCAGCGTGCCGTCGCCCAGCAGACGGCGCAGGCCGGCATCCCGGTCGGCGAGCTGTCGCCGACCGCGCCGGACGAATACACGGTCAAGTCGGGTGACACGCTCTGGGGCATCTCGCACATGTACCTGCGCAGCCCCTGGCGCTGGCCCGAGCTGTGGGGCATGAACATCAACGAGATCAAGAATCCGAACCTGATCTACCCCGGCCAGGTGCTCTACCTCGATCGCAGCAATGGCCGCGCCCGCCTCTCGACCCGCCGCGGCGGCAGCGGCGGCGGCGACTACGGCACCATCAAGCTGACGCCGCGCACGCGC
Organism: Xenophilus sp. L33; assembly: GCF_009765735.1. Classification (GTDB taxonomy): domain Bacteria; phylum Pseudomonadota; class Gammaproteobacteria; order Burkholderiales; family Burkholderiaceae_C; genus Variovorax. The sequence continues at coordinate 18,481 of NZ_LMUW01000034.1, forward strand.
TACGAATCGCTCTCGGGCCTGGCCCTGCCGACGCTCAACCCGAGCCTGATCGAGCCGTTCCTGAGCGAGCCGATCATCGTCGACCAGGACACCCTCAAGACCGCGCCCCACATCGTGGCCGGCAACGACGACCGCGTGCTGCTGGCCCGCGGCGACCGCGCCTATGCCATCGGCGACGCCGGCGCGCCGCTGGTCGAGCAGCCGGGCCCGATCAGGAGCTTCCGCGTCTTCCGCGACGCCACGCCGCTGACCGACCCGGCCACCGGCGAGAACCTCGGCTACGAGGCGCACTACCTCGGCAAGGTCGAGCTCAAGCGCGGCCAGTCGGAAGCGACCCAGCTCGACAACGGCAAGGAAGTCACCAACGTCGTGCCGGCGACCATCGACATCACCGCAGCCCGCGAGGAAATCCGCGCCGGCGACCGGTTGCTGCCGGAACCGCCCCGTTCGCTGGTGAGCTACGCACCGCGGGCGCCCGACCATGTCATCGAGGGTGGCCGGATCGTCTCGGTCTACGGCAACGCGGTGCAGTTCGTGAGCCAGAACCAGGTGGTGGTGATCAACAAGGGCACCCGCGACGGCATCGAGGCCGGCCACGTGCTGGCCATCCTGAAGAACGGCCAGACCATCGTCGACCGCGCCGGCGCACCCGACAACACCGGCAAGCAGACCCTCAAGCTGCCGAACGAACGCATCGGCCTGCTGATGGTCTTCCGACCGTTCGAAAAGGCTTCCTATGCGTTGGTGCTCGAAGTGAGCGACGCGCCGCAGGCCAACGACCTGCTGGTCAATCCGTAGCGTCGCGCAGCGCCCGGTCACGGGCGCCGACGTACATTGCGAGACCGCCCGGACCTCCCGGGCGAACGACCTCGTCTCGAAGTGGAACCTGATGAACTCGCGGGCTGGCTGCGGCTCACGCTGACTCCCGGCGTCGGCGACGTCGCCGCACGCAAGCTGCTGGCCGCCTTCGGGCCGCCGGCGGCCGTCTTCTCCCAGTCGGTCGCGGCCTTGCAGCAGGTCGTCGGCAGCGCGCGTGCCGAGGCGCTGCAGGCGCCGCCGGCGGGCTTCGCCGCCCAGTTGGACGACACCCTCGAATGGCTCGGCGGCACCGACCCCGACGGCGTGCAACGCGCGGTCGTCGCCTGGGGCGACCCGGCCTACCCCGAGACCCTGCTCGAGACCGCCGACCCACCGCCGCTGCTCTACCTGATGGGCGGCCCCGGCTTCGACCTCACGCAACTGGCGCGCAGCATCGCGATCGTCGGCAGCCGCAATCCGACGCCACGTGGGCTGCAGGATGCGCGCGCCTTCGCCCGCGCCCTGGCCGAAGCCGGGCTGGCCGTGGTCTCGGGGCTGGCGCTGGGCATCGACGGCGCTGCGCACGAGGGCGCGCTGGAAGGCATGGCGCCCGGCCGGCTGGCCACGGTGGCAGTGGTCGGCACCGGCCTCGACCGGGTCTATCCGGCGCGCCATCGCGATCTGGCGCACCGCATCGCCACCCGAGGCCTGATCGTCAGCGAATTCCCGCTCGGCACGCCGCCGCTCAACGCCAACTTCCCGCAGCGCAACCGCCTCATCGCCGGCCTGGCGCGAGGCACGCTGGTGGTCGAGGCGGCGCTTCGCTCCGGCTCGCTCATCACCGCTCGGCTGGCGGCCGAGCAAGGGCGCGAGGTGTTCGCGATCCCGGGTTCGATCCATTCGACGCAATCGCGCGGCTGCCATGCGCTGCTGCGGCAGGGCGCGAAGCTGGTCGAATCGGTCGGCGACGTGCTGGAGGAGCTGCGCTTCGACGGGCTTGATACGACGACCGATACGCCGGCGCCCGCAGCCGAGGCGCCCGAGAGCGACCTCCTGCGCGCCCTCGGCTTCGACCCGGTGAGCCTGGACGCACTGGGTGCCCGCACCGGCTGGAGCGTGGCCGCGCTGCAGGCGCAGTTGCTCGAGCTGGAGCTCGAGGGACACGTCGCGCGACTGCCCGGCGGACTGTTCCAGCGGATCGCGCTGGGTTGAGATTTACATGCCGGGCCCGTCGCGTCCGCGCAACTCGCGCAGCGAGAACGGATGGCTAGGCTATATTGACTCCATGTTCGAAGTGCTCGTGTTTGTCTACGAAAACTACTGGCGCGGCGACGCCTGCCCCGAACCCGAGCAGCTGGGGCGCAAGCTCAGCGCCCAGGGCTTCGACGCAGACGAGATACGTGAAGCGCTGAACTGGCTCGACGGCCTCAGCCTGGCGACCCAGGGCGTGCCGCTCAGCCGCCACGCCGACGGCATCAGCGCCACGGTCGAACGGCCCGCAGCCGCCGGCGCCGCGCTCCCGCAATCCCCCGATTCAATGCGCATCTACTCGATCGCCGAGCAGGAGCACATCGGCGCCGAATGCCTCGGCTTCATCAGCTTCCTCGAATCGTCGGGCGTGCTGGCCGCAGGCATGCGCGAGATCGTGGTGGAGCGGGCGATGGCCACGCCCGGCGAGCCGCTCGGGCTGGACGAGCTCAAGATCATCGTGCTGATGGTCCACTGGAGCACCGGCGTCGAACCCGACGCGCTGGTGCTCGACGAGCTCTGCGACGACACCACCGGCCGCATCGCCCACTAGGACCCGAGGTCCGAGGCCGGGAGCGGCCTAGTTCAGCAGCCGTTCCGGATTGGCATCCAGCTTGGCCAGCGCCTCGCGGGTGGCACGCACGGTCAGCGTTTCTTCTTCCGCCGGCACCAGCAGGCCGGCCTGCAGGTAGGAGGCCAGCCGGCCGACCTGGATCAGGAAGCTGCGGCCGTCGCTCGAGGCGAACAGGTGCAGCTGCTTGCGGTCGCTGCGCCAGACGAACTGCACCTGGTTGACCCGGTCGTTGTGGTCCAGCATGAACCAGGTGCCGACCTGCAGTTCGTGCGCCCAGGACAGCATGTCCTCGCCGACCTTGGTGCCGGTGTCGGGCACCACCTCGATCGACGCGGCGTCGACGCCCAGCAGCAGCTCGATGCTGGCGGCGTCCAGCGGCAGGTCGGTGGTGCCTTCGTCGGAGACGAAGTCCTCCAGGTTGGCCAGGCGCTTGGCCATGGCCTCGATCTTGGCCGGCGGGATCGCCTCGGTCTTCGAGAGGAAGGCGTCGGACAGCGTGGCGCCGATGATCTTGATCTGCGCTTCCTGCGGATCGCCGACCACGCCGAGCAGGGTCATGCCCTGGCGCAGGCGCTGCAGCAGCTTGGGCAGGTCCTGGATGACGCGGGTGCGGTCGTTGCGGTTCGGCTTGGCGCTGGCGGCCCAGACCAGGTCGGAGGCGGCGCGCTTGAGGGTGACCGTCTGCTCGTCCTGGGCGCCGTAGCGCAGGGCGGCGATCGCCAGCACCTCGGCCCAGACCTTGAACAGGAACTCGCGGATCTCCTCGCGCACCGGCATGTCGTTGAGCATCTTGCGCAACTCGATGGTGTACTGGATCGCCATCGTTTCCTTCTGCTCGACCTGCTGCGCCACGCTCATGAGGCGCTGGGTGCTGTCGCTCTGCGTCAGGTACTTGTTCAGGAAGGCGACGAATTCGTCGAACACCAGCTTGAAGACCCGCTGGCCGGTTTCCGGGTATTGCTCGATCACCTGGACCACGCGGCGGATCTCGCCTTCGAGCGCGCTGCCCGAGATGGCGGCGGCGTCGAAGCCCATCACGCAGGAGCCCATGCGGTCGATCAGCATGCGCGCCGGATGCTGCAGGGTGCCGAAGAATTCCGGCTCGGCGATCGCCACGCGCAGCACCGGCATCTGCAGCCGGGCGAACCAGACGCGGGCCGAGAACGGAATCCGCTCCTCGGCCAGGATCGCCTGGAACATCAGCGCCACGATCTCGACCGTCGCCTTGTCGGCGGTGGTCGGGGCCTTCTTCTTGAGTTCGCTGGTGCGGCGGCGCAGCTCGGCCGAAGCGTGGTGGATCGCGGTGGCCTCCTCGCCGACCACGTACTGGGACGCGGCCATCTGGTAGGCCACCTCGGCGTCGGCGATCGCGGCCGCGAAGGCCGGCGAACCGCCTCCGCCGCCGCCACCGCCGCCAGGCCCCGCCATGCCGCCACCGCCGCCCACGACGTAGCTGCCGGCCTGCTCGCCGACACCCATCGGACGTCCCTGGGCCAGGTCGCCGCCGATGCGTGCCGAGACGAAGCGCTTGAGGTTGAGCAGCACGCCCTGGGCGCGCTGGCGCGCCAGCAGCAGCGGCGAACCGCCGGTGACGATCATCGTGTCGGCGCCCGCGGAGCCGTTGGCCGTGCGGCCGACGCCGATGGCCGCCGGCGCGAAGCTGCCGGGCGGCG
>NZ_LMUW01000035.1:0-260 GCF_009765735.1 Xenophilus sp. L33
GTGGGGGAATTTACCTGTCGATAGGTGGGGGAGTTTGCGTGTCGTTCGGGGGGCCAGGAGGTACTCGTACGTAATCGCCGGCGCGTCCGCCTGTTCCCAAATTCCCCTCTTCCACAGCTGGACGGATCCCGGCGCATTCACCGCGATCTCGTTCACCTCGGGGTCGGTCAGCCAGGCATCGAACGTCCGAAGGTGGGCCTGGATCGAAACGAAACGGTCGGAAGCGCCCATCAGTTCGCCTCCGCCGCCGGTCGCAGTTC
>NZ_LMUW01000035.1:586-38676 GCF_009765735.1 Xenophilus sp. L33
GGGGGCTCAGATCCCTCAGAGCCCGCTGCATTGAGGTCAACCGTTGCCGCGCCGCGAGTGCTTGAACCGCTCCGAGGGCACCGCGCCCTTGCGCTTGATCTTCACCCAGTCGCGCGACCGACTGCCCGGCACATAGACGCTCTCGGCCCGCTTCGCGATCAGTCCCTCCAGCTTCACCTCGTCGCCCCGCGCCGCCGGTTGCCCACGATCGCGCCAACTCGACATCGCGCCCGGCCTGTTCTAAACCGCGATGACACTCAGCTTGCCCGAGAAGTCGCGCGAAGTCGTCTTTGCGATGAAGCCGCCTTTTCCCCCACGACCCGGGCACCCGTCGGAGTACGCCGAGCTGGTGGTCGCGATCGTCCTCAACCCGATGTTGAATGGCACCACGCTGCGCCTCGACGGCGCGCTGCGCGCCCCACGAAGTATTGATGGAACGAACATGAACGAACAATCGACAACTTACGCCGACCTCGCCGACAAGGGCTTCGTCGTCACCGGTGCCGCGGGCGGCATCGGCTCCGCAGCAGTGCGCCAGTTGGTGGGCCAGGGCGCGAAGGTGCTGTGCCTGGACCGTGATGCAGTGGGCCTCGACAAACTCACAGACGCGCTGGGCGCGAATGCACGAAGCATGGTGATCGATGTCACCGACCCGGCGCAAATCGCCGAGGCGGCGCAGACGGCGCTCGCTGCCTTCGGCAACCTGGGCGGCTGGATCAACAATGTCGGCTACTTCAGCGAGGTGCGTACGCTGGACCTTGCGCTCGACGAATGGCGCAAGGCCATCACGCTGAACCTCGACTCCGCGTTCATCGGCTCGCAGGCGGCGGCGCGCGTGATGATCCCGAACGGCTGCGGCTGCATCGTCAACGTTTCGAGCAACGCCGGCGTTCGCACCAGCCCACGCAATGCGCACTACTCGGCGGCCAAGGCCGGCGTTGCGCACCTCACGCGCTGCCTCGCGGCCGGGTGGGGCAGGACGGCACCCGCGTCAACGCCGTGATCCCTGGCTACACCAGCACCTCGATGTTCGATTGGCTGACCGGTAGCCCGGAGAAGCTCGCGACGGTCGAGAAGGCCATTCCGCTGCGCCGCATCGGTCAGCCGGACGACGTCGCCAACGCGATGGTCTGGCTGTGCTCGCAGGCTTCGGCATATGTGACCGGCGCGGTCCTGTGTGCCGACGGCGGATTGCAGATCGCTTAGTGCCCGAGGCCGAAGCGCCTCGGGCTTATCCGCGGCTGACATGCTCATTGGGGCGAGGGCGACCCAGGATCCGTGCCCATACGAGTGAAGTCAGCCGCCTGGTCGGCTACGACCGTGGAAACCGGCCCCAGATTCAGGTCCTGGTCGCATTTGACTCAATTGCGGTTCTGAGATCGCAGTTGGATCGTCCTGAAAGACCTGGGGAGAGCGACGGTTACCTCGCGCTAGATTCACTTCGGAAATCAAATTCACGAACTAGACCACCAGTCATGACGTGATTTTTAGCCCTTGCCAGTTTCAGATTCCGCCGATCACCGCATCGACGGCGCCGACAAGCGTACTTGCCTCGGACCGCAAACTCTCCCTGCACTGCCCCAGGTCCTTGGTTCTGAATGGCGCCGCGAGATGAGGCAATGCGACCAACAGGTTGCCTTCCCACTTCACGGCAGGACACAAGGTGCGTGGCAAGGTGGATGGCATATGCTTCCGAAGCCCCAACGGCAGGACCTGGCGCGTCGGCAGCGACGATAGCAGATCGCTCTGTATGTCTACGATCCATGGAATGCCGGATCTCTGGTGTTTGGACGGGTTCTGATAGACGTCGAATTGCGTCATGCCTACCAAGGCCTGAACTCTTCGCCAAACACGCCAGCCCGTTCCACCAAATCGTTTTGCGAAGCAATCCAGGCTTTGTAAGTCTCGTTAAACTCGCGCCGTCGCGTGGCCAAAGACTTTTGTTGTTCAGCAAGCTCGAGTTCGGCATAGCGGGCGGCGGAAATGATCACCCCTGCAACGCGATCATTCTTGACGATGTGCACCGGCTCACGCTCTGCCTGCCCGAGGTAATAACCAAACCTGTCTTCGCTCCCGTTGCTGTGACTTGCATGAAGAGGTGCTCCTGGTTAGCCATTTTAGCGGATGCAGGTGCCGAGAAGGATGTTGGGGCGCTTAGCGCCCTACGGCAATGGACCAAAGCCCATTCAAGATTGGCGCTAGCCGAGGATGCGCGCCTACTAGTCAAGCGAGAGGTTGGCGACATCGCGAATGCCCATGGCGTCACAAGGAGTCGTTCCGAAATTCCGGTGAGGGCCTGCGGCGGTGGTCGGCGGGCACACCTCTGTCATGGTCACCGTCGGGGGGCTGAGCGGCACGTAGCACTGGGATGCGTAAGATCAGCGAAGCGACCTTCATCTAGATGGCGATCGACGAGATCGCCGAGACAAAGATCGATCTAGAACGAAGCTGCCGCGTCGCAGCGAGACCCGTCGGCCGCGAGCCAGTGGCTTGCCGTTCCGATGTCCGCGTCGTCCGCGTCGTCGACTACGAACGCGTGATGCACGACGTCGCCTGCGGCAGGCTCGGTCGCCACGGCGAACATGGACAAGGGTTTGAACGTCGGCGGCGCCTTGCAGGCGATGTATGTCAGGCCCAAGCGTTGACGTGAAACATGGGCACGACTGGCAGGATCGTGTCGTTGGCCGAGCAGTTCAACGCATCCAGGAGCGACGCGGCAAATGTGTGCAGCATCGTCGAGCGATGGCTGTAGAGCACGCCCTTGGGATTGCCGGTGGTTCCTGAGAGGTAGCAAAGCGACGAGGCGGTGCCTTCATAGAACTCGGGCTACTCGACCCGGTCGCTCGCTTGGCCGACCAGATCCTCGTAGCAGCTCAGCCCAGGCACGCCACGGTCCGGCGGAATGCGGTCCCTGTCGCACATCAGCACGAAGTGGCGGATGGGCTTGCCGGCCGGCGCGATCGCCTGCCCCAGCGGCAGGAAGCTGAGGTCGAAGAACAGCACCCGGTCTTCGGCATCGTCGGCCATCCAGACCAGCTGGTCGGCGTGGAGGCGAGGATTGAGCGTATGCAGGACCGCGCCGGAGACCGAGACCGAGACCGAGACCGAGACCGAGACCGAGTAGTAGAGCTCCAAGTGCCGGTAGCCGTTCCAGGCCAGCGTCGCGACCCGTTCGTCGGGCTTCAGCCAGGCATCTTCCATTCGTCGTGAACGCGCCGCGAGATCGCGAAATGAGTAGCGATGGATGTCGCTCAGGCCGGGATGGCGACGTTCTCAATCGCGCCCGAGGCTTGTTGTTTGATTTGCCGGCCCCCAGCAGGAAGTAAGACAGAGCCGGAATCAGCACCAGCGCCCCGACTAGGTTCCAAATGAACATGAAGGTCAGCAGGATGCCCATGTCGGCCTGGAACTTGATGGCAATGGCTTCGACGTCGGACGGCGTTTTCAACAAGCGGCCTTGAAAGTCGACCGTGAAATACGGCGCGAAGGCATCGAATCCACAAGTCGAAAGGCGACGACGCGAAATCGCCCACCTATGGCCTCAAGTAGAAATGTGGCAATGTCTGCTTCAGCCGAACCACTTTCCGACCGCCCAAAGCATCCCCAGGACGATTAGAAACAAGCCAACGAAAACGAGCCAGGCCAGAGCCGGAGAAGGCAATTCAGACCTAGCGTGGATCTGAGCCCGGGGGGTGATTTCCAGCGGGGCAGGCAGTCGAGGATCGATCAGAGGCTTTGGGTCCATCACCCAGCATACGCGCTATCAAAAGCCGACCAGATGGACGTTGCCATTGAGCAAGAAAAGCATCGTTGCGAGGAACTCTCGCCCGGGCCCGAAGACGTGCAAGCAACCGAGGCAGAAACCCGCCTTGAAGCACACCTGAAGGCGATTCGCTTCTGCAGGCGCCTTGACCAACCCCACCTACATACGCTTGCGTCCAAGATAGGCAGGCCCCACTGAACTGAGAGCCGAATTCCCAATGCTTCCAAAGTGGGAAGCCGCCCGCTCAGGACGTTCGGCGTTTGCATTGACTGCAGGTTGTCGCGCGACATCAGGGGCTCGCCGGGCAAGTGCTCTATGACGGCCGCCTGAAGTGTTCCGAGGATCTTCGGAAGCGCTACCACGGGCCTTCGGTGACCGGACCAACGGCTAGCAAGCTTGACCAGTTGCGCCAGCGTAAAGACCTCTGGCCCCGCGCATTCGAAGGTCTGGCTCGCGGTATTCGGGCGTGTGAGGCAGGCCGCGATTGCCTTGACGACATCTTCGACCCATACAGGCTGGAACTTCGCATCTGCGCATGCCAGCGGGAGAACTGGGGCCAAGGCCGAAAGGCGCGCGAACATGTTCAGGAAGCGATCCTCTTCGCCGAACATCACCGATTGCCGCAGGATGGTCACGTCAAGGCCTGAGTCCTTCAGTACGGTTTCACCCGCAGACTTGGATCGCAGATAACGGCTTGGCCTGTCGCTATCCACACCGAGCGCGCTCACATGGAAGATCCGCCTTACGCCCGTCGCTTGACACTCTGCAACCAAGGAGCGGACCAAGTCGACGTGAACCCGAGCGAACTGCGCGTGGTCTCCGTGCAAAATCGCGACCAGGTTGACCACCGCATCCTTGCCGGCGACAAGTTTTTCGAGTTGACTCGGGTCCCCAATGTCCGCGTTCACCAAATTTACAGAGCGCAGCTTTTGGGGTTGAGTGCCTCCCCGCGGGCGCCGTGCCGGAACGGTGACTTTGGGAGCGGCCAAAGAAGCGGCCAGCGATGCGCACAATCTCTTTCCGGCGAAGCCGGTGCCCCCGAGTACCAGAATGTCTTGCATATGAGCCCCTGGCGCCGTGCGCCGTTCTCCTGGCTGCGAAAGCATGTCCGCAGTAAGCCTATATCGGGCGACCGCGCGCGCGGATCAGCGGTCATAGAAGTGCGTTGACCGATGTAGGTTGTTGTCCCGCAATGTGTCCCAAACCATGCAGACGTGTGCATCGGCCACCGCGGTCGCCGTAAGGCGGCTGGCCGTCTCTCCTCGAGCGCCTTGGCAGACGCCTGAGGGCTCGCGAGCTTCGGAGAGTTGCGCTTGAGTCTGCGACGCATACCGGTGGCGTTGTCAGGCTGTTGGCTTTGGCAACAACTACGTTCCGAATCCTAAAAGGAGAGCGTTCACGTCCACTGCTTGATCTCACACCGTTGACTGCAACCTTCTCGGGAAGACCGTCCATGCCGGACGGCTTGATCGCTTCAATGGACGCCAAGCCAGCTTTTCACAGCAGCGATATTGGCAGCGATAACAGCAGGTTATGTCAGCGAGGTTGCCGGCAGGGATGGGCGCCGACCGTGGTCGCGCAGATCATTCGCGTGCCACTCCATTACCCCGATGCACGCCCTACGCTTCGTTTCCAATTTTGCGCACCGTTGGACACGGTTCAGCGCCGTTCTCCTGGTGGTCGGCTGCTGCGCCGCAGCGGCCGCATCGGCTGCAAGCGTGCTCACGCCCGAGCAGATCGTCCAGGCGGGGGCGGCCACCGTGCAAGCGATTCGCGAGGCGCCGGCGTTACCGCTCGTGCAGACAAACTTTATGATCAAGCCGCCAACCGCCGGATGGGAATTGGGCGCGGTCTCATCGCTGGCATTCGGCCAAGATGGGTTGCTCTACCTGCTCCAGCGCGGTGCCAAGGCTGATCCGATCGTCGTTGTCGATGCCGGCGGCAACGTGGTCCGCTCCTGGGGCAAGGGCCTGTTCGAACTGCCGCATTACATCCGTGTCGATTCTGATGGCAACGTCTGGACCACCGATGCCCACAGTTCTGTCGTTTACAAGTTCACCCCAGAAGGGGTGCAGTTGCTGAAGATCGAGGTGGGCGGACAAGTCGCGGGTCCGAGCCCCTTTGTCGGCATTACCGATATTGCGTTCTGCCCCGACGGTCGTCTTTTCGTCAGTGACGGCTATGCCAACGCGCGCGTCGTCGAATACACGGCCGCCGGTCATCGCGTGCGCGAATGGGGCGTCCCAGGCATCGGGCCGGGTGAGTTCAACCTGCCGCATGCGATCGTCTGCGATGCGAGCAATGTGCTCTACGTGGCCGATCGGGAGAACGGACGCATTCAGCGCTTCGACCCCGACGGCCGCTTCCTGAGCGAATGGTCGGTTGGCAAGACCTATTCGTTGAAGCTGGCCGGCGGCGCGCTGTGGGCCGGCGTGCATGGTGTCGACCAGCCGACCGGCTCGCCGGGCTGGCTCGTGAAACTCGATCGGCGGACAGGCAAGATCCTCGGTGTCGTGGCCGTGGCCGAACCGTTCAGCATGCACGCGGTCGAGGTCGACCGCGATGGCCAACCGCTGACCACGGCGAAAAGCGGTGTGCTGTGGTTCCGCCCGCGCTGAATCGAGCACTTTCAATCGCCTCGCACGTCGCCTGGAGTCCATGGTGCATTCCGCCAAGCCGCAGTGGACCTCGCGTGAAGCACTGCATCAACCGGTCGACAACCGGATCACCCCCCAACTGACAACAGGTGGCTGGTGCCTGCGCGAACAACGGTCGCTCGGTGGCCGCATCTTCGCGCGCGCAGGCCATTGCCTGTCCCTGGCCGGCCGGATCACAGCCCGCCTGGACGATGGGCGCATCGCCACTCTACCGCTCGGCGCGGGCTTCGACGAGCCCACGCCGAGCCTGGTGATCGTGCCCGACGAGGACCTGAAGACGCTCCCAGGAAAAGGCATCGCCAACCCAGCCACCCGCTTTCACGTGGGGGGCTGCCTGGCGCGGCCGGAGGTGTGCTGCGTAGCCCACACTCCTCCGCCGCCGGCCTCGGCCCTGTCGATGATCCACCAGCCGCTCGTCGTTGCGTACGTGGACCCCACGCCTTTCCGCGACGACTGCTTGCAGCTGCAGTCGAGCGTCGTCGGTGCCGGCTTCGCCGTGTGTGCGCGGCGAGTGCTGCGCAGCGATGGCGACTTCCCCTCGGCGCAGCGCGCAAGCTCAGGCGAAGAAGCCGTCCTCCAGCAGCATGTCCTCGAAGAAGGCGCCGTAGGGCTCGGACGGATGGCGGATATGGATCTCGAGCACCCACACCTGCCGCGCCGGACGAAAGTCCAGCTCCGCCATCGGGCCTTCGTGGATCGCCGCATGCGGGAAGTCGGAGATGCGATGCCCCGACAGGTCCATGTTCAGCACCCAGCCGCGTTCGTCGGCCTGCTGCACCGCGAATTCGTAGAGCTGCCGGCCGGTCGCGCCGGTGCTCGCCCAGTGGCGGCGGACCGCGTAAAAGATGTCGCGCGCGTCGTTCGCGCAGCGCTTGAAGTCGCTTCGGCTGCCGGTGAGGAAGGTGTCGCCGCCGTCGCCTTCCCATTGCTGCCAGACCGGGCCGATGTCGATCAGGAAGATGTCGTCCTCGCCCAGCACCACGCCGGGATCGGACGGCGCGCCGAAGGTCTTGGTGGTGTTGCTGCCGAACCGCACGTAGACGTCGTGCCAGCCGCGCAGCATCTGCGAGTCGGCCAGCAGGTCCTTGGCCATCTCGACCGCGTCCTCCTCGACCATGCCCGGCTTGCAGGCGGCGGCGATGCGATGGATCGCGTCACGGGTGAGGCGGCGGACCTCGAGCATCTTCAAGGGGTCGTGCGCGGGGCCGTTGCGTTCGAGGTCTTCGGCGGTCGGTGTGGTGAGCGCAGGCAGAGAGGTCATGGATCGCTTTCGTGGGTTTCAGGAATTCGTGGAGGGCAAGCTGAACGCGAGGCCGTCGAGCCGGGCGCTCACCGGGATGCGGCAGGCCAGGCGATGGGTCGGGTGCGGGTCGCCGAGCGAGGCCAGCAGGCGGGCTTCGGTGCGATCGGGCGGTGGCATGCGGGCGAAGTCCCCGGCCGAAAGCTCGATGCGGCAGCTGCCGCAGGACGCGTGGCCGCCGCAGATGCCGCGCACGTGGCCGGTGGCCTGCAGGCCGTGCATCAGCGACCGGGCCATCGGGACCGGGAGCAAAGCGTCCTGGCGTCCGTCCTGCCGGAGGCGCACCGTGATGCGCGCCTCGGCGCCGGACTTCGGCGCTGCGGCTGGCTCGAAGGCGTCGGCATGGAAACGCTCGGGGTCGAGACCGTGCCGCAGGGTGAAGAGCGCGCGTGCGCCCTCCACCATCGCAGCGCTGCCGCAGGCGTAGACGCGCGCTGGCCGCAGGCTCGGGTGGTCGGTGGCGGCGGCCTGCTGGACGTGGCCGTGCCGCCCTTGCCAATCGGGATCGCCGCCAGACAGCACCGGCACGAACCGCAGTCCCGGCAGGCGCGCGGCCAATGCATCGAAATGCTCGCGCAGGTAGAAGTCGGCTGGCGTGCGGCTGCCCCAATACAGCGTGATCGGCATGCGCTCCCCGTCGTCGATCGCCTGCTCGAGCAAGGCGTTCAAGGGCGCGATGCCGGTCCCGGTCGCCAGCAGCAGCACCTGCGTGACCGCGTCACCGCATTCCCGCCAGGTGCAGTCGCCGAAGGGTCCGCTGATGCGCAGCCGCGTCGGGGCCCCGATGTGCTCGAGGTCACGAAGCCACCCGGAGAAGCGCCCGCCGGGATGCAGGCGCACATGCAGCTCCAGCGGCTCCCCGCGTCGCGGCGCCCGGGCCATCGAATAGCTGCGCGGCGTTTCTTGCGGCAGATGCACCGCCATGAACTGGCCCGCCCGGTAGCGCGAAAGTGCCTCGTCGTCCGGCCGTATGTGCAGTCGCAGCACGTCGCCGGCGAGCCGGACGATGCCCGAGAGGCTGGCGTTGCACGTCGCGAGGTCTTGCATGGGGAGGAATGGTCCGCAGACGGCAGCGGGTCCGGAACATCCAGAAATGAAATCGGAGGGGATCCAGCAAGAAGCGGCTGCTGGACCCCTTCGCATGAAAAAACTGGAGCGTGTGACGGGCCTTTGCACTGCCCAGAATCCTTCCAAACACAAGGACCCATGATGGAACTCGGACTCGGCAAGCGCAGCGCCTTGGTCACCGGCGGCAGCAAGGGCATCGGCCGCGCGATCGTCCGGGCGCTGGCCGCCGAAGGCGTGCGGGTCGCCTTTTGCGCCCGCAATCCCGACGAGGTGACGCTTGCCGCCGACGCGCTCTCCAGCGGCGGCGCGACGGTGGTCGGCAGCGCGGTCGACGTCGGCGATGCTGGCGCGCTGCAGGCCTGGGTCGGCGCATCGGCGGAGTCGCTCGGCGGCATCGACATCGTGGTGGCCAACGTCAGCGCGATGTCGATCGGCGGCGACGAGGCCTCATGGCAGCGCGGCTTCGATATCGACCTGATGGGGAGCGTTCGGCTGGTCCAGGCGGCACTGCCCTGGCTCGAACGAAGCGACGCGGCCTCGATCGTCACGATCTCGAGCGTCTCTGGCCGCGAGATCGACCTAGCCGCCGGGCCCTACGGCGCGTTCAAGGCGGCGCTCGTGCACTACACGCAAGGCCTCGCGTCGCAGCTGGCAGGCAAGGGTATTCGCGCCAACAGCGTGTCGCCGGGCAACACCTACTTCGCGGGCGGAATCTGGAACCAGATCGAGCGCGACAACCCCGCGCTCTATGCGCAGGCGCTCGGCATGAACCCGATGGGCCGCATGGCGCGGCCCGAGGAGATCGCGAACGCGGTGGTGTTTCTCGCGAGTGGCGCGGCCAGCTTCGTGACCGGCACCAACCTCGTGGTCGACGGCGGCCTCACACGGGGCGTGCAGCTCTAGATCCCTTCTTCACCCTTCAATCCACCCCCGAGGAGCCTTCATGCAACGCAGAACATTCGTCACCACCGCCGCGGCCGCCTGGGCCGGCAGCCTTCTTGCCACGCCGTCCGCCTGGGCCGAAGACACTGTCAAGGTCGCGGTGATCCTGCCGCTGAGCGGGCCGGCCTCACTGTTCGGGCCGCCGGCCAAGAACTGCGCGACGATGGTCGCGGAACAGATCAATGCACGCGGCGGCCTGCTCGGCCGCAAGATCGAGATCCTGTTCGGCGACGGCGGCTTGCCGCCAGCCGAATCGGCGCAGACGGCGCTCAAGCTGTGGAAGGGCCAGGGCGCGCAGATCCTGGTCGGCATGCACGACAGCGCCGTGCGGGTGGCGCTGGTCGGCATGTTCAAGGGCCAGATCCCCTACTTCTTCACGCCCAACTACGAAGGCGGCGAATGCGGGGCCGGCATGTTCATGAGCGGCGAGACGCCGCAGCAGAGCTTCAAGCTGGTCATGCCCTGGCTGATGGCCGAGCGAGATGCCAAGAAGTGGTACCTGGTCGGCAACGACTACGTCTGGGGCCGCGTCACCAACCAGACGGTGCGCGGCTACATCACCGACGCCGGCGGCACGGTGCTGGGCGACGAGTACCTGCCCTTCACGGTCGACAACTTCGACTCGACCCTGGCACGCATTCGCGAGACCGGCGCCGAGGGCGTGGTGGTGTCGCTGGTCGGGGGCTCGGCGGTGAGCTTCAACCGCGCCTTCGCCGGCTTCGGCCTGCAGGACAAGGTGGTGCGCATCGGCTCGGTGCTCGAGGAGAACACCCTCGCGGGCATCGGCAACCAGAACGCCAAGAACCTGTATTCGGTGGCGGCCTTCTTCGGCAACCTCGACACGCCACCGGCCCGGGCCTTCAAGGAGGCCTACTTCAAGCGCTTCGGTGAGCAAGCACCGGCGCTGAACGCCCTGGCCGAGTCGGTGGTCGAGGGCTTCCTTCTGCTCGAAGCGGTCGCCAAGAAAGCCAACAGCCTGAAGCTGGCCGACATGGAGCGCGCGGCCGAAGGCGCAACCTACAACGGCCCACGCGGCACGGTGACCCTGAAGAACCGCCACGTCGACCAGGACATGTACGTGGCCGACGTCGGGCCGCAAGGCTTCAAGATCGTCAAGACCTTCCCGAACGTTCCGTCCGGCCAGGTCTGCAAGGCCTGAGGACGCACCGAGCCATGTCACCTGCCGAGGGCGCCGCGGCGCTGCAGATCCTCAACGTTGTCTATCAACTGGCCACCCTGACGCTGACCGCCCTCGGGCTGGCAATCGTCTTCGGCCTGCTGGGCGTCATGAACATGGCGCACGGCGAGTTCGTGATGCTGGGCGCCTACGCGGTGGTGGTGGCGCAGAAGATGGGATGGCCGCTCGTCGCCTCGGTGCCGATGGCGATCGTCGTCTGCGGGCTGATCGGCTGGACGGTCGAGCGCTGGCTGGTGCGGCCGCTCTACGCGCGGCCCTTCGACACCCTGCTCGCGACATGGGGCCTGTCGATCTTCCTGCGAAAGCTCGCGGAGGTGGTCTTCGGCAAGGGCTACCAGAACGTTGAGGCCGACTCGGCGGCGCCGGTAGCCTTCTGGGGGCTGCAGTATCCGGGCTATCGACTGTTCCTGATCGTCTTCACCGTGCTGCTGATGGTGGGCGTGGTGCTCTGGTACCGGCGCAGCCACGCGGGCCTGCAGCTGCGGGCGATGACCGCCAACCCGGTGCTGGCGCGTGCGCTTGGCATCGACACCGGTGCGCTGGCGACGCGGGCCTTCGTGGTCGGCGTGGTGCTGGCCGGCCTGGCCGGCGTGATGCTGGCGCCGGTGATCCGGATCGAGCCGGGCATGGGCGTCGACTACCTGTTGAACGCCTTCTTCGTGCAGGTAGTGGGCGGCCTCGGATCGCTCGCCGGGCTGACCAGCGGCATCGGCCTGGTCGGCGGCACGCAGGCCGGCATCTCGGGCGTCATCGACCAGACCGCGGGCTACGCGTCTGTGCTGGTGCTGTCGATCCTCTTTCTCTGGCTACGGCCACAAGGCCTCTATGGACGCCGTTGACTCGCCCCTGGATCCACCGGCCCCCGACCTGTCGGCGCCGCCGTGGCTGCGCGCCCGCCACTGGATGGCGCCGGTGCTGCTCGGCCTGTCGCTGGTCCTGCTGCCGGTGGTGGGCAGCGACTATCTGGCCTACCAGATCGCGCTCTTTCTGCTCTACGGCGTGGCGGCGCAAGGCGTCGCGCTCTGCTGGGGGCAACTGGGCTTCCTGTCGCTCGGGCATGCGCTCTTCTTCGGGCTCGGCGCGTACTTCAGCGGCGGCATGCTGAAGGCGGCGCAAACCGATGCGCTCTGGTACGCCGCGCTGCCGCTGGCCGTGCTGGGGCCGGCGCTCCTGGCTTGGGTGATCGGCCATCTGGTGTTCGTGCGCAGCCATCGAAGCGGCCCGTATTTCTCGCTGATCACGCTGGCGCTGACCATGCTCGGCTTCCTCGCGGCCGGTCGCTTCGAATCGATCACTGGTGGCTTCACCGGCCTCAACGACATCCCCGAGCTGCCGGGCTTCGACCGCTACACGCGCATGTATTGGCCGGTGGCGGCGCTAGCGCTGATCACCACCGTCGGCCTCACCGCGCTGTCGCGGCGGCCAATCGGCACCTTGTGGCAGGCGATCGCGCAGAACGAGGACCGCCTGCAGTTCTTCGGCTTCGCCACCCACCGAATCAAGGCGGCCGCCTTCGCGTTGTCGGCGCTGTGCGCAGCCGCGGCGGGCGCGCTCTTCGCGCCACACCAGGGTATCGTCACGCCGCAGGCGCTCGGCTTCGTGCTGGCGACGGACATGGTTATCTGGGCCGCGGTCGGCGGCAAGGCCAGCCCCTACGGCGCGCTGATCGGCGCGGTGGCGGTCGGCTATGCGTCTTCCGAGTTGCGCGACAACTTCGCCTATTGGGAGGTCATCATCGCGATCGTCTTCATGGCGGTGGTGCGCTTCCTGCCGGACGGGATCGTCGGGCTGGTGATGCGGCCGCTCGATCCGCTGTGGCCCGTACCGCCGGCATCGGCATCACCCATCGTCGCACCACCGACCGCGATCGACCGCGAAGGTGCCGGGCTCGCGCTGCGCTTCGACGACATCGCCTCGGCCGTCGGTGGCGTGGCGATCCTGAACGGTTTGTCGCTACAACTGGCCGGCGCCGGCGTGCGCTGCCTGATCGGCCCTAACGGGGCCGGCAAGACTTCCAGCTTCAACGCGATGACCGGCCGCCTGCCGGTGCGCGGCGGCGAGATCCGGATCGCCGGCCGCCGAACCGAGCGCTGGCCGGCCTGGCGCATCGCCCGGCTCGGCGTCGGACGCAAGTTCCAGATACCGACCGTCTTCGCCCGGCTCAGCGTGCGCGACAACCTTGCCATCGCGCTGTGGGGCAACCGCTTGAGCGCCTGGCAGTCAGTCCAGGCAGCGCCGGCGCGTTGGGAGACACCGCTGCTGCACGACCTGCTGGCGCTCTTCCCGACCTTGCGCATCCATCTCGACGTCGACGCGGGCAGCCTCTCTCAGGGCGACCGGCAGGCGCTCGAATTCGCGATGACCGCCTTGCCGCAGCCCTGGCTGCTGCTGCTCGACGAGCCCTGCGCCGGGCTTTCGCCGGGCGAGACGCAACGCATGATTGACGCGATCGTCCTGGTCGCCGGCCAGTTGGAGGCGGCAGCGCTGGTGATCGAGCACGACATGAGCGCGGTGGAGCGCATCGCGCAGCACGTCTACGTGATGCACCAGGGCCGACTGCTGGCCGAAGGGTCCTTGCGCGAAGTGCAGGCCGACGAGCGGGTGCGCGCGGTCTACGCCGGAGGCCACAAGTGACGCCGCTCATCGCCTTCTCGGACTTGGTGGCCGGCTACGGCGACACGCGGGTGCTGCGCGGCATCGACGCGCGGCTAATGCCGGGCCGGGTGCTCGGCGTGCTCGGCCGCAACGGCGTCGGGAAGACCACGCTGATGCGGGCGCTGACCGGCTTCATTCCCCTGATGCAGGGCCGCGTGAGCCTCGACGGCCGCGACATGGCGAAGGTCGCGCCGCAGCATCGGCTGGCCGCCGGCATGGCCTATGCGCCGCAGGAAGACACGGTGTTCGGCGACCTGACGGTCAACGAGAACCTGCGGCTGCACCTGCGCGGGCGCGACCTCGGGCGCTATGCGCCTTACTTCGAGGCCTTCCCCCGCCTCGCGGAACGCGCGAACCAGCGCGCGGGCTCGCTCAGCGGCGGCGAACGCAAGCTGCTCTCCTTTGCCCGCACCCTGGCGCTCGGCGCGCCGCTCAGCCTGATCGACGAGCCCACTGAAGGCGTGCAGCCGGAGAGCATCCTCAAAATGGGTGTGCTGCTGCGCCGGCGCTGCGAGGCTGGCGGCGCCTTCGTGGTGGTCGAGCAGAACCTTTCCTTCCTGCAGCAGATCGCCGATGAGGTGCTGATCCTCGACCACGGCGAAAGCGTCGGCGCAGGACCCATTTCCGATTTCTCGCGCGAGCGACTCGAAAGCCACCTGGCCGTCTAGGAACATCCAATGAACGCAACCGATCTTTACTACGCATCGCTCACGGACGTCGCCGCCTCGATCCGCGCCGGCACGCTCGGCCCGCTCGAACTGATGCGCCACACGCTGGCGCGCATCGAGCGCCTCGACCCTCGGCTGCATGCCTTCGCACGCACGATGCCGGATCAGGCGCTGGCGCAGGCCGGCGAGGCCGAACGCCTGGCCGCCGGTGGCCAATGGCTGGGCCCGCTGCACGGGGTGCCGGTCGCGGTCAAGGACAACTGCTTCACCCGGGGCGTGGTCACCGCCAACGGCCAGGCGATCCACGATGCCTTCGTGCCTCCCGAGGACGCGACGGTGGTGCGCCGCCTGCGCGAGGCCGGTGCCATCGTGGTGGGCAAGCTCAACATGACCGAGAGCGCCTTTTCCGACCATCACGAGACGATCGCGGCGCCGGTCAATCCGTGGGGCGAGGCGCTGTGGACCGGCGTGTCGTCGAGCGGCTCCGGCGTCGCCACCGCGGCCGGCCTGTGCTTCGGCGCGATCGGCAGCGACACGGGCGGATCGATCCGCTTTCCGAGCGCGGCCAACGGCCTGACCGGCGTCAAGCCGAGTTGGGGCCGGGTGTCCCGCCACGGGGTCTTCGAACTGGCCGCCTCGATGGATCACGTCGGACCCATGGCGCGCAGCGCGGCCGATGCAGCGTTGATGCTCGGAGTGATCGCCGGCGCCGATGCCGCCGATCCGACCGCCAGTGCGCTGCCGGTGCCCGACTACCTGCAGGCGACGCCCGGCTTGCCGGGCTTGCGCATCGGCCTCGATCCGGCCTACGCGACCGACGACGTCGACGCGGCCACGAGTGCCGCGCTGCTGGCCGCGGTGCAGGTGCTGCGCGAGGGCGGTGCGGAGATTCGCGCCGTGAGCGTGCCGGAGGTGCTGCCGGTCAACGCGGGCTGGCTCGCCTTCGCCGCGGTCGAGGCGGCGGCCGCGCACGAGGCGACCTTCCCGGGCCAGAGGGCCGGCTATGGCGCCGCGCTGGCGCAACTGCTCGACCTCGGGCACCAGGTGAGCGGCATTGCTCTGCAGAAGATCCTGATGCAGCGGCTGGTCTTCCGCGGCGCCTTCGAGGCGTTGTTCACGCAGGTCGACGTCGTCGTGATGCCGGTGACGCCGGATGCCGGCCTGGCGCGCGCCCGCATGGCTACGCTCGGCACGGACCCGGTCGGCGTGCTCAGGCACATCCGCTTCACCGCGCCCTACGACATGAGCGGCCACCCGACGATCACTCTGCCCTGCGGCCGGACCGCGGCCGGCACGCCGATCGCCTTCCAGCTGGTGGCACCCCTGATGCGCGAGGACCTGCTCTTCCGCGCCGCCCTCGCCTTCCAGCAGGCGAGCAGCTGGCACCTGGCGCATCCGGATGTTCAGGGCTGAGTCGTGGTGGTCCGTGCCCAGACACCGGTGCCCGCATCGGCCGGCGACTGCGGCGCGCCCTCATCGGCCAGGATGATGTCCAGGTGGGTCGCGGCGCGCACGGCCGCGAGGGATGCGGCCGCATGAGCGGAATCGGTGCCAGCCTGCCGTCGCAGCAGCACACCGTCGGCGCCGAGCGCCTGGACGCGCAGCGCTTCGGCGGCCAGCGCGCAGGGTGCGTCGCCGTCGAGCAGCGGAAAGTAGCGCAGCGGCGAGCGCGCGATCGTGTGCAGCACCGCCTCGACGTTGCGCCCGCCGATCAGGCAGCTCGCGCCGACCCGCTTGGCCAGTTCGGCCGTCGCGATCTCGTCCGCGGGTGTCGTCGACGCCGCGATCTCGACCACCACCTGGCGCCCGTCGTCATGGATCGCATAGCCGAGTACCTCGAGCCTGGCTTCGCTCGGGCCCCGATTGCTGAAGCCGACCCAGGGCAAGGCGTCGTCCGGCATTCGGGCCGCGAGGCGACGATAGCGCCGCAGCGCGTCGGGCCAGGTGACGCCCTCGCGGGTGAGCATGAACTGGACAATCGGCGCGACGTTCCGGGGGAGCGCCTGCCCCTTGGCGATGGCCGCGGTGGACGCGGCCGCCGTGCCGCCCGCACCGCGTGTCGCCGTCGATCGCCGGACACGTCGAGCGCGGGGGGCCACCGCGTCGAGCCACGCCTCAATCGTCGTGCGGCCCTTGCGCTCCAGTTCGGCGCCGAAGCGCGCCACCTCGCCGCGCAGGTCGTGCACCGACAGTCCGCGCATCGACAGTTCCGCGCTGTGGCCGATCAGCCACTGTTCGAAGGCGGCCGGCGCGAGCTCCGGATGGAACTGGAAGGCGATGACCCGCTCGCCCAGGCCGAAGGCCTGGACGGCGCAATCCGCGCTCGATGCGAGCAGCGTCGCGCCGGACGGCAACTCGCAGGCTTCGCCATGCCAGTGCATCGCGGCTGGCAGCGGCGCGAAGGCGGCGAGCACGCCGTCGCGACCCGCGTCGGTGAGCGCGATCGGCGCGATGCCGATCTCGGCCGTGGCGGGCGCGACCCTCGCACCGGCGGCTCGTGCGATCAGCTGCGCGCCGAGGCAGATGCCCATCGTCGGAAGGTCGGCGGCGATGCGTTGCGACAGCAGCGCGATCTCGTCGGCGACGAACGAGAAGTCCTTCTCGTCGTTGGAAGAGATCGGGCCGCCCAACATGAAGAGCAGGTCGGCGTCGGCCGCAGCCAGGCGCAGGTCGTCGACACCGGCCTCGACGTAGTGGATACGAAAACCTGCGGCCTCGATCGGTCCGGCGAACACGCCGAGGTCCTCGAAGGCGAGATGGCGGACGACCACCGCGCGACCAGCGCTGCGGCGCCTGCGTGCGGACAATGAGCCGGCTTGCGGGTCGATGGGTGCGGAAGCCTGGATGCGCATTCCCCGAGCGTAAGAGCGACGCGCGGTCTCGCTCTCCCCCAGCCTCGCGATGGCAAGGGGTCCAGCCTCTCCTGTCTTGAATGGAAGGAATCGATTGCTGCGCGAATGGAAGTTGAACCTGCACATGGAGATCGACCGCGAAAGCCATGTCGCGGTCTATCTGCAGATCGCCCATGTCCTGATCCGGGAGATCCGGCGCGGCCGGCTCGCGCCCGGAAGCGTGCTGCCCGGTACGCGCGAACTGGCCATGGAGAACGGCCTGAATCGCAAGACGGTCATCAAGGCCTACGACGAGCTGGTGGCGCAGGGCTGGCTGAGCTCGGAGGTCACCAAGGGCACCTTCGTCAGCGCCGATCTGCCCGAGGTGCCGAGCAAGCCGATCACCCGTCGCCTGGAACGGACCAGCACCGTACCCGAAGGCCCGCAGTTCGGGCGGCTGCGGCCGGGCCACGCGTTGTCCGCCGTCTACGGCCGGCCCGGTCACGTCGCCCTGGACGACGGCGTGCCCGACACCCGGCTCTTCCCGGTCGAAACTTTCGCCCGCGCCTACCGCAGCGGCCTTGCCATCGCCGCGCGCCATGGTCGGCTGGCCTACGGGGATCCGCGCGGCTCGCAACCGCTGCGCCAGGCGATCTCGAACATGCTCAACGTGGAGCGCGGCCTGGCGACCACGCCCGACCACATCTGCCTGACCCGCGGCAGCCAGATGGCGATCTACTTGGCCGCGAAGGTCATGCTGCAGCCGGGCGACACCGCGGTGATGGAAACGCTGAGCTATCCGCCCGCACGTGCCGCCTTCGGCTCCGCCGGCGCCAACGTGGTCAGCGTGCGACTGGACGAGAACGGCCTCGACGTGGTCCACCTGGAGGCCCTGTGCCGGGAGCACCGGGTGCGGCTGGTCTATGTCACGCCGCATCACCAGTTCCCGACCACGGTGCTGCTGCCGCCGGACCGCCGCCAGCGGTTGATGGCCCTGGCCGAGCAGTTCGGCTTCGCGCTGGTCGAGGACGACTACGACCATGAATTCCACTTCGCCCACAAGCCCTTGCTGCCGCTGGCCAGTGCGGACCCAACCAAGGTGCTCTACATCGGTTCGATGTCCAAGCTGCTGGCACCGAGCCTGCGCCTGGGCTATGTCGCCGCGCCGCCGCGGGTGATCGATTCCTTGGCCTCCGAGATCCTGCTGCTGGACCGGCAAGGCGACCAGGCGACCGAATACGCGGTCGCCGAACTGATCGACTCCGGCGAACTGCGAAGGCATGCGCGCAAGTCCCTGCGGGTGTATGCCCAGCGGCGCGAGGCGGCGGTCGCGTTGCTGCAGGAAGCGTTCGGCGAGCGGATCGCGCTGCGGCCGCCGGACGGCGGCCTGGCGCTCTGGCTGCGCTTCGGCGACGATGCCTTGCTGGATCGGATCGAGGCGCATGCGGCCGCGAGCAGGATCGGGATGCTGCCGAGTCGCGGGTTCGCGGGGACCGAGGACGGTCCGAGAGGCTTGCGGCTGGGCTTCGCCAGCATGACACCCACAGAGTTCGAGACAGTGATTTCGCGACTGCTGACAATCTAGGTCGCGCTAGGCATGTCAGCCCGGTGAGCTTTCAAACTTTAGGCGAGTTCACATCCGGGACATGTCCGCTGTAGAGACCGACTTTGGGCATGGAGGGCTTGCGAATGCACGGTCCAATCCAACAACTGTCGCGATACACTGCCCACCAACGCGGGCCATTTAAAGTCGCACCCCACGGTCCATCCAACAGCCAACCACTGGAAGTCTTCATGAAGCGTTCGGGTGCGCGGCTCGCCACGCAACGTATGGCTGGGGTCGCTGTTGCGGCGGGCTTGTTGCTCACCGCGGCGCTCCTCGCTGCCTGCGGCACCTCACCGGCCCAGACCATCGCAGCCGCCTCAGCCTCGATTCCAACACCGCCGGCGTCAGTGCCTCCGACCGCCATCGTCGTGACCTCCACCAGCATGCCCTTGCGCCTTGCGGGCAGCGACGGGCTGGTGCACCTCGAATACGACCTGATCGTCACAAACGCCTTCACCGCACCGGTGACGCTGACCTCGATTACCGTGCTTGGTGAGCACGACGAGCACTTGCTGCGGCTAACCGGTGATGCACTCACGGCACTGGTCGAGCCGATCCTCGGTACCTCGCAGCTGTCGAAGGCCGCGGCTTTGGTGCCGACCAGCGGATCGGTCGCGGTGGTGATCGACGTGCCGGTGCAACCGGGCGCGGTGCCGAGGTTCCTGTCTCACAAGATCAGCTACTCGGTACCGCCGGGCTCGCCCGCCCTCGCGCTGATCGGGAGCTACGACTTCACTGGCCCGGTGTTGGGCGTCTCGGCAGTCGATTCCATGACGATCGCACCGCCGCTGCGGGGCGACGGTTGGTGGAGCCTCAACGGTTGCTGCAGTCCGAATGCGCACCGGGCTTTGCGCAACGCGGTCGGAGGCACGCGCTTGATCAAACCAGAGACTTTCGCGATCGACTACGTGCAGCTTCGCAATGGCCAGTTCTTCAGCGGTGACGGTGCTGCCAACAGCCAGCATTTCGCCTACGGCGCGGAGCTGCTGGCGGTGGCCGATGGCGAGGTCGTCTTTGTGCGCACCGACATGCCCGATGAATTGCCCTTCACCCCGGTCAAGCATGTCAAGCAGCCGCTCGACTATGCAGGCAACCAGGTGGTGCTGCAACTCGGCAGCAACTCCTGGGCAATATACGGCCACATGCAACCGGGCAGCGCAACGGTGCACGTCGGCGATCACGTGACGCTTGGCCAGGTGCTGGGTCGCCTGGGCAACAGCGGAAACACAACCGCGCCGCATCTTCACTTCGAGATCGCCGACAACCCGGTCAATACTGCCGCCTCGAGCCTGCCCTACGTCTTCGACCGGTACGTGCTCGATGGCTACGTGACGCCGGCGGCTGCCGCGACTCCGCCGGGTGCGAACGGGCTGCCCATCAACGGCACGCCCAGTGCCCAGCAGCAGACCTATCCGCTGTGGTTGACCATCAGTCGCTTCAATTGATCCAGGGTTGACTAGCGGCCTGTCGATAGCCCGGGTTGCGACGTCAGTCAAGACGGGAGCCCCCGCGCGCCGAATTTGGCTTTATCGGTCAGGGCTGTGGTGCAGACCTCGATGGGCCCGTCGCCCAGCGCCTTGCGATCCATGGCATGGCCATGCCGGCAAACCATAGCGCCTCTGCCGCCCTCGGCGCTTTGAGGCTCACCACGACGGCGCAGCCAAAAATGATCATTCCGAGTATCGGTGTCAACAGAAGAAGACCGGGGCCAAAAGCATGCGCGTCGATACGGCGTGCGTGAACGCGCATCAGTAAGCTGGTGGTGGACAACAGGAACAGGTTCCCACTGTAGGCCATGGTTCCCAGCGGCGAGAGGTCGGCACTGATTACGCTGGTTGATATGGGAAGCAAGATCAGCGATCCGAGAAACGCCAGATTAAGAGCAACAAATTTGGTATCCGCACGAGTCATTCGGCGAAAGATGTGCCAGTTTGCGAGCCAGAACATCGAGGCAACCAAGGCGCTCAGCAGGACGGCGAGCAGGTCGTCGCGAAATGGCATCAGACGAGAAAAGTCACCGCTCATGAGCACTTCTTGGCTAGGAATGCGGACCCGATAAGCCAACAGTGTGAGGGTGACGGCAAACACGCTGTCGCCAATACGAGCGATGCGCGCCAGATCGGTTTCTGCAGTCATGCGGCACTCTATAGCAACGTGCGTGGCCGGGGGCAGAAGGTGCCGTGCCTGCGGCCTGTGGTGGTTTGCTTTCGCCCTGCCGGCCCGGCTCGTTGAACTGGACGGGGCGCTCTCGGACGAACACGGACGCTCACCGAGGCGCATCGGCGGGTGGGCGTCAATGTCAGATGCGTCGCCCGAATCATGTCTGCGGCCCCCAGTCCTTCGCTGCGCGGCCGAAAACGATTGGTTTGGTCAACCCGCCGTCCGGGCTCCTGTGGCGATCCGACGGTCGCCGCGTGGTTCACGCCGGTGATCTCGGCAACGGAACGTCTCGGCGACGTGTCGACTTCGGGGTTGTCGCCCTCCTGGGCGTCGTGATCATGCGCGAGTGGGCGTGAGGTGCCGTAGGTCTGGCGCCGGCATCGGCCATCTGCGAGCGCTGACGCGTCGAAGTGGCCGCACGCGGCATCGTTGCCCATATGTACACCACGAGCACTGAAATGACCGATGGCCCCGACGACCGCCTCGACGTCATCCAACCCTACGCTGGGTCGATCAACGTCAATGTGTTCCACGACGTCCGAATGTGGATGACGACGCTCGGCTGCACGGAGCCTGAACTGAGAGGTGCCGTGCGAGAGGTTGGTGCTTCCGCCGCCGCCGTGCGCAACTATCTTCACATGACGAAATGACCATGTCCCAGCAGCCCCCCGCCCCTGGCTTGGACGAAGCAAAAGCCCACCGGGTCGGGTCGCTCAAGGACTTGCCGAGAAAGGGGTCGAAGCGGGCGGCCGCCCTTTCCATGGCGCCGACCAAGAAGACGAAGGTGCAACGTGGTGCGCGACGAGGCCCTGCTCGCGCTGGCGATGTTGATTGCCTGCCTGGTCGTGGTCTTCGCGCGAGTGTAGCGATGCCGCTCGGGTAGAAACAGTCCTCCTTCTACGCGATGGAACGCGGTCAAGTACCTTCCGCTCGGACTGACCCGAGCGAGTCTCCACGGCCTTCCCGCGGGAGCATGCTCCTGGAAGAGGTTGGTCGGCACCTTGCTCATCGCCCTGCTCGAAGCAGGTCTGGACGGTGGCGCCGTCGTTTGGGCCTTGAGCTCCGGTCGCCGCCGCCGCGTCGGGCGGGGTCGCGCTCGCTAACCGCGCCCCTGTGCTGGTGTTGGGCGCGCAGCAGCCTGGTGGAACGGGAGAGGCCAACCTGCGCGCGAGCCGGGGGCAGTGTGCTTCGGACTGCGACAGCAGCGACTTGTTCGGGATCGGCCAGGTGAATGCCGGTCCGCTCGGCGTCGCTGCCACCGCCCCGGCTTCGACGGGCCCGGGCGGCGCTGGTGGCTGATGTTCTCTTGATCTGCGGGCCAGTCATCGACTGAAGGAGCCTTGCCCCTCACCCCATTGCCCCCCTCGCCCACTTGCCCGTCTCGCTTCGCCCGCGTCGTCGGCGGCGAACATCGCGGCAGCGCCGTCGCGGATCGCGACTAAGGCCGACGCGGGTGCGCGTGAGTGCCACGTTGGACTGGCAGATCCTCCAGAGCTGGCCCTCTTGGCATTGAGCGGCGCGTGGTACCGAGGGCCAGTGGGCCAGTGGGCCAGTGGGCCAGTGGGCGGCTAATATGGGCCAATGGGCCGCAGTCCTCATCGAACTGGACTGCGCAGCGAACGGCGCTCAGGTCGTTGCCAGCCAGCGAATGTCACCGAGATGATGCCTGGCGCGAGCGGCGAGACGGCATCATTTGGCCCCAGTGCGATCTCGATCCCCTCGATGACGAGGAAGGTCGGCGGCTGGTTCTGAAGCCGCTGTGTGTCGATCGGCCGGAGTAGCGAGCGCACGATGTTGCGGCTGCGCCCCAGCTCCTTGGCGATGCGTTTGGCGCCTCTGTCGAGCGCCGCCAGCTTCAGGATCCTCTGCACGTCTCTGGCGCCTGCATCGCCCGTCTCCCATCGACCGGTTCGGATCGCGGAGGTTGCTCGATTGCCCTCCTTCTTGGCCCCCTGCCCTGAAGGGGGTCAATTCCTCATGTCGTCAATGGGGCAGTCGGTCGTGTCGCCTGATATCTCGGCTAAAGCGCCTCAGGTCGACCGTTTGACGAGCCGGTCCACCAACTCAGGGCCGGCTTGCACCAGCGCCTGCTCGAAAGCCGCCTCCTGAGTCTTGGTCGGCGAAGCGGCAAGGACGAGGCTGCCGCGCGAGGTCACAGGTTCGTAGCGCCAACTCACGCCAACGCTGTCCGCGGCTTGAACAACCTCCTCGACGAGGTCAGTGCGATCCCATGGCAGGTGGAATTCCCAGGTAGGCATGCATGCTTGCGGCATATGTTGCTGGAATCATAGGCGAGAACTGACGGTTACCTGACTCAAAAACCAGCGCGGACCTTGACGGGAGCGAAGAAAGCGCCCGAAGTGCTGCCCCTGCTGCTCTGGCAGGCGCGAGAGTCTGTGCTGCGCGGGATCAGGATCGGTAAAGCGGCGCGCGAGCGCGGGGCGCTTCGGCGCGGAGCCACTTTGGGCGCAAGCCGCTCCCTTGACCCTCGGCTTCGCTGCCAAGCGCAGACGGGCGCCTCTTTGTTCGACCGGAGCGCTCAACATCGTCAGAAGAATGCCTGTGCGCGCAGTTCATCATCGCGTTCACACATGCCCGAATGCAGGCGCATCCTGCAATCCATCGGGTCTTGCACACCGGCGGCTTTTTCCGTGACACAGCCGCTGGCCGGGCGTTACCCGGAACCAGGGCGCCCGCTCAGTGCCGCGATCAGCGCGTGAGGTTGCAGCGGCTTTCCCAGGTGATTGTCAAAACCCGCCTCAAGGGCCCTCACGCGGTCCTGAGTGCGCGAGAACGCCGTCAATGCAATGGCGCGCAAGCGCGAACGGCGGGCCTGTGCCTCGATCTGGCGAATGTTGCGCATCAGCTCATAGCCGTCGCGCCCGGGCAGACCGATGTCGCTCAACAGCAACTCAGGCCACTGGGCGTGGATCTGCTGCATCGCTTGATCGTAGTCACCGGCCAGCCGCACGTCGGCGCCGCTCTCGCTCAGCACCAAGGCCAGCATCTCGCGCGCGTCCGGATCGTCTTCCACTACCAGCACATCGAGCCCCTCCAGGGCCCGCTCCGGCACGGTTGCGAGCCGCAGGTCATGACCCTCGGTGAGGATAAGGGAAGCGTCGGGGGCCGGCACGACCTTCAGCGTCACGCGCAACGTTGCGCCACGGCCGAGCCCCTGGCTTTCGGCGAAGGCCCCACCGCCATGCAACTCGGCCAAATTCTTCACGATCGAGAGCCCCAGGCCGAGGCCACCATGCCGTCGGTTGTCAGGCGAATCGCTCTGGGCGAACCGGTCGAACAGGTGAGTCAGGAAGTCCGCCTCGATGCCGCGCCCGGTGTCCTGCACGCTCAATGTCAGGGTGTCGGCGCTGCGCGACAAGCCGATCCGGATCTCGGCGCCGTCGTCCGAGAACTTGATGGCGTTGGACACCAGGTTCCACACGATCTGCTGCACACGCGTCGGATCCAGCCAGGCAGGCTGCTCGTGGCCATCGTGATCGAACCGGATTCCCAGGCGTTTGGCAGCAATGGCACTGCTCAACGCATCGATGGATGCGGCCACCAAGCCTTTCGGATCAACCCATTCGGGGTGCAGCCTCAGCTTGCCCGAGCTGATGCGCGAGACGTCCAGGATGTCCGAGATCAGCCGCGCCTGCGCCTTGACGCTGCGCTCGATGGCAATCAAGCCTTTGTCCAGGAGTTCGGGCGTGCGACGGGTATGCAGAACGTGAACCCACCCACTGATCGCGTTAAGCGGATTGCGCAGCTCGTGCGACAGCACGGCGACAAAGTCGTCCTTGGTGCGGCTGTGGTGTTCGGCCGAGGCCCGAGCCGCCTGCTCGCGCTCGAGCACCTCGCGCCGGCGCTGTTCCAGCTCGAAGCGCTCCGAAACGTCCAGGGCGATGCCAATGCGCAGTCCTGTCTCGATGTGCGCGGCCATGGTCCATTCGAGCCGCACCGGCAACCCATCGTGCCGCAGCAGGGGGAACTCGCCTTTCCACGGTGCGCCGTCGTCTGCGCCTCCGACGGTCAGCTGGTCGACAAAGTCGCGCCATTCGAGCGGTGCGAATTCGCTGACGATGCGTCCGACCATCTGGTCTCGGTGGACGTCGAGCATGGCCAGGAGTGCCGGGTTGACATCCGCAAAGCGGCCTTCGCCATCGATCAGTGCGATACCGGTCGGTGCCTGGTTGTAGATCGCCCGAAAGCGCGATTCGCTGGCCCGCAGTTTGTCCTCCGCCATGCGCGCGCGGATCAGTGCCTGCAGCGTGGCGATCAGCACCGCGGGCTCCACGGGGTGGATCAGGTAGGCGTCGGCGCCGGCGTCCAGGCCGGCGACCTTGTCCTCGTTCTTGACGAACGCGGCCGACAAGTGGATGACGGGCAGCGTCGCTGTGGTTGGCTCGGATCGCACCTTCTTGCACACCTCGAAGCCGCTCTGGTCGGGAAGGTGCACGTCCAGCACCATGGCCGACACCCGCGGCGTCAGCAGGGCAAGCCCCTCGGCCCCGGTTCCGGCTTCTTGGGTCTGAAAGCCCGCGGCCCGCACGGCCCGAGCGGTCGCGTAGCGGGTGGTCGGGTTGTCGTCCACCACGAGCACGGTATGGCGCGCTCGCTCGATCGTGGTGTTGATCACGTCGTCCGTCGCCATTCACTCGCCCTTCCCTACCGGTGTCGTCGGTGCATCGTCTAGGGCCTGTTAACACAAACGGAGTCCATCGGCGATCAGCGCGAAGCTGATGAAGCCGAGGAACATCACATCGAGTTTCTCGAAGCGAGAGAAGATGCGCCGGTAGCCTTTGAGGCGTCGGAACAATCGCTCAACCTCGTTGCGGCGCTTGTACATCTGGCGGTCGTACTCCCAAGGCTCAATCCGAGTCTTCAGCGGCGGCACGACAGGAATGAACCCCAGGTCGAGCGCCAGCTGCCTGGTCTCATTGCCTTCGTAGGCACGGTCCATTAACAGATGCACTGGCCGATCCGGCCCGCCCAGGCGACGCAGCAGCGCACGGCCTTCGGGCGCATCGTGCGCTTGGCCGGGCGACAGCGAGAACGTTATGGCCGTTCGAGCATCCGCGGCAACCATATGAATCTTGGTGTTCCACCCACCTCTGGATTTGCCGATGGCCTGAGGGCCGTTTTTTTTAACGCCCCGGTGCCATCGGGATGCACCTTGATGCTGGTGCTGTCCAGCGAGACAGCCTCGATCCTGATCCGAACGACCTGAGCACGCTGCAACTCCTCGAAGACCCGGTCGAGCACTCCAGCCTTGGACCACCGGTTCATGCGCGTGTAGATGGTGTGCCAATTGCCGAACCGCTTTGGCAGCCCGCGCCACTTGCAGCCGTGCTCGGCGACATACAGGATTGCATTCAACACACTCAGATTCGACAGGCTGACGTTGCCTCTTTGCAGTGGCAGGCAGTGCTCTATCTGGGCGAACTGGCTTGGCGAAATCTCCATGCACGAAGTATCTCGCATCGACCATGGTCTGATCAATTAGTGTTAACACGCCCTAGCCCGGCAGCGGCCGCGCCCGCTGGTTGTAGAGGATCTTGCGCCGCCGCTCCTGCTCCTCGGGCGTGACGCTGGCCGGGTCTTCCGCAGGCCCCGCGCTGACCGCCAGGCCGCGCTGCACCGCCGGCCGGGCCGACAGCTCCTCGAACCAGTGCTTGAAGTGGCGGAACTCGTCCAGGTCGATGCCCTGCTGCTGCCAGTTCACCGTCCACGGATAGGCCGCGATGTCGGCGATCGAATAGTCGGCGCCGCCCAGGTACGGCTGCGCATGCAGCCGATGGTTGAGCACGCCGTAGAGCCGGTGCACCTCGTCGTTGAAGCGGCGCTTCGCGTAGCTCTGGTCGCCGGCGCTTTCGGGCACGCGCGAGAAGTGGCCGCGCTCGCCGAACTTCGGACCCTGGTTGGCCATCTGCCAGATCACCCACTGCATGACCTCGTACTTCGCGCGCAGGTCCTGTTGCGGCCAGAGGCGGCCGGCCTTCTCGGCCAGGTAGAACAGGATCGCGCCGGACTCGAAGACGCTGATCGGCGCGCCGCCGCCCTTCGGCTCGGTGTCGACGATGGCCGGCATGCGGTTGTTGGGGCTGATCGACAGGAAGCCGTCGGCGAACTGGTCGCCGCGGCCGATGTTGACCGGCACCACCCGGTAGGGCATGCCCAGTTCTTCCAGCAGGATCGAGACCTTCTTGCCGTTCGGCGTGGGCCAGTAGTGCAGCTCGATCATGGCGTCAGTCGAAGAAGGCGATGGTGCGGAACTCGATGCTCTGGCGCGGTGGCGTGCCGGGCGGCGTCGTCGGGTCGGCGAAGCCGGTGTGCGGCGCGAAGCGCGCGACCGATTCGTCGGAGTCCCAGCACTTGATGAGCAGCGTCTCGTCCAGTTGCAGGTCGGGAACGTAGAGCCAGCGCTGCGCCGGGTTGAAGGCGACCGCATAGGTCTCGCCCTTGCGGTGCGGGAAGATCAGGTCCGATGCGACGAGGTCGTCGCGCCCGGTGGTGCTCGCATCGCCGAGGGCCAGCGGGCAGTCGCGCGCCGGATGCCCGATCGGCCGCCAGACGTTGATGATCGCGGCGCGGCGCGCCAGTAAAGCCTCGGCCTGGTCGCCCATGATGTCGCGCACCCGCTGCGGGCCCGACAGCACCGTCTGGTCGACGTGCGCGCGGTTTGCCGGCTGGCGCGGCTCGCCGCGGGCGCGGTCGGCGGTGCCGCTCTGGCGGCGGCGCAGCGTGTGGTCGAAGACCACCACACGCGTGGCGCCGGTGACTTCCTTGACCAGTTCGGCGATCTCCGGATGGCCGAGCGCGAGGGTCTGCGCCTCGTCCCAGAAGTCGCGCACCGCGGTGGCATGGCGGGCCAGCGCGATGCCTTCGACGTCCAGGCTCAGGTGGCCTGCGATCGGCCGCGCGTCCTGCACCTGGACCGTGTGCGTCTCGTAGTCGCCGCGCGCCGCCGGCACGCCGGCGGGTGGCTCGCCGACATAGGTGTAGGGCTTGTCGGCACTGCGACGGATGAAGGTCAGCGCGGCCGGCACCGCGCCGAGCGTTCGTGCGGTTTCAGCGGGGGAGGCGAGTTCGATGGACATGAAGCACCTTTTCGATTTCGAGGATCGTGGGACCTGAAAAGATTCTCCCCAAAGCCTTGTCCCCTGTTGGCGTCGGGGTGGCGCGCGGTCAGTTGAGGCGGCGTCCGTCCGCGGCATCGAAGAGATGGGCTTCGGCCGCCACCGGCCAGAGCGCGAGCCGGTCGCCGGGCCGCGCACCGATACGGTCGCGAAAAGCCGCCATCACCGGCTGGCCGCCGAGGCGCAGCGCGACCTGCGTCTCGGAGCCGGTCGGCTCGACCACGATCACGTCGGCCGAGAGGCCGCGGCCCTCGTCGATCGTGAAGTGCTCGGGCCGCGCACCGTAGAGCACCCGGTCGCCGTGCGCGCCCTGCGCGGGCGCGGCCAGCGGCAGGCGCAGGCCGTCGTCGGTCAGCACCGAAGGGCTGCCGTCGAGCTGCAGGCGGCCCGGGATGAAGTTCATCGACGGCGAGCCGATGAAACCGGCGACGAAGGCGTTGCGCGGCCGGTCGTACAGCTCCAGCGGCGCGCCGACCTGCTCGATGCGACCATCCTTCAGCACCACGATGCGGTCGGCCATGGTCATCGCCTCGACCTGGTCGTGCGTGACGTAGACCGTGGTGGTGCCCAGGCGCTGGTGCAGCGCCTTGATCTCGGTGCGCATCTGCACCCGCAGCTTGGCGTCGAGGTTCGACAGCGGCTCGTCGAACAGGAAGGCCTGCGGCTGGCGCACGATCGCCCGGCCCATCGCGACCCGCTGGCGCTGGCCGCCGGACAGCTGGCGCGGACGCCGCTGCAGCAGCTCGCCCAGGCCCAGCGTGTCGGCCGCCTCGCGCACGCGCGCCTCGATGTCAGAGGGCTTGCGGCCCTGGATCTTCAGGCCGAAGCCCAGGTTCTGGCCGACCGTCATGTGCGGATAGAGCGCGTAGTTCTGGAACACCATCGCCACGTCGCGGTCGCGCGGCGCGACGTCGTTGATCGATCGATCGCCAAGCAGGATCTCGCCGGCATCGACGCTCTCCAGCCCGGCGATCATGCGCAGCAGCGTCGACTTGCCGCAGCCCGAAGGCCCGACCAGAGCGACGAACTCGCCGTCCCGGATGTCGACGTCGATGCCGCGGATGACCGGCGTCGCGCCGAAGGATTTGGCGAGTCCGCGCAGGTGGATGGAAGCCATGCTGGAGTCCTTGAAATGAGGGTCAGTCCTTGATGCCGCCGGCGGTCAGGCCGCGCACCAGGTACTTGCGCACGAGCACCGTGAACACCACCACCGGCAGCATCACCAGCGTGCCGCCGGCCGCGATCTTGGACCACTCCCAGCCTTCGTACTGGAGGAAGTTGACGATCGCCACAGGTGCCGTGATGGCGTTGGTGCGGGTCAGGATGAGCGCGTAGAAGAAGTCGTTCCACGAGAAGATGAAGCACAGCACCGCGGTGGCCGCGAGGCCCGGCGCGGTGAGCGGCAGCGACACCCGCCAGAAGGCCTGCCAGATGCCGCAGCCGTCGATCCAGGCCGCCTCCTCGAGCGCGGCCGGCACCGCCTCGAAGAAGGTCTGCATCAGCCAGATCACGATCGCGAGGTTGAAGGTGAGGTAGACGATCGCCAGGCCGATCACCGTGTCCTGCAGGCCGAGGTACTGGTAGGCGAGAAAGAACGGGATCGTGAACGCGATCGGCGGCGCCATGCGGGTGACCAGGATCCACAGCGCGACCCGGTCGCGGCCCTTGAACTGCCAGCGCGTGAGCGCATAGGCCGCGGGCACGCCGATCAGCAGCGAGAAGCCGGTCGAGAGCGTGCTCACCAGGAGGCTGTTGCCGAAGGACTTCAGGAAGTTGCCTTGCAACAGGCTCGCGAAGCCCGCGAGCGTGGGCTTGAAGAGCAGGTTGTCGTCGAAGATTCCGCTCGCCGGCCGGAAGGCCAGTTGCACCAGCCAGAGGAAGGGCGAGAGGATCACGAGCAGCAACAGCGCCACCGCGATCTCGCGGCCGTGGCGCGCGAACCAGGTCCGCGAGCGCTGGCCCGACGCATGCCGCGGCCGATCGATCGCCGCAGGCGCCTGCGCCCGCGGCGCGGGCATCGGTGGGCTAACGCTGCTCATCGGCGCTCCATCCCAGCTTGCCGACCGCCCAGCTCAGCACGAACACGCCGACCAGCATCACGGTCGCGATCGCGCTCGCGTAGCCCCAGTAGGAGAAGTTGAAGGCCTGCACGAAACCGTAGTAGTTGGTGACCTCGGTCACCGAGCCGGGGCCGCCGTCGGTCAGCACGTAGATCAGCGGGAAGGCCTTGAAGCTGTCGATCAGCCGGAACAGCGCGCAGACCACCAGCACCGGGCGAATGCAGGGCAGCACGATGTAGCGGAACAGCTGCCAGCGATTGGCGCCTTCGAGCGTCGCGGCCTCGAGCGGGTCGTCCGGGATCATCTGCAGCGCGGCCAGCACCATCAGCATGGTGAACGGGAACCACTGCCAGGTGTCGGCCAGCGACACCGCCCACAGCGCCGTCTGCGGGTTCGCGATCAGCGAGCGCACCGGCCAGCCGAGCGCATCGAGCGCGCGGTGCATCGGGCTGACGTCGGGCGTGTACATGATCTTCCAGATCAACGCGACCACGATGGGCGGCAGCACCATCGGGATCAGGAACAAGGTGCGCGCGCCTTCGAGCAGCCTCGACTTGCCGTTCAGCAGCAGCGCCAGGCCGAGGCCGATCAGCAGCTGCAGCCCCACGCTGGAGACCGACAGCTTGGCCTGCACCGCGATGGAGGCCAGGAAGCGCTCGTCGTGCAGCAGCTGCCGGTAGTTCACCAGCGGATCGTCGAAGCGGAAGGTGCCGCCCGGATCGGTCAGCTGCAGCGGCGTGAAGCTGGCCACCAGCAGTGCGATCGCCGGCACCAGCGTGATCAGCAGCAGCACCGCCAGCGAGGGCGCCAGGCCGAAGAGGAAGGCGCGGCGGCGCTCGGCCTGCCAACCGTTGCGATCGCCTCGAAGGGCGTCCGCGGTGATCGCCTGTGCCACTTCGTTCACCCTCAGAGCTTGATGCCGGCGCGCTGGATCTCGGCGACCGAATTCGCCTGCGCCTGCTGGAAGGCCTGCCTGGCCGACAGCTGCCCGCTGGCGATCAGCGCGATCGCCTTGTTCAGCTGCTGGTCGACCTGCGGATAGACCGCCACCGTGCGGTACTTCATGTGGCCGCTCCTGGCCGCCGATTCGATCGAGTCGAGCGCCAGCTTGCCCAGGTCGTTGCCGTTGATGACCTGCTGCTGGCGGAAGGTCGCCGACTCGATGTTCGAGCGTCGGCCCGGCGAGCCGTAGCCGGCCGCGATCGCACGCTGTGTGGTCTCCTTGCTCATCGCCCACTGGATGAAGGCCCAGGCGGCCTCCTTGTTCTTGGCGCCGGCCGGGATGCCGAAGGCGTGCACCGCGGTGCCCGGGAAGCGGCCGGCCGGTCCCTTGGGCACCAGGCCGAACTTGACGGTGTCGATCGTCTTCGTGCTGGCGCGGTCGCCGAGCTGCGCCAGGTAGAGCTGTCCGGCATCGGCGAAGTTGGTGCGGCCCGACTTGAGCGCCTGGGTCACCTGGTCCGGCTGGTAGGTGATCGCGCCGTCGGGGCCGAATTCCTTGAGCAGGTTGGCGTAATACTCGCCCGCCGCGATGGCCTCGGGCGTGTCGAGGGTCGGGTACAGGTCGTCCGGCGCCTTGCGGAAGATGTCGCCGCCGAAGGCGTGCAGGTAGGGCACGAAGGTCCAGCCGTAGTGGTTGTCGCTGACGAAACCGGCCACGCGTTCCTTCTGGTTCACCGCGCGCAGCACCTTCAGCTGGTCGTCGGTGCTGTCCGGGAAGGCCAGGCCGGCCTTCTGCACCAGGTCGAAGCGGGAGGAGGCCGACAGCAGCACCTCGACGTTCCATGGGATGCCGTAGAGCTTGCCGTCGCGGCCGGTCTCCGGCGCGCGGGCGCCGGGCAGGAAGTCGTTCAGGTCCCAGTCGGCCGGCGTCAGGTTGGGGTTGCGGACGTAGTCGTCCAGCGGCGTCAGCCAGCCGGAGTTGATCCAGCGGCTGGTGTAGATGTAGGTGACGTTGACCACGTCGAAGGCCGAGCCGTGGGTCGACAGCTCGAGGTCGGCGCGCTGGTTGTAGACCGGGAACGAGGGCGTGTCGAGGTTCACCTTGGCGCCGGTCGCGGCCTCGAATTCCGGGAGCCATTGCTGCAGCAGCTTCGGATAGGCGGCGCTGAAGGTGGAGACGTTCAGCGTCACGCCGGCGTATTTCTTCGCGCCGCCCTGGGCGGCGGCCAGTTGCGGCAGCAGCGCGGTAGCGGCGAGCGCGGCGCCGCCCTTGAGCAGGTGGCGGCGCTGCGGGTCGTGGATGCGGGAGTCTTGCGTCATGGCGGCGATGTCGATGAGGCGGTGGCGTTCAGGCGGTGGCGGTGATGACTTCGTCGATGCGCGCGTCGTTGGTCGCCTCCGGCCGGCTGCGGGTGCGGCTGCGCTGGCCGTCCAGCGCCACCGCCGAATCGCCGTGCACCGTGACGCGCCGGACCAGGCGCGGCTGGTTGCCGTAGTCGTTGATCGCGAAATGCTGGGTGGCGCGGTTGTCCCAGATCGCCACGTCGTCCTGGCGCCAGCTCCAGCGCACCGTGTTCTCCAGCCGGATCACGCGGTTTTGCAGCAACTCGAAGATGCGCGCCGATTCGGTGCTCGAAAGCCCGACCAGCTTCTTGACGAAATGCCCGAGCAGCAAGGCCTTCTCTCCAGTGACCGGATGCACGTGCACCACCGGATGCTCCGCCTCGTAGACCGCCGACACGAACACCTTGCGGTGATGAGCGAGCCGCTCCTGCTCGACCTGCACGCGGTCGGCGCCGTAGTCGTAGTCGTTGCTGTGCACTGCCCAGAGGCTGTCGGCCAGTTGCTTCAACTGCGCCGGCAGCCGCTCGTAGGCCAGCGCGGTGTTGGCCCAGACGGTGTCGCCGCCGAAGGCCGGGATCTTCACCGCGCGCAGGATCGAGATCTTCGGGAAGGCTTCCATGAAGGTCACGTCGGTGTGCCAGGAGTCGGCGCGGCCGCCGCCCTTGGAAGCGTCCAGTTCGAACAGCTTGGTGCCCGTCGGCGCCGGCACCGTGGGATGCGCCACGGTGCGGCCGAAGCGGGCCCCGAAGGCCTGGTGCGACTGGTCGTCCAGGTGCGACTGGTCGCGGAAGAACAGCACCTTGTGCTTGACCAGCGCCGCGTCGAGCTGCTCGATGGTCGCCGCCGGCAGGTCGGCGTGCAGCCTGAGGCCCTGCACCTCACCGCCGAGGCTGCCGGCCACGCGCCGGATGCGCAGGTCGCCGATGCTGGTGTCGATGGAAGATGCGGTCGTGTCGTGGCTCATCGGGAATCTCCTGGAGGGTCTTGAAGTTGTCGGTGGATCGATCGGGGGCGCGAAGTCCGGTGGCAAGCCACCGGTTTCGATGAAGGAAATGCGCGTCAATGAGCGGCGCGCAATTGCCGCGCATCGGCGGCATGCACCAGCAGTTCCGCCAGCGCCGAGCCTTCGCCTTCTTCGGACGGCGCATTGCCGAGCGCTTCCTCGACCGCGGCGCGGTCCAGCGTCGGCGCGAAGCTCTCGATGAAGTCGTAGACGAAGCTGCGCAGGTAGGCGCCGCGCCGCACCGCCAGCTTGGTCATGTTGATGCCGAAGAGATGACCGGCATCGACCGCGCGCAGGCGCGTGTCGCGCTCGGCCTCGAAGGCGATGCCGGCGACGATGCCCACGCCGAGGCCGAGCTCGACATAGGTCTTGATGACGTCGGCGTCCATCGCAGTGATCGCCAGGTCGGGCTTGAGGCCGGCTTCGGCGAAGGCCAGGTCGATGCGGGTGCGGCCGGTGAAGCCGCTGTCGTAGGTGACCAGCGGATGGGCCGCGAGGCGCTCGATGGTCAGCTCGCCTTCGAGCAGCGGATGGCCGGGCAGGGCGATGAGCGAATGGGTCCAGCGAAAGCTCGGCATCGCCACCAGCTGCGGGTAGTCGCTCAGCGCCTCGGTGGCGATGCCGACGTCGGCTTCGCCGTCGAGCAGCATCTGCGCCACCTGCTTGGGCGAGCCCTGGCGCAGGTGCAGCTGCACGTTGGGGAAGCGGCCGCGAAACTCCTGCACCGCCATCGGCAAGGCATAGCGGGCCTGCGAATGGGTGGCGGCGATCGACAGCAGGCCCTGCTCCTGGGCGAGGAACTCCTGGCCGGCCTGGCGCAGGTTGTGGCTCTCGAGCAGCACCCGCTCGATGATCGGCAGCAGGTGGTCGCCGGGCGCGGTGAGGCCGGTCAGCCGCTTGCCGACGCGGGCGAACAGCGCGATGCCGAGCTCGTCCTCGAGCTCGCGGATCTGCCGGCTCACGCCGGGTTGCGAGGTGTGCAGCGCATGCGCCGCTTCGGTGAGGTTGAAGCCGCATCGGACGGCTTCGCGCACGGAGCGCAACTGTTGGAAATTCATGGATGCCAGGCAAGAGTCGGTGCCGGTCAGCACTCGGCGGCCGATTCTGCGAGCGCTCCAAAAGATTCCGAACTACCGATTCGTTGCTTGCAAATAAGGCAATGATCTGAAGCGGTGCCTTCGTCGCGACCGCATCGAAATCCGCATCAGCAAACTCGGATTCCTTCTTTCGCAGGCGCGCGGCCCGTGCTCAGAATCGGCGCCCACATCGCTTCGAGCCACGCTCCATGCCATCCACCATCCAAGCCATCAATGTGCGCAACCAGTTTCGCGGCAAGGTGCGCGAAATCATTCGCGGCTCCGTCGTCTCCGAGGTCGACGTCGAGACGCCCTTCGGCATCGTGACCTCGGTCATCACCACGCGTTCGATCGACGAGCTCGAGCTGAGGGTCGGCTCCGAGGTCGTGGCGCTGGTCAAGTCGACCGAGGTGTCGCTCGCCAAGCTCTGAGGCCGTCGCGAAGGGGCGCGCAGGGCCGCGAGCGCATAGACGTGAAAGTAGTTTGAATTCGACTTTTCAGTCGTTCGTGTTCGCGGGGCCGCGTCCTAGAGTCGGCTATCGCCATCCAAGGCGAATCGTCGAACGCATCAACGGAGCCATTACATGTCATCGGAAGTCGAGACCCTTGCCCTGCCGGAAGCCCTGGAACGCGCCCGGGCCGCTGCCGAACAACAGAACCTGCCCTACGCCGGCGGTGTGCCGCCAGCCGTGGCCTGGCAACTCGTCCAGCGGCACGAAGCCGTGCTGGTCGACGTGCGCTCGGGCGAGGAACGCAAGTTCGTCGGCCACGTGCCCGAGAGCCTGCACGTGCCGTGGGCCACGGGCACCGCACTGACCCGCAATCCGCGCTTCGTGCGCGAACTGGAAGCCAGGCTGGCCAAGGACGGCGGCAAGGAAGCGGTGGCGCTGCTGCTGTGCCGCAGCGGCAAGCGCTCGGCGGTCGCCGCCGAAGCCGCGGCCAAGGCCGGCTTCACGCATGTCTTCAACGTGCTGGAGGGCTTCGAGGGCGAGATCGACGCCGAGCAGCATCGCGGCGGCGCCGACGGCTGGCGCTTCCATCGCCTGCCCTGGGTGCAGGACTGAACACGACCGGGACGCGCGCCGCGCAGAGTGCGCGCCCGGGCCCCACTTAAGGAGGATCGTCATGTCGGGATTCGAGGTCGACCGGGTGGTCGACGCGCTGCGCCACGTGCGCGGCGAATGGCGCGATGCGCAGAAGCGGCCGCGCGAGGCGGCCGGTCGCGAGTTTCCGTCGCGCGACGCGCTCTCGACGCTGATCGAACAGCTCAAGGGCGCGCTGTTCCCGATGCGCCTCGGGCCGTCGGACCTGCGCCAGGACGGCGAGGACTTCTACGTCGCCCACACGCTCGACGTCGCGCTGCACGCGCTGCTCGACCAGGCCCGGCTCGAACTGCACTACGTCGCGCGGCATGCGCCACGGCCGGCGGCCGAGATCGAGGCCCAGGCGCGCGACGCGGTGCGGGCCTTCGCCGCGGCCTTGCCGGGCATCCGCCGGCTGCTCGACACCGACGTGGTCGCCGCCTTCCAGGGCGACCCGGCCGCGCACAGCGTCGACGAGGTGCTGCTGTGCTATCCCGGCGTGCTGGCGATGATCTACCACCGCCTGGCGAACCAGCTGTACCAGCTGGACCTGCCGCTGCTGGCGCGCATCGTGGCCGAGCTGGCGCACGGCTTGACCGGCATCGACATCCATCCGGGCGCGCAGATTGCCGGCGGCTTCTTCATCGACCACGGCACCGGCGTAGTGATCGGCGAGACCGCGGTGATCGGCCAGCGGGTGCGCATCTACCAGGCGGTCACGCTCGGCGCCAAGCGCTTTCCGGTCGATGCGCACGGCCTGCTGCAGAAGGGGCTGCCCCGGCATCCGGTGGTCGAGGACGAGGTCGTGATCTACGCCGGCGCCACCGTGCTCGGCCGGGTCACCATCGGCCGCGGCGCGGTGATCGGCGGCAACGTCTGGCTCACCGACGACGTACCGGCCGGCGCCAGCGTGACGCAGGCGGGCCTGCAGAACGAGAAGGCCAGGCCGGCGGCCCAGCCGCTGCCAGTGGCCGCGACGTGAGCGGGCTGGTCGAACGCTTCGGCGTCACCTTGCGGCAACTGCGCGTGCAGCAGGGCTGGTCGCAGAGCCGGCTGGCCGAGCGCGCCGGGCTCGACCGCTCCTATGTCGGCGAGATCGAGCGCGGGCGGGTGATCGCCTCGATCGTCACCGCCGAGAAGCTGGCGGTCGCCCTGGACATCGAGCTGGTGAGCCTGCTCGCGCACTGCCAGGAGATCGGCGCGCAGCGCGCGGTGCAGCTCGTCAGCCTGTCTTCGATCGCGCTGTGAGCGTCGCACGCCCGGTGACGAGTTGGCCGGCTATAGCCCGTTGAGCACCGATTCGAATCCCTCGAAACTGCCCTTCGTCTTTTTTCCCGAACCACGGAGTCTTCATCCATGACAGCAACAGTCGGTGGCACCACCGCCCTTGGCGACAGCGCCGCTCGCCAGCTCGCCAACGCCACCAAGAGCGTTCCCCAGCTCGAGACGATCAGC
Organism: Xenophilus sp. L33; assembly: GCF_009765735.1. Taxonomy (GTDB): domain Bacteria; phylum Pseudomonadota; class Gammaproteobacteria; order Burkholderiales; family Burkholderiaceae_C; genus Variovorax. The sequence continues at coordinate 37,533 of NZ_LMUW01000035.1, forward strand.
CCGCGCTGGCTGACGCACCTGCTGCAGTGGGTGCCGGTCGAGGCGGGCATCTACCGGCTCAACAAGGTCAAGAACCCGGAATCGATCCAGGTGGTCTGCACCGCCAAGGAGAGCGAGAACCAGCTGCCGCGCACCTGGGTCGACTACGAGGAGCATCCGCGCGAATACAACCTGAACGCGGTCAGCACCGTGCTCGACGTGCACACCCGCATCTCCGACCTCTACAGCAGCCCGCACGACCAGATCAAGGAACAGCTGCGCCTGACGATCGAGACGATCAAGGAGAACCAGGAAAGCGAGCTGATCAACAACCCCGACTACGGGCTCCTGTCGCAGGTCACCGAGGAGCAGCGCATCTTCCCGCTGACCGGCGCGCCCACGCCGGACGACCTCGACGAGCTGCTGACCAGGGTCTGGAAGGAGCCGGCCTTCTTCCTCACGCACCCGCTGGCGATCGCCGCCTTCGGCCGCGAAGCCACCCGTCGCGGCACGCCGCCGCCCACCGTGAGCCTCTTCGGCTCGCAGTTCATCACCTGGCGCGGCATTCCGCTGATCCCGTCGAACAAGGTTCCGGTCGCCGACGGCAAGAGCAAGATCCTGCTGCTGCGCGTGGGCGACAAGCGCCAGGGCGTGGTGGGCCTCTTCCAGCCGGGCCTCACCGGCGAACAAAGCCCGGGTCTGTCGGTGCGCTTCATGGGCATCAACAACCATGCGATCGCCTCCTACCTGATCTCGCTGTACTGCTCGGTGGCGGTGCTGACCACCGACGCACTGGCGGTGCTCGACGATGTCGAGATCGGCCGCTACCACGACTACAGCGTCCTGGACACCTACAAGTAGACCGCGGTGAGCAACTCCCTTTTTCCGTCGGACCAGGTCGAGGCGCCCTTCGACCCCGCGGTGCTGGCGCGCATGGCCAGCCAGCTGTTCGCGGCCCTGCCCGGGCAGGGCGCGGTCCCCGGCGTGCAGGCGCCTTCGCAACTGGCGCCGCCGGGTTCGCCGCTGGCCAGCCCCGCCGGCTTCGGGCCGAGCGTGCCGGGCACGCCGATCCCGCAGGGGCAGGCACCGGGCACCAACCTGCTGCCGGCTTCGCCGACGCAGCTGCCCTCGCTGGCGAACCGTGCGCCGGCCCTGCTGCCGCACG
>NZ_LMUW01000035.1:38686-90568 GCF_009765735.1 Xenophilus sp. L33
TCGATTCCCGGACCGATCCGACGAGGTCGTCGGTCGAGGAAGACGCGCTTCTAGAAAATGGACAGCCCGGTGCGGCCGGCGAACAACTCCAGCGCCTTCAGGCCGAGCAGCGAATTGCCGCTGTGGTCGAGCGCCGGCGACCAGACGCACAGGCTGAGCTTGTCGGGCACCACCGCCACGATGCCGCCGCCGACGCCGCTCTTGCACGGCAGCCCGATCGAGAAGGCGACGTCGCCGGCGGCGTCGTAGGTGCCGCAGGTCAGCATCAGCGCGTTGATGCGACGCGCCTGCCGGGCGCTCGCGACCTCGGGCCGGCCGTCCAGCGGATGGGCGCCGTCGCGGCACAGGAAGCCCGCCGCATGCGCCAGCTGGACGCAGTTCATGCGGATCGCGCACTGGTGGAAATACAGGTCGACCACCGCGGCCACGTCGTTGTCGATCTTGCCGAAGCTCTTCATGAAGTTGGCCAGCGCGAGATTGCGATAGCCGGTCGCGGCCTCGGAAGCCGCCACCTCGTCGTCGAAGGCGATCGGCTCGCCGCTCAGCTCGCTCATGAAGGCCAGCAGGTCGGCCTTGCGGTCGCCCAGGCTCAGCAGCCGGTCGGCCACCGCGATCGCGCCGGCATTGATGAAGGGGTTGCGCGGCTTGCCCTGCTCGGCCTCCAGCTGCACCAGCGAATTGAAGGGGTTGCCCGAAGGCTCGCGGCCGATGCGCTCCCACAGCGCGTCGCCCATGCGCCGCATCGCACGGGTCAGCGTGAAGAGCTTGGAGATGCTCTGGATCGAGAAGGGCGTCTCGGCATCGCCGGCGCGGGCCTCCTGCCCGTCGCAGGTGCGCAGCGCGATGCCGAAGCGCTCGGCCGGCACCCGCGCCAGCGCCGGGATGTAGTTGGCGACCTGGCCGCCGCGGCCGAGGAGCGGCCGGATCTCGGCATCGATCGAATCGAGGATCGGCTGGAAGTTCATGAGGCCACGGGCACCGCCGCACGGCGATTGACCAGCACGATGCCCACCGCCACGCCCGCGAGCGCCAGCACCAACTGGAGCGTCAGCGGTTCCTTCAGCAGCAGCACGCCGAGCACCAGCGCGAACACCGGCGTCAGGAAGGTGAAGGACGAGACCTTGGTGGCCGGGTAGTGCCGCAGGATCCACATCCAAGCCAGGTAGCTGGCGAAGGCGCCGATCACCGTCTGCAGCCCGATCGAGAGCCAGGCGTAGCTGGAATAGGCCAGTGCCCAGTGCTCGCCGAGCGCGAGCGACAGCATCGGCAGGATCAGGGCGGTGACCGCGATCTGATAAAAGAGCGTCTTCTCGGCGCTGGCGGTGGCCAGCCGCGTGCTGCGCAGGGTCAGCGTCGTCAGGCCCCAGAGGATGCCGCCGCCGAGCGCCAGCGCATCGCCACGCAACTGGGCCGAGTTGCTGTGGCCGAGGCTCTCGCTGAAGGCCACCACCACGCCCGCGAAGGCGATCGCCAGCCCCAGCCACTGCACGCCGCGCATCCGCTCGGCCGGCACGAAGCGCGGCAGCAGCAGCGCGACCACGAAGGGCGAGGTGTAGACGAAGACGGTCAGCCGCGAGGCGCTGGTGTACTGCAGGCCAAGGTAGATGCAGGTGAACTCGGCCGAGAACAGCGCGCCCGCGAGCAGCCCGCCGCCCAGCGTGCCGTCGCGCTCGAACAGCGGCACGCGGCGCCACCGGCACCACAGCCACAGCAGCACCACCGCGCCGGCCATGCGGATCGAGGCCTGCCACAGCGGCGGCACCTCGCCGACCGTGGTCTTGATGAGGATCTGCTGCAGTCCCCAGAAGGCGCAGCAGGCGAGCAGGAGGGAGGTGGCGCGGCCGTCGAGGTGTTCCTTGCGATCGATCATTCTTCTGGGCTTGTCTCTTTTTTGTTCGTCATGGCGGATCGAGGGATCAAGGGGAAGCCAGCGGATAGCCGGGCTTGTCGTGCGTGCCCACCATGAGGTCGGGCACCACCGCCTCGACATCGGGCACCGCATGGGCCGCCTGCTCGAGCCGGGTGGCCAGGTCCTTCGACGGCACGCAGCCCTGCAGGTAGACCCAGCGGCGCTGGATCATCACCCAGACGCTGGCGCCGCGCACGCCCGGCACCGCCTCGAGCGCCGCCTGCACCTTCGGCACCAGCGGCTTGTCGTAGCGGTAGGCGTTGCTGTCGGCGCACTTGCCGGCCAGCCAGCAGCTGGTGCCGCGCTCCAGCCGCGAATGCATCTGCACGCGGCGCTCGGCCTCGGTGTAGAGCGGGCCCAGCGGCACCGGGCAGCCGGGGAGGCCCTTGGAGAGCTGGAAGAACGGGTCGTCGAACCAGTTGCGCTTCTCGGGCTTGTCCGCCGCGGGCGCGTCCTGCGCCGAGGCCACGGAGGCCGCAGTGGCCACGGCGGCCAGCGCACACAGCAGCAGGCAAGCCTTCATATCGGCAGCTCGGTGTAGAAGCGGCCGCCGTGGAACAGCAGCGGCGTCGCGCCCGGCTGGTGCGAGCAGCGCTCGACCTCGCCGACGAAGATCACGTGGTCGCCCTCGTCGTAGCGGCTGCGGTTGAAGCATTCGAAGCTGGCGGCCGCGCCGGCCAGCACCGGCGCGCCGCCGACGCCTTCGGTGAAGGCCACGTCGGCCCAGCGGTCGACGTTCTTGCGCGCGAAGCGCTCGGCCAGGTGCTTCTGGCTGGCCGCCAGGATGTTGATCGCGTAGTGCGAGCCGGTGCTGAGCGCCGGCATCGAGGCTGCGCTGCGCGCCAGGCTCCACAGCACCAGCGGCGGCGTCAGCGACACCGTGTTGAAGGAACTGGCGGTCAGCCCGACCAGCGCGCCGTCGGCCGAACGCGCCGTGATGATCGTGACCCCGGTGGCGAACATGCCGAGCGCCGCGCGGAATTCATCGGCGGAGAAGGAGGGCGGTCGGGCCTGGGCGGGTGCGGTCACGGCGGGCGGTGCGAAGGGAGGGGCCATTTTGGCCGAAGCGCGGAAAGGCGTTCCTTCAACCGAAGAACCAGTAGCCGACACCGATCGCCGCCAGCACGCCGGCCGCCTCCGCCAGCAGCGCGCAGCCCACCGCATGCCGCGCGCGCTGGATGCCGACCGCGCCGAAATACACCGCCAGCACGTAGAAGGTGGTCTCGGTGCTGCCCTGGATCGTGGCCGCGACCCGGCCGGCGAAGCTGTCGACCCCTTGCGTCTTCATCGTCTCGATCAGCATCGCCCGCGCCGCGCTGCCCGAGAAGGGCTTGACCAGCGCGGTCGGCAGCGCGTCGACGAAGCGGGCGTCCCAGCCGAGCCGCAGCACGCACCAGCGGATGCCCTCCAGCAGCAGGTCGAGCGCGCCCGACGCCCGCAGCACGCCGACCGCGCACAGCATCGCGACCAGGTAGGGCAGCAGGTTCTTCGCCACGTCGAAGCCTTCGCGCGCGCCCTCGATGAAGCATTCGTAGACCTTGACGCGGCGCAGCGCGCCGGCCAGCAGGAAGCCGACGATCAGCCCGAACAGCACCAGGTTGCCGAGCAGCGAGGAGAGCGACGCCAGCGCCGTCGCCGACAGGCTCGCGAGCAGCGCCATCAGGCCGCCCAGCAGCAGCGCGCCCGGCAGCAGGTAGGCCAGCACCACCGGATCCCGCAGCCGCAGCCGCTGCATGAAGGCCACCGACAGCAGCCCGACCAGGGTCGAGGCGCTGGTCGCCAGCAGAATCGGCAGGAACACCAGCGTCGGGTCGGCCGCACCCTGCTGCGCGCGGTACATGAAGATGGTCACCGGCAGCAGGGTGAGCGACGACGCGTTGAGCACCAGGAACAGGATCTGCGCGTTGCTGGCGGTGGTGCTGCTCGGGTTGAGCGTCTGCAGCTCGCGCATCGCCTTCAGGCCGATCGGGGTCGCCGCGTTGTCCAGGCCGAGCGCATTGGCCGCGAAGTTGAGCGTGATCAGCCCGAGCGCCGGATGGCCGGCCGGCACTTCCGGCATCAGCCGGCGAAAGAGCGGCCCGAGCAGCCAGGCCAGCCAGCGCACGATGCCGGCCGCCTCGGCGATGCGCAGGAAGCCGAGCCACAGGGTCAGCGTGCCGAACAGCAGCACCATCACCTCGACCGCCAGCTTCGCCATCTCGAACAGGCTCTGCACCAGCGCCGCGAAGACGCCGGCGTCGCCGCCAAGCAGCCAGCGCCCGAGCGCCGTCGCTGCCGCGACCAGGAAGAAGCCGAGCCATAAACCGTTGAGCACGCAGATCCTTCCGCAAATGGCGGCCGATCATAGGGTGCGCAGGCAGGACGCCCGGCCCGCTTCAGCGGCGATCGGTCGCGCGGGCCGGCACCTCGATCAGCCAGTCCGGCCGGAAGTCGTCCTGCTCGCCCTTGCCCAGGTAGCCCAGCGGATTCGCGACCACCCGGCAGCCGTTGCGCCGGTAGTCGAAGGCGCAGTGCAGGTGCCCATGCATCCAGAGGTCGGCGCGCGGCAGCAGCTCGTCGAGCGAATTGCAGAAGCCGGCGGTGCCCGGCGTCAGCCCGTAGCGCGGATCGGCGCTCGCCAGGCTCGGCGCGAAGTGGGTCACGGCCACGGTCGGGCCTTCGAAGGGCGCATCGAGTGCCGTGCGCAGCCAGGCCTGGCACGTCAGTGAGTGCTCCCTCAAGGGCTCGGCCAGGAAGGGCTCGCCATGCCGCGTCGTGGCCGCCTTGGTCAGGTAGAAGTTGGCGGCACGCATCGCCTTGCCGCGTTTCTTCAGCACCTCGCCCATGCTGTCGTCCGGCTCGACCAGCGCGTCGAAATCGGCCCACAAGGTGGTGCCGATGAAGCGCACGCCGTCGATCACCCGGGTTTCGCGCTCCAGCCAGCCAATGTCGAGCGCCTCGCAGGCGTCGCGCAGCCGCTGGTGGACCTCGTCGAAGTCGGCGTTGTCGTATTCGTGGTTACCCGGCACGTAGAGCACCGGTGTCGGCCAGCCGTGGCGCGGCGAGAACCGCGCCAGGCCGAAGTCCGGCTCCGCCAGCCGCGAGCCGGCCTGGTAGGAACCGATGTCGCCGGCAAGCACCAGCAGGTCGGCGCCGGCTGCGGGCGCGACCTGCAGGCGGGGATGCACCTCGATGTGCAGGTCGGACAGCAGCTGCAGCTTCATGCGCCCGCCTGTGTCGTGATCGGCAACGAGGCGCCCGCCAGGGGCGAGCCGGCGAAGGCCGCGGCGGCCGAGCGCTGCAGCGCCTGGCGCAGCCATTCGTGCGCGTGGCCGTGCTGCGCCCGCCGATGCCACAGCGCATCGACATGCACCAGCGGCTGCTCGAAGGGCAGTTCGCGCAGCACCAGTTCGTCGTTGCTGCCGGTCACCCGCACGAAATGCCGCGGCATCACGGTCAGCAGGTCGGAGTTCGACACCACCCGACCCGCGGTGAAGAACTGGTTGACCGTCGCCACGATGCGGCGCTCGCGCCCCAGCGCGCCCAGCGTCTGGTCGATGAAGCCATAGGGCCGGCCCGAGAAGCTCACCAGCAGGTGGCGGGCTTCGCAGTAGTTGTCCAGCGTCAGCGGCGCATCCGCCAGCGGATGGCCGCGACGCATCACGCAGACGTATTGCCCGGCGTAGAGGCGCTGCGTCTCGAAGGGCATGCCGACGCCCGAGTGGCCGCGCGCCGCCAGGGTCGCGACCACCGCCGGGAAGTAGCCGATCGCGACGTCGACTTCTTCCATCTCGAGCAGCCGGCGCGGGTCGCGGGTGGTCAGCGGGAGCACCCGCAGCGAGACGGCCGGCGCTTCCTGCTCGACGATCTCCACCAGGCCGGGCATCAGCTCGGCGGCCGTGGCGTCGGCCATCGCCAGCAGGAAGGTCTTGTCGGCGATGCCGGCATCGAATTCACCCGGCGCCAGCGTGTGTTGAAGCTGCCGGAGCGCGTCGCGCACGGTCGGCCACAGGGCCAGCGCCCGTGGTGTCGGCTCGACACCGGCACCGGCGCGCCGCACCAACTCGTCGCCCATCACGTCGCGCAAACGCCGCAGGGCGTTGCTAACCGCCGGCTGGGTGATCGAGAGGTTGCGCGCGGCCCGGGTGAGGTTGCGCTCGGCCATCACCTCGTCGAAGACGCGAAGCAGATTGAGGTCGAGCGTGCGGAAGTTGATGCTCATCATCAATGTGAATGATAAACATCATTAGGATTAAGTGGCAAAACACTAGGGAATTCCCTACTATGCATGGCGTCGGCTCCCTCAGTCCGTCCGTATTTTTCAGGAGCAATAAAAATGACAAGCTGCGTCCATTCCGAATCTTCTGTTCCCGGCTGCGCCGGAACCCCTCGTCTGTCGTCCACGGTCTCCGCCGTGCTGCTGATGGCCGCCATCGTCTCGTCGATGGTCGTCGTCGCCAATCGCCTCATGTCCACCACTGGCGAAGGCGCCCTGCTGGTCGCCTGGGTCGTGCTGTGGGGCGTGGTCTTCGTCGGCCTCGCCTGGTTCGCCGGCACCGCCCGCGCGCATCTGGTCCGCCTGCGGACCGGCGTGCGCGCCGCCGTCGAGCGCCGCGCCGCGGCGCATGCCGACCAGCGCTTCATGGCCGATGCCCGGCTCGATCCGCGTGTCTTCAGCGAGCTGACCGCGATCACCACGCACCGCCAGGCGCACTGATCCACCGGCCGCGCCCACACGCAAAAGCCGCCCCTCGGGGCGGCTTTTTCATTGCCCGGCGCCGAAGCGCCGCTGCACGGGTCAGGCAGCCAGCCGCTGCTCGATCGCCGCCTTGGTGGCCGGCAGTTCCTTCGGCAGGTGGTGCGCCAGCTGCTCGAACAGCTCGGCGTGCAGCTTCAGCTCGTCGACCCAGGCAGCCTTGTCGATGCTGGTGACCGTGTCGAACTGCTGGGTGCTGAAGTCGAGGCCGGTCCAGCTCAGGTCTTCATAGCGCGGGCTGACGCCGAAGACGTGCTCGGCGCCGTCGGCCTTGCTCTCGATGCGTTCGATCATCCACTTGAGCACGCGCATGTTCTCGCCGTAGCCCGGCCAGACGAACTTGCCGTCGGCGCCCTTGCGGAACCAGTTGGTGGTGTAGATCTTCGGCAGCTTGGCGCCCGACGCCGCCAGCTTCTTGCCCAGGTCGAGCCAGTGCTGGAAGTAGTCGCTCATGTTGTAGCCGGCGAAGGGCAGCATCGCGAACGGATCGCGGCGCACCACGCCCTGCTGGCCGGCGGCCGCGGCGGTGGTCTCGGAACCCATCGTGGCGGCCATGTAGATGCCTTCGACCCAGTCGCGGGCCTCGGTCACCAGCGGCACGGTGGTCGAGCGGCGGCCGCCGAAGATGAAGGCGTCGATGACCACGCCCTTCGGATCGTCCCAGGCGTCGTCGAGCGCCGGGTTGTTGGTGGCGGCGACCGTGAAGCGGGCGTTCGGATGGGCAGCCTTGGCGCCGGTTTCCTTGGCGATGGCCGGCGTCCAGTCCTTGCCTTGCCAGTCGATCGCATGGGCCGGGGCGTCGCTCATGCCTTCCCACCAGACGTCGCCGTCGTCGGTCAGCGCGACGTTGGTGAAGATCACGTCGTGGTCCAGGCTGGCCATGCAGTTCGGGTTGGTCTGCAGGTTCGTGCCCGGCGCGACGCCGAAGTAGCCGGCTTCCGGGTTGATGGCGTGCAGCTTGCCGTCGGCGCCCGGCTTGATCCAGGCGATGTCGTCGCCGATGGTGGTCACCTGCCAGCCTTCGAGGCCGGCCGGCGGGATCAGCATCGCGAAGTTGGTCTTGCCGCAGGCGCTCGGGAAGGCGGCGGCGACGTGGTACTTCTTGCCCTCGGGATTGGTCACGCCGAGGATCAGCATGTGCTCGGCCAGCCAGCCTTCGTCGCGGCCCATGTTCGAGGCGATGCGCAGTGCGAAGCACTTCTTGCCCAGGAGCGCGTTGCCGCCGTAGCCGGAGCCGAAGCTCCAGATCTCGCGCGTCTCTGGGTAGTGGACGATGTACTTGGTCTTGTTGCAGGGCCAGGCGACGTCATGCTGGCCGGCCTCGAGCGGCGCGCCGACCGTGTGCACGCAGGGCACGAATTCGCCGTCGTCGCCCAAGACGTCGAAGACGTCCTTGCCCATGCGGGTCATGATCTTCATGTTGACCACGACGTACGGGCTGTCGGACAACTCGATGCCGATGTGGGCGATCGGCGATCCCAGCGGGCCCATGCTGAACGGCACCACGTACATGGTGCGGCCCTTCATGCAGCCGTCGAACAGCGGATTCAGCGTGGCGCGCATGTCGGCGGGCGCCATCCAGTTGTTGGTCGGGCCGGCCTCTTCCTTGGTGGCCGAGCAGATGTAGGTGCGGTCTTCGACGCGGGCGACGTCGCTCGGGTCGGAATTGGCGAGGAAGGAATTGGGGCGCTTGACCGGGTTGAGCTTCTTGAGCGTGCCGGCGGCGACCATCTGGGCGCAGAGGCGGTCGTATTCCTCGGTGCTGCCGTCGCACCACTGGATGTCGGCAGGCTTGCACAGCGCGGCCATCTCGGCCACCCAGGCGATCAGTTTCGCATTCTTGACATAGGAGGGTGCCTGCATGGCAAGACCCTTCAGCGGTGCGTTCATCGAAGTCTCCAGAGTTGTGAAAATCGTCTTTTCAAAGGGCACTCGGCCACGAGGCGCGAGAACCTTTTGAAAAAACGCTTCTGTCTCGGGAGAGGCCGGATCGAGAGCCGCCCGGCGCCGGCCGCCGCCGGCGCACGGAAAGCGCGGATCAGGCGACGTAGATGGCGATCGATGCCAGCAGCAGCATGAGCACGCCGCCGGCCAGCGGAAGCACCAGCGGCATCAGGTGAACGACCGACTCGACTGCGTCGGCTTCGACCGCGGCGGCGTGGCCGGGCTCGATGGGTGTGGGGTTGGACATGGAATTCCTTCAGTTCTCAAGACTTGCAGACTGAGGGCATTTTAGGCGCTGGCCCGCTTGCCGGTGTGTAGGTGCTTGCCTGAGCCCCCGGGCGGAACTCCAGCGCTCAGCGTTGCTCGTCGGCCTCGAAGCCGGCGGCGCGCAAGGCGCCCAGGACCGACGCCAGATGCTCCCGGCCGCGGGTCTGCAGCACCAGTTCGACGTCGACGTTCTGGGCCGCCAGCATGGTGAACGCGCGCTGGTGGTGCACCTCGTCGACGTTAGCGCCCGCTTCCGCCACGGTGGCCGTGATCTGGGCCAGGGAGCCTGGCACGTCGCGCGCGCTGACCCGCACCCGCGCCAGCCGCCCGGCCCGCACCATGCCGCGCTCGATGATCGCAGCCAGCAGCAGCGGATCGATGTTGCCGCCCGAGAGCACAAGACCGACCTTGCGGCCCCTGAAGCGCGCCGGATGCCGCAGCAGCGCCGCCAGCCCGGCTGCGCCGGCGCCTTCGACCAGCGTCTTCTCGATTTCCAGCAGCATCAGCACCGCCTGCTCGATGTCGCCCTCGTCGACCAGCAGCAGGTCGTCGACCAGCCGGCCGATGATCTCGCGGGTCAGCACGCCCGGCGTGCCGACCGCGATGCCTTCTGCGATCGTGCTGTTGCCTTGCGGATGGCGGGTGCCGAGCACCGCGTTGACCATCGCCGGGAAGCGCGAGGTCTGCACGCCGACGATCTCGATCGAGGGCTTGATCGCCTTGGCCGCCACCGCCATGCCGGCGATCAGCCCGCCGCCGCCGATGCCGACCACCAGCACGTCGAGGTCCGGCACCTGCGCCAGCATCTCGATCGCGACCGTGCCCTGGCCGGCGATGATCGCCTCGTCGTCGAACGGGTGCACGAAGGCCAGGCCTTCGCGCTCCGCCAGTTCGAGCGCATGGGCGCGGGCGGCGTCGAGCGAATCGCCATGCAGCACCACCTCGGCGCCGAAGCCGCGGGTGCGTTCGATCTTCACGCCGGGAGTGAAGCGCGGCATGACGATCAGTGCGCGCAGCCCCAACCGTTGCGCGTGATAGGCCACGCCTTGCGCATGGTTGCCGGCCGACATCGCGATCACGCCGCGGCAGCCGGACTCCGACAGGTCGACCAACTTGTTACAGGCGCCGCGCTCCTTGAAGGACGCGGTGAACTGCAGGTTCTCGAACTTCAGGAAAACCTGGGCGCCGACGATCTCCGAGAGCGTGCGGGATTCGACACAAGGCGTGTCCAGCAACTGCCCGCGCAGCCGGGCCGCGGCCCGTTCGATGTCTTCGATTCCAACCATCGGCCGGATTGTCGACGGATTCGCAACATCCTGGTATTTCGTACCGCGAGGCTTCCCGAAGCGAAAACTCTGCGCTATGGTGCTCTCGGTTCATCTTTTCCTAACCGGAGGTTGCTCGATGGTCAAGCGTTCGGGTGTCGATGTGGTGGCAGCGCAGGCGCGCGGCCAGGCATTGCCGTCGCCCGGACTCAAGGAAGCGCCGGTGCTCGAGCTGATGTGCTCGCACTTCGTGCTCACCCTGGCCGCCAAGCAGGGCCCGCGCTTCAACGTGCGGCGCGACCTCAACGGCTTGCTGTCGCTCACCGGCCGCCACCTGGTGTGGCCGCTGCCGGTGCTGCAGCGGCTGAGCGAATTCCTCGGCCGCCGCTGCGCCGGCAACGAGATCTGGCGCGGCGTCGAGGCCTTCGACGGCCGCACGCTGCTGGAGCGCCACGGCGTCTGGCGCGGGCCGTATGAGGAAGGCACGCTCTTCTTCTACCTCGACGAATACGCGAAGGACCAGCCGAAGGACCTGCTGTCGGTGCTGTCGGTCACGCGCGACTGGCTCACGCACGCGCTGCGCAAGCAGTCCACCCTGGTCGAGAAGAACATCGACGCGCTGGCCGGCCTGCTGCAACTGAACAAGGCCGAGCGCGCGCTGCTGCTCTACGGCACCCTGGCGCGCTACCAGCGCGACCTGCGTTCGCTGCTGGTCGAGTTCAAGGTCAACAACGCGCCCGAGGCCTATGCCGCGATCGCCGAAGTGGCCGGCGTCAACGCCAGCGAGGTCGGCGAGGCCTTGCGCGCCGGCTCGCGGCTGGAGCGCATCGGGCTGGTCGAGAACCTGATCTCCGAGCACAACATCACCGACCTGGCCGACCTCATGAAGGTCAGCGAGAAGCTGCCGCCGGTGCTGATGCGCGAATACCGCGACCGCAACGAGCTGATGGCGGTGTTCACCCGGCCGTCGGCCAAGAGCGCGCTCACCACGCACGATTTCTCCTTCGTCGAAGACGAAGCGCGCATGCTGGTCACGCTGCTGCGCGCGGCCGTGGCGCGCAAGGAAGCCGGCGTCAACGTGCTGCTCTACGGGCCGCCCGGCACCGGCAAGACCGAATTGGCCAAGGTGGTCGCGCAGGCCGCGGGGCTGGAGCTCTTCGAGGTCGAATACGCGGACCGCGACGGCAATTCGCTGTCCGGGCGCGACCGCTACCGTTCGCTGCAGATCGCGCAGGTCTTCCTCAAGGGCAGCGAGCAGGCGGCGCTGCTGTTCGACGAGGTCGAGGACGTCTTTCCGCCCATCAGCACCGAGGCCGCGCAGCTCATGGCGCGGGCCGAGCAGATTCCGTCGCCGACCAGCGGCAGCGTCAGCGGCAAGGCCTGGGTCAACCAGATCCTCGAATCGAACGCGGTGCCGACGCTCTGGGTCACCAACCGGATCGAGCAGATCGACCCGGCCTTCCGCCGCCGCTTCGCCTATCACCTGGAGCTCAAGTCGCCGCCGCCCGGCGCGCGCGAGCAGCTGGTGCGCAAGACGCTCGAAGGCGTCTCGGTGTCGGACGCCTTCACCGCCAAGCTGGCCGCCCGCAAGGGCCTGACGCCGGCGCAGATCCGCACGGCGGTGCGCTTCGCCGGCCTCGCGATGACCGAGGGCGCCTCGGTCGAGCACCTGATCGAGCGGCAGCTCAAGAATGCCGACCTGGCGCTCGGCACGCTCGACGAACTGGGCGCGCGCCGTAGCGTCACCACCTACGACCTCGACATGCTGCATGTCGAGACCCGCTTCGAGGTACCGCGCATCGTCGAGGCACTGAAGGCGCGCGGCCACGGCACCTTGTGCTTCTACGGCGCGCCCGGCACCGGCAAGACCGCGCTGGCCGAGCACATCGCCAAGGCGATCGGTCGGCCGCTGATCATCAAGCAGGCCAGCGACCTGATGAGCAAGTACGTCGGCGAGACCGAGCAGAACATGGCCGCCATGTTCAAGGAAGCAGAGGCCGAGAAGGCGGTGCTGCTGCTCGACGAGGCCGACAGCTTCCTGCAGGACCGGCGCGGCGCGCAGCGCAGCTACGAGGTGACCGAGGTCAACGAGATGCTGCAGGGCATGGAACGCTTCGACGGCATCTTCATCTGCACCACCAACCTGCTCGACCGGCTCGACCAGGCGGCGCTGCGCCGCTTCACGTTCAAGATCAAGTTCATGCCGCTGACCGCCGAGCAGCGCGAGCGCATGTTCGTGACCGAGGCGCTGGCGGGCGACGCGAGCCTGTTGACCGGCGAGCTGAAGCAGCGGCTGGGCCGGCTGAGCCAGCTGTGCCCCGGCGACTTCGCGGCGGTCAAGCGCCAGACCGACATCCTCGCGGTGGAATTCTTGGCCGCCGAGTTCCTCGACCAGCTCGAAGCCGAGCACCGGATCAAGCCCGAGGTGCGCGAGTCGCGCGGCATGGGCTTCGTGCAATAGCTGCCGAATGCGCAAGCGCTTCGCCGGCTTCCTCCTCGTCATCATGGTCGTCGGCGGCCTGGTCGCGAGCGGCTGCGCCGACCTCGGCCGCCGGCCGGTTCCGAAGGTCATCATCGACAGCGACTACAACACGATGAGCGACGACGGCCAGCTCGGCGCGATGGCGGTGCAGCTGCAGGCCGAAGGCAAGCTGCAGCTGATGGGCATCACGGTGGTGTCGGGCAACCAGTGGCTGATGCAGGGCGTCTCCGATGCGCTGATGTCGATGGAGCGCCTCGGCGCGGGCGAGCGGGTCGGCGTCTACGCCGGCGCCAACCATCCGATCGACCACGACTTCGCCCGCGTGCAGGCCGAGATGAAGGCCGGTGCCGGCGGCGACGGCTACCTGGGTGCCTACATGGGCCCCGAGCCGAAGTCGGTGGCCGACCTGAAGCCCTCGCCCGACGGCTTCGCGCGGCATACGCGCATCCGTGAACAGAACGCGGTCGACTTCATCGTCGACACCGTCAAGGCCAATCCGGGGCAGGTCACGATCCTGGCCATCGGGCCGCTCACCAACATCGCGCTGGCGACCAAGCGGCGTCCGGAGATCGTGCCGCTGATCAAGCAGATCATCTACATGGGCGGCGCGATCGACGTGCCGGGCAACACCACGAAGGTGGCGGAATTCAACTGGTGGTTCGACCCGGACGCGGCGCGCGCGGTGCTGCGGCTGCCGATCCCGCAGGTGGTGATTCCGCTGGACGTGACCGACACGGTCAACCTCACCAAATCGGTCTACGACCGCATCGCGCACAGTGCCCATCCGACCGCGGTGACCGAGGTGTTCCGCCAGCTCAACGGCCGCGGCTTCGACGGCAAGCGCGGCTTCGACACCGACCCGAGCTACACGCAGAACATCTGGGACACGCTCACCCTGGCCTACCTGGTCGATCCGGGCTACGCCACCGAGACGGTGCAGCGCTATGTCGACGTGGTGGCGAAGCCGGGTGCGGCGGACAACGGCCGCTCCATCGGCTACGTCGAGCAACCCGCCGGTGCGGCGCTGCAGAAGGTGACCGTGGTGAAGAAGTTCGACAACGCGCGCTTCTTCGACTTCTACGTCGACCTCTTGACCCGGCCGGTGCCGGTCAAGCTGCCCTGAGCGGCTTCAGAAGGCCGAGCAGACCCGCAGCACGTCGCTGCCGTAGGCCTCGAGCTTCTTGCTGCCGATGCCGCTGATGCCCTGCAGGTCTTCCAGCGTGGCCGGTGCGCGTTCGGCGATCGAGGCCAGCGTGGCGTCGTGGAAGATCACGTAGGCCGGCAGGTTGTGCTCCTTCGCGACCTCGGCGCGCCAGGCCTTGAGCGCGGCGAAGCGGGCCTGGCCGGTGCCGTCGAGCGCGGCGGCAGCCGGCGAGGGCGCACCGCGCGCCGCCTTCTCGCGCCGCGGCTTGCGTTCGGCCGGTGAAGAAATCGATTCGCGCAGCATCACCTGGGTCTCGCCCTTGAGCACCGCGCGCGAGCCGTCGGTGAGCTGCAGCGTGTTGAAGGCCTGCGCATCGACCGCCAGCGCGCCGGTCGCGATCAGCTGGCGCAGCACGCCGCGCAGTTGCGCCTCGCTGAACTCGGTGCCGATGCCGAAGGTGCTGACCCGCTCGTGGCCGAACTGCTTGACCTTCTCGGTCGCCTTGCCGCGCAGGATGTCCATGACGTGCCCGGCGCCGAAGCTGATGCCGCTCTGCTGCTGCACGCGGTAGATGGTCGAGAGCAGCTTGCGCGCGGCGTCCGTGCCGTCCCAGACCTGCGGCGGCGTGATGCAGTTGTCGCAGTTGCCGCAGGGAACGCTCTTCTCGCCGAAGTAACCGAGCAGCCGCACCCGCCGGCAATCGCTGGCCTCGGCCAGCGACAGCAGCGCGTCGAGCTTGCCGCGCATGACCTGCTTGAAGTCCTCGCCGGCGGGGCTTTCGTCGATCATGCGGCGCTGGTTGACCACGTCCTGCAGGCCGTAGGTCATCCAGGCGTCGGCGGCCGCGCCGTCGCGGCCGGCGCGGCCGGTTTCCTGGTAGTAGCCCTCGATGTTCTTGGGCATGTCGAGGTGCGCCACGAAGCGCACGTCGGGCTTGTCGATGCCCATGCCGAAGGCGATGGTCGCGACCATCACGATGCCTTCGTCGCGCAGGAAGCGGTCCTGGTGCTTCTGGCGCACCGCGGCGTCGAGGCCGGCGTGGTAGGGCAGGGCGTTGATGCCGGCGTCGCTGAGCGTCTGCGCCACGTCCTCCACGCGCTTCCTCGACTGGCAATAGACCACGCCGGCATCGCCCTCGTGCTCGCGCTCGATGAAGCGCAGCAGCTGGGTGGTGGCTTCCTTCTTCTCGACGATGGTGTAGCGGATGTTGGGGCGGTCGAAGCTCGAGACGAACTGGCGCGCTTCCTCGAGCTGCAGCCGCTCGACGATGTCGGCGCGCGTGAGCGCGTCGGCGGTGGCGGTGAGCGCGATGCGCGGCACGCCGGGATAGCGCTCGTGCAGCACGGTGAGCGCGCGGTATTCGGGCCGGAAGTCGTGGCCCCACTGGCTCACGCAATGGGCCTCGTCGATCGCGAACAGCGCCAGCTTGCCGCGCTCGCGCAGCGAATCGAGCTGCGACAGGAAGCGCGGCGTGTTGACCCGCTCGGGTGCGGCGTAGAGCAGCGTGATCTCGCCGCGCAGCATGCGGCGCTCGACGTCCTGCGTCTCGTCCCAGTCGAGCGTGGAGTTGAGGAAGGCGGCGTCGACGCCGGCCTCGTGCAGGGCGCCGACCTGGTCGTGCATCAGCGCGATCAGCGGCGACACGACGATGCTCACGCCGTGGCCCGCGCGCTGCCGCGCGATGGCCGGGATCTGGTAGCACAGCGACTTGCCGCCGCCGGTGGGCATCAGCACCAGCGCGTCGCCGCCGGCCACCACGTGCTCGACGATCGCCTGCTGCGGGCCGCGGAACTGCGGGTAGCCGAAGACTTCGTGGAGGATCTGTTCGGGCGCGATCGCCTGGGACGTCGGTGCGGGAGAAGCCTGGAATGACAAGGGGATCGCCAAGGTTGGGGTCGTGCCGCGCCGGTGTGCCCGTGCGCGCGAACGCCATTGTCTCCGAAGCGATCGCCCGGCGTTCAGGCCAGCAGCAGCCGCGCGATGATGTTCCGCTGGATCTCGGACGATCCCTCGTAGATGCGCAGGATGCGGGCGTCGCGCACGTAGCGCTCCAGTGGCATCTCGCGCGTGAAGCCGTAGCCGCCGTGGATCTGCAGGGCGCGGTCGGCGACGAAGCCGACCATCTCCGAGGCGTGCAGCTTGGCCATCGCGGATTGCAGGGTGAAGGGCTGGCCGGCGGTGCGCAGGGCCAGGGCCTGCATGGTCAAACCCCAGGAAGCTTCCAGACGCAGCTTCATGTCGGCCAGCATCCACTGGATGCCCTGCTTGCCGGCCAGCGCCTCGCCGCCGACCTGCCGCTCGCGGGCCCAGGCGACTGCAGCGGCCAGCGCGGCCTCGGCGATGCCCAGGGCGGTCGCGGCGACGTCGAGCCGGCTGTTGTCGAGCACCTTCATCGCGGTGCGAAAGCCGCTGCCCTCGTCGCCGAGCCGGTTCGAAAGCGGCACCCGCACCGCGTCGAAGGCGACCTCGAAGGCGTGGCCGCCACGGATGCCCATCAGCTTCTCGGGCGCGGAGACGCGAAGGCCGGGCAGGTCGGTGTCGACGACGAAGGCGCTGACGCCGCGGGCGCCGGCGGTGGCGTCGGTCCTGGCGAAGACCACCAGGAACTTCGCCTCCGCCGCATTGGAGATGAAGTGCTTGACGCCGTCGATGCGGTAGTGGTCGCCGTCGCGCACCGCGCGGGTGCGCAGGTCGGCCGGGTTGGAGCCGCCGCGCGGCTCGGTGAGCGCGAAGCCCGCCAGCCATTCGCCGCGGGCCGCGCGCGGCAAGTAGCGGGCGCGCTGGTCGTCGTCGCCCGCGATCAGCAGCGCATCGGTGCCCAGGTAGTGGGCGCCGATCATCGAGGAGGTCGCGGCGCAGGCGCGCGAGATCTCGACCAGCGACAGCAGCATCGCGGTCGGCGAGACGCCGGCGCCGCCCCAGCGTTCGGGCAGGTTCATGCCCATCACGCCGAGCGCGCCCAGTTGCGGCAGGTGGCAGGTGGCGGAACGCGCCTCCTCGTCGATGGCCTGGGCCATCGGGGCCAGCGCCTCGGCCGCGAAGCGGGCGATCGCGTCGGCGAGGGAACGGTCTTCTTCGGTGACGCCGAGTCGTGTCATGACGGGTCCTTGCAGGTCGAGGTGGAGGAATCGATCGCGCCGAAGAGGCCGACGGCGCGCAGTTCGGAGAGCCGTTCGAGGCCGGTGCCGAGCAGGCTGGCGAGCAGCTCGTCGGTGTGCTCGCCGAGGGCGGGCGCGCGTTGGGCGCGGTTCGGCGCGGCGCCGTTGAAGCGCACCGGCTGGGTCGGCAGGCGAAGCCCGGGCAGGCGCTCGTCGTCGACCGCGCGCAGCAGCTCGCGGGCGTGGGCCTGCGGCGATGCGAGCGCCTGCTCGATGTCCCAGATCGGCGCGGCCGGCACGCCGGCGGCGTCGAGGCGGCGCACGACTTCCGCGACCGGGTGAGCGCCGGCCCACGCTTCGATCAGCGCGCGCAGTTCGGGCTCCCGAGCGGAGCGAAGTTCGTCGGTGGCGAAGCGCGGTTCGGCGGCCAGGTCCGGGCGTTCCATCGCGAGCGCCAGCGCGTCGAACAGCTTCTTGTTGAGCACCGCGAGCGCGAAGTGGCCGTCCTGCGCGCGGTAGACGCCGAAGGGCGCCGACAGCGGATGCCGGTTGCCGACCCGCCGCGCCGGCTGGCCGGTGAAGAGGAAGCGCGCCATCGAGGTCGCCAGGAAACTCAGCGTGGTGTCGAACATCGCGACGTCGACGTGCTGGCCGCGGCCGGTGCGCTGGGTCTGCAGCAGCGCGGCGAGCGTGGCCCAGGAGGCGAACAGCCCGGCCACCACGTCCGACACCGCTTCGCCCACCAGCGTGGGCGCGCCGTCGGGCTCGCCGGTGGCTTCCATGAGGCCGCTCATGGCCTGCACGATGATGTCGTAGGCCGGCCGGTGTGCCAGCGGGCCGGTCTGGCCGAAGCCCGAGACGCTGACGTAGACCAGCTTCGGGTTCGACCGCATCAGCGCCTCGGCGCCGATGCCGAGCCGCTCGGCCACGCCGGGACGGAAGTTCTCGACCACCACGTCCGACTGCGCCGCCAGCGCATGCACCAGGCGCACCGCCTCGGGCTGCTTGAGGTCGAGCACCACGCTCTTCTTGTTGCGGTTCATCACGGTGAAGAGCGCGCTCTGCCCGTTCTTCATCGGCCCGATGGCGCGGTAGTCGTCGCCCTGCGGCGGCTCGATCTTGATCACCTCGGCGCCCAGGTCGGCCAGCAGGGCGGTGGCGAGCGGCCCGGCCAGCACGCGGGTGAAGTCGAGGATGCGGATGCCGTCGAGCGGACGGACGGGAGCGGTCATGGGTCGGGCCTTTCTGGACGGGAAGGCCGCGATGGTCCGCTTGGCTTGAATCAAATGAAAATATGCGTTTCGGATGCCTTGGATCAAGAAAGATGATTCATCTGAACCTGCGCCAGCTCGAATATTTCGTCGCCGCGGCCCGGCACGGCGGCGCGGCGCGCGCGGCCGAGGCGCTGGGCGTGTCGCAGCCGTCGATCTCCAAGGCGATCGCCGACCTGGAGGATTTGTGGGGCGAGCCGCTCTTCGTGCGGCTGCATGCGCGCGGGCTGGAACTCACCGGTGCCGGGGCGTTGCGTCACCGCGAGGCGCACGGCCTGCTCGAACAGGCGCGCGCGCTGGCGGCGCCGCGCTCGGGCGAGCTGGCGGGGCTGCTGCGCATCGGCTGCCTGAGCACGCTGGCGCCGCGCTGGCTGCCCGACATGCTGGCCCGCATGGCCGTCGACTGCCCGGCGATCGAGGTGCAACTGGTCGAGGGCGACACCGAGACGCTGACCCGGATGCTGGAGCGCGGCGCACTCGACGTGGCGCTGATGTACGACCTCGGCCTGGCGCGCGGCGTGCGCCTCGCCCCGGTCATGCAACTGCGGCCTTACGCGCTGCTGCCGTGGAAGCATCCGCTGGCCCGCTCGACCAGCCTGCGCATCGCCGACCTGGCGCGCGAACCTCTGGTGCTGATCAACCTGCCGCACAGCCGCGAATACTTCCTCTCGCTCTTCCGCGACGCCGGCGTCACGCCGACGATCGCGCATGAAAGTACCTCGCTCGAGATGGTGCGCGCACTGGTCGCCAACGGCCTGGGCGTCTCGCTCCTGACCACCCGGCCGGTGCGCGACCAGGCCTACGACGGCAAGCGGATCGCCTGCCGCCGGCTGCGCGGGCCGCTGGCGCTGCAGTCGGTGGTGTTGGCCTACCCGCCGCCGGACGCCTTCGCCACACCTCTGGCGCAATGCTTTGCCGAGGTGGTCGAGGCCAGCGTCGCCGGGCAGGCCGACGCGCTCACCGGTTGAGCGGCCCGCGGCGCGTCGCGTTGGCACGGGGCTTGCAAATTCGGCCTCCATTCACCGCCGCCTGCACCTGTCTAGACAGATGTTGGTGCATGAATCCGAATCTTCGCACTCACAAGGGGCGAAAGGCTGCCCAGAGTGGGTTGGCGTAAGGGTTTAACCTGTATAGACAGGAACGAGGCGGCGGATGAAACTCGGCGCCGTCCTGGATCGCGTGGCCTTCTACGCACCCGGCGAGCCGAAATTTTGAAAACGCAACAGGAGAACCTGAATGGTCAAGATGGTTGGAAAAATCGCCTCGCTGCTGGCGGCGGGCGCTCTCAGCGCGGGCATGGCGGCGGCAGCGCACGCCGAGGACACCAAGATCGTGCTCGGCATGTCCGGCTGGACCGGTTTCGCGCCGCTCACCCTGGCCGACAAGGCGGGCATCTTCAAGAAGAACGGCCTGGACGTCGACCTGCGCATGATCCCGCAGCAGTCGCGGCAACTGGCGCTGGCCTCGGGCGCGATCCAGTGCGCGGCCACCACGGTCGAGACCCACGTCGCCTGGAACGCCAACGGCGTGCCCATCGTGCAGATCTTCCAGATGGACAAGTCCTACGGCGCCGACGGCCTGGCCGTGCGCGGCGACGTCAAGGGCTTCAGCGACCTCAAGGGCAAGGCCATCGGCGTGAGCGCGCCGGGCACCTCGCCCTACTTCGGCCTGGCCTGGATGCTGCACAAGAACGGCATGACCATGAAGGACGTGAAGGTGGTCTCGCTCGAACCGCAGGCCGCGGCCCAGGCCTTCGTCGCCGGCCAGAACGATGGCGCGATGACCTACGAGCCCTACCTCTCGACGGTCCGCGGCAATCCGTCGGCCGGCAAGATCCTGGCGACCACCATCGACTACCCGATGGTGATGGACACCGTCGGCTGCGCCCCGACCTGGCTCAAGGCCAATCCGAAGGCCGCGCAGGCGCTGGCCACCTCGTACTTCCAGGCGCTGGACATGATCAAGGCCGACCCGGCCAAGGCCAACGAGATCATGGGCGCGGCGGTCAAGCAGAGCGGCGACGAGTTCGCCAAGTCGGCCGCCTACCTGCGCTGGGCCGACAAGGCCGACAACCAGAAGTTCTTCGCCAACGACATCACGCCGTTCATGAAGGATTCCGAGGTGATCCTGCTGGAGTCGGGTGTGATCCGCAAGGCGCCGGACGACCTCGCGGCCACTTACGACACCCGCTTCGTGCAGTAAGGCCCACGCACCATGAGCGCCACGCCCGCCATGAACCCCTCCAAACCGCCGGCCGCGATCCGGTCGATCCCGACCTCGGCAACGCCGGGCGCTGCCACCTCGGCGCCTGCCGAGGCCGCACCGCGCCGGCGCCGCGCCATGGCGCCGCTCGAACCGGTGAGCGCGCGGGCGCGCTGGCTGCTCGGCGCGGGCTTCTTCGTGCTCTTCGTGGCGGTGTGGGCGCTGTTCACGCTCGGCGGCTTCGTCTCGCCGACCTTCCTCGCCAGCCCGGTGACGATGGTCCACGAGGCGGTGCTGCTGTTCACGCAGTACGGCTTCATCAACGACATCGGCATGACCGTGTGGCGGGTCTTCGGCGGCTTCGTCATCGCCACCGTCGTGGCGGTGCCGCTGGGCATCGCGATGGGCACCTGGAAGGGCATCGAGGCCTTCTTCGAGCCCTTCGTCTCCTTCTGCCGCTACCTGCCGGCCTCGGCCTTCATCCCGCTGCTGATCCTGTGGGCCGGCATCGGCGAGACGCAGAAGCTGCTGGTCATCTTCATCGGCTCGGTGTTCCAGATCACGCTGATGGTGGCGGTCACGGTCGGCAGCGCGCGGCGCGACCTGGTCGAGGCGGCCTACACGCTGGGCGCCAACCGCCGCGGCATCGTCGCGCGGGTGCTCATTCCGGGCGCGGCGCCGGGCATCGCCGAGACGCTGCGCCTGGTGCTGGGCTGGGCCTGGACCTACGTGATCGTGGCCGAGCTGATCGGCTCGTCGTCGGGCATCGGCCACATGATCACCGACAGCCAGGCGCTGCTGAACACCGGCCAGATCATCTTCGGGATCATCGTCATCGGGGTCATCGGGCTCATCTCCGACCTGGCCTTCAAGACCCTCAACCGGCGCCTGTTCGCCTGGAGCACGCTGTGATGAACCAGCTTTCGATCCGCGGCGTCTCGCGCACCTTCACCGGCAGCAAGGGGCCATCGACCCAGGCGCTGCAGCCGATCGACTTCGAGGTCCGCGAGAACGACTTCGTGACCATCCTCGGCCCGTCGGGCTGCGGCAAGTCGACCCTGCTGCGCATCGTCGCCGGCCTCGACCATCCGACCGAAGGCCGGGTGCTGCTCGACGGCCAGGCCATCGAAGGCCCGGGCGCCGACCGCGGCGTGGTGTTCCAGAGCTACACGCTGTTCCCGTGGCTGACGATCGCCCAGAACATCCGCTTCGGCCTGCGCGAGCGCGGCATGAGCGAGGCCGACCAGAAGGAACGCAGCGACTTCTTCATCGCCAAGGTCGGCCTGCGCGGCTTCGAGAACCACTTCCCGAAGCAGCTTTCTGGCGGCATGCAGCAGCGCACCGCGATCGCGCGGGCACTGGCCAACGACCCTAAGATGCTGCTGCTCGACGAGCCCTTCGGCGCGCTCGACAACCAGACCCGCGTGCTGATGCAGGAGCTGCTGCTGGGCATCTGGGAATCGGCGCAGAAGACGGTGCTCTTCGTCACGCACGACATCGACGAGGCGATCTTCATGGCCAACCGGGTGGCGGTGTTCAGCGCGCGGCCGGGCCGCATCAAGACCGAGATCGCGGTCGACTTCCCGCACCCGCGCCACTACACGATCAAGACCTCGCCGGAATTCATGGAGATCAAGGCCCGCCTCACCGAGGAGATCCGCGCCGAATCCATGGCCGCGGCCGAGCACTGATCCGCCGCGACCGAAGCCCCGAAAGCCTGAAAGACCGAATGACCGCCACCCGCCTTCGCAAAGCCGACGACGCACGTCGCGCCGCCACGCCGCACGCCGCGGCGGCGGCGTCGCAGGGCCTGGCCCTCTACGAGCAGATCAAGGCCCACATCACCCGCAAGATCCAGGACGGTTCGTGGGTCGCGGGCGAGCGGCTGCCGTCGGAGAGCGAACTGGTCGCGCAGTTCGGCGTGGCCCGCATGACGGTCAACCGCGCGCTGCGCGAGCTGGTGGAGCAGGGCCGGATCGTCCGGGTGGCCGGCGTCGGCAGCTTCGTCGCCGAGGACAAGCCGCAGTCGACCCTGCTGCAGATCGCCAACATCGCCAGCGAGATCCGCGCCCGCGGCCACGACTACCGCTGCGAATTCCTGGTGGCCAAGCGGGTCGCGGCAGCTCCCGACGTCGCGGTCTGGCTCGACCTGCGGCCTGGCGAATCGGTGTTCCACGCGGTCTGCCTGCACCTGGAGAACGGCGTGCCGGTGCAGCTCGAAGACCGTTACGTCAACCCGCGCGTGGTGCCCGATTTCCTGGAACAGGACTTCTCGCTGCTGCCGCCTTCCGAATACCTGGTGCGCAACGTGCCCTTCGACCAGATCGAGCACGTGGTCGACGCGGTGCTGCCCACCGCCGAGCAGGCCGAGCGCCTGGCCATGCCCGCCAGCGAGCCCTGCCTGCTGCTGACCCGCCGCACCTGGACCCGCGGCGTCCCGGTCACGGTGGTGCGCTGCCTGCACCCCGCGTCCCGCTACCGGCTCGGCAGCCGGTTCCGAGCCGACGGCAACCCGGTCTTCGACTGAAGCGGGCGCCCGAGCCTTTTCGAT
The DNA here is from genome assembly GCF_009765735.1 of Xenophilus sp. L33. GTDB lineage: Bacteria > Pseudomonadota > Gammaproteobacteria > Burkholderiales > Burkholderiaceae_C > Variovorax. The sequence goes on from NZ_LMUW01000035.1 coordinate 61,555, forward strand.
TTTTGCCGCAGCTACTTGTATAGACAGGAGAGAGAAAAAATGAACGCAACCACCACCCAGCCCAACGCCGCGCCCGTGCGTCTCACGCCCGGCGAGGTCGACCTCGCGACCCTGCGACGCGTGCACGCCGGCGGCGTGCAGTTGCAGCTCGACCCGTCGGCCCGTGCCGGCCTGCTCGCCGCGCAGGCCACGGTGAACCGCATCGTCGAGGCCGGCGCGGTGGTCTACGGCATCAACACCGGCTTCGGCAAGCTGGCCCAGACCATCATCCCGCCCGAGCGGCTGGCCGAGCTGCAGCGCAACCTGGTGCTGTCGCACAGCGCGGGCACCGGCGAGCCGCTGCCCGCGGGCGTGGTGCGGCTGGTGCTGGCGACCAAGGCGGTGAGCCTGGCGCGCGGCCATTCGGGCGTGCGGCCCGAATTGGTCGATGCGCTGCTGGCGCTGGTCAACGCGGACCTGCTGCCGCGCATTCCGTCCAAGGGTTCGGTCGGCGCCTCGGGCGACCTGGCGCCGCTGGCGCACCTGGCCTGCGTGCTGATCGGCGAGGGCGAGGTGACCGCGCCCGACGGCGAAGTCATCGGCGGCGCCGACGCGCTGGCGCGCATCGGCCTCGCGCCCTTCGTGCTCGGCCCCAAGGAAGGCCTGGCGCTGCTCAACGGCACGCAGGTGTCGACCGCGCTGGCGCTGGCCGGCCTCTTCGGCGCCGAGGACGTGCTGGCCGCGGGGCTGCTCGCCGGCGCGCTGTCGCTGGAAGCGATCCAGGGTTCGATCAAGCCCTTCGATGCCCGCATCCATGCGGCGCGTGGCCAGCCGGGCCAGATCGCTGTGGCGGGTGCGGTGCGTGCGCTGCTCGAAGGCAGCGGGATCGTCGATTCGCATGCCGACTGCGGCCGGGTGCAGGACCCCTATTCGATCCGCTGCGTGCCGCAGGTGATGGGCGCCTGCCTCGACAACCTGGCGCATGCCGCCCGCGTGCTGCGCACCGAGGCCAATGCGGCCTCGGACAACCCGCTGGTCTTCGCGCCACTGGAAGGCACCTCCGGCACCGGCGACGTCATCTCCGGCGGCAACTTCCACGCCGAGCCGGTGGCCTTCGCGGCCGACATCATCGCGCTGGCAGTGGCCGAGATCGGCGCCATCTCCGAGCGCCGCATGGCCCTGCTGCTCGACAGCGGCCTGTCGGGCCTGCCGCCCTTCCTGGTGCGCGACGGCGGCGTCAACTCGGGTTTCATGATCGCGCAGGTCACGGCCGCCGCGCTCGCCTCGGAGAACAAGTCGCTGGCCCATCCGGCCAGCGTCGACAGCCTGCCGACCTCGGCCAACCAGGAAGACCACGTGTCGATGGCCACCTTCGCCGGCCGCCGGCTGGCCGACATGGTGAGCAACACCGCGGTGGTGGTCGGCATCGAGGCGATGGCGGCGGCGCAGGGCATCGAACTCAAGCGCGGTGCGAAATCGTCGGCGCCGCTCGAGGCCGAATTCGCACGCATCCGCGAACAGGTCGCCTTCATCGACCAGGATCGCTTCCTGGCGACCGACATCGAGGCGATGCGTCGGTGGGCGCTGTCGGACCGGCAGCCGGCGATGCTGCGGCAGATCCTGCCGAGCAGCGCACAGGTCTGATTTCAAAGCCAACCAGGGAGGAGACGACGACATGACAACAACAAGCACCCAGGCCGGCGCGTCCAGCGCCATCGAAACCCGCACCATCGACCGCGTGCCCGAGAGCGAGCGGCACGGGTCGCCGCGCAGCCAGTTCACGCTCTGGTTCGGCGCCAACATGCAGATCACCGCGGTGGTCGACGGCGCGTTGGCGGTCATCTTCGGCGCCGAGGCGCTGGCGGCGATCGTCGGCCTCGCGATCGGCAACATCCTCGGCGGCATCGTGATGGCGCTGCATTCGGCGCAGGGGCCGCGCCTGGGCCTGCCGCAGATGATCTCGAGCCGGGTGCAGTTCGGCGTCAAGGGCGCCGCGCTGCCGCTGCTGCTGGTGATCCTGATGTACCTCGGCTTCGCGGCCACCGGCACCGTGCTGGCGGGGCAGGCGATCAACAGCATGTTCGGCCTGGCGTCGCCGATCTTCGGCATCCTGGCCTTCGGCGCGCTGACCGCCGTGGTCGCGCTGGTCGGCTACCGGCTGATCCACCTGATGGGCCGCATCTCGACCGTGGTCGGCATCGTCGGCTTCGGCTGGCTCGCGCTGCAACTGTTCACGCACCACGACGTCACCGGTGCCTTCGGCCAGAAGCCGTTCACGATGGCGTCGTTCCTGCTCGCCATCGCGCTGTCGGCCGGCTGGCAGATGACCTATGCGCCCTACGTGGCCGACTATTCGCGCTACCTGCCGACGCGCACGCCGGCGGCTTCCACCTTCTGGCACACCTTCCTCGGCAGCACGCTGAGCTCGCAGCTGATGATGACCTTCGGCGTGCTGGTCGCGGCGACCGGCGGCAACTTCCTGAAGAACCAGGTCGGCTTCATGGGCGAGCTCGGCGGCGCCGGCTTCGCGGTCGTGATCTACCTGGTGATCGTGGTCGGCAAGCTGGGCGTCAACTGCCTCAACGCCTATGGCGGCTTCATGGCAGTGCTCACCACGGTGACCGCCTTCAACGACAAGAAGACCATCCGGCAGCCGGCGCGGGCGTTGCTCATCCTCGCTTTCGTCGCGCTGTCGGTGGTGATCGCGGTGGCGGCCAGCCAGGACTTCCTGAACAACTTCCGCAACTTCGTGCTGGTGCTGCTCGCCGCCTTCGTGCCGTGGAGCGCGGTCAACCTGGTCGACTACTACCTCATCTCGAAGGAGAAGGTCGACATCCCGGCGCTCTACGACCCGAAGGGCCGCTACGGCGCCTACAACGGCGTGGCGCTGGCCTGCTATGCCTTCGCGCGTGCTGGTGCAGATCCCGTTCATGAACCAGGCGATGTACCAGGGCGCGATCGCGCAATGGATGGACGGCGCCGACATCTCGTGGATCGTGAGTCTGGTGCTGACCTCCGCCCTCTACTACCCGCTGGCCCGGCGGACCTTGAACGTGCCGGCGGACATGGTCTACCCCGACGGCGAAGCCGCGCCCGAGCCGTCCCGCTCGACAGCGGCGGATCACGTGCCGCAGGGCGCCGGACGCCGTCCCTCGGCCTGGGCCACGCAACGAACCTCCATCGAGGCCGACTGAGCCTCATCCATCTTTTTTCAGAAGGGAAACCATCATGAGCACCAACCCGACCCCCCGCTTCGACCCGCGCCGCGCCGTGCGCTCACCCCGCGGCAGCACCTTGAGCTGCAAGAGCTGGCTGACCGAGGCGCCGTTCCGCATGCTGCAGAACAACCTCGACCCCGAGGTGGCCGAGCGGCCGCAGGACCTGGTGGTGTACGGCGGCATCGGCCGCGCGGCGCGCGATTGGGCCTCGTTCGACAAGATCCTCGAGACGCTCAAGGAACTGAACGACGACGAGACCTTGCTGATCCAGTCCGGCAAGCCGGTCGGCGTGTTCAAGACGCACGCCAATGCGCCGCGCGTGCTGCTCGCCAATTCGAACCTGGTGCCCAAGTGGGCCAACTGGGAACACTTCGGCGAGCTCGACCGCAAGGGCCTCATGATGTACGGCCAGATGACGGCTGGCAGCTGGATCTACATCGGCAGCCAGGGCATCGTGCAGGGCACCTTCGAGACCTTCGTCGAGGCCGGCCGCCAGCACTACAACAACGACCTGGGCGGCAAGTGGATCCTCACGGCCGGCCTCGGCGGCATGGGCGGCGCCCAGCCGCTGGCCGCCACGCTGGCCGGCGCGGTGTCGCTCAACATCGAATGCCAGCAGGCGAGCATCGACTTCCGGCTGCGCACGCGCTACCTCGACAAGCAGGCCAAGGACATCGACGACGCGATCGCGCTGATCCAGAAGCACACGGCCGCCAAGGAAGCGGTGTCGATCGGCCTGCTCGGCAACGCGGCCGAGATCCTGCCCGAGCTGGTGCGGCGCGCGAAGGCCGGCGGCATCAAGCCCGACCTGGTGACCGACCAGACCTCGGCCCACGACCTGGCCAGCGGCTACCTGCCGATCGGCTGGAGCCTGGCGCAATGGGAGGCCGCCAAGGCCGACTCGGCCAAGCATCCGGCGCTGCGCGTGGCGGCCGCGAAGTCGTGCGCGGTGCACGTGCAGGCCATGCTCGACTTCCAGGCCATGGGCATCCCGACCGTCGATTACGGCAACAACATCCGCCAGGTCGCTTTCGACGAAGGCGTGAAGAACGCCTTCGACTTCCCGGGCTTCGTGCCAGCCTACATCCGGCCGCTGTTCTGCGAGGGCAAGGGCCCGTTCCGCTGGGTCGCGCTCTCGGGCGATCCGGAAGACATCTACAAGACCGATGCCAAGATCAAGGAGCTGTTCCCCGAGAACAAGCACACCCATCGCTGGCTCGACATGGCGCGCGAGCGCATCGCCTTCCAGGGCCTGCCGGCGCGCATCTGCTGGCTGGGCCTGGGCGAGCGCGACAAGGCCGGCCTGGCCTTCAACGAGATGGTGAAGAACGGCGAGCTGAAGGGCCCGATCGTGATCGGCCGCGACCACCTCGACACCGGCTCGGTCGCCAGCCCGAACCGCGAGACCGAGTCGATGAAGGACGGCAGCGATGCCGTCTCCGACTGGCCGCTGCTCAACGCGCTGCTGAACACCTCGGGCGGCGCCACCTGGGTGAGCCTGCACCACGGCGGCGGCGTCGGCATGGGCTACTCGCAGCACTCGGGCATGGTGATCGTGGCCGACGGCACCGACGCCGCGGCCGAGCGGCTGGCGCGGGTGCTGGTCAACGACTGCGGCTCGGGCGTGATGCGCCATGCCGACGCCGGCTACGAGGCCGCCATCGCGACCGCGAAGCAGCACGGCCTCAAGCTGCCGATGATCAAGTAGGCGACGCATGGCCGTGCACCGCTTCGACATCGCCACGCTGGCCGCCACGCCGTGGAAGAACGGCGGCGGCAGCACGCGCGAAGTCGCCTGCGTGCCGGCCGGCGCGGACCTGGACCGCTTCGACTGGCGCGTGAGTGTCGCGACCATCGACCGTCCCGGTCCGTTCTCGGTCTTCGCGGGCATCGATCGGGTGATCATGCTGCTCGACGGTGCGGGCGTGCGCCTGCGCTCGCCGGACGGCCGCATCGATCACCGGCTGTCGCAGCGCTACGCGCCCTTCGCCTTCGCCGGCGATGCGGCGATCGACTGCGAACTGCTGGGCGGCACCTCGACCGACTTCAACCTCATGACGCGCCGCGGCCGCGTGCGGGCCGACTGTCGACTGCTGCACGAGCCGCAGTCGATCGCAGCGGCGCGCAGCGGCCTGCTGCTGGCGCTCGCCAGCCGCTGGCGCCTCGGCGACGCCATCGAATGCGCGCCGGGCCAGGGCCTGTGGTGGGACGGCGTCCCGCAGGCCTGGCAGGCCCATCCCCAGGAAGCCGGCGCCGCGCTGATCGCGGTGCGGCTCGACAAGACCGCAGGAACCCACCCATGAATTTCTCCGAGCTTCCCTCGGCCGACGGCGCCTGGACCGGACTGCGGCTCGCGCCCGGCGCGCTGGCCGACGACACGGCCATCGACGGCGAGGCCGCGATCGTCGTGGCCGGCGGCCTCGTGCGCTGGGTCGGTGCGGCCGCCGCGCTGCCCGCGGACTTCGCCGCCTTGCCGCGCTTCGACGGCGGCGGCGCGCTGGTCACGCCCGGCCTGGTCGACTGCCACACGCACCTGGTCTACGGCGGCGATCGCGCCAACGAATTCGCGATGCGTCTCGCGGGCGCGAGCTACGAGGCCATTGCGCAAGCGGGCGGCGGCATCGTCTCGTCGGTGCGCGCCACGCGCGCGGCCGACGAAGACACGCTCTATGTCCAGGCCGCGGCCCGGCTCGAACAGTTGCTGGCCGATGGTGTCTGCGCGATCGAGATCAAGTCGGGCTACGGTCTGGCGCTCGCGCACGAGCGCAAGCAGCTGCGCGTGGCGCGCCGGCTTGGCGAGGCCTACGGCGTGACGGTGCGCAGCACCTTCCTCGGCGCGCACGCGCTGACGCCCGAATATGCGGGCCGCAGCGGCGACTACATCGACCTCGTGTGCCGCGAGATGATGCCGGCGCTGGCCGCCGAAGGCCTGATCGACGCGGTCGACGTCTTCTGCGAGCGCATCGCCTTCACGCTGGCCGAGACCGAGCGCGTGTTCAAGGCCGCGAAGGCGCTCGGCCTGCCGGTCAAGCTGCATGCCGAGCAGCTGTCGGACATGGGCGGTGCCGCGCTGGCGGCTCGCTACGGCGCGCTCTCGTGCGACCACATCGAGCATCTTTCGGCCGAAGGCATCGCCGCAATGCGCGCGGCCGGCACCGTGGCGGTGCTGCTGCCCGGCGCCTACTACACCTTGCGCGACACGCACCTGCCGCCGATCGAGGCGCTGCGCGCCGCCGGCGTGCCGATGGCCGTCTCCACCGACCACAACCCGGGCACCTCGCCGGCGCTGAGCCTGCTGCTCATGGTCAACATGGCCTGTACCCTGTTCCGCCTGACCGTGCCGGAGGCGCTGGCCGGCGTCACCCGGCATGCGGCGCGCGCGCTCGGCATCGGCGACACGCACGGCGCGATCGGCGTGGGCCGGCCGGCCGACTTCGTGCTCTGGCAGGTTCGGGACGCGGCCGAGCTGGCCTACTGGTTCGGCCAGCGGCCCTTGCGGGTCGCGGTGCGCCGGGGCCGCATCGCGAGCGGGAGCCTCGCATGACGCGAACGCTCTTCGCCGCGCATGCCTTGCTGCCCGATGGCTGGGCGCGCGATGTGTTGCTGGAGTGGGATGCCGACGGGCGATTCGTGCGTGTGCAGGCCGATGCGCAGTGCCCGCACGGCTCCGCGATCGCGAGCGGGCCGCTGCTGCCCGGCATGCCCAACCTCCATTCGCACGCCTTCCAGCGCGCCTTCGCGGGCCTCACCGAATACCGGGCCGAGCAGCAGGACAGCTTCTGGAGCTGGCGCAGCCTGATGTACCGCTTCGCCGCGCGCCTCGGCCCGCAGCACCTGGAGGCGATCGCGACCTGGCTCTATGCCGAGATGCTCGAGGCCGGCTACACCAGCGTCTGCGAATTCCAGTACCTGCATCACCAGCCCGACGGCCGTCCCTATGCCGACGATGCCGAGCTGAGCCGGGCGCTGCTGCGCGCCGCCGCGCGCACCGGCATCGGCATGACCTTGCTGCCGGTGCTCTACCAGACCAGCGGCTTCGGCGGCCTGCCGCCGAACGAAGGTCAGCGCCGCTTCATCCGCTCGACCGATTCGATGCTGCACCTGCTCGAAGCGCTGGCGCCCGGCTGCGCAGCGCAAGGCGCCCGGCTCGGCCTGGCGCCGCATTCGCTGCGCGCGGTGCCGCCCGAGGCGCTGGCCGATGCGCTCGCCGGCCTGGCCGCGCTCGATGCCCGCGCGCCGATCCACATCCACATCGCCGAGCAGACCCGCGAGGTCGACGACTGCCTGGCCTGGAGCGGCCAGCGTCCGGTCGCCTGGCTGCTCGACCATGCGCCGGTCGATGCGCGCTGGTGCCTGGTGCACGCCACCCACATGGACGCCGACGAATACCGCCGCGCGGCCGCCAGCGGCGCGGTCGCCGGGCTTTGCCCGAGCACCGAGGCGAACCTCGGCGACGGCCTCTTCGACTTCCCGGCATGGCGAAGCCACGGCGGCGCCTGGGGCCTGGGCTCCGACAGCCACGTCTGCGTCGATGCGGCCGAGGAACTGCTGCTGCTCGAATACGGCCAGCGCCTCGCGCTGCGCCAGCGCAATGTCGGCGCCGATGCGAAGGAGGCCGACGTCGCGACCGCGCTGACCCTTGCCGCGGTGCACGGCGGCGCGCGGGCCTCGGGGCGTCCGGTGGCCGGCCTCGCCGCCGGGCAGCAGGCCGACTTCGTGATGCTCGACGCCGCGCACCTGGCGCTGCAGGGCCTGCAGCCCGCGCAGATGCTGTCGTCCCATGTCTTCGCCAGCCACGGCTCGGCGATCGACGGCGTCTGGGTCGCGGGCCGGCCGCGCGTCGCCGCCGGCCGCCATGTGCTGCACGACAGCGCCGCCGCGGGCTTCGTCGCCGCCCGCACCGAACTTCTGAAGGACTGAGTCCATGCACTTCGCCACCACCGAACCCGCGTTCACCTTCCGTCAGGGCAGCCGTCCGCTGCTCATCTCGATGCCGCACGTCGGCACCCACGTGCCACCGCCGCTGGCGGCCCGGCTGAGCCCCGAGGCGCGGCAGGTGCCCGATACCGACTGGCACCTCGAACGCCTCTACGACTTCGCCGACGCGCTCGGCGCCTCGGTGCTGGTCGCCACCCATTCGCGCTACGTGATCGACCTGAACCGGCCGCCGGACGGCGCCAGCCTCTATCCGGGGCAGAGCGTCACCGGCCTGTGCCCGGTCGACAGCTTCGACGACACGCCGCTCTACCCGGCCGGCGACCTGCCGGGCGAAGCCGAGATCGCGGCGCGCCGCGAAGCCATCTGGCAGCCCTACCACCGCAAGCTGGCCGAGGAGCTGGCCCGCATCAGGGCGCGGCACGGCATCGCCGCGTTGTGGGATGCGCATTCGATCCGCTCGGTGCTGCCGCGCTTCTTCGAGGGCAAGCTGCCCGACCTGAACCTGGGCACGGCGCAGGGCGCCAGCTGCGATCCGACGCTGGCGCGAACGCTCGAGCGCGTCGCCGGCGAAGCGGAGGGCTTCACATCGGTGCTCAACGGCCGCTTCACCGGCGGCTACATCACGCGCCACCACGGCCAGCCGGCGCAAGGCGTGCACGCGGTGCAGCTCGAGATGACGCAGTGCAGCTACATGCAGGAAGCGCTGCCCTTCGACTACCTGCCCGAGCGGGCCGAACGGGTGCAGCCGCACCTGCGCCGCCTGCTGGAGGCGGTGCTCGACTTCGTGGAAGCGCGCCGGAGCTGAGCGGGTGGACATCCTCGATGCGTTGGCCCGCGCGCTCGGGCCGGACCAGGTGCTCGTCGGCGACGCGATCCCGGTGCGCCACCACGCCGACTGGAGCGGCGCATCGCCGGTGCGGCCACTCGCGCTCGTGCGTCCGCGCAGCACCGAGGAAGTCTCGACCGCGCTGCGCCTGTGCAGCGCGCAACGCGTGCCGGTCGTGCCCCAGGGCGGCCTCACCGGCCTGGCGGGCGCGGCCGTGCCGCGCGCCGACGCCATCGCGCTGTCGCTCGACCGGATGAACGCCATCGAGTCGCTGGATGTCGCCGCCTCGACGATCACCGTGCAGGCCGGCGCCACGCTGGCGGCGGTGCAGGAAGCCGCTGCCGCCCGGGGGCTGCAGTTCGGCGTCGACCTGGGTGCGCGCGGCTCCTGCCAGATCGGCGGCAACCTCGCGACCAACGCCGGCGGCAACGGCGTGCTGCAGTTCGGAATGATGCGCGAGCAGACGCTGGGCCTCGAAGTGGTGCTGGCCGACGGCAGCGTGCTGCCGATGCTGCGCCCCATGCAGAAGAACAACACCGGCTACGACCTCAAGCAGTTCTTCATCGGCGCCGAGGGCACGCTGGGCGTGATCACCCGCGCGGTGCTGCGGCTGCACCGAGCGCCGCGGGCGCGCGCGACCGCGCTGGTCGCGTTGCCGGACTTCGGGTCGGCGCTGGACCTGCTCGGCCGCCTGCAGTCGCGCTTTCCGGGCGCGCTCGCGGCCTTCGAGCTGATGTGGCGCGACTTCGTCGAGACCTCGCTCGGCTGGCAGAAGCTGCGCGAGCCCTTCGAGGCGAAGCATCCGTTCGCGGCGCTGGTGGAGGTCGCGGGCGACGACGAGGCGGCGCTGCGCGATGCAATAGAGGAATCGCTCGGCGAAGCGATGGAGGCCGGCAGCGCCGTCGACGCGGCCATCGCGCAATCGCAGGCCCAGGCGCTGGCGTTCTGGAAGATCCGCGAGGCCACGGCCGAGCTGCCGGTGCACATGAAGCCGCCGATCAACCTCGACGTCAGCCTGCCGATGGCCACGATCGGCCGCTTCGCCGACCGCTGCCGCGCCGCCTTCGATGCGCGCTGGCCGCAACACCATTCGATCTTCTTCGGCCACATCGGCGACAGCAACCTGCACATCACGACCGACGGCCGTTCGATCGGCGGCCGGGCCGACGAACTCGAAGCCGTCGTCTACGCGCTGGTGGCCGAGTTCGGCGGCAGCATTTCCGCCGAGCACGGCATCGGCCTGCACAAGAAGCCCCATCTCGGCGCGAGCCGCTCGCCGGCCGAGATCGGCGCCATGGCCGCCATCAAGCGCGCACTCGATCCTCATCACATCATGAATCCAGGGAAGGTTTTCGATCTATGACCGCATCCACCATCCACGACCTCGCGCGGCCGCAGGTCATGCCCTTGCCGCCCTACAACGCAGGCCTGTCCTCCGAGCTCGTGCGCAGCCGCTACGGCGCCACCGAGATCAGCCGCCTGGCGAGCAACGAGAACCCCTTCGGTGCCAGCCCCGCGGTGGCCGAGGCGCTGACCGGGCTGGCTCAGCGGCTGCACAACTACCCCGACGCCGGCGGCAGCGCCTTGCGCCGCGCGATCGCGATGCGCTGCGGCGCCGAGCCCGGCCAGGTGGTGATCGGCAACGGCTCCGAGGACATCCTGCAGATGCTCTGCCTGGCGCTGCTGTCGCCGGGCGACCGGGTGCTGGTGCAGCGGCCCGGCTTCGGCCTGCACGAGATCTTCCCGCGCATGATGGGCGCCGAGCTCGACGTGCTGGGCCTCACGCCGGCGCTCGAATTCGACCTTGACGCCTGGTGCGAGGCGCTGGCGCGCGCACCGAAGATCGCGTTCATCGCCAATCCGTCGAATCCGGTCGGCTGCATGTTCGACGCGGCCGCCTTCCAGCGCCTGCTCGCCGCCACGCCGGCCGGCACGCTGCTGGTGATCGACGAGGCCTACTACGAATACGCGCGGCTCGCGCCCGGCTTCCCCGATGCGCTCGCCGCCCTGCGCGACCAGCGGCGGCCGTGGATCGTGCTGCGCACCTTTTCCAAGGGCTGGGGCCTGGCGGGCCTGCGTGTCGGCTATGGCATCGCCTCGGACGCGGCGCTGGTGCAACTGCTCGACCGCGTGCGCACGCCCTTCAACGTCAACCAGCCGGCGCAGGAAGCGGCGCTGGCCGCCTGGGGCGACGAAGCCTTCATGGCGCGCGCGACCGCGCAGACGGTGCAGTTCCGCCAGGCGATGGTGGCGCGGCTGAACGAGGTCGCCTGGCCCGGCTTGCGCATCGCGCCGTCGGCCGCCAACTTCCTCTTCATCGACCTCGGCCGGCCGAACGGCCCGGTGAACGAGGCGCTGCTGGCGCACGGCATCATCGTCAAGCCCTGGAAGGAAGCCGGCTTCGAGAACTTCATCCGCGTCTCGGTCGGGCTGCCGGAGGACAACGATCGCTTCCTGCGCGCGCTGCGCGAGATCGTCAGCCAGCAGGACGCCGACAAGCCCCGCTGAAGAAAGGGACGGGGGCCGCTTTCTACAATCGGTCCCCATGAAGCCTCTCGCCTACACCCGCGCCGCGCAGCTGCCCGGCATCTTGGAACAACGCATCGCGATCCTCGACGGTGCGATGGGCACGATGATCCAGCGCTTCAAGCTCACCGAGGCCCAGTACCGCGGCGAGCGCTTCAAGGACTTTCCGCGCGACGTCAAGGGCAACAACGAACTGCTGTCGCTGACCCGGCCCGACGTGATCCGCGACATCCACGAGGGCTACCTGGCCGCCGGCGCCGACCTGATCGAGACCAACACCTTCGGCGCGACCCGCATCGCGCAGGAAGACTACAAGATGGCCGACCTGGCGCGCGAGATGAACCTCGAATCGGCCAAGTTGGCGCGCGCCGCCTGCGACAAGTTCAGCACGCCCGACAAGCCGCGCTTCGTCGCCGGCGCGCTCGGCCCCACGCCCAAGACCGCGAGCATCAGCCCGGACGTCAACGACCCCGGCGCGCGCAACGTCGACTTCGAGGCGCTGCGCGCTTCCTACTACGAGCAGGTCGAGGCACTGGTCGAGGGCGGCGCCGACGTGCTGCTGGTCGAGACCATCTTCGACACGCTCAACGCCAAGGCCGCGCTGTTCGCGGTCGACGAATACTTCGAGGCCAGCGGCGAGCGGCTGCCGCTGATCATCAGCGGCACCGTGACCGACGCCTCGGGCCGCATCCTCAGCGGCCAGACGGTCACCGCCTTCTGGCACAGCGTGCGGCATGCGCGGCCGCTGGCCATCGGCCTGAACTGCGCGCTCGGCGCGGCGCTGATGCGGCCCTACATCCAGGAACTGGCGCGCGTGGCCGGCGACACCTTCATCAGCTGCTATCCGAATGCCGGCCTGCCCAACCCGATGAGCGAGACCGGCTTCGACGAGACGCCGGACGTCACCTCGCGGCTGCTGCACGAGTTCGCGGCCGAGGGGCTGGTGAACATCGTCGGCGGCTGCTGCGGCACCACGCCGGACCACATCGCCGCGATCGGCGCGGCGGTCGCGCCGCTGTCGGGGCGCTCGCTGCAGGGCTACCGCGAAGCGGCCTGAAAGCGCGCGTGTGAAGTTGCGGTGAAGTTGCCTTTTCGGGTCGGCGATTCGGCGCCGGAAGCCGTTCCTTGCGTAGGCCGTTGCCGATTGACAACGCGCCATCGGCGTCTCTAAGCTGACTGCAAAGGAACAACCATGAAAAGACACACCCTGCAGTGGATCGGAATCGGCAGCCTTGCCATCGTGCTTCCGGTCGCTGCGTCGGCGCAGCAGGCCTTTGCGCGCGGACCGATGGACCTGCGTGCCGGTCCGTCCGAAAACTATCCGCTGGTCGCCAACATCGCACCCGGCCAGCCGATCCAGGTCATGGGTTGCGTGAACGGCTATGCATGGTGCGACGTGGTGCTGCCCGACGGCCTGCGCGGCTGGGCCTATGCGGGCAGCCTCGACTACGCCTACCAGGACCAGCGCGTGCCGCTGGCCACCTACGGTGCCTACATCGGCGTGCCGATCGTCGCCTTCTCGCTCGGCGCCTACTGGTCCAACTACTACCGCGACCGGCCCTGGTACAACCAGCCGAGCTGGTGGGGCGGTCGTCCGCCACCGCCGATGGCCGGTTGGCGGCCGCCGCCGCCCGGCGTGCCGGGCTGGCATCCGAATCCGTATCCGGCCGGCGGCTGGGGGCCGCGGCCGGGTTACCGTCCGCCGGGACCGGGCTACCACCCGCCGGGCGGCGGTGGCTACCGGCCGCCGCCTCCGGGCTACCGGCCGGGCGGTCCGCCACCCGGTGGGCATCCGCCGGGCTACGGCCGGCCGCCGGGTGGCGGCGGTGGCCATCCACCGGGCGGTGGTGGAGGCGGAGGCCATGGCGGTGGCGGCCACGAAGGTGGTGGCGGCGGTCATGGGGGCGGAGGTGGTGGCCACGGCGGCGGCGGCCGTCCCTGATCATCAGTGACACGACAACGGCGGCCCAACGGCCGCCGTTTCAGTTTCCGACGTCGTGCAGCAGGCGCCCCGCGTTCATGCTGTCGATGTCCTCGGCTTCGAGCTCCATCACCAGCCGGCTGCGCTCGGGCGACGACCAGATCGTCATGTATTGCAGCGGATTGCCCGAGCGGTGATGGATCAGCCGCTCGACCTTCAGCACCGCTGAGTTGACCTCGACCTTCAGGGCCGCCGCGACCACCGGGTCGGCCAGCGAGGCGTTCACCTGCTGCGCCACGCGGCCCAGTTTCTTCGCACTGCCGGCGATCAGCTCGTAGAGCGGCTTCGTGCGCAGCGCCTTCTCGCTGACCGCGCCGGCGAAGCGCGGCGGGATCCAGGCGTCGAGGTACATCACCGGCACCCGGCCGCGCGAGCGGATGCGGATCACGTGCAGGCCTTCTTCCGATTCGCCGAGGCCGAGCGCGGCCGCCACCGCCGACGGGCAGCGCTGCCTCGCGATCGAGACCACCTTGACCGTGGTCTCCGCCAGCACCCGCTGCAGTTCGCCGACGAAGCCGACCGCCGGCGCCTTGGGCGCGACCTGCGCTTGCGCCGTGACGAAGGCGCCCACGCCTTGCTCGTTGCGGATCCAGCCTTCGGCCTGCAGGTCGGCCAGCGCGCGCCGCACCGTGATCCGCGACACCGAGAACTCGCGGCAGAGCGCGTCCTGCGTGGGCAGCTGTTCGCCTGTGCGCAGCCGCCCCGACTGGATCTGCTGGCGCAGCAGCACGAAGAGCTGCCGGTGCAGCAGGGTGCCGTTGGCGCTCAGTCGGGTGGTCGTCGGGGTGGCCATGGTGCGTCGAGTTTGCCATCAGCCTCCGGGTCGCCACGGGTTTGCAAGCCGGTATTTGTATGTTGTAATGTCTTCATAACAAGAAGACGGTAGCAACCGCACCTTCACCACTGGAGACAAGCAAATGACCTATACCGCGGCCCAGCGGCTGGACCGGCTTCCCGAGGCGACCTTCCACCGGCGCATGGCGCTGATGATCGGCGCCGGCCTCTTCTTCGACGGCTTCGACCTCTACCTCGCCTCCGGCGTGATGGTGGCCCTGACCTCGTCCGGCTGGGCGACGATGGGCGGCAATGCCAACTTCGCCTCCGCCGGTGCGCTCGGCACGCTGATCGGCGCCTGCGTGGCCGGTTGGCTTGGCGACAAGTTCGGCCGCAAGTTCACCTTCCAGTTCAACCTGATCCTGTTCGGCCTCACCTCGATCGCGGCCGCACTGGCGCCGTCGATGCTGTGGCTGGTGATCTTCCGCTTCGTCATGGGCATCGGCCTGGGGGCGGAGATCGTGGTCGGCTACGCGACCATCTCGGAGTTCGTGCCGCCGGCCAAGCGCGGCAAGTGGGGCGCGGTGCTGTTCTTCCTGGCGACCGCCTCGCTGCTGGTCGCCAACGTGGTGAGCTTCCTGGTGATCCCGACCTTCGGCTGGCGCTGGATGTTCGCGATCGCCGGTGTCGGCGGCCTCCTGGTCTGGGTGCTGCGGCAGAAGATGCCCGAGTCGCCGCGCTGGCTCGAATCGGTCGGGCGCAAGGAGGAGGCCGATCGCATCCTCGACCAGATCGAGGCCGACATCGTGCGCGAGACCGGCCGGCCGCTGCCGACGCCGCAGCCGGTGCGTGCGGTCGCGCGCTCGAGCGGCCATCGCTTCGGCGACCTGTTCAAGCCGCCGCTGCTGCGCGCGACCTTCCTGGGCATCGTGCTCAACGTGGTCGCGCTGGCGTCGCTCTACGGCTTCATCATCTGGCTGCCGACCTTCCTGGTGAAGCAGGGGCTGTCGATGTCGGCCTCGCTCGGCCATGCAGCGCTGATGTCGGTGGGCAGCCTGGTGGGCGTGGTCCTGGCCGGTCAGGTGGCCGACAAGTGGAGCCGCAAGAACTGGATCGTGCTGGTGTCGCTGATCTCGGCGGCGCTGGCCTGGGCCTATTCCGGCGCATCGTCCGTGACCATGGCCACCTGGATGGGCGTGCTGCTCATGACCTCGTTCTACTTCGGCTCGACGATGGGCTTTTCGACCTACGTGCCCGAGATCTTCCCGACCGACGTGCGGCTGCGCGGCGCCGGTGTCGGCAGCGCCGCGGGGCGCGCGGCGTCGATCTTCGCGCCGCAGGCTGTCGCGGTGCTCTTCGCCTTCAACGGTGCCAACGGCGTGGTCTACACGGTGATCGGGATGATCGTGCTGCAGGCGATCCTGGTCGCCTGGTTTGGCATCGAGACGACGCGACGTTCGCTCGACGAATCCTTCGGCGGCAGCGACACGGTGGAAGGCCCTGCGGCCTTCGAGGTCGGCCAGGCGCCGCGGCCCTGAGCGCTTCGTGCCGCCGATGCACGCACGCGCATCGGCGGCGCGAATCCTGGTCTTCAGTTCGCCAGCGCGAGCGACTGAAGGGCGGCCACCGCCGCACGGCCATTCAGCGTCGGCAAGGCCAGGCACTGCTGCAGCAGCGCATCGCCGCCGGCGCGGCTGCCGCCCCACTGCAGGCAGTCCTCGAGCTTGGCGGCGAGTTCCGCATCGCTCAGCGGCTTGCGGGCCGAACCGCGCAGCGTCTCCACCTTGTTCTTCAAGAGGCTGCCGTCGCGCAGGTGCAGCGTGACTTCGGCCCAGGGCCGGCTGGCCGGCTGGTCGGTCTCGCGCGCATCCACCTTGGCCATGAAGGCCTGCAGTTCCGGGCGGGCGACCGCCAAGTCGGTGAAGCTGCGCAGACGCACCGCGCCGTCGGCCAGCGCGGCCGCCATCGCATACGGCATGCTGAACTTGCCTTCGAGGCCGCTGCGCGCATGCGGATGGATGAGCGGGATCAGCGCGCCGCGGCTGGTCGACACCTCGACGCTCGCCACGTCCTGCAGGCCGAGCTTGTGCGTCGCCTGCAGGTCGAGGATCGCGTCGAGCGCGCAGTGCGTGGCGTAGCACATCGGGTATTGCTTGACGTCGAGGCCGCTGGCCTCCAGTTCGAGCGGCGACTGGCCGAGCGTCTCGAGCCAGGGCGCGACGTCGGCGCCGTCGGCATAGAGCCGCAGGTAGCCGAAGGGCCCGTCGATCGCGCCGGGGCCGGCCTCGAAGCCGGACTCGGCCAGGCTGGCGGCGCGCACCGCGACCGCGCCGGCATGGCCGGCCTGGAAGGACTTGCCTTCGGTGCCGACGTTCTCGCGCGAACCGGCGACCTGCGCCACCGCCAGGCCCAGCGCATGCGTGAGCTGCGTTTCCGACAGCGCGAGCAGATGCGCACAGGCCACGGTCGCGCCGAGCGCGCCGATGCTGGCGGTCGAATGCCAGCCCTTCGCATAGTGGTTGCGGGCCATGCCGTGCGACAGCTTGCAGATCACCTCGAGGCCGACCACGAAGGCGCTGGCCACGCGCGCGCCCGGCAGGTCGCGCGATTCGGCCAGCGCCAGCAGCGCGGGCCACAGCGCCACGCTCGGATGGCCGACCATCGGCACCGTGACGTCGTCGTAGTCGAGCACGTGGCCGGCGATGCCGTTCCACCAGGCGGCGATCTCGGGCGCCGCGCGTTCGGAGCGGCCCCATAGCGAGGCTGACGATGCGGAAGGCGCGGGGCTGTCCGCCGGCAGCAGCAGGCCGGCCTTCGACAGATAGTCGAGCGCGGCCTGCGGCGCATGCTCGTTGCGGCCGGCCACGCCGACGCCATAGGTGTCGGCGAGCGAGCGGCCGCACAGGTGCCGCTGCGACGGCGACAGCCGCGACGCGTCGAAGTCGCGCGCGAAGGCAGCGATGCGGGCCGCCGCGGAAGGATGCCTGGTGTCCTGGGTCATGTCAGCCTTTCATGCCCATCGCCGCGGCCTGTTCGGCATCGAAGCGACGGCAGGTGTCGTCGTGGAAGTGGCCCTTCGAGCCGCCGCGCACCGTGCCGGCTTCGGCATTGCCGGTGTAGGGCGCCCAGTCGGCGGGCAGGCGGAAGGAATCGGGGCGGGCGATCCAGAGGCGGTAGAGGGTGCGCTTCCTGGCCTCGTCCTCGTGGTCCTCGAAGCTGGTGCGCGAATGCAGGACGGTCTGGTTGTCGAGCAGCTGCAGGTCGCCGGGCTCGAGGTGCATGCAGAACATCAGCTCGGGGCGGCGCACGACGCTGTCGAGGTATTCGACCGCTTCACGTTGCACCGCACTCAGCGGCGGCACGCCGTCGATCTTCAGCGCGTTCTCCAGGCGGTTGCGGTTCCACACGCAGGTGAGGCGACCGGCCTCGACGCCGGCCAGCGGTGCCAGGAACCAGGGCGGCTCGTCGCCGGTCTCTTCGCCGTTGCGGCTGAACGGATAGGGCGTGTGCAGCGCAGCGGCCAGGTCGGGCCGCTCGGCGCGCACCACCTCGTAGGCCTTGACCGAGCTGGTGACCATGCTCATGCCGCCGACCGGCGCCTGGTTGTAGCAGCTGAGCAGCACCACGTCGGAGCCGTCGACATGGAAGTCCAGCTCGGCGTTCGACGAATAGCCGCGGCCGGTCGGGCTGCGGTAGATGCCGCCGACGTCCTTGACCTCGTTGATGTAGGCCGAGAGCCGGTTCTGCGGCCGCGCCACGCCGAAGTGCAGGCCGATCGCCCAGGTCATCAATTCGAACTCCTGCGGCGAGACGCCTTCGCGCGGCAGGTTCCTGATGAGTGCCATGCCGCGGCCGTCGCGCACTTCGCGGAAGGCGTCGGCGAGCGTGCCGAAGGCCGCGCCGAGGTCGAAGTCGGCCTGTCGGTAGGCGAGCAGCGGCTGGCCTTCGACCCGCGAGCGCCGCACCGTGTCGATCAGGTCGGCGGCCTGTTGGGCATCGAGGGCGAAGGTCCAGCGGTCTTCGCTCTCGACCTCCGCGCGACTCCAGGCCGCGGGTGTCGGGTCGTAGGCGGGCAGGGCGAAGTCGCGATGGAAGGATTCGGCGAGGGCGGCGGTCATGGCTGTTCTCCGGTGCGTTGGTATATGTGCATTACAACATACACTCTCGAAAAGCCCAAGGCCAAGCCCGTGCGCTCCTCAGGCCACCGGGACGTAGATCGTGCCGGCCATCAGGCGCCGCGCGGTGCGTGCCAGGCCGAGCGCATCGAAGGCGGTGCGTGCCGGTTGCGCCGCATCCGGGCGAGCCACCACCTTGACTTCCATGACGCCCAGCGGATGGCCGATGCGCAGCGTGTCGGTGGCCGCGCGCGGACCGACCGCTTCGTTGACCAGCGAGTTGGGGACGCGCGAGGCCGCGGCGGTGCACATCGAGCCGGTGCCGGCCATGCTGTCGTGGCACTTGCCGAGGAAGACCAGCCGGGCGCGCAGGTCGCAGTCGGCCGCGCGCACCGTGTCCTTGTTGACGTCCACGTAGTCGGCCGGCGGCGCGACGATCACCGCCAGCGGCAGGCCGGGCAGGTGCACGTCCTTCCAGTGCTTGTAGAGGCCGATGCGCTCGCCGGCCTTCGACTGGATCTCGCCGATCGTCTCGATCAATGCGCGGTTCGCGGTGATCGCGTCCGGCAGTTCGCTGCCTGACAGGCCGAGCGACTCGGCCGCGATGAAGACGCAGGGATTGGCCGCGTCGACCACCGAGACCGCGACGCGGCGGCCGTCCTCGAGCGCGATCGTGTCGATCGCCTCGCCGGTCGGCAGCAGCCGGCCGGTCTTGGCGCCGAGCGTGTCGGTGTAGTCCATCAGGATCTCGGCGCCGGTGCCGGGCACGCCGGCGATCGCGCAGTCGCCGAGCACCCGCGACCTGCCGTTCTTCACCTGCACCTTCGACACCAGCAGCGTGCCGGTGTTGGTGTTGTGGATGCGCACCGTGGTCACGGGCTCGGTGATCGCGACCAGGCCTTCGTCGATCGCGAAGGGTGCGACCGCCGAGGAGATGTTGCCGCAGTTGGCGTCGTAGCCGATCAGGTCGCGGTCGACGTCGACCTGCGCGAAGGTGTAGTCGACGTCGGCGTCGGCGCGCTCCGAGCGCTGGATGATCGCGACCTTCGAGGTCACCAGCCGCGAGCCGCCGAGGCCGTCGATCTGCAGCACGTCGGGCGTGCCCATCGCGCGCTTGAGCAGGCGGTCGCGCGCGGGGCCGGCCGGCGGCAGGTCGGCCTGGTGGAAGAACAGCGCCTTGCTGGTGCCGCCGCGCATGAGCACGCAGCGCACCTCCTGCTGTTCTTCCTGCTGTTCGACAGCTTCGGATTCGATCGAATCGTTCATGGTGTCTCCGGAGTTTTCACTTGTCAGGCCGCCAACGGCCAGGCCCAGGGCCGGCGCTGGCGGTCGGCCTCCTGCCAGGCCAGGATCAGCGGCTCGTCCTTGAGCGTGAGGCCGATGTCGTCGAGGCCGTGCAGCAGCGCCTCGCGCCGCAGCGGGTCGACGGTGAAGGGGGTGGCGACGCCGCCCGCGGCCTGGATGCTGCACTGCTGCAGGTCGACCGTGAGCGGCTCGCCGTGCGCGCAGGCCGCGGCCAGCGCCTCGACCTGCGAAGCCGCGAGGCGGATCGGCAGCACGCCGTTCTGGAAGCAGTTGCTGAAGAAGATGTCGCCGAAACTCGGCGCGATGACGCAGCGCACGCCCAGTCCCTGCAGCGCGTTGACCGCGCCTTCGCGCGACGAGCCGCAGCCGAAGTTGTCGCCGGCCAGCAGGAAGGGCGCGTGCCGGAAGGCCGGCTGGTTGAAGACGAAGTCGGGGTCGTCGCTGCCGTCCTCGCGGTAGCGCAGCGCCTCGAAGCAGTAGGGACCGAGCTGGTCCCTGCCGAGCGTGGTGAGCCGTTCGATGCGGACGATGACGTCGGTGTCGACGTTGGCCCGCGGCAGGTGGGCCGCCGCGCCGGTGACGACGGTGAAGGGTTGCATGGTCACTGGAGGGCCTCCGAAGGATCCACGATCGCCCCCGCGATCGCCGCCGCCGCGGCCATGGCCGGGCTGGCGAGATGGGTGCGCGCGCCCGGCCCCTGGCGGCCGACGAAGTTGCGGTTGGAGGTCGACACCGAACGCTGCTGCGGCGGCACCTGCTCGCCGTTGGCCGCCACGCACATGCTGCAGCCCGGCTCGCGCCACATGAAGCCGGCAGCCTTGAAGACCTCGTGCAGGCCTTCGGCCTCGGCCTCGCGCTTGACGCCCTCGGAGCCGGGCACCACCCACGCGGTGACACCTGGCGCGACCTGCCGTCCGCGGGCGACCGCAGCGGCAGCGCGCAAGTCGGAGAGCCGCGAATTGGCGCAGGAGCCGATGAAGACCCAGTCGACCGGCGTGCCGGCGATCGACTGCCCGGCCTCGAGGCCCATGTAGTCGAGCGCGGCGGCCAGCGTGTCGCGCCGGGTCGCGTCGGGCGCGTCCTTCGGATCGGGCACGCGGCCGTCGATCGCGATCGCGTGCTCGGGGCTGGTGCCCCAGGTGATGGTCGGGCGCACCGCGGAGGCGTCGATGACTTCCTCGCGGTCGAAGCGGGCGTCGGCGTCGCCGGGCAACTGCCGCCAGTCGGCCACCGCCGCGTCGAAGGCGGCGCCCTGCGGCGCGAAGGGCCTGCCGCGCAGGAAGTCGAAGGTGCGCTGGTCGGGCGCGACCAGGCCGAAGCGCGCGCCCAGCTCGACCGAGAGGTTGCACAGCGTGAGTCGGCCCTCGACCTCCATCGCCTCGATCGCCGGACCCGCGAATTCGATCGCGGAACCGACGCCGGCCGCGGCGCCGAGCTTGCCGATGATGTGCAGCGCCAGGTCCTTGGCGGTGACGCCGGCGCGCAGCGCGCCTTCGCAGCGGATGCGCAGCTGGCGCGGCTTCTGCTGGCGCAGCGTCTGCGTCGCCAGCGCGTGCGTGCTTTCCGACGAGCCGACGCCGAAGGCCATCGCGCCCAGGCCGCCGTTGGTGCAGGTATGGCTGTCGCCGCAGATGACGGTGAGGCCGGGCAGCACGATGCCCAGCTCCGGTCCCATCACGTGGACGATGCCTTGCCCCGGCTGGCCGAGGTCGAACATGCGCACGCCGAAGCGCTCGCTGCCCTGCTTCAGCGCGGCGTGCAGCTTGCCGCCGAGCGGGAAGGTGGTGGCGACGCGGCCGGGCTGGCTCGAGACCGCGTGGTCGGGCGTCGAGAAGACGAGCTCGCGGTTGTGCAGCGGCAGGCCGCGGGCTGCCACATCCGCCAGGGCCGGCGGCCCCGACAGGTCGTGCAGCAGGTGGCGGTCGATGTGCAGCAGCGCCCAGCCGTCGCCCAGGTCGCGCACCACGTGCGCGTCCCACAGCTTGTCGAAGAGGGTGCGCGGCATGTCAGCGGCCGATCGGCTCGCCAGCGGCGAAGCGGGTGCGCAGGGCGTCCCATTCGTCGGCGCCGAAGCGGCGGAAGGTCTGGGCCACGCTGGTGGAACTGGCGGCGGCGACCCGCGTCCTCTTGAGCTCGGCGAGTGCCGCATCGCCGGCCTCGAGCGTCGCCTTGAGCATCAGACCCGGGAGGATCGCAAGCTTGTAGCCCATCTCTTCGGCCTGCCGCAGGTCGTACACCGGCGTGCGGCCGCCGGGCACCACGTTCAGGAGGCAAGGGCCCTTCACCCGCTTCGGCACCGCGGCGGCTTCCTCGACCGTCTGCGTGGCCTCGACGAAGGCCAGGTCGGCACCGGCCTCGAGCGCGGCGTTGGCGCGCCAGACGGCTTCGTCCAGGTCGTGCATCGCGCGGGCGTCGGTGCGGGCGATGACGATGAACTCGCGGCCCTTGCGGGCCTCGACCGCGGCGCGGATCTTCGAGACGAATTCCTCGCGCGAAACGACCACCTTGCCGTCGAGGTGGCCGCAGCGCTTGGGCGAGACCTGGTCCTCGATGTGGATCGCGGCGACACCGCGGGCTTCGTATTCGCGCACGGTGCGGGTCACGTTCAGCTCGTTGCCGTAGCCGGTGTCGGCGTCCGCGATCAGCGGGATGTTGCAGGAGCGGGCCATGACCGCGGCGTTGTCGACCATCTCGTTCATGGTGAGCAGGCCGAAGTCGGGAAAGCCGCGGGCGGCCGAGGTGCCGGCGCCGGTCATGTAGACCGCGCTGAAGCCGGCCTGCTCGATCAGCCGCGCGCCGATGCCGTCGTAGGCGCCGGGGGCGATGACCATGCCGGGGGCGGCCAACTGTTGCCGCAGGGAAACGGGTGTGCGCATCGGGTGTCTCCGTGATGTGTCGACAAGGCCGAAACCGGCCAGTTGTTCTAAGACTATCACAACATAACAACAAGTCAAGCGCTATGCTATCGGCCATGAACGCGCCGACACCTGCCTTCCTCGCCACCAAGGGCACCTCGCTGCACCGGCAGCTCTTCCTGGTCCTGCGCGACCAGATCATGCAAGGCCTCTTCGCCGACGGTGCGCTGCCCAAGGAAGAGGCGCTGTGCGAGCGCTTCGGCGTCTCGCGCATCACGGTGCGGCGTGCGCTGGCCGACCTGGCGGCGCAGGGTCTGGTGGAACGCCGCCACGGTCGCGGCACCTTCGTCTCGCCCGACCTGCCATTGCAGCGCGCCGCGCCCAGCCTCAGCGTGCTCGAGAGCCTGCGCAAGACCGCGCAGGAGACGGAGGTGCGGGTGCTCGAGGTGGAGCAGGGCACGCCGCCGCCCGAGGTGGCGTCGCTGCTGGTGCTGGCCCCCGGCGCCAAGGCGGTGCACGCGCTGCGCCTGCGCAGCGAGATCGGCGGTCCGCCCGCGCTGTTGACCGACGTCTGGGTGCCGCTGGACGTCGGCCAGAAGGTCACCGCCGCCGCGCTCAAGAAGAAGGCGCTCTACGAGATGCTGATGGCCCAAGGCATCCAGTTCGGCCGGGTGGTGCAGGAGATCAGCGCGGTGGTCGCCGACCCGGTGCGCGCCGGCCTGCTGCAGACCGAGGTCGGCAGCCCGCTCCTGCGCCTCGTGCGGCTGATGCACGACATGGACGAGCGCCCGGTGCTGCACCTCACCGCCTACATGGCGGCCGAGCGCAGCCGCATCCTGATGGAGATCCCGGGCGCCACGATCAACACGCTGAGCGCCGGGCAGATCGTGCACGGCGCGTAGCCGTCAGGCGCGTCCTGGCCGCTCCACCGCCGGCGCGCCGCTCTTGTCGCGCGCGATCAGGGCGACGAAGCGGCGCGCGCCCAGCCCCAGCGGCCGCTCGCGCGACCAGACCACGTCGACCCACAGGTCCAGCCCGTTCGACAGGTTCTCGAAGGCGATCTCGACCAGCGTGCCGGCGGCCACGTGCGGCCCGGCGAAGTTGCGCGGCAGCCAGCCCCAGCCCAGGCCGGCGCTGATCAGGCTCAGCGCCGCCAGCGCGTTGTCGGTGCGCCAGACGTGGCGGGCGAAGACGAAGCGCGGGTCGCTGGTCGCCAGGTCGCGGCCGGCCACCACGATCTGGCGCGTGCTGGTGAGGTGCTCCTCGCGCAGCCGTCCGCCAGCGCCGGCCAGCACCGGATGGTCGGGCGCCATCACCGCGACCATGGTGTCGCTGCCGACTTCCTGGAAGCCTTCGCGGCCGTCCAGGCTGGGCCGCTCGAAGACCAGCGCCAGTTGGGCCCTGCCGCTGTGCAGCAACGCCAGCGCATCGGCCTGGGGCGCGGCCAGCACCTCGACCTCCAGCAGCGGATGCTCGCGGGCCAGCGCGGCGAGCGGCCCGCTCCAGGGCGCCGCCAGCAGCTCGGGCGCGATCGCCAGCGTGAGGCGGTTCTCGAGGCCCTGCGTCAGCGAGAGCGCCTGCACCTGCAACTGCTTCAACTGGGCCGCCAGCAGCCGGGCCTGCGGCTCCAGCGAGCGGGCCGCCGCGGTGGGCCGCGGCTCGCGGCCGCTGCGGTCGAAGAGCGGCAGGTCCAGTTCCGCCTCCAGGTTGGCGATCGCCATGCTGACCGCGGACGGCACCCGCCCGAGCGCACGGGCGGCGGCCGAGAAGGAGCCATGGTCGATGACCGCAAGGAAGACCTCGGCGCTGTCGCTGCTGAAGCTCATCTGTCAATAGAACTGAAAGAAGATGACTTTATATATCAATTGAACGCATATAAAGTTCATCGATCGTCACATTCCACCGAGAAGATTCATGCAGGGCCTCAAGCGTCGCGTCGTCTACATCAGCCTCTACGAGGGCATCGCCATCGTCGCGGCGAGCGTCGGGCTGTCGCTGATGTCGGGCCAGGGGCTCGGCCATTCCGGCGTGCTGTCGGTGATGGCCTCGATCGTCGCCGTGGTCTGGAACCTGGCCTTCAACGCCCTCTTCGAGCGCTGGGAGTCGCGCCAGGCGGTCCGTGGCCGCAGCATCGGCCGGCGCATCGCGCATGCGATCGGCTTCGAAGGCGGCCTGGTCGCCTTCCTGGTGCCGATGTTCGCCTGGTGGCTGGACGTCAGCCTGCTGCAGGCGCTGACCATGGACCTGGGGCTGGTGGTGTTCTTCCTGGTCTACACCTTCGTCTTCAACTGGAGCTTCGACGCGGTGTTCGGGCTGCCGGCGGCGGCGATGCAACCGACATAGCACCGCTCGGCCGAATCGGCTGCACGGGAAATACCGGGTCAGGCGAGCCGTGCCCGAGTGGTGTGGATATGTCAGGAACGCAAGTTGCCACGCGGGCGTCGGCAATTCCAAAGGTAAATGGCGACCCAGCAAATAAAAGTGACTGGTGGTAGAACAATGGCGATGCCGAGCCAAGAAAGTGCGTCTGCGGACTGCTCTTGATTCTCTGCGCCATAGAGTTCGAGCGCGAAATTCATCATGTCGTCGGTGATGGGCAGCCAAATGATCAGTTGCATCCACAAGCGCACGAGACACGCGGAAATTAGCAAGACGATGACCGCGAAGAACGAAGCGCCAACGAGTTTTTTCATTTGACGATCACGGTTCCGTAAGCCTGATGCTCGGTTCCAGGCACTTGTATCTTCATGGAAGATAGCAAATGATTTCTGAGCCGAAGGAATTCGGCTCGTCCCTCCAAGGTGATGCAGCCCTCGCTGATCCCATGCGGGCCCCTTGGGTGCAGGCGAAAGTTTCCGCGCTCTACCGCTGCGCAAAAAGTAAAGTCGTCGATTCTTCCGTCGTCGGCAAAGAGCGCGAACCACTCATTTTTGCCTCTCAGGGTGTCAAGAATGGGGCCAAGTCGACCTCCTGTGGGACGGTCGACGATAAAGTATCGACCCATCGGGATCGGTCCTTTCGTTTTGACGCATTGGTGCGCTGGCTTGTTTCTGTAAGCGCCTTGGCCCGAAAATGCTCGATATTGAATGGACCCCGATGTGAGATTTGAAAATTCTTGTCCATTTAACGTGAAGGTGAAATTCATCTTGCCAAGCCTGGTTTTGCAACAAGAAGATGATGCCCGAAGGATGGCGAGAAAGAGGATTCTTCTTTTAGTCTAGGAAATTTCCTTAATTGAATTGACCTAAATGCAAATGCCTGACCAGAAGCGCTTGCAGTTTTAAGCCTCGCAACGCGGTCAAGTGATGCAGGGCGATGCATACGCCAACCGGTTGCGACACAAGCAGGAACGACTGCCTGATGTCGACGGCTCTGGTCGCAATGACCATGTCGCAGGCATCACCGAGACCCTCCGCATCCTCTAAAATCGCGCGCTTCCAAGGAGCGTTGCAGCGCGTTGGTCTTGCACTGAGCGAGGCGTGACGTGTCAGGCTTGGGAGACGCTGGCGTGCTGCCGCGCGCAACTGCAACGACGCTCGCCTGAACCGTGTTCCTGCAGGTGAGCCATGTCCACTGAAGCCTTTTCCTCCATCGCCGTCCCGCCTCCCATGAAACTGTCCGGCCTCGAGCCGGTGCAGATCGGCGAGGGCAACCTGTTCGTCAACATCGGCGAACGCACCAACGTCACCGGCTCAAAGGCCTTCGCGCGGATGATCCTGAACGGCCAGTTCGAGGACGCGCTCGCGGTGGCGCGCCAGCAGGTCGAGAACGGCGCCCAGGTGATCGACATCAACATGGACGAGGCCATGCTCGACAGCAAGGCCGCCATGGTGCGCTTCCTCAACCTGATCGCCTCGGAGCCCGACATCGCGCGCGTGCCGATCATGGTCGACAGCTCGAAATGGGAGGTGATCGAGGCGGGGCTGCGCTGCATCCAGGGCAAGGGCATCGTCAACTCGATCAGCATGAAGGAAGGCGAGGACCAGTTCCGCCACCATGCGCGCCTGCTGCGCCGCTACGGCGCCGCGGCGGTGGTCATGGCCTTCGACGAGAAGGGCCAGGCCGACACCTACGAACGCAAGATCGAGATCTGCGAGCGCGCCTACCGCATCCTGGTCGACGAGATCGGCTTCCCGGCCGAGGACATCATCTTCGACCCCAACATCTTCGCGATCGCCACCGGCATCGAGGAGCACAACAACTACGCGGTCGACTTCATCAACGCCACGCGCTGGATCAAGCAGAACCTGCCGGGCGCCAAGGTGTCGGGCGGCGTGTCGAACGTGAGCTTCAGCTTCCGCGGCAACGACCCGGTGCGCGAGGCCATCCACACCGTGTTCCTGTATCACGCGATCCAGGCCGGCATGGACATGGGCATCGTCAACGCCGGCATGGTCGGCGTCTACGACGACCTCGAGCCCGAATTGCGCGAGCGGGTGGAAGACGTGGTGCTGAACCGCCGCCCCGACGCGGGCGAGCGGCTGGTCGAGGTGGCCGAGACCGCGAAGAGCGGCGCCAAGGACGAGAGCAAGAAGCTCGAATGGCGCGGCACGCCGGAGCAGCCGGTGCACGTCGACCAGCGCCTGTCGCACGCCATGGTGCACGGCATCACCGACTTCATCGTCGAGGACACCGAGGAGGCCTACCAGCAGATCCTGGCCAAGGGCGGCCGGCCGCTGCACGTGATCGAAGGCCCGCTGATGGCCGGCATGAACATCGTGGGCGACCTCTTCGGCCAGGGCAAGATGTTCCTGCCGCAGGTGGTCAAGTCGGCGCGAGTGATGAAGTCGGCCGTGGCGCACCTCATTCCGTACATCGAGGAGGAGAAGCGCCAGGACGAGGCCGCCGGCCGCGACGTCCGCACCAAGGGCAAGATCATCATCGCCACCGTGAAGGGCGACGTGCACGACATCGGCAAGAACATCGTCACGGTCGTGCTCCAGTGCAACAACTTCGAGGTCGTGAACATGGGCGTGATGGTCCCGTGCCACGAGATCCTGGCGCGCGCCAAGGTCGAGGGCGCGGACATCGTCGGCCTTTCGGGCCTCATCACGCCGAGCCTGGAAGAGATGCAGTACGTCGCCGGCGAGATGCAGAAGGACGAGCATTTCCGCATCCGGAAGATCCCGCTGATGATCGGCGGCGCCACCACCAGCCGGGTGCACACCGCGGTGAAGATCGCGCCGCATTACGAAGGCCCGGTGGTCTACGTGCCCGACGCCTCGCGCAGCGTGAGCGTGGCGCAGTCGCTGCTGTCGGACCAGGCGACGCTCTACATCGACGAGCTGAACGCCGACTACGACAAGGTGCGCCAGCAGCACGCGAACAAGAAGCAGGTGCCGATGTGGCCGCTCGCCAAGGCGCGCGCCAACAAGACGCCGATCGACTGGGCCGGCTATGTGCCGCCGGTGCCGAAGTTCATCGGCCGCCGCGTCTTCCGCAACTTCGACCTGACCGAGCTGGCCAAGTACATCGACTGGGGCCCCTTCTTCCAGACCTGGGACCTGGCCGGCCCGTTCCCGGCGATCCTGAAGGACGAGGTGGTCGGCACCGAGGCGGTGCGGGTCTACGCCGATGGCCAGCGCATGCTCAAGCGGCTGATCGAGGGCCGCTGGCTGAGCGCCAGCGGCGTGGTCGGCTTCTGGCCGGCCGACACGGTGAACGACGACGACATCGCGCTCTACACCGACGAGTCGCGCACCGAGGTCGCGCTGACCTGGTGGGGCATGCGCCAGCAGACCGAGAAGCAGGTGATCGACGGCGTGACCCGGCCGAGCCGGTGCCTCGCGGACTTCGTGGCGCCGCAAGCCAGTGGCCTGAAGGACTACGTCGGCATGTTCGCGGTCACCGCCGGCATCGGCGTCGAGAAGAAGGAGCAGTATTTCGTCGACGACCTCGACGACTACTCCGCGATCATGCTGAAGTCGCTGGCCGACCGGCTGGCCGAGGCCTTCGCCGAGGCGATGCACCACCGCGTGCGCACCGACCTCTGGGGCTACGCGCCGGACGAGTCGCTCAGCAACGCCGAGATGATCGGCGAAAAGTACCGCGGCATCCGGCCGGCGCCGGGCTATCCGGCCTGCCCCGACCACAGCGTGAAGGGCCCGATGTTCGAGCTGCTGAACTGCGCCGACATCGGCATGAGCCTGACCGAGAGCCTGGCGATGATGCCGGCGGCCAGCGTCAGCGGCTTCTACCTGGCGCATCCCGAGGCGACCTACTTCAACGTCGGCAAGATCGGCCACGACCAGCTCGTGGACCAGGCCGCGCGGCGCAACGACAGCGAGGCGCACCTGGCGCGCCTCTTGGCGCCGAACCTGTGACCGGGTCGAGGGAGCGCGTATCCAGAAGCTGACTTTCGCCGTCGCCCACTACGCGGCGCTGGCGCTTCTCGCGGTCGCCTGCTGGGGCCTCGGCCGCGCGCTGCTGTCGCGCGTCGGCGCGCCGGCGCGGCGCGACCTCGGCCTCGAGCCGGCGCTGGCGATGGCCGCCGGCCT
>NZ_LMUW01000036.1 GCF_009765735.1 Xenophilus sp. L33
GCGGCCGCGGCCACCCCCGACGAAACCCGCGGCCGCTGGGTCATCGACCGCCAGGGCGCCAGCCGCATGACCGCCTATTCGGTCGACCCGGCGAAGCCGGACGAAGCCAATGCCGATCGCCTCGGCCTGGTCTTCGAACGCAGCGGCTTCGCCGACTGGAAGCTCACCGACATCCGCATGCCGGCCACGGCCTTCCGCCCCTGACCAGCTGCGCTATCCGGCGTCCGGCTCGAAGAAGGACCAGCGCATCAGCGGGAAGTGCGCCTGCATCCGCTCCTCGACCTCGTTGATGGCGGCCACCAGCGCGTCGGCGCTCGGCATCGGCGCCATCTTGGCCTTGATCGCCACCGCCATCTCGTCGCCCCACTGGAAGGTGATGATGTTGATCACCCGGTCGACCTCCGGCTGCGCGGCGATGTAGTCGTGGATCGCGCGGCGCATCTCCGGCGACACCGACTCGCCGGTGATGAGGCTCTTCACCTCGGTCGTGACCAGCACCGACACCGCCACGAGCAGCAGCCCGATCAACACCGAGCCGAGCGCATCGAAGAAGGGATTGCCGGTGAGCGCGGTGACCGCCAGCGCCACGAAGGCGATGACCAGGCCGGCCAGCGCGGCGATGTCCTCGCCCGCCACCACCATCAGTTCGGATTGCCGCGTCTCGCGGAACCAGCGCCAGAGGCTCTTGTCGCCGCGCTCCGGCGCCAGCGCCTGCAACGCGCCGCGCAGGCTGAGGCTTTCGAGCACCACCGCCACCAGCAGCACCGCAAGCGAAGGCACGAGGAAACGCAGCGGCTCCGGATGCAGCATCGCGACCACGCCATGCCAGATCGAGAAGAGGCCGCCGACGCTGAAGAGCAGCACGCCGACCATCATCGACCAGAAATACTGCACCCGGCCGTAGCCCATCGGATGGTCTTCGTTGGGCGGCTGGCGGGCCTGCCGCATGCCCAGCAGCAGCAGCAGCTGGTTGCCGCAATCGGCGAAGCTGTGCAGCGCCTCGGCCAGCATCGCGCCGCTGCCGGTGAAGAAGGCCGCGACCGCCTTGGCCAGGGCGATTCCGCCGTTGGCGGCGAGCGCCAGAAGGATGGCTCGCAGCGAGCCGGCGTTGTGCGACATGGGATAATTGAAATCGTTTTACGTGGCGTGCCCAGGTCTCGCGCCCTGCCGCGTGGTCTTCGAAGCATCGTCCCTCCGGCGAATTGTCACCGCAACGTCCAGCCGTCGTGACAAGACTGCGCAGATTCAACGCAAGCAGTGGCCAGGCGCACCCCGCGGATGCTCAACCACTGGAGGAATACTTGCCACCGATGAATCAGGCGCCGAAGTCAGACGTTTCCGTCACGGCCGAAGTACTTGCCCAACGTGCGCAGCTGTTGCAGGCCCAACTCGACACGGCCCGCAGCACCTTGCACCAGTTGCTCGACGCCTCGCAGGAGCGGCACATCGCCCGCAACGTCGACACCGCCCGCACCCGGTACACGGTCTACGCGCGGCAATCGGAAACCACCGCCTTTCGCCTGCAGGTGGCGCAGGCCGCCTTCGAGATCTGCAGCGCCCGCCGCCATGCGCGCTGCGCCAAGGACGAACTCGAATCGCATGCGGCCGCGGGCGTCGATCCGGTGACCCGCTCGCGCATCCGCGTCGATGCGGAGCAGGCCGAACGCGAACTGGGCGAGGCGCTGGCCCTGCTCGACAGCGCCCGCGGCGTCGGCACGCCGAGCGGCGCCGATCCGCTCCAGCGCTTCTGGCAGGACGCCGACCGCGCCACGCCGCAGGCGTCGGCCGACCTGCCGGTGCGCGTGCCGCATCGCTGGTGCCACTGGGCCGAGCGGCTGGGACAGCCTGCCGGTCATCGCCGCCAACGATCGCCGGGCGCGCCGGGGCGCGATCCGGGGCTCGGAGACTGAAGTCCGCCGAGGGCCCTTCGGCTCTTTCAGACTCCTCCAGGCCTTTCAGGCGGGCAGCGCCAGCAGCGCGTCCGCCAACGCCTCGACGCCCCGAGGCGCCAGCGACGACGTCGCCACTTTCCGGCGCATCGACCAACGCTCGAAATGACGCGCCTGCGACCGCTCGTAGTGCGGGTCGTAGTGCAGCGCCATCAACTCAGCGAAGAGCGAAGGCATATCGCCGGCCCGGGCCCATTCCTGCCAGCGCTGCACCACCGCCTTGCCCTGCATTTCCTTGAGCTTGCCGAGTTGCGACGCCAGCGCCTCGCGGTCGTCGCCGAGGTAGGCGTAGTCGCGCAGCAGGTAGGCCAGCCGCGCGTCGCTGTCGGCCACCACCTCGATGCAGTCGGCGGCGCGCATGCGCGCCACCAGCGGCAGCGGCAGCGACAGCCGGCCGATGCGCGCGCTCTCGCCCTCGAGGTAGAGCGGCCGCGCGAGGTCGAGCGCATCGAGGCAGGTGACGATGCGGGTCTCGAACTGCTTCTGCGACGGCTGCGGAATGCCCGGCAAGGCGCCCAGCAGCGAGCCCTTGTGGCTGGCGCATTCCTCCAGGTCGAGCACCTGCGCGCCGCGCGCCGCCAGCGCCTGCAGCACCCGCGTCTTGGCGCTGCCGGTGGCGCCGCAGACGACCCGCAGCTGCAGTTGCGGCACCACGGCCTCGATGCGCTGCAGCACGTGGTGGCGAAAGCTCTTGTAGCCGCCGGCCAACTGCTGGGCGTCCCAGCCGACCAGCCGCATCCAGGTGACCATCGAGCCGCTGCGCAGGCCGCCGCGCCAGCAATAGACCAGCGGCCGCCAGTTCGCGGGCTTGTCGGCGAAGCTGTCCCGCAGATGCCGCGCCAGGTTGGCCGCGACCATGCCGCCGCCGAGGCGCCGCGCCTCGAAGGCGCCGGTCTGCTTGTAGAGCGTGCCGACGATGCGGCGCTCCTCATCGTCAAGCACCGGGCAGTTGATCGCGCCGGGGATGTGGTCGAGCGCGAATTCGGCCGGCGAGCGCGCGTCGATGAGCGTGTCGAAGTCGGGGATGTCGGCGACCCGCATCGGCCGATGGCGGTTGTCGCCCTCACGCATGGGCCGGCCCCAGTGCGCGCCGCAGCCGGGCGCTGGCGGCATCGACCAGCGCCACCAGGAGGAACATCGCGATCAGCACGGTCATCGCCTGCGGCTGCTGGAAGATGGAGAGGTGGAAGTAGAGCAGTTGCCCGAGGCCGCCGCCGCCCACGAAGCCGAGCACGGCCGCCATTCGAATATTCATCTCCCAACGATACAGCGTGTAGGCGACCCATTGCGGCAGCACCAGCGGCAGGCTGCCGTAGCCGAAGGCGGCGGCCGCGCCGCTGCCGCCGAGCCGCAGGGCCTCTTCCGGTTCGCGCGGCGCGTTTTCCAGGCTTTCGGCGAAGAGGCGGCCGAGCACGCCGGTGGTGTGCAGCGCCAGGGCCAGCGCGCCGGCGAAGGGCCCGATGCCCACCGCCAGCACCATGAGCACCGCCCACACCAGCTCCGGCACGCTGCGCAGGAAGTTGAGGACGAAGCGGACGATGCGGCGCAGCGTCGCGCCCGCGCGCCCCGAAGCCGGCAGCGCCAGCACCGCGCCGGCCGCCGCGGCGAGCAGGCTGCCGAGCGCCGACACCGCCAGGGTCTGCAGCGCGCCCCAGCCGGCGCGCGCGAGAAAGGCCGGCGCCAGGTCGGGCGGGAAGAACTCGGCGATGAAGCGGCCCATGAGGCCGAGCGATTCGGCGCTCAGCAGCGCGCGGTAGTCGACCGCCAGATAGGCGAAGCTGGCGACCACCGCGGCGAGCAGGGCCGCGAGCGCGGTCCAGCAGCGCAGGCAGGCGCGGGGCCGCGCAATCGTCGTCATGCGATCAGCCTTCGCAGGGCGTGGCTGATCGCATCGGCCAATAGCACCAGCGCCAGGAAGACCAGCAGGATGCTGCTGGCCTCGCCGCCGTTGAGCATCTTCATCGACTGGTCCATCAGCTGCCCGAGGCCGCCGGCGCCGACGAAGCCCATCACGACCGAGGCCCGCACCGCGCATTCCCAGCGGTAGACGGTGTAAGAGGTAAGCTCCTGGCCGCAATTCGGCAGCAGGCCGTAGGCGAGCGCGGCCCAGCGGCCGCTGCCGGCTTCGAGCAGCGCGCGGGCCGGCCGCGTGTCGGTCGATTCGAGCACCTCGGCGTAGACCTTGCCGAGCATGCCGCCGTAGGTGATCGCGATCGCCAACACGCCCGCGGCCGGCCCGAGGCCGAGCACGCGCACGAAGACGAGCGCCCAGACGATCTCCGGCACCGCCCGCAGCAGCATGAGCAGCGAGCGCACGGCCTGCCGCAGCAAGGCGCCGCGCCGTTGCCCCGGTCCGGGTCCGAGCCGGGACACGGCCAGCGCGCGGGTCGCGACGAAGCCCAGCGGCGCGCCGATCGCGAAGGCCAGCCCCATGCCGGCGGTGGCCATCGCCAGCGTCTGCAAGGTCGCCTGCGCGAGCAGCGCCAGGAAATCGGGCGCGGTCGAGGGCGGCAGGAAGCCGGCCAGGAAGCCGCCGATCACCCGCAGGTTGTCGCCGGCGAAGAGCGCGCGCGGATCGAAGCCCGAGAGGCTCAGCATCGGCCAGGCGATCGCCAGCGCGGCCAGCAGGCCGACCAGGCGGCGCCTGGCGGCGGGGTCGCGCAACGGCGGCGCGGCGGCGGGAACGAGGCTGGCGATCATGCGCGGGGTCAGTCCAGTCGACCGAGCGAAGGCGCGACCGGCTCGACCCGCGCCGGGGTCGCTTCGCCACGACGCCATTCGCTGGCGGGCTCGCTGGCATAGAGCGCCGCCAGCATCTCCGGCGACACCTCAGCCGCCGGCCGGTCGAACGACACCCGGCCGTCGCGCATGCCGACGATGCGCGGGAACCAGCGCAAGGCCAGGTCGACCGCATGCAGGGACGCGACCAAGGTCGCCCCGGTCGATTCGCTCTGCGCGACCAGCTGCTGCAGCGTGGCATCGGCCAGGGTCGGGTCGAGCGCCGACACCGGCTCGTCGGCCAGCAGCAGCGCCGGCCGCTGGTACAGCACGCGGGCAATGCCGACCCGCTGCAGCTGGCCGCCCGAGAGCCGGTCGCAGCGATCGAAGAGGCGGTCCTGCAGCGCCAGCCGCGCCAGCACTTCCTGCGCGCCGGCCAGGTCGGACGGATGCAGCAGCGAGGCCAGCGCGCGCCACGCCGACCACTGGCCGAGCCGCCCCGAGAGCACCGCGCTGACCACGCGCAGCCGCGGCGCGATCGGCGGCGCCTGATGGACCATGCCGATGCGGGCGCGCAGCGCACGCAACCCGGCCGCATTGGCGGCCCACGGGTCCTGCTCGAGCAGTCGCACCGCGCCTTCGGCCGGCCGCAGCGCCGCGCCCAGCAGCCGCAGCAAGGTGGTCTTGCCGGCGCCCGACGGGCCGATCACCGCCAGCCGCTCGCCGGCCCGCGCCGCCAATGACACCTCGCGCAGCGCGCGCTGCCCGTTCGGATGCGTGAAGCCGACCGCCGCGAGCGAGATCACGTCCGGCCCTCGCCGGCGGTCGAGGCCGGCGCCGGCCTCACTTCACCAGGCCGGCCGACTTGGCCGCCGCCTCGATGCCGTCGTAGTTGGACGACTGCGTCGGGATGAACTTGCTGGCGCGCTGCAGCTCCATGATTTCCTTGTCGGCGGGGTTGGCCGGATCCAGCTTCAGGAAGGCGTCGGTGAGCTTCTTCGTGAGCGCCGGATCGAGGCCGGGGCGCACCGTCCAGTTGTAGTCGTAGAAGGTCGGCGTGGTGGCCAGCACCCGCACCTTGGCGGCGTTCGGGTTCTTGGCCTCGACCAGCTTGTCCCAGACCGAGGCGTTGAGCACGCCGGCGTCGGCGCGCGAGCCGGCGACGAAGGCCACCGTGGCGTCGTGCGCGCCGGAGTAGGCGACCGTCTTGAAGTCCTTCTCGGGATCGATGCCGGCCTGCATCAGGTAGTAGCGCGGCATCAGGCTGCCGGAGGTCGACGAAGGCGCGCCGAAGGCGAAGGTCTTGCCCTTGAGGTCGGCCAGCGTCTTGGCCGGGCTGTCGACCGGCACGATGAACTTGCTGGTGAAGACCTTGTCCTCGGCCCGCTGCACGATCGGCACCACGCCGCCGTTGCTGCGGATGCGGGCCTGCACGAAGGTGAAGCCGCCGAGCCAGGCGAGGTCGATCTTGTTGGTGGCCAGGCCTTCGACGACCGCGGCGTAGTCGGTCACCGGGATGAACTGCACTTCCATGCCGGTCTCCTTCTGCAGGTAGTCGCCGAGCGGCTTGAACTTGCGCTGCAATTCGGTCGGCGCCTCGTCGGGAATGGCCGAGACGCGCAGCACCTTGCCCTGGGCGAAGGCGCCGAAGGCGAGCACGGAAAGCAGCAGCGCGAACGCCAGGCGGAGGAATGATTTCATGGGAGAGGCAGCGCGGCTGCACGGGAGATGGACGAGCCGCGATTGTAGGAAGCGCGCCGATCGCTCCGCCCGGATAATCGGGCGCCATGACCGACACGCCCTCCTCCTCGTCCGCGGCGCCGCTGCGCCTCACCAGCTTCTCGCACGGCGGCGGATGCGGCTGCAAGATCGCGCCCGGCGTGCTGTCGGAGATCCTGCGCAGCAGCGGCGGCGCCATGATCCCGCCGGAGCTGATGGTCGGCATCGAGACCGCCGACGACGCCGCGGTCTACCGCCTGAACGAGCACCAGGCGCTGGTCGCGACCACCGACTTCTTCATGCCGATCGTCGACGACCCGTACGAATTCGGCCGCATCGCCGCGACCAACGCGATCAGCGACGTCTACGCCATGGGCGGCAAGCCGATCATGGCGCTGGCGCTGGTGGCGATGCCGATCGACCGGCTGCCGCTCGACGCCATCGGCGCCATCGTGCGCGGCGGGCAGGACGTCTGCCGCGCCGCCGGCATCCCGATCGCGGGCGGCCACACGATCGATTCGGTCGAGCCGATCTACGGCCTGGTGGTGATGGGCCTGGTCGATCCGGCGCGGGTGCAGCGCAATGCCGGCGCACGGGCCGGCGACCTCCTGGTGCTGGGCAAGCCGCTCGGCGTCGGCGTGCTGGCGGCGGCGCTCAAGAAATCGCAGCTGTCGGAAGCCGGCTACCGCCAACTGATCGCCAGCACCACGCAGCTCAACACGCCCGGCATCGCGCTGGCCGCCCTGCCCGGCGTGCATGCGCTGACCGACGTCACCGGCTTCGGCCTGGCCGGCCACACGCTCGAGATGGCGCGCGGCGCGGGCCTCGCCGCGCGCATCGACTGGCCGAAGGTGCCGGTGTTCGACGGTGTCGAGGCGCTGGCCGCCGACGGTTTCGTCACCGGCGCCTCGGGCCGCAACTGGGCCGGCTACGGCGCCGACGTGGCGTTGGCCGACAGCCTGCCCGCGACCGCGCAGGCGCTGCTGAGCGATCCGCAGACCTCGGGCGGCCTGCTGGTCGCCTGCGCGCCGGAGGCGCTCGACGAGGTGCTGCGCATCTTCCGCGGCGAGGGCTTCGGCCACGCCGCGGTCATCGGCCGGATGGAAGCCGGCGCGCCCGCGCTGCGGGTCGCGGCCTGACCGGTCGAAGGCTCGCCCCTACTTCTGCGCGGCCAGATCCACCGGCACGATCTTGCCGCCGTCGATGGTCACCGCCAGCGGATCGACGATGGTCCCGCCGACCGCGTCGACGCCCTTGAATTCGCCGGCGTTCTTGTCCTTGGGCAGTTGCGCGATCGCGTCGCCCATCTTGGCGCGGATGGCGGCGGCGTCGGTGGTGGTGCCGGCCAGCTTCATCGCGCCGGCCAGCGCGTAGGTCATCGCGTAGTTGTAGGAAGACTCGGTGGTCGGGTCCTTGTCGGCGCCGTAGGCCTTGCGGTAGGCGGCGGCGAAGGTGGTCGGGCCGACGCGGGTGTCGAGCGTCACCGGCATCACGCCGATCGCGCCTTCGAGCGCCGGCAGGCCGCCCGCGACCTTGGCCATCTCGTCGAGCTTGGCCTGGTCCATGACGATGAAGCCGCCCTTGAAGCCCAGCTCGCGCGCCTGCTTGACCACCAGCCCGGTGGGCTCGGACGGGCCGCCGACGAAGAGCACGTCCGGCTTCTCGGCCAGCACCCGGCTGACGCCGCTGTAGAAGTCGGCCGAGCGGTTATAGGACATCGGGTTGTCCGAGACGATGGTGCCGCCGTCCTTCTGCCAGGCCGGCTGGAACAGCTGGGTCCAGTTCTTGGCGTAGTCGTGGTCGCCCGGCAGCATGCCGACCTTCTTGCCGTACTTCTTCATTTCGTAGCGGCTGAAGGGCTCGATGTAGGAGTCGAAGGTCGGCGGGATGCGGATGGTGAGCTTGTTGCCGGTCTGGGTGATCTTCGGCGTGCTGGAGTAGGCCATCACGATGAACTTCTCCTGCTCGTTGAAGGCCTGCATCGCATAGATGCCGCCCGAGTGCGGCACGAACACCGCCGGCGCCTGGTATTGCTGCACCAGGCGGCGTGCGTTGATCGCGGCGTCGGCCGGCGAATACTTGTCGTCGAGCGCGACCAGCTCCAGCTTGACCTTCTTGCCGCCGACCTCGAGCCCGGCGGCGTTGATCTCGTTGACCGCCATCTCGATGCCGGCCACCACGTTCTTGCCGTAGAGCGCGGCGCCGCCGCTCAGGGGTCCGGTGTAGCCGATCTTGACCGTGTCGTCGGCGGCGAAGGCGCTGCCGGCACCGCCGAAGGCGGCGAGCACCGCCAGCGCGGTCGGAAGCACGGCGAGGCGGCGGCGGGTGGTCGAGTGGCGGGTCATGGATGAGTCTCCTGGTTGTTGAAGATGAAGAGTCGGGCGTTGGCGTTCAGGCGCCGATGTAGGCGGCACGCACCGCCTCGTTGTGCAACAGCGAATCGCGGTCGCCCTCGAGCGTGATCGAGCCGCGCTCGATCACGTAGGCGCGGTGCGCGATCGCCAGCGCCGAATAGGCGTTCTGCTCGGCCAGCAGCACCGTCGTGCCGGCCTGGTTGATGCGCTGGATCACCTCGAAGACCTGCTTGACCACCAGCGGCGCGAGGCCGAGCGAAGGCTCGTCGAGCAGCAGCACCTTGGGCCGCCCGAGCATCGCCCGGCCGATCGCCACCATCTGCTGCTGGCCGCCGGAGAGCGAGCCGGCCGGGTCGTCCTGCTTCTTCTCGAGGATCGGGAAGAGGCTGAAGACCTCGTCGATCGAGCGCTGGATGCCGGCCTTGTCGCCGCGGTGCACGTAGGCGCCGAGCGTGAGGTTCTTCTTCACCGACATCATCGGGAAGAGCTTGCGGCCCTCCGGGCAATGCACCAGGCCCGAGCCGACGATCTGCGCCGGCCGCTGGCCGACCAGTTCGCGATCGCCGAAGCGGATGCTGCCCGCGCTGGGCTTGCGGATGCCGCTGGCCGCCATGAAGATCGAGGTCTTGCCCGCGCCGTTGGCGCCCAGCAGCACCACCAGTTCGCCCGGCGCCGCATGCAGGTTCACGCCGCTCAGCGCGCGGAAGCTGCCGTAGTGCAGGTCGACGCCCTCAAAGCGCAGCATGGTCGACTCCCAGGTAGGCATCGATGACCTGCGGATCGCGGCGGATCTCCGCCGGCGTGCCCTCGGCGATCTTGGCGCCGTTGTTCAGCACCACGATCTTGTCGGCCAGCCGCATGATCATGTCCATCTTGTGCTCGATCAGGCAGACGGTCTTGCCGTGGTCGACCAGCTTGCGGATCAGCGCCGCGAGGCCGACCGTCTCCTCGGGGTTGACGCCGCCGGCCGGCTCGTCGAGCAGCAGCAGCTGCGGGTCGGTGGCCAGGGCCAGCGCGAAGGCCACGCGCTTGCGCTCCTCCTGCGTGATGTCGGCGGCGATGCGATGCGCCACGTGCGCGAGGCCGACGAAGTCGAGCGCTTCGCGCGCCTTGTCGCGGCACAGCTTCTCCTCGTCCTTCAGGCGCCGGGTGTGGGCCAGCACGTCCCAGAGGCCGGACTTCGTGCGCAGCCGGTGGCCGACGATCAGGTTGTCGAGCACCGTCGCGTTGTCGAACAGGTGCGTGGTCTGGAAGGTGCGCGCGATGCCCAGCCGCGCCACGTGGTCGGGCCGGAGGCCGGTCACGTCCTGGCCGTCGAAGCGGATGCGGCCGGAAGTGGGCGCGTGGGTGCCGGCCACCAGGTTGAAGAAGGTCGTCTTGCCAGCACCGTTGGGCCCGATGATCGCGCTGACCTGGCCGCGCTCGAAGCGGGTCGAGATGTGGTCGACCGCGGTGAGGCCGAAGAATTTCTTGGTGAGGTCCTCGATCTCAAGCATGGCGGGCTTCCTTGGCAGGCGCCGCCGACGGCGAGGAGGGGGAAGCCGTCGCCGCCGCGTCCGCGCGCCGGGCGCGCCGCTTGAGCCAGCTGCCGACCAGGCCGTCGGGCAGGAAGATGATCAGCGCGATCAGCACCGGGCCGAAGACCACCATCCGGTAGTCCTGCAGGAACTGCAGGCTCTGGGTCAGCCAGGTGACCAGGAAGGTGCCGACCAGCGGCCCGAGCAAGGTGCCGATGCCGCCGACCAGCACGAACATGATCAGGTCGAAGGTGACCGTCTCGCTCGCCAGGTCGGGCCCGAGGAAGCGCACCTGGCCCGCGTACAGCGCGCCGGCGAAGCCGGCATAGACCACCGACAGCACGAAGGACAGCGTCTTGGTGCGCATCAGGTCGATGCCCAGCGCCTCGGCCAGCTCGTCGCTGTTGCGCACCGCCATGAAGCTGCGCCCGAGCAGCGAGTGCACGATGCGCCCCATCACGAAGAGGCCGAAGGCCAGGAAGGCCAGCACCAGGTAGTACTGGGCCAGCGGCGTGCCGAAGCTGAGCGGCCCGATGCCGGTCGGCTCCGGGATGCCCATGATGCCCACCGGCCCGTGCGTGAGGCTTTCCCACTTCTCGATCAGCAGGAACATGATGTAGCTCACGCACAGGGTGAAGATCGAGAAGTAGTGGCCCTTCAGCCGCAGCGACAGGAGCCCGACGAAGAAGCCCAGCACGCCGGTCACCACGCCGGCCGACACGAAGGCGATCCAGTAGGGCACGTGGTGGTCGACCGTCAGGATGCCGACGGTGTAGGCACCGACCGCCATGAAGGCGCCGTGGGCCAGGTTGAACTGGCCGGTGTAGCCGGTGATGAGGTTCAGCCCGAGCGCGGCGATCGCCATGATGAAGGCCTGCGTGGCCACCGAGATCAGGTAGTTGTTCGACGCGAACATCGGGAACAGCAGCGCGAGGAGCGCCAGCAGCGCCCAACCGGCCTTGCCTTGCAGGAAGCGCATCAGCGGGCTCCCCGTGCGGTGAACAGGCCCTGCGGCCGGAACGACAGGATCACCACCAGCAGCACGAAGGCGATGATGTCCTTGTAGTCGGTCGAGAAGTAGAAGCCGCCGAAGCTCTCGGCCATGCCGATGATCAGCCCGCCGACGATCGCGCCCGGGAAGCTGCCCATGCCGCCCAGGATGATGATCACGAAGGCCTTGGTGATCACCAGGTTGCCCATCGACGGATACACCAGGTTGATCGGCGCGTAGAGCACCGCCGCGATAGCCGCCAGCGCGCCCGAGATCGCGAACACCAGCAGCGTCACGCGGTTCGAATCGATGCCGACCAGCGCGGCGCCCTCGCGGTTCTGCGCCATCGCGATGATGGTCGAGCCGATCACCGTGTGGTTGAGGAAGAGGTGCAGCAGCACCATCAGCCCGAAGGCGCCGGCGATGATCAGCAGGCGCTGCAGCGGCGCGGTCAGCCCGAAGACCTCGACGATCTGGCCATAGGGCGTCGGCATGCGGTTGAAGTCGGCGCCGAACATGGCCTGCGCGCCGGCTTCGAGGAAGAGCAGGATGCCGATCGCCGCGATCATGTCGTGCAGCTCGGGCGCGTTGCGCAGCGGATGGAACACCAGCCGCTGGGCCAGCATCGCGATCACCGCGACGATCGCCGCGGCGCCGGCCATCGCCAGCCAGTAGTTCACGCCCAGGCGCGCCATCAGGTAGTAGCCGGCGAAGGCGCCGCACATGTAGAAGGCGCCGTGCGCGAAGTTCGGCACGTGCAGGATGCCGTAGACCAGGGTCAGGCCGAGCGCCACCAGGCTGTAGACGCCGCCGATGGTGAGGCCGTTCAAGAATTGCTGGAAGAACAGTTCCACGAGGCTCCTCAGGACGAGCGGCCATTGTGGGGACCGCGTGCGGACCGCGGTCTAAGGTGTCTCCCGGGGGTGCGTCGCCTGCGCGACTCGGCGTCCTACCGGCGGGTAGGTCGAAGCGGGCCTACGGCGAGACGTCGACGTCGACCACCTCGGTCACCCCCGGCACCGCCTGCAGAAGGCTGTACCAGTTCCCATTGATTCGCCATGGACCAGCAAGCCACCGGCGAAGGCGCCGGGACGCCGGACGAGACCTCAGCCGCGGGTCGCGTTTTCCTTCATCTTCGCCATGGTGATGGCCAGCGCCGCGCCGCCGAGCACCTTGATGAGCCCCGAATGCTGGGCGTAGAACTGGCTCACTTCGTCGATCACGCCGGGCTGCACCGTCTGTGCATGGGCCGCGATGTCGCTGACCTGGGCCGGCGACAGTTGCGAGGCCTGGTCCGGCGTGAGCTGGGTCTGGCCCGGCGCCAGCATCTTGCCGAGCACGCCGCCGGCCACGCCCGACAAGGCGGCAGGGCCGAGGCTGGCGATGATCTGGTTCAGCACGCCGGCCTGCTGGCCGGCATTCGACTGGCCGAAGAGCTTGCCGACCATGTCGCCGAAGGGCGGCGTCTGCTCGGAGCGCATCGCGTCGGCCAGGCCGGCGCCGAGCTGGCCGGGAGGCGCCGCCTGGGCCACGTTGTCGAAATGCTGCTCGGGGTTGTTGGCCGTGAGCGCGGATTGGAGGATGTCCAGAAGTCCCATGCTGATCTCCGGGTTGAGGTGCCAGCAACCCTAACGCAAAAGTAAGTCTTTAGCGTAACGGAGAGCAGAAATCGTCGGTCCGTTGGCGATCGGCGAGCCGGTGGCCTCCACCAGCGCCTGGGTGACCTTCTCGATCACGGCCTGCTTCTGCTCGGTGCTGCGGCCTTCGATCATGTAGACCTGTGCGAATGGCATGGCTTGTCTCCTTCCGGTGGATGCGACTCAGGCGAAGCGCAAGGACACGCTGCCCAGGTGCTGGATGCGCAGGCTGACGTGGTCGCCGGCCTCGACCGAGGCCGCCTCGGTGACGCCGCCCGACAGCACCACGCTGCCGGCCGGGATCTCCTGGCCGCGCCGGCCCAGGTGGTTCGCCAAGGCCGCCACCGCGGCGGCCGGATGGCCCAGCACCGCCGCGCCGGCGCCGATCGCGACCATCTGGCCGTTCTTTTCCATCACCACGCCCAGGGTGCGCAGGTCGACCTCCTGGGGGCGCATCG
Source organism: Xenophilus sp. L33 (assembly GCF_009765735.1). Lineage (GTDB taxonomy): Bacteria > Pseudomonadota > Gammaproteobacteria > Burkholderiales > Burkholderiaceae_C > Variovorax. Next base: position 13,344 of record NZ_LMUW01000036.1, read on the forward strand.
CCCGGCCGCCGACCACGAAGCGCGAGGCGGAGGTGTTGTCGGCCACGACGCTCTTCAGGTCGAACTTGAAGTCGCGGTAGCGGCTGTCGATGACCTCGATGCCCGGCAGCACGAAATCGGTCGCGGCGAGCACCGCGCCGATGTGGCAGCCCGGGCCCTTGAGCGGCCGCTTGAGCACGAAGGCGATCTCCGGCTCGACCTTGGGATGGATCAGTTCCTTGATCTGCACGGTGCCGCCTTCGGCCACGCTGAAGCTGTCGACCAGGAAGCCGAAGACCGGCGTCTCCACGCTCATCTGCTTCATCTTGGCGTGCGAGGTCAAGCCGGCCTTGAGGCCGACGACCCGCGCTCCGCGCGACAGCTTGCGGCGCAGGATCTCGTCCTGCACCGCATAGGCGTCGTCCCAGTCCATGCCCGGATGCTCGTCGGTCACCTTGGTGGTGTCGCGCGCCTGCAGTTCGCAGTTCTCCAGATGCTCCGCCAGGGCGGCGATGGTTGACTTGTCGAGTGCCATTTGGAAATTCCTTCAGGCCGCGAGGGCCGGTTGCAGGCCGCGCGCGCGGGCCAGGGTGAGCGCGGTGTCCTCGATCATGTCTTCCTGGCCGCCGACCATGCCGCGCCGGCCCAGTTCGACCAGCAGTTCGCGCGCCGGCACGCCGTACTTCTTCTCGGCGCGCTTGGCGAAGAGCAGGAAGCTGCCGTAGACGCCGGCATAGCCCAGGGTGAGCGCATCGCGGTCGATGCGGATCGGGAAGTCCATGATCGGCACCACCAGGTCCTCGGCGACGTCCTTGATCTTCCAGACGTCGACGCCGGTGGCGATGCCCATGCGGTCGCAGACCGCCACCAGCACTTCCATCGGCGTGTTGCCGGCGCCGGCGCCCAGGCCGGCGCTGGCCGCGTCGATGCGGGTCGCGCCGCATTCGATCGCGGCGACCGAATTGGCCACGCCCATCGCCAGGTTGTGGTGGCCGTGGAAGCCCAGCTCGGTCTCGGGCCTGAGCGCCTGGCGGACCGCGCCGATGCGGGCCTTGACGTCCTCCGGCAGCATGTGGCCGGCCGAGTCGGTGATGTAGATGCAGTTGGCGCCGTAGCCTTCCATCAGCAGCGCCTGCTTCACGAGGCCCTCGGGGCTGTTCATGTGGGCCATCATGAGGAAGCCGACGGTGTCCATGCCGAGCTTGCGCGCCTCGACGATGTGCTGCTCGCTCACGTCGGCCTCGGTGCAATGCGTGGCGACCCGGATGGTGGCGACGCCCAGGCCGTGCGCCATGCGCAGGTGGTCGACGGTGCCGATGCCCGGGATGAGCAGCGCCGACACCCTGGCCCGCTTCATCAGCGGGACGACGCTCGAGAGGTAGTCCTCGTCGCTGTGCGCCGGGAAGCCGTAGTTGACCGAGCTGCCGCCCAGGCCGTCGCCATGGGTCACCTCGATCAGCGGCACGCCGGCGGCGTCGAGCCCCGTGGCGATGCTCTTCATCTGCGCCAGCGTCATCTGGTGGCGCTTGGGATGCATGCCGTCGCGCAGGGTCATGTCATGCACGGTGATGGACGTGCGCTTCGATGCGGTCATCGTGTTGCTCCTCAGGCGGCGACGGCCTGCAGCTTCAGCGAGCCGGCCAGGATTTCTTCGGCGAACATCTCGGCGGTGCGCGCGGCGGCCGCGGTCATGATGTCCAGGTTGCCGGCGTACTTCGGCAGGTAGTCGCCCAGGCCTCCCACTTCCAGGAAGACGCTGACCCGGTTGCCGTCGAACACCGGCCCGTTGACCAGTTGGTAGCCCGGCACGTAGCGCTGCACCTCGCGGATCATGTCGAGGATCGACCGGGTGATCGCGGCCTCGTCGGGCTTGCCGTCGACCAGGCAGTGCACCGTGTCGCGCATGATCATCGGCGGGTCGGCCGGGTTGATCACGATGATCGCCTTGCCCTGGCGCGCACCGCCGACCTGCTCGACCGCGCGCGCGGTGGTGCGGGTGAATTCGTCGATGTTGCGGCGGGTGCCCGGACCGACCGAACGCGACGAGACGGTCGCCACGATCTCGCCGTAGGCGACCGGCTGCACCCGGCTCACGGCCGCCACCATCGGGATCGTCGCCTGGCCGCCGCAGGTGACCATGTTGACGTTCATCTCGCGCCGGCCGAGATGCTGCCTGAGGTTGACCGGCGGCACGCAGAAGGGGCCGATCGCGGCCGGCGTGAGGTCGATCATCATCACGCCGAGCGCGTTGAGACGGCGCGAGTTCTCGGCGTGCACGTAGGCGCTGGTCGCGTCGAAGGCGATCTGCACGCCGTCGGCGCGCACGTGCGGCAGCAGGCCGTCGACGCCGTCGGCGGTGGTCTTGATGCCCATCTCGCGGGCTCGCTTCAGGCCGTCGGACGCCGGGTCGATGCCGACCATCCAGACCGGCTCCAGCACCGGGCTGCGCTGCAGCTTGGCCAGCAGGTCGGTCCCGATGTTGCCGGGGCCGATCAGGGCGCACTTCACTTTCTTCATAGGTTCTCCAAGGGTCGGGTTCAGACGAAGCGCACCGAGCAGCCGCCGATGCCGCCGATGGTCACGCGCAGGTTGTCGCCGGCCTTCACCGGCACCATGATCGCCAGCGAGCCCGAGAGGATCACCTCGCCCGCCTTCAGCGGGATGCCCAGCTCGCCCAGCGTGTTGGCCAGCCAGGCCACCGCGTTGGCCGGCGCGCCGAGGGCCGCCGCGCCGGCGCCGGTGGCGACGATCTCGCCGTTCTTCTCGAGCACCATGCCGCAGGTGGCGAGGTCGACCTCCAGCGGCGAGACGACCCGGTCGCCGAGCACGAAGACGCCGCAGGAGGCGTTGTCGGCGACGGTGTCCTGGATCTTGATCTTCCAGTCGCAGATGCGAGAGTCGACGATCTCGAAGCAGGCCATCACGCCTTCGGTGGCGGCGATCACGTCGGCGGCGCTGACGCCGGGGCCGACCAGGTCGCGCTTGAGGATGAAGGCGATCTCGCCCTCGGCCTTGGGCTGGATCAGCGTGCTCGCCGGGATCGCGTCGCCCTCGTTGTAGACCATGGCGTCGGTCAGCATGCCGAAGTCGGGCTGGTAGACGCCCAGCATGTCCATCACCGCCTTGGAGGTGACGCCGATCTTCTTGCCGACGATGGTCTCGCCGGCCTCGATGCGCCGAGCGTTCAGCCGCTGCTGGACGCCGTAGGCGTCGGCGATGGTGATCTCGGGATGGCGGTTCGTGATCGGCTCGACGACCTTGCAGGCTTGCAGCGCGTCGTACAGCTCGTCGCCGAGCGAGGTGATGAGTTCGGAATTCAGGGGCATGTCAGGCATCCAGGGTCTTCGGTTCGTCGGTGCCCGCTTCGGCCAGGAAGTCGTCGACCAGGCGGGCGAAGCGGGCGGCGTGCTCGATCTGGGTCCAGTGGCCGCAACGGCCGAACACGTGCAACTGGGCACGCGGGATCCAGCTCGCGAGTGTCTGCGAAGTCGCCAGCGGAATCACCTGGTCTTCGCGGCCGTGCAACACCAGCGTCTCGTGCGGCAGCCGGCGGATGTCGGCTTCGGGGCTGGCCATGGCCACACCGCGTCCAGGCCCGGCGTGATCGGGAAAGCCACGCCGACGCTGCCATCAGCACCAGCCGGCGCACCCGTTCGTGCGCGCGGGTCGTCAGCGCCAGCGACAGCGCGCCGCCGAAGCTGTTGCTCTGCCGATGCGGGCCGAGCGGCTCGGCTGGCGGATGCTGCCGGGCTGAATCAATCGCCCCGGCGCTCGCGCAGCGGGAAGACGAAGCTCGCCGTCGCCAGCCCCAGCACGCCGCCGACGATGGTCTCCCACAGCCGCGCCACCAGCATCGGCAGCGAATGCTCGCCGCTGACCGCCAGCGTGACGATCAGGGTGAAGGCATAGGCGCCGGAGGCGATGTCGTAGCGCGCCGGCAGCGCCATCGCGTAGATGACCATGGCCAGCGCCGCCAGCGTCCAGCCGAGGATCGGCACGTGCTCGGCCAGCGGCAGGCAGGCCAGGCCGAGCGGCACGCCGACGAGCGTGCCGATCACCCGCATCCGGATGCGGGCGATGGTGCCGGCCGCGGTGCTGGCGACCACGAAGGTGCAGGCGGCCATCGCCCAGACCGACTCCTGCAGGCCGATCGTCGCGTTCAGCACGACGATCGCCGCGCAGGCCAGCGCCGCCTGCAGCCCCATGAAGAATTCCGGCGAGAAGCGCCCGTAGCTGGCCACCAGCGGACTCGGCAGCGCCGGCACCGGCCGTTCCGCCGGGCCGCTCAGCAGTCGCGGCACCGTGGTCGCGACCATCGCCATCAGGCCGGCCACCAGCACCAGCGGCAGGTCGGCGACGGTCAGCCCGAGGGTGTAGGCCAGGATCTGCCCGATGAAGACCTGCGCGCCCACGCCCGTGGCCAGCAAGCCGAAGCGGCGCAGGTAGCCGACCAGGAAGGCGCCGAGCACCAGCGTGGCCTCCGGGATCGCGCGTCCGCTGTGGGTCAGGAGCGGCGTGAGGCCGGCGGTCAGGGCCGCGCCGGCCATCGCGGCGGCACACAGCAGCACCAGGTCGCGGCTCGATTCCGGCCGGCTGGCGCGGCCCTCCAGCACGCTGGCCCAGAGCGCGAAGCCGCCGGCCAGCACGCCCAGCGAGCCGCCGCCGACCAGCGCATGGCTGCCGCCGTAGAGCGAGCCCATCAGCGCCGCGATGCCGTAGGCGGTGACCAGGCGCAAGCCCTTGATCCGCCGGTGCACGCCCGGGTCGATGTCGTCGAGCCAGCGCTGGAAGGATGCGAGCGTCATCGTCTTGTCATGCGAGCGGCAGTTCGATGCAGGCCGCCACCGGCAATGCATCGATGCGGTCGCTGCTGGCGACGACGACCGCCTGCCGCTGGCCCGAGGGCGACGCCAAGAGGTCGGCCAGCGCGGCCCAGAGGCAGCGGATCGAGCCGGCATCGAGCGCGCCGGTCGGTTCGTCGAGCAGCAGCAGCGGCCGGCCCGAGGCCAGCGCGGCGGCCAGGAAGACCTTGCGCTTCGAGCCGGTCGAGAGCATGTACATCGGCTTGTCCAGGTGCGGCGGCAGGCCGAAGCCGGCGAGGATGGCTTGCCAGCGGGCCTCGTCGAAGGGCCGTTCGCCCACGGCCAGCGCATCGATGCAGGCCCGGGCCGTGACCTGCTCCCAGGCGTCGGTCCAGGGCTCGATGAAGAAGACCCGGCTGCTGTAGGCCTCGGCATCGTCCGCCAGCCGGACCCCGTCGAGCGTCAGGTCGCCGCGGTCGGCCGGCGCGCCGGCCAGCAGGCGCAGCAGGGTCGACTTGCCACTGCCGGTGTCGCCGTGCAGCAGGGTCAGGCCGGGGCCGATGCGGGCGGTCCAGCCCTCGGCGATCGGCGGTGGGTCGGGGTAGGCGAAGGCGAGGTCGTCGATCTGCAGCAGGCTCATGGCGGCGAAGGTACCGCTTTTTCGGGCACCTATACTTTTCCGCATGAGTGTCCAGGCCCTGCGATCGTCCTTCGGCGGCAACTGCCATTGGTGCGGCCTGCCGATGGATTTCGAGCCGCCGCGCGACCGGCCCGAGTCGGCCACGATCGAGCACCTGAACGATTCGACCCTCGGCGGCGTGCGCAAGCAGAAGCACCGCCGGCTCGCGCATGCGATCTGCAACCAGACCCGCAACGAATTCAAGCTGCAGGCCGAGCGGCGCTTCGAGGCCTGGATCGCCGAGCGCGTGCGGGCGGCGCGTGGCGAGGTTCCCACGTGAATCACGGCGGTTGGACGGTGGATCACAGGCCAATGTGGACAAAGTCACACTTTCTTCCGTTGTGCGTAGTCCTTTCTGCTTCGTGCCCGGCACCAATCGCATACTCGGCCTCGCGCTGCGCCGGCTTCGATGCTTGCCCGCGCAACCGATATCTCCAACAAGAAGAGGACGAAGCAGAGCAATGACGGGGCCCCGGCATGTCGCGAACCGCATCGGCTCCGCCTGTCGCCTTGTCGGCGCGATGCTCGCGCCCCGGGCGCCCTTCCACAGCATGTCGACCGCCGCTCTGGCCGCCTTCCTGGAAGACCGGCAGCGCGAGCTGCGCCGCCGCATCGACGCCTCCGAAATGCTCGACCTGGTGGGCCGCGGCCTGGCCGAATTCAGCGTCACCCGCCATGCGGTCGCCTTCACGGTCGACCACGGTGCCGAGGCGGGCGTCGAGCTGCGCTACCTCTATGTGCCGCGCGGCCAGCGGCGCCGCGGCGCCGGCCGCTCGCTGGTGGCGCGGGTCCGTGCCCGGTATTCGCAGCGGCCCATGTTCTGCCTGTGCCTCAGCCAGCTGGAAGCGCGTTCGGCGCGGCTGGTCGGCTTCATGCCGGAACGCCAGGGCGACACCTGGTGGCAGATGACGACCTGTCCGGGCCTGGACGCCCAGATGGCCGGCCGCCGGCCGGTCGCCGAGGCGATGCTCCGCCAGCACATGCGCTCGGAGCCCTGAGCGCGCGGGCCTGCGCCGACACGATCGGATTGAACCGATCGGCTTGATCCGGGAATGAACGGGTTCCACACCGCACGGCGTAGAGTCCACCGACGCTCCCCGAACCCCAGCCCGCCATGCCGAGCCAACCCAGCGACGCCGGTCGGCCCACCGACCCCGGCTTGCCCCTGGCCGATCGCGCCGACCGCGCCGATCACGCCGACCGGGCCGAGGCCGGCCTGCTCGCGCGGGCCGCCGCCGCCGAGCTGCCCGCCTTCGAGCAGCTCTACCGGCTCTACCACCCGCGGCTCGCCCGCTTCCTGGACCGCATGACGCGGCGCCCCGAGCTGATCGGCGAGGTGATCAACGACACGATGATGGTCGTCTGGAAGCGTGCCGCCAGCTTCGACGGCAGCTCCAAGGTCTCGACCTGGATCTTCGCGATCGCCTACCGCAAGGCGCTCAAGGCCCTGAGCCGGCTCGACGAGCCGGTCGAGGACCCCGACGAGGACGATCGCACCGCGCCGTCGGAGAGCGAACCCGAGCAGCATGCGGCGCGCGCGCAGGTGCACGCGCGGCTCGCCGAGGCGATGGACCGGCTGTCGCTCGAACAGCGCGCGGTGATGCAGCTCTGCTACTTCCACGGCATCGGCTGCCGCGAGGTCGGCGAGATCGTCGGCTGCCCGGTCGACACCGTGAAGACGCGCCTCTTCCACGCGCGCCGCCGGCTCAGGCAGCTGCTGCCCGGCCGGCTGGAGGACTGGCTGTGACCGGCCGCGTGCTGCCGCTCGGTGTCGACCCGCATCGGCAGGTGCAGGCCCTCCTGCCGTGGTACCTCGGCACCGGCCTGGACGCCGAGGAGCGCGCCGAGGTCGAGGCGCATCTGGCCGGCTGCGCCGACTGCCGCGCCGAGCTGGCCTGGGAGCGCGAGCTGCAGGCGGCTTGCGCGCTGCTGCCGGCCGGCACGCCGGGCGACGTCGACCGTGACTTCGCGCAATGGCGGGCGCGTCTCGGAAGTGCCCCAACAGCGCCGGCAGCAGCGCGCCGCGACCTCGGCGCCCGGCTCGCCCAACGCTGGCGCGCGAGCCCGCCCTGGACGCGCTGGGCGCTCGCCGGCCAGTGCGTGCTGGTGGCGTCACTGGGCACGGCGCTGGGCGCCTCGCTCTGGATGCAGCCGGCCACCGAGGCCCGCTTTCGCGCACTCGGAGAACCCTCGGCGGCCGCCGAGCGCGGCAATCTGATCGTGCGCTTTCGCGCCGATGCGACCGAGGAGCAGATGCGGCATGCCTTGCGCGACAGCCAGGCCCGGCTGGTCTACGGACCGACCAGCACCGACGCCTACCTGCTCGCGGTGCCGGCCGGCTCCGAGGCGGCCGCGGTGCGACGGTTGCGACAGCAAGCATCGGTGCTGCTGGCGGAATCGCTGGTCGACCGGGCGGCGCCATGAAGCGCTGGCTGCGCGCCTGCTTTCTGGCGTTCGTGGTCGCGTTCGTCGCCGGCGCGCCGCTGGCCGCTGCCGCCGCCGAGGGCGATCCCGGCAGCGCGCCGGCCGTCGACGACCGGCAGGTGCTTCTCCTGCTGCGCCTGCCGCCGGAGCACTTCCGGCCCGAGAACGCCTATTCCGGCGGCTACGGCGACGGCGCGGCGCACGGCGCGCGGCGGCGGCTGGCGGCCGCCTTGGCGCGCGAGCATGGCCTGACGCTGGTCACCGACTGGGCAATGCCGCTGCTGGGCGTCGACTGCTTCGTGCTGGACGTTCCGGCCGACCGGCAGCCGACCGAGGTCGCAGAGGCCTTGTCGGGCGATGCGCGGGTCGCGTGGGCGCAGCCGATGCACCTCTACCGCACGCAAGGCCACGACGACCCGCTCTTTTCTTTGCAGCCGGCGACCGAGGCCTGGCAGCTGTCGCGACTGCACGCGGTGGCCACCGGCCGCGGCGTGCGGGTCGCGGTGGTCGACAGCGCCGTCGATGCGCATCATCCGGATCTCGAAGGCCAGGTGGCGGTGCAGCAGGACTTCCTCGACGACCGTCGCGACGGCCCGGAAATTCACGGCACCGCGGTCGCCGGCCTCGTCGCGGCGCGCGCCGACAACGGCATCGGCATCGCCGGCATCGCGCCGGACGCGCGCCTGCTGGCCCTGCGCGCCTGCCGGCAGCAGAGCGCCGACGCCACGCTGTGCACCAGCCTCAGCCTGGCGATGGCGCTGCATTTCGCGATCACGCACGACGCCGACGTCATCAACCTGAGCCTGAGCGGGCCGCCCGACCGGTTGCTCGACCGGCTGCTGGACGTGGCGCTGGCGCGCCGCATCGACGTCATCGGCGCGGTCGACCGGCGCGCGGCCGATGGCGGCTTTCCGGCGTCGCACCCTGGCGTGGTGGCGGTCGCCGACGACACGCGGCCGCCAGTTCCGCGCGACGCCCTGGCCGCACCGGGCCACGACCTGCCGACCACGCTGCCGGGCGGCCGCTGGGGCCTGGTGTCCGGCGCGTCCTTCGCCGCGGCGCAGGTGGCCGGCCTCCTCGCGCTGGTGCGCGAACGGCGGCCGGCGGGCACTGGCGCCACGACCCGAAGCGACATCGCGACCTTCCCCGACGGAACGATCGACGCCTGTGCCACACTGACGCGCGCCGCAGGCACCGAGGCCTGCCCGGCTCGCACCGACGACACAGCGATGCACGCCTTCACCTTCCCTGCCGCCCGCCCGTGACATGCCGACGGCCGCTTCGCGTGCCGCGCTTGCCGTGTCGCTCGGCGTCGCGCTTCTTCTGCCGCATGGCTTCGCCCGCGCCCAGGTCGCCGATGGTGTCGGCGACGGCATCGGCGCCAGCGTCACGCTGCTCTCGAACTACCTCTACCGCGGCGCCTCGCTGAGCGACGAGCGGCCGACGCTCAGCCTCGACCTGTCACTCGACGGACCGAGCGGCGGGTTCGCCGGCGCCTCCTTCACCGGCGTGACGCTGGGCCCGGACGACCGGCGCCAGCTTCAGGCGCTCGGCTATGCCGGGTATGCGGGACGCCTATCGGAGCGCCTCGGCTGGGAAGCCGGCGCGCTCGCCAGCTTCTTCAGCGTCGACTCGCGCTACGACTACGCCGAGCTCTTCACCGGCCTGAACGGCGAGGAATGGAACCTGCGCCTGCACTACGCGCCCGACTATTTCGGCAGTGGCACGGCCACCGCGTACGGCGAATGGAACCTCGGCATTCCGCTGACGCCGCTGCTGCGCGCGACGGCCCATGCGGGCGGCCTCCGGCTGCTCGGCGCCGGCCCGCCGGGAAGCAGCCGCACGAACCTCGACGGCAGCGTGGGCCTGGCCTTCGCGCGCGATGCCTGGGAGCTCAAGCTCGACTGGGTGGTCGGCGGCCGGAACCCGCTCTACCCCACCGCCTACGGACACTCGACGACGCACGCGCTGGTGCTGGCCGCATCGCTGGCCTTCTGACGCGCGGCGGATTGAACCGTTCTCGCGCGCCGCGGGATTCACCGGACGGCAGGCCCTTGTCGCCCGCCCCCAACCCCCAAGGAGCCATTCATGAAGCGCGCCCTCCTCGTGATCGTTTCCGGCATCTCCCTGGTCTTCAGCCTCGGCGCGGCGGCGTCCGGCGGCGGAGGAGGCGGAGGCGGAGGTGGTGGTGGCGGCGGAACGACCCAGGCCGCCAACCCGGACCCCGACTTCCGCGCTGGCATGGACGCGGTCGACAAGAAAGACTGGCAGCAGGTGCAGGTGCACATGGGCGCCTACACCGAACGCCATCCCGAAGACGCCGACGGCTGGAACGAGCTCGCCCATGCCTATCGCAAGATGGGCAACATCGACCTCGCGCTGGCCGACTACGACAAGGCGCTGAAGATCAACCCGAACCACCGCGGCGCGCACGAATACCTCGGCGAGGCCTACCTGCAGATGGGCGACCTGCCGCGCGCCGAGGAACAGCTGAAGGTGCTGAACTCGCTGTGCTTCTTCCCGTGCGAGGAATACAGCGACCTGAAGACCGCGGTCGGCAAGTACCGCAGCCAGCACGTGCAGACGGGGTCGGCGCTTTGAAGCCACGCCCGCGCGGCCTGCTGTCGGCCATCGTCTTCGCGCTGGCGGTCGGGGCCGGCGCGCCGGCCTTCGCCTTCGGCGGCATGGGTGGTGGCGGTGGTGGCGCCGGTTTCGGCGGGCACGGCGCGGGCTCCCAGGGCGGCGGCTTCCATGCGAGCGGCAACGGCTTCGGTGGACGGCCCGGCGCCGGTGGCTTCCATGGGCCCTTCGGCTTCCATCCGCTGCACGGTTTCGGCTTCTATCGTCGGCCGGTGTTCGTCAACCGCGGCTTCGTCTTCATCGGCGTGCCCTTCCCGGTCGCGGTGAATGCGGTGGGCTTCGTGGGCGGCCAGCCGCTCTACCTGTATTGCCAGGACCCGATGGGCTTCTATCCGGACGTCCAGGAGTGTCCGGGCGGGTGGCTGCAGGTGGCGCAGTGAGGGCGGGCCCGGAGCGCGAAAAGTCGCGATCCGGTCGTAAAATGGTAGGACCAATAATTGGAACTCCAACCCGCCCATGCCGCTCCATCCCGTTCTCCAGGCCGCGCTCGACGCGGGCAAGGCCGCCAATCGGCCACCGTTCTACCAAGGCACCGTCGAGGCCGCGCGCGCGGCCGTCGACGCGGGCGCCAAGCCGCTCGGCGAAGGTCCGCAGGTGCATCGCACCGAGACCCTGTCCGTGCCGGGGCGCGAAGGTCCGATCGAGGTCCTCGCCTACTGGCCCGACGACGCGCCGCAAGGCATCCTGGTCTACCTGCACGGCGGCGGCTGGGTCGCGGGCTCGGCGGGCAGCTTCGATGCGCTGTCGCGCACGCTGGCCAAGCGCAGCAACTGCACGGTGCTCAACGTCGACTATCGACTGGCACCCGACCATCCCTTCCCGGCCGGCCTCCACGACGCGGAAGACGTGCTGCGCTGGGCGGCCGCCCGACGCGGCGAACTGGCGCACCCGGGCGCCGCGCTGATGGTCGGCGGCGACAGTGCCGGCGGCAACCTCGCCGCCGTGGCCTCGCTCGCGCTCGGCAAGGAACTCGACATCGCGCTGCAGGTGCTCTTCTATCCGGTCATCGGCGACGACTTCGAGACGCCCAGCTACCGCGAGTTCGCAGAGGGCCAGTCGCTCACGCGCGGCGACATGCAGTGGTTCTTCAAGCACTATGCGCCGCGAGCGCAATGGTCCGACCCGCGAGTCACGCCGATCCACGCCGATGCGAAGGGTGCGCCGCCGGCGTGGATCGCCGCGGCCGAATACGACGTGTTGCGCTCCGAAGGCGAGGCCTATGCACGGCACCTGGCCGACGCCGGCGTGCCGGTCGAGTCCAAGACCTGGGCCGGCCTGGGCCACGGATTCGCGCGCTGGTTCAACCTGGTGGATGCCGCCGACGAGGCGATCGATGCCGCCGCCGCGGCGATCCGGGCGGCATCCGGAGACAAGGCCCGCTGAGCGACGACGCCGTCGGCGTCACCACGCGATTCGACCTTTGCTTGACCTGGATCAAGGCACCGCGGCACGGCCTGCCGACAATCGGTTCGAGCGGCCAAGCGCCGCGCCAGCCGCGCCAGCCGCGCCGCCATGCCACCCGAGAACCTCCAAGTCGCCTGCTCCAACTGCAACCTGCGCGAGCTCTGCATGCCCGTGGGGCTGAACGCGGACGAACTGCGCCGCATGGACAGCCTGGTCGCCACCCGGCGCAAGGTGCGGCGGCGCGAGACCCTCTTTCGCGACGGCGAAGCCTTCACCTCGCTCTATGCCATCCGCACCGGCGTCTTCAAGACGCGCGTGATGGCCGCGGACGGCCGCGACCAGGTGACCGGCTTCCAGATGGCCGGCGAGATCATCGGGCTGGACGGCATCGTGACCGGCCGGCACAGCTGCGACGCGGTGGCGCTGGAAGACGCCGAGGCCTGTGTCATGCCGTTCGACCGCATCGAGGAACTGTCGCGCGAGGTCGTCACGCTGCAGCGCCACGTGCACCAGGTGATGAGCCGCGAGATCGTGCGCGAGCACGGCGTCATGCTGTTGCTGGGCAGCATGCGGGCCGAGGAGCGCCTCGCCGCCTTCCTGCTCAACCTGGTCGAGCGGCTGCATGCCCGCGGCTTCTCGCAGTCGGAAGTGGTGCTGCGCATGACCCGCTAAGAAATCGGGAGCTACCTCGGCCTCCAACTCGAAACCGTGAGTCGCACCCTGTCGCGCTTCGCCGAGGAAGGGATGGTCGAAGTCGACAGGCGCCACGTGCGCATCCTGGACGCGGCGGCGCTGTGCGGCCTGGTCCACGCCACCGCCTGACGCCCTGGCGGCCGGTCACTTCGGGCGCCGCGAGGCCGCTCGCGCACGGTCGTCGAAGGGCTCGAACACCTCCACCGCCCAGTCCGAGAAGGCGCGGATCTTCGCGCTCAGGTGGCGGTTGCCCGGGTAGATCAGCCGCAGCGCCTGCGGCGGCCTCGACCAGCGCGTCAGTACCTGCTCGAGGCGGCCATCGGCCAGAAAGGGCGCCGCCGCGAAGCGGAAGGTCTGCCCGATGCCCAGCCCGCACACCAGCGCGCTCACATGCGCGGTGCTTTCGTTGACCGCGATCGCTTCCTCGGTGCTCACCACGACCTGCGCACCGGCCCGGTGGAATTCGAGCGGGAAGGCGCGACCGGTCAGCGACGAGAAGTAGCCGACCAGCGTGTGGGCCGGATCGTCGCCGGCCGCAGCCGCGAGCTCGTCCGGATGCTTCGGCATGCCGTGGCGCTCGAGGTAGCTGCGCGCGGCGCAGGTCACCCAACCGACCTCGGCCAGGTGCCGGGCCACCGTCGAGGTGTCGGCCATCGGGCCGCCGCGGATGGCGCAGTCGACGCCGTCGCCGATCAGGTCGATCGGGCGGTCGCTGACCCCGAGCTGCAACTGCAGTCCCGGAAAGCGTTCGCGAAAGGCCGGCAGCGCGGGGATGAGGATGCGGTGCGCCAGCACCGAGCCGACGTCGACCCGAAGCCGGCCGCGCAGCTGCGACCGCGAGCGGCTGGCGAGCAGGTCCATGTCCTCCAGCTCGGCGATCAGGCGCCGGGCGCGTTCGTAGTAGGCCGAGCCTTCGGCGGTGACGTTGACCTGCCGGGTCGTGCGCTGCAGCAGCTTGGCGTCGAGGTGCTGCTCCAGGTCCTGAACCAGCTTGGTGACCGTGGGCCGCGGGATGTTCATCGCATCGGCGGTGCGCGAGAAGCTGCCGACCTCGGCGATGCGGACGAAGACCCTCAGCGCCAGGAGTTGATCCATTCAGAACCTCGATTGTTCATGGATGTGAATTATGTTCTTCCTGGGACGGTATTTATTCCCACGGATGAACGCCCTAAGCTGGCGCCATCGTTCATCCAGGAGAAAAGAAATGACCCAGAAACTCGCAGGCAAGGTGGCCGTGGTCACGGGCGGCACCACCGGCATCGGCCTGGCCGCGGCCAGGGCCTTCGCGGCCGAAGGTGCCGCCGCGGTCTACATCACCGGTCGCCGGAAGGCCGAACTGGACGCAGCCGTTTCGGCCATCGGGCCGGCCGCCGTCGGCGTGCAGGCCGACTCGTCCAAGCTCGCCGATCTCGATCGGCTGTTCGAACAGGTCGGCAGCCGCCACGGCCGCATCGACGTGCTGTACGCCAACGCGGGAGGCGGCTCGATGCTGCCGCTGGGCGCGATCACCGAGCAGCACTACGACGAGACCTTCGACCGCAACGTCAAGGGCGTCGTCTTCACGGTGCAGAAGGCGCTGCCACTGCTCGACAAGGCGCTTTCCGGTGCGTCCGTCATCCTGGCCGGCAGCACCACCAGCACGGTGGGCACCGCCAGCTTCAGCATCTACAGCGCGACCAAGGCGGCGGTGCGCAACCTGGCGCGCAGCTGGATCCTCGACCTCAAGGGCCGCGCGATCCGGGTCAACACGCTGTCGCCGGGCCCTATCCACACGCCGGGGCTGGTCGACCTCGCCGGCTCGGACAAGGCCCAGCAGCAAGGGCTGCTCGACTACCTGACCACGCAGATCCCGCTGGGCCGCATGGGCCAGCCGGAAGACATCGCCAAGGTGGCGGTGTTCCTGGCCTCCGACGATTCGGCCTTCGTCAACGGGACCGAGCTGTTCGCCGACGGCGGCCAGGCGCAGGTCTGATCGCACGTCCGGCGCGGCGGACGACAAGCGGCTCAGGCCGCCTCGACCGGCCGCCGCAGGAACATGTTCGGCACCAGCATCGACTGCACGATCTCGCCGCGCTGGTTGATCACGTCGCGCGCGAACTGGATCACGCCGAAGCCGGGCTTGCTCGTCGTCTTTTTGCTCACGATCCGGATCTTGACGTGCAGCGTGTCGCCGCACTTGACCGGATGGAAGATCTGCCAGCTGTCCAGCCCGAGCATGGCGACGACGCGGTCGTGCTGGAAGCCGGTCTGGTAGGTGAGCCCCGCTGCGATGCCGAAGACCATCCAGCCGTGCGCCAGCACTTCGCCGTAGGGTTGCCTGCGGCAGAACTCGTCGTCGACGTGCGGCGCGTTGAAGTCGCCCGACATGCAGGCGAAGTTGACGATGTCGGCCCGGGTGATCGTCCGGCTCGGCGAGATGAAGACATCGCCGACCTCGAGTTCCTCGAAGTACCTGCCGCGTGTCGATACGACGTTTTCCATGGGGCGTTGCCTCTGCTGGTTCAATGATAGGTCCAACCATTGATCGTAGAGGCGACGCATCCCGCCGTCAACGCGCGCGGGCGCCGGCCGACGGATCGCCTCAGAACACCGATTGCCGCGTGGTGAACTCGCGCCAGTAGGCGTCGCCCCGGGTCGCCGAGGCTGCCCGCATGAAGAACGGACCCGGTTGCACCGCCAGGCTCAGGCTGGCCGATGCGCGGCCGTCGGCGGTCGGCGCCTTGTCGACCTGGTCGCTCGATTCGTTGCGCAGCGCGTCGGTGATGCTCAGGCGCAGCGTGCCCAGGAACAGCGGATCGAGGCCGGTGGCGACCAGCGTCATGTCGCCGCCTGCGTAGCCCGCGAGCGGGGTGGAGGTGCCGATCGTCGGGAAGCTGGCGGCCGTCGCCTCGGCGAGGGTGAGCGGCCGCCCGGTGGTGCGCTCCTTGTAGGTGATCGGGAAGCCACCGAATTGCGCGACCGCGCCGCCGCTGTCGAGTGCGGTCAGCGTGTAGTCGGCGCTGTCGGGGATGGCGGCGATCTGCGCGTCGGTCAGCGGCTGGTCGGTCGCGAGGTTGCTGCAGTTGCTGGCGAGCATCCGGATGTTGCTGTCCTTGCCCTCGATGTTCCAGGTGCCCCCGGCCGCGGGCCGCACGTGGCGCAGGCCCGCGGCCGGCAGGCCCGGGCCGGTGACGACGACCGTCGCCACGTTGGCGCTGTTGCCCGGCGTCGGATCCTCGATCATGAACTGCAGCGCGCTGTAGACGCAACCGGTGGTCGCGTCCTTGACCGCCTGGACGTGCGTGCTGATGTCGAGCACCCGGCCGTTGCCGCGCAGGCGCCAGACGCCGTCGGTGCCCTTCACCGCCTGCATGTTCTGCTCGCGGCTGAAAAAGACGCCGTTCCTGTCCTTGTGGGTGAATTCGATGAAGGCGCGCGGGCTCGTGTTGCTCGGCGTGATCGTGTAGTCGATCTTGCGGAAGACGACGTCGGTGAAGCTGGCGCCCACCAGGTTCGGGTCGCTCGCGATCCCGGCCGCGAACTGCGCGGCCGTGGCGTCGGAGTCGCGAAAGCCGTAGGTGCCCGTCACAGGGTTCGCGCCGTCGGTCAGCAAGGCGAGGATGCTCGCCGGCGCCGGGCTGCCGTTGGCGAAGTTCCCGGTGAAGTCGGCGAGCAGCTTGCGGACCGCGGCGATGTCGTCCGACGCCGTGGTCATGCCTTCGCCGGTGAGCGGCGCCAGCGCCGTCTCCGCGGCCGCCTTCGTGGCCAGGTCGTCCTGGATCTGCTGCTGGGTGACGATGTTGGTGATGGTCGCGACGTTCGTGGCCGGGTCCACGCTCACCCGCAGCACGTCGAGCGCCTTGTCGAGCGGGCTGGTGATCGGCGCGAACGCGCTGCGCAGCAGGTCGATGCTGCCGTCGACGCCGAGCGCCAGCAGCACCGGCAGCAGCTTGGCCTTGAGGCCCGCGGTCTCGCTGGCCAGTTGCTGCGCGGTCATCGAAGAGAACGCACCGCTGTCGAAATAGCTGGCCGCCACCTGGCCCGCGATGTTGGCCACGATGAGGTCGGTGAAGGGCGTGATGTTGATGGTGCCGTTGGCGTCCGCCGCGGTGGCCGCGGAATGGATCACGACCTTCTCGCCACCGACCACGCCTTCGGCACGAAACACGAAGGGCCCGGTGAAGCCGGTGACGTCGACCTGGTAGTTGCCGTCGACGAGCGGCGCGGTCTTCGTGCGGCCTTGCGCGTCTTTGACGGTCACCGTGCCGGTCACTGGCAGGCCCGCCGCCGCCGTGCCGCTGAACTGGGTCGAGACGGGGCCGGAGCCGGTGCCGCTGTCGGTCACCGTCGACGTCCCCGCGACCGCATCGGCCGTCGCATGGGTGGTCGCCACCGGAACGAAGGCACCGGCCGACGAACCGCCGCCGCCACAGGCCGCCACCGATGACAGCACGGCCACGGCGAGGGCCAGACGCGTCATGCGCGAAGCGTGGATCGAAGTGGAGGCGCAAGCGTGAACTGGAGAGTGGCGTTTCATTGGAGATGGATCTTGGGGATGAAAAATGTCGGCGCGAGTCTAGGTTTCGCCCTCGCCGCCACACATCACCCGACCGGGTGAAAACCTGAGCCGCTCCTGACCAAATCGATCGAACGCCGGAACTAGTTCACGGCAGGCCGATGAAGTTCGAAGGCATCATCGAGCGATGCACCCCGAACCCCTGGCCCTCTCGCTGCAACCGGACGACCTCCGCGACCTGCCGCTCACCGCGACGGAGATCGCGCAGCCCGACGCGGCCTTCAGCGCCCTGATCGAGCAGGTGTACGAGGCCGCGCTGGATGCATCGCTCTGGCCCGAGGTGCTCGCGAGCGCCGCCGGCTGGCTCTCGGCCTCGCGCGGCCTGCTCTTCACGCCCTGGCTCGGCCTGGGCGACGACGGCTTCTTCTATTCGCACGGCATCACCGCCGAGGAAATGACGATCTGGTCCTCGCGCCACGTCGGCAAGGACTTCTGGACCGAGCGCGTGGCGGCGCTCGGGCTCGGCTCGGAAGGCTCGGTGGTGCTGGCGCAGGACCTGTCGACGCGGGAGGAGCTGCTGGCTTCCGACTACTACCGCCATCACCTGGTGCGCATGGGCATCGCCTGGTTCCTCGGCAGCGTGGTGCTGGTGCCTTCCGAGCGCAACGGGCAGCTGCCCGCGGTCGGCTTCTCGGTCTACCGCGGCGCCGACGAGCCGGGCTTCGACGAGCTGTCGCGCCGCAAGATGCAGCTGCTGGTGCCGCATCTCTCGCGGGCCCTGGGCGTGATGTTCCGCCTGCGGGATGCCGAGATCACCGCCGGCTCGGCGGCGGCCGCGCTCGACGCGCTGCGCTTCGGCGTGGTGCAGCTGGACGGCGTCGGCCAGGTGGTGCATTGCAATGCGGCGGCGCGCCGGATCCTGGCGAGCGGCGACGGCCTCGGCGCCGAGCGCCTGTTCCTGCGGGCCCGCGATCCGGCGGCACAGGCGCTGCTGCGCCAGGCGCTCGACGCGACCGCCAACGCCGACGGCGGGACGCAGGTCTCGCATTTCTCCGAAGTGCTGCGCGTGCCCCGGACCGCGAACGGCGAGGCCTACCTGCTGCAGCTGTCACGACTGCCGGTCGCGAGCCGCTTCGGCACCTTGCACGCGGCGTCGCGCATGGTCGTCTTCATCACCGACGAGCGCCGACCGGCACTGGCGGACGGCGACGTCCTGCAAAGGCTCTACGGTCTGTCGCCGGCGGAGGCGCGCTGCGCGCTGGCGCTCGGCGAAGGGCAGCTCGCGCAGGCCGCCGAACGCCTGAAGCTGAGCATCGAGACGGTGAAGACCCAGCTCAAGCAGATCTACGCGAAGACCGGCTGCCAGAGCCGCGCCGACCTCACGCGGCTGATGCTCAGCCTGGCGCACGTGTAGGCGGCTCCAGCGGCAGACGCACCGTGAATTCGCTGCCGCGGTCCTTGCCGTCGGAGCGCACCTCGACGAAGCCGCCATGGGCGTCGACCAGGTCCTTGACGAGCGACAGGCCGACGCCGAAGCCGCCGTCGGACTGGTGCGGGTTTTCCTGCGTGAAGAGCTCGAAGATGACCGGCAGCAGGGTCGGCGGGATGCCGCTGCCGTCGTCGCTCACCTTGATCACCGCCTGGTCGATCTCGACCGTGAAGTGCAGCCAGATGCGACCGCCGCGCGGCGTGTACTTGACCGCGTTGTGCAGCAGGTTGAAGACGATCTGGTGCACCCGCGCCTGGTCGGCATGCAGCATGACCGGCGCCGGTGGCACCAGCACCTCCAGCGTCTGCAGCTTCCGGCTCGCGTCCGGGAGCGTGGCCGCCGCGATCTCCAGCAGGTGGGCGCCGAGGTCGAAGCGGGTCTTGCTGAGCTGCAGCTTGCCGGCGCCGAAGCGGGCGACCTCGGCCAGGTCTTCCATCATCCGTTCCATCTGGGTCACCTGGCGCTTGACCACGTTGAGCGGCATCAGCAGTTCGGGCGTCACCAGGCCGCGCCGCTCGAGGAGGTCGGCCACGCTGCGGATCGGGCCGAGCGCATTGCGCACCTCGTGCGTCAGCCGGCCGAAGAAGACGTCGCGGCCGCGCAAGGTGTCGTGCGCATGGTCGAGGCGGTTCACCGTGGTCTCCATCTGCGCGCGCAGGTTGGTGCGGTCGAACATCAGCTTGGCGAAGCCGACGTGGCGGTCGCCCTCGTGCAGGGCGACCAGCGTACCCGCGACCCAGATGCGCATGCCGTCCTTGCGCAGGTGCCAGCGGTCGTCCTCGGATTGGCCGACCGCCATCGCCACGGCGCGCTCCATGTCGGCCAGGCCGAGGGCCAGGTCTTCCGGCGCGAAGATGAGGTCCAGCGGCAGGCCGATGACCTCCGCCTCGGTGTAGCCGAACAGGCCTTCGGCCGCGCCGCGCCAGCCGATGATCGTGCCGGCCGCGTCCAGCAGCACGAAGGCCGCGTCGGCGGACTGCTGCCAGAGCAGTTCCAGAGCGCGCTCGGGCGTGAGATGCGGGGGGATGGCAGGTTCTTGCGGGCTCGTCATGGGTGATCTTGCGGGTCTTCCGGTGGCACGAACGCCAACCCGAAGGCGCCAGCGTAGAAGGAACCCGCCCACTCGTGGCGTCGGCCATCTGCCCTTGGTGCTGCCGGCGCCGACGGCGCCCTCGCCTCAGGCGACGCCGACGACCACCTTGCCGACCGCGCTGCGGTCGGTGACCGCCCGGTGCGCGGCCTCGGCCTCGGCCAGCGCGAACTGCCGCGGATCGAGCTTCGGCAGCAACCGGCCCGCCTGCACCAGCGACGCGACCTCGGCCAGGATCTCGCCGTGATGCGCGCGGCCCTCGCCGGTCAGGAGCGGCAGCAGCGTGAAGACGCCCGAGTAGGTGCCCGCCTTGAAGGACAGCGGCGCCAGTGCGTGCGTGCCCCAGCCCAGGCAGCTCACCACGTGGCCGAAGCGCTTGATGAGCGCGAAGGAAGCGTCCAGCACCGGGCCGCCCACCGTGTCGTAGACGATGTCGAAAGGCTGGCCGCCGGCATCGCGCGCCAGCTGGTCTGCGATCGGCAGGGTCGCGTCGACGAAGGTCGCGCCCAGGCCTTCGATCTCCGCCCGACGCCCGGACCGATCGCTCGCGAAGACCTGCGCGCCGAGCGCCCGTGCGATCTGGACCGCGACGCTGCCGACGCCGCCGGCGCCGCCCTGCACCAGCACCCGCATGCCCGGTGCGACATGGGCCCGGTCGACCAGGCCTTCCCAGGCCGTGATCGCGACCAGCGGCAGGCTCGCCGCTTCGCGCATCGTGAGGCGCGGCGGCTTCAAGGCCAGCAGGTCCGCGTCGACCGCCGCGTATTCCGCCAGCGACCCTTGCACGCCACCGACGCCGCCCGTCATGCCGTAGACCTCGTCGCCGGGCCGGAAGGCGCCGACGTTCGCGCCGACCGCCACCACGACGCCGGCCATGTCGATGCCGAGCACCGCCGGCAGCGGATGGCGCGCATGGGCCGCGGCGCCGGCGCGGATCTTGGTGTCCAGCGGATTGATCGCGCTGGCGTGGATGCGCACCAGCACCTCGCCGGCGCCCGGCGTGGGCAGCGGCAGGTTCGCGAGTTGAAAGGCGCCGTCCTGGCGGTCGACGAGCATGGCTTGCATGGTGGTGGGCGATGAGGGATGGGACATGGGGTTCTCCTTGGAGAACCAAGAATGCGCCCAAACATTCGTAATTGAAATTCCCTGAATTCGTTTAACCTCCATACATATTTGTTTGGAGCCGAGCATGGACTGGAGCGACCTTCCGATCTTCCTGGCGATCGCGCGCGCCGGCACGCTGGGCGGCGCGTCGCGCACGCTCGGCCAGACGCAGCCGACCATGGGCAGGCGCCTGCGCGCGCTGGAGGCTTCGATCGGCCATGCGCTTTTCCAGCGCACCAGCGACGGCTTCGTGCTCACCGAAGAAGGCCAGGCCCTGCTCGCGCATGCCGAGCGCATGGAAGAAGAGGCGCTCGCGATCGGTCGCGAACTGGTCGGCGCCGACCGGTCGCTCGAAGGGCTCGTTCGCGTGTCCTGCTCCGACTGGTTCGGCGTCACCCTGCTCGCGCCGGTCCTGGCCGAATTCGCAGCGGCCGAGCCGCGCGTGGTCGTCGAACTGCTGACCGACCAGCGCCTCTACAGCCTGGCGCGACGCGAAGCGGACCTGGTGTTCCGAATGGTCCCCTTCGACGAACCCGAGGTGGTGTCGCGACGGCTGATGCAGATCCGGTACGGCCTCTTCTGCAAGACCGGGACGCCGCATCCGATCGTCGGCGACGGCCACGGCACCGCGCTCATCGTCATGGATTCGGCCTTCGGCGGAATGCCCGACGTGGCATGGGTCCGGCGCCTGCTGCCGCGCGCGCACATCGCCGCGCGCAGCAACAACCGCGAGGTGCAGGCCGCCTTGTGCGCACGCGGCGTCGGCCTCGCCGTGCTGCCGAAGCCCCTGGGCGTGGGCACGCCGGGCATCGAACGCATCGAGGTCGACGACGAGCCGCCTTCGCGCCACACATGGCTCGGCTATCACCGCGACATGCGACGCCTCGCGCGACTGCGCGCGTTGATGGACAGGGTCATCGACCGGCTGGAAGACTGATGTCCCGCGGAGTTGTCACGATAAATTGAAGGTTCCGTGATGACTGGTGGGCGGGGTGCGCTCGACAATCCGCGCCATCCCCACACGAAGCCGGCAGGCCTGGCAGAGAGGCGCACATGACTCGACTCATCAAGGCTCATCGCGCGAACGTCGCGCTGCTGGCTGGCATCGCCGCCTTTGCCGCATTCGCGTTGGCGCCCGCCCGGGCGCAACCCGGCGGCCGAGCTGCGCAGGTTCAGGTGAGCGAGGCGCAGGCGCCTCTCGCGCTTGCGTCGGAAGGCGCGATGCCACCGCTCGCCGGCGCGGTCGAATGGCTCAATTCACCGCCCCTCAGCGCGGAGCAATTGCGAGGCAAGGTGGTGCTGATCGACTTCTGGACCTACGGCTGCATCAACTGCCGCAACGCCCTGCCCCACGTGCGCGAATGGAACCGCAAGTACAAGGACCAGGGTCTGGTCGTGATCGGCGTGCATTCGCCCGAATTCGCGTTCGAGAAGAACATCGGCAACGTCAAGCGGGCATTGACCGAACTCGACCTGACTTTCCCCGTCGCGGTCGACAACAACTTCGCGCTGTGGCGCGCCTTCAACAACACCTATTGGCCAGCCCACTACTTCATCGATGCGAAGGGCCAGATCCGCTTCCATCATTTCGGTGAAGGCGACTACGAGCAGTCCGAGCAGGTCATCCGGCAGCTGCTGGACGAGGCGCGGCGGGACGCCAGGCCCATCTGAAGCCTAGGCGGCGGTGCCGGGATACGGCGGGACGTGGCCGCCGAGCGTGAGGAAGCTCGCCACGTTGAGCATCAGTTCGAGATCGACCTGCTTCGGGTCGCGCGGCACCAGGTCGTAGTGGCACAACGTGCCGAGCAGCGTCCCGGCGCTGTCCATCAACGGCACGCCGCAATAGGTCAGCACCTGCTCGCGGGCCGGATGCTGGGCGAGGCGCGCATCGATGAGCGAATTGGGCGTCATGAACGGCGCCTTGCTCTCGCGCACGTAGCAGCAATAGGTCGCCGTGTCCGCGACCTCCGCGGCCGTGAGCACCTCCGGCTGCTCCCGGTCGTAGTGCACCGCCGCGTTCGCCTTCCCGTCCTGGAAGCGCCAGATGCCGATGAAGCGGTAGTCGGTGCGCTTGAGCAGGACCGCCAGCGCGTCGCGCAGGCCATCGGTGTTCATCGTGACTGCGAATTGCGCGAAATCGCGTTTGGCCTGGGCGTCCATGTTCGGATGTGGCAAAGGCTGGATTTTGCGCCCGCGGGCGGCCGACCCGCTTTCCCGTCAACCGCTATGCTGCTTCTCCACGAAAGGCCCGCCCCATGACCCCCCTCTACGACATCCCCCTTCAACGCATCGACGGCACCGCCGGCTCACTGGCCGACTACCGGGGCAAGGTGCTCCTGGTGGTCAACGTGGCCAGCAAGTGCGGCCTGACGCCGCAGTACGAAGGCCTGCAGAAGCTCTACGCGGCGCAGCACGCGAACGGCCTCGAGGTGCTGGGCTTCCCGGCCAACGACTTCAAGGGCCAGGAGCCCGGCACCGACGCGGAGATCAGCGCCTTCTGCGCGCTCAACTACGAAATCGGCTTTCCGCTGTTCTCCAAGATCTCGGTGGTCGGTGCCGGGCAGCATCCGCTCTATGCGGAGCTGACCCGCGAGCAGCCGAGCGCGATCGGCGACGGTCCGTTCCGCGAGCGCCTGAAGGGCTACGGCATCGAGCCCGGCCCCACCGAGGACGTGCTCTGGAACTTCGAGAAGTTCCTGGTCGACCGCCGCGGTCGCGCCGTTGCCCGCTTCGCGCCGGACGTCACCGCCGACGACCCGCGCCTGCTGCAGGCGATCGCTGCCGAGACGGCGAAGGCCGATTGACATGTAGGACTCGCACTACAAGGCAAGGTCGCCGGCGCCGACCCTGCCGCATGGCTCGGGTGAGAGCATGCGCGCCATGACTGACGCTTATCACGAGGTGCGCCACGGCGCAGCCCGCATCCTGCTGCAGGAGCCTTACCAGGCCGAGCAGTGGTGCAGACATTTCGACATCACCGAACCCGAGTTGCGCCTCGCGATCCAGGCCGTGGGCAGCGATGCCGCCGACGTCGAGGCTTACCTGCTTCGCCCCTTTGCGCACCCGCGCTGGGGCGAACGCATGACGGCGCAGGAGCCGAGCCATGTCGGTGTGCATGGCGGGGCGAGGATGCGGTCGAGATTCCTCGGCGCGATTTAATGGCCTGAGATTCCCACGGGCTCCGCTTAAGGGTTACCCTCGCGCACGTTCAACCAGCTCTCGCGATCCTGCGGCAGCCCCTGGGCCTTCAGGATCGCTGCCATGTCCTCCTCCGCATTCGTCTCCTTGTCGCCGGTCGACTTCGTCGCCGTCGACACGGCCGCATTGGCCTCGCACATGCGCCATTGTGAAATCGCGAAGGGGCAGTGGTTCACGACCTTTCGTGCGCTGCAGCGCGCACGGGCATTCACTGCGGGTCGACTGGTGACCCTGGCCGTCGCGGGCGTTGTGGTCGCGACCCTGATTGCCATCGCGCTTTGACGGTTGAGGCCACGCGTTCCTGATTTCGCCGGCTGGCTTGCACCGCTCCCGGATTCAGATGTTCGCGAGCGGCGCATTGGGCTGCCTGGTTGCGGTCCGGGTGTGTTCCATGTCGCGAGCCACGCCGCAGTGATGGCCAGGTATCGGCGACGAGTTCGATCTTCCTGGCCAAGCGCCACTCGCGCTGCCGCCTACTGAAGCACCAGCTCGACCCTGCGATTCCTTGACCGGCCTTCGTCGGACGCATTGCTCGCCAGTGGTGCAAGGCTGCCAACCCCGCGCCCGACCATCCGCTTGCCGTCGACCTTGTAGCCGACGACCAAGGCGTTCACGACCGCCGCTGCCCGTTGCTGCGACAGCGTCATGTTCGAGTCCAGGGCGCCCTGATTGTCCGTGTGGCCGACGATGTAGACGCGCAGCGCGGGTTGCGTCTGAAGCAGTTGGGCCATTTCGGCCAATTGCTCCTTGGACTCCGGTTTGATGTCGGCCTTGCCCGTATCGAAGAAGAGCCCATAGAGCGCGATCTTGCCGTTGGTCTTCAATCCCTGGTCGAGCGCGTTCGCGTCGACCTTCACCTGGCCCGTCGGCATCGCCTTGGGTTCGACGACCTGGAGGTACGTGGCGGCCATGTTGGTGGTCTCATTGCCGGCGACGCCGGTGTAGACGAGCACATGAACCTCCTGCCCGTTGCGCGCAAGCGTGCCGTACCAGAAGCGACCCTGTTCATCGCTGACGACGCTTTCGTCGAGGCTGTAGCGGCTGCCACCGGGACTGACGACGCTGCCATTGGCCCACGTCATTCCGGCGGCGTATCGGTTGCCGCCGCGCATGACGGCGTAAAGCGGACCGCACTGGCTTTCGCACGAAAAGCGACGCTGGAAACCCGCAGCGACCAGCGCTTGCTCGTAGTTCCGGAAGATCTCCAAAGGCGACTTGCCGGCGGGGGCCACATAGATGGCCTTCGTGACGCGACCTTCGACGCTGGCTGCTTCGACCCACTTGCCATCCTTGACTGCCATGCCCGTCGGAAACCGGGCCTGTTCCCATTCACTGGCCTTGTATCCGATCATCCAAGAGCCGTCGAATCGTTGAACGAGCGGGTGGTCGCGACCCCCTTTGACATCCACTTGAGCCGGCGCTGTGGCGGCTTGCGGCGCGCAGGAGAGCCAAAGCATGGAAACGGCGACGATCGCAAAGTTCCTCGAGAGTTTCCCAGCCAGCATTCGTCCTCCGAATTGAAAGATCGAATCATAGGTTGCAGGTTCCGAGGGTGCCTCGATGCGGTCGGCTTCCAAGTTCAGGACCGACACGCCTCAGATGACCTTCAGAGCCGCGGCACGGACCGCCTAGCGCAAGGCGCGCACGGACAGTGCGAGCACCAACGAGCGGTCAGCTGAGGCCTGGCTCCAGGACTCGAAACATTTAGGCTGTACAAACGAGCCATGAACGCACACGCGAATCGCGGCGTGGTATCTGCCATCGGAGCAGCGGCACTGTTCGGCGCGGGCACGCCCGTCGCCAAGTTGCTGCTCGCGCACACGAGCCCATGGCTGCTCGCGGGCCTGCTGTACCTGGGCTCCGGCATCGGCCTGTTCCTGTACCGCGTGCTGTCCAGGGCACCAGGGGTCAAGCTTGCGCGTGCCGAGTTGTCGTGGCTGGCGGGCGCCGTCCTGGCCGGAGGCGTGGTCGGCCCCTTGCTGCTGATGAAGGGCCTCGCCGCGATGGCCGCGGCGGACGCATCGCTGCTGCTGAACGCCGAAGCCGTGTTCACTGCGCTCCTGGCCTGGTGCGTGTTCAAGGAGAACGTCGACGCTCGCATCGCCGCGGGCATGGGCGCGATCGTCCTGGGTGCTGTCGTCCTCAGCTGGCCTCATTCGATCGCAGCGAGCGATGTTCGGCCAGCACTCATGGTGCTCGGCGCCTGCGTTGCCTGGGCGGTGGACAACAACCTGACGCGCAAGGTGTCGGTCGCCGACGCCTCCTTCATCGCGATGATCAAGGGCCTCGCCGCAGGCAGCACCAACCTGGTTCTGGCCGTCGCGACAGGCGCGACCTGGCCTTCCTTTGCGGTCGTGGCAGGCGCGGGGGTGCTCGGCTTCCTGAGCTACGGGACCAGCCTCGTGCTGTTCGTGGTCGCACTGCGGCACCTGGGCACGGCGCGCACCGGTGCGTACTTTTCGGTGGCGCCGTTCTTCGGCGCCCTCCTCGCGATCGGCCTCCTCGGTGAGCCGTTGACACTTCAACTCGGCATCGCCGGCGTGCTCATGGGCATCGGCGTCTGGCTGCATCTGACGGAGCGGCACGCACACCCGCATGCACACGAGCCTATGGAACACAGCCACGAACACGAGCATGACGCCCATCACCATCATGGCCATGCCGACGGCGCGGCGACTGGCCTCAAGCACACCCACTGGCATCGGCACGACCCCGTCGTTCACAGCCACGAGCACTATCCCGACATCCATCACCAGCACGCCCATCGGCATTGACGAGGGCTGATCACGAATCGGATCGCGGCACTCGCCGCCTCCACTGTCAGCGACGAGCTTTCTGCTTTGGCGCTGCCCGAGCGGGCACGCCGCTCCAGAAGTCCACGATCTGCCGAGCCGCATCGGCTTGCGCTGCCCCGATCTGACGCCGCGCTGCGCTCGTGGCATGGCCTCGTGCCGAGCCCGCGGCCTTGTTGGCAGTGCTCAGCCACATGCTCATCAACGGGTTCTTCTTCGTCCATGGGTTGCTCATGGAAACCTCTCGAATCGACCGAGGGCCGATGACTGATCGTCGGGTCGCTGAAGTTCGGCGGTGCAGCAAATGCGCTCGACCGCGAGTGGCCGGCGTCCTACGTCGACAAGTGAACCGGGTCAGCCCGAATACAGGCCGCGAGGCTATAAGGCGGAATGAAACACACCCAACCCCACCCCTCGGACGGTGCGCTCGGCTCGATGCCCAACACGAGCAGCGTGGCCTATGCCGAACACGCCAAGCTGCTCTCGCTCTTCGACCGCTTCGCCAGTCGAATCACGCGTTGGGCAGGGTCCCCGACGGCGTTCTGCATGGCCCTGCTCGCGGTTGTCATTTGGGCGCTGACCGGGCCGGCGTTCAAGTACTCCGAGAACTGGCAGCTCGTGATCAACACCGGCACCACCATCGTGACGTTCCTGATGGTGTTCCTGATCCAGCAGAGCCAGAACAAGGACAGCGTCGCCGTCCACCTGAAGCTCAACGAGTTGCTGGCTTCGAGCCACGGAGCGAGCAACCGAATGATCGGGATCGAGGACCTGGACGAGCAGGATCTGCGCGAGGTCGCGGAGTTCTACGTGCGGCTGGCGCAGCGCGCAAAGATCGCAGGGCGACGCAAGGAGTCGCATTCGATCGATGAAGAGGGCATGCCGGCTGCGGGCCAGCCGGGTGCTCAGTAGGAGCGATCGCGCCGGGCAAAATACCATCGGTTGACTGGCGTTACGCCAGACGTAACTGCACCGGTGTGTCGCACACGGAGAAATACCTTTGACCCTTCATACCCGAACCATGCAAGACATCGTCGCGGGCTTCCTGCGTTTTCAGAAGGAAGTGTTTCCCACCCGCAAGGAGCTCTTTCGTGAACTGGCCACCAGCCAGACCCCTACCGCACTTTTCATTTCTTGTTCGGACAGCCGGATGGTGCCTGAGCTGGTGACGCAGCGTGAGCCCGGAGACCTTTTCGTGATTCGGAATGCAGGGAACATCGTTCCTTCTTTCGGCCCCGAACCTGGAGGCGTTTCGGCCACGGTTGAATTCGCGGTCTCGGCCTTGAAGGTCAGCGACATCGTTGTTTGTGGACACTCAGACTGCGGCGCGATGAAGGCAATCGCAACCTGCGCTTGTCTGGACAACATGCCTGCCGTGAAGAGCTGGCTGCGCCATGCCGACGCCGCCCGCATGATCAACGAGGCACGACCACACAACGACGAGCAGTCTCGGGTGGACGGAATGGTTCGGGCAAACGTCATCGCTCAGTTGAACAACTTGCGGACGCACCCTTCGGTTGCTGTGGCGCTTTCGCAGGGTGTGCTCGCACTGCACGGCTGGGTGTATGACATCGAGACTGGCTCTATCGATGCGCTCGAACCGTTGACAGAACGGTTCATTCCGCTGGCTGACCATCCAGCTGCGGTCGATCTGAAGCAAGCCTAGATTTCGTCGACCGTTTGCACTTGGCGGCTACACGCTTAGCCGTAGCCGCGAGGTCTGGGCGTTTCCGATTGCGGCGCCACGAAGGCCAGACACAAGGGCTGTACGGGGTCGGACGGAGAATCGGCAAAAGGAATCTCTTCCTCAGCATCGATATGCAGATCTGGCCAGGCTTGCAAGATCTCGGAGAAGTCGGCTGCAGCGCAGGAGATTCCCGGGGTGCCCATGAGCAGTGCGCCGCGTCGACGCACCTCTGAAGCACGCAAACCCAGCGTGAAAACGTTGGGCTGCTTGGTATCGGACCACGCCCTGAGAAGCGCCGGGAAATCGCTCGCATAGAACGCCGCCATATTGGAAATATCGCTTCCACCTACGTAGTACAACGGCGAACTGTAACGATAGTGCCAGAGGTCTTGCGCTTTGGCACCGGCTACTGCGGCACCACTGCCTCGAAAGTATGTATTGCGAAAGTTGGTGCCCTTGGCCGTGGCATATCCGATAAACATCATGCAGCCGATACCCGACAACGTTATGAAAATCTTTCTATACATCGAGTTCGGTATATTGCAGATGCAAGAGACGAACAGCGGTGGACCCAGAATACCAAACGGACGCAGCCATTCTGCGACGCGACTCGGATTGCTGGTCGGATAGATCATCAAATAGACAAGAATGGGAAGCGTAGGCAGCAACATGCAGATGATCGCGCTCCGCGCCGGCCGATACGGTGGCCATCGAAATCTTATTCCCGCCAACCATAGTGCGAAGAATGGGAGCAGGACACTGATAAAACTGACAACAATCGCGACTATTGTCGAGAGCGCGAAGCCCTTCTTTGCATCGTCCGCAAACCAATGAATGGCTACGAAATCATGTTGCCAAAGCCAGACGAGGTTGGGGACGACGGCCAAGAAAAACAACCCGATGCCATAGTAGATCGACAATTGGCGGTAGCTTTTTCGCAGCGTCGGTGTGCTCAACGTCAAGACGAAGACACTCCATACCAAGGCAAGCGTCGAGTACTTGGCCATCATTGCCAGACCTGCAAGCAGGCCGAACGGAATCCAAAAACGAGTGTTGTCGAATCCGGCCCGAATGAACAGATAGAACAACCACGGCCACAACATGACAAGCAGGTAGTTGTCATTTTGATTCTGGGCGTCCGTACTGATGGCCACATTCAGGTGAAGCGCCAGGACTGCCAACCACGCGAGTTGCGTTGAGTGCGTCAGGCGCAGCGCCAGCTTCCACACCCCTATCATGCCGATGCCCACTCCAGCAAAGTGCGCGAAATACCAATACATAGTTCGCACTGTGATGCTCTTGAAGAGCAATGCGGGATACATGACCAATCCGACCAGCCAACCACTTCGTGGTGTACCCCAGTCAAGATTAGCTGCCCAATTAAACGCCTCGATAGCATCACCACCAGGAATCGCGCTGTTGGCCGAGAAAGTCAGCGCAGTCCAGGCGATCACATAGGCAGTGACATAACACCAAAGATTGTGGCTCTGCCGCATTGTCGCCAAGCTGTCGCAAACAATCTTTCTGTCTCTCTCGTCAGCATCGACACGCAGAGTCATTGCAGCTTGGCGTCCCATTCCTTCCTTTTTTCAAGACTGGCCCGCCACGAATAAGAGACGGCGAGGGAGAGATTCCCTCTCCGCTGAAGACGTTGGGATTGCCATCCGGCCCGTGCTTACTGCCGACCAAACGCGCTTATTGCGGTCGCAGCGCACACTCGATCTGGTGCGTGTTGGCGCAGTCTGTTTTGCCGTGGCTTACCGGCGGCTTAAGGCAGTCAAAAGCATCTTGCTCGAAGTCAGATCCTGACCAATGACTGACTTCAATTTGGTTAATCTGACTATCGGCTGACCAAATTGCGAAGTTCGTGCGCTCTGTAGGGCAAGCGTCCTGGTCGAGACTGAGGACGTCCTTTTATTGCTGCAGGGCGGCAACCGGCTTCATGCATTGGGTGCGAGAGGCGCGCGGGAGTCCCACTGCTGGGCGAAGTGCGGCCAGTCGATGGCCGCCCACCCTGCTAGGCGGATCTGATCGTCGAGCGCTGCCCCGTGATCGGCTTGAGTTGCGCCGACGACGACTTCGGCAACGCCGGCAACCACGTCCGAGCCGAACTGGCCAGGCTGTGACCACGCTTGCTTTGATCTTGTCTTAAACTTCGTACAAGAATTTCACTCAGGGAACGGATCGTGAACATCGATGCGCTTTCGGCCAGCCCGACTGCCAATCCGCCGGTTGCGCCGCCCGATTGGACGCTGGACGTCGAATACGAGGGTGGCAGCTACGTCGGCGTCGTGAAGCGCACAGACAAGGTGATGTGCCGGATCTTGATCGGCGGCCGCATCGAACATCTGCCAGTGGCCCGCGCCGCGCTGGCACCGAAGGCTCGGGCCTGGATCGCCGACTACCTGAGCCGGCCGTAGGTAGCTTTTATCGGCCATCGCGCCTCCTGCCGATCACCGTGATCTTGCCGTCGCGCTCGAGCAGAGCCTGACTCACGTCTTCCACACCAACGTCGCCGAGCTTTTGCCGGATCGCCTCCGCAAGGTTTCGCTTCGTCAACAAGGCACGCCGCATTGCTGCCTCATCCATACGTCCGTCGCTGACGAGGACGATCTCCCGGCCGCTGACCAGGTCCTCGAACCTGGGAAAACGGATACAGGCGATCGCCAGCAGCCGATGCATCGCCACCAGCGCGGCCGCCGCCCCAATCGTTGCCCAAAAGGGTGACGCTCCTACCACGGCCCGGCTCAACACCGCGCCGAGAAGGACCGTGACGCATGCATCGAAGGTGCCGTGTTGACCGAATGAGCGTCGGCCCGAGGCTCGAATCAACAGCAGCGTGAAGCTGAAGAACAGAAACCCGCGGGCGGTCATCTGCCAAACCTCGAGGTCGGGTCCCTCCCCGAACAACCATCCAATCGCACCTTGCACAATGGTCTCCTTCGCTGTTTCGTGAGGTTCATATGTATCGCATTGGTTCGACCCTGGTGGAAGTCAAGCTGGAAGATCTGCGCCCGACGCAGATGACGGTGGGTTTCAAGGAGGTCGATGCCAAGCGAAAGTCCTGGGAGAAGCTGAAGCCGGCCGAGCGCAAGGACGCGATGCGAAAGGAGTTGTTCCCCGCCGTGATCGGTCCCGGCAAGACCTACTACATCCTCGACCATCATCACGCGGCTGTCGCCTTGGTGTGCGAGGAATCGGACCGTGTCGCGGTTGGCATCGCGCACGACCTGTCCCACCTCAAGCAGGAGGCGTTCTGGATCTTCCTGGACCACTTCAGCTGGGTGCATCCGTACGACAGCCGGGGCCGCCGGCGCCCCTTCGCAGACATCCCGAACAACTTCGAGGCGTTGAAGAACGACCCCTATCGCAGCCTGGTCGCGGACGTGCTGGAGGCCGGCGGGTTCGCCAAGTCCGACGAGCCGTTCCTCGAATTCCTCTGGGCCAACCATTTCCGCGCGGAGTTGCCCGCGAAGCTCCTCAAGACCGACCCCAAGAAGGCGCTGGCCGATGCGCTGAAGCTGGCCGCGTCAAAAAGGTCCGCGTATCTGCCCGGCTGGCCTGGCAAGGTCTAGTCAACGACCTTCCAATGAATCGCCGACACCCAGGAGATGCTCGAGTCCTGCGCAAAGCACGGCATCGGCCCCGATTGGCAGTTGATCGAATTCCAGGACATCGACGACGCCTACTCGAAGGTCGAGAAGCGCGAGGTGCGCTTCAGGTATGTCATTGACATGGCCTCGCACACGACATGTCAAGTTCGGGCCTGGCCTGCCGATAAAGGCGAATGACACGCCCCGCGAGCTCAGTGTTGCCTGTGCCAGGGGTAGGTGGCGCCCTGCACAAAAACGTCGCGCCTGCCGATCCGCCAGGACGCGATCAGTCTCTCACGTCGTCGTTGACCAGTGTCTGCACCAGACTCGACTGAAGCATCGTGTCGAATTCCTCGAAGGCGACCAGCATGTAGCCGTTGATCTCGGCCGCAGAACCTGCGGCGACCGCTATCTGCAAGACGATCCGGCCTTGCGTGCCCTCGATCGAGACCAGCTTGGCTGTCGTTCAGTCGATGCACCCGTTGGGCGCCAACATCAGGATTCCGATACCGGGCGAGCATTTCATGAAGGCCAATTGCTTGGAAAGGTAGCGATCGCAATGTGATCTCCAGCTGCCATCGCGCCTGGCAACGCATCTGACCGCGCAGGGTCGGTTCTTCGGATTTCCTCCTACGTTTTCCGGAGTTCAAGACCTGCGACCGCCTCGCGGCCGCACAGCAACATTGCGGCCAGCTACCGAGGGGCGCAAGGCCCGCTCCAAGTCACCTTCGACGGTCGAATGAAGCAGGGGTCGAAATGATGAACTCTCGAACCGCAGCAGGACTTAACGCCGATGTCGCGAACCGGCTGATCCAGATGGAGAAAGCCACGGTGGCTGCGTTCAAGGCGAAGGACGAACCGGAGTTCGTCAGGCATTTCTCCGCGCAATACATCGGAGTTGCAGGGGACGGCATCAAGACGGCGGCGGATGAGGTCCGAGGCATGCTGGCCCTGGACCTGAGCGAGATCAAAGTCGAAGATGCGAAGGCCACTTTTCCAACCCCTGACATGGCGATCGTGACCTACACAATGGTGGTCGATGGTCATCGACAGCGTGTGGCGATCCACCTCGTCATCCACACATCGACCGTCTACGCGAAACGTGACGGGGCGTGGAAGGCGGTGCTGCATACGGAGTCCGTGGCGCAATAGGTCGACCGTCCCCGAATCCGGTAGCGCATCGTGGGGCATTGGCCTCGCCCCGGGCTCGCCAGTACGTGTGGTGCGAGTCACCATCTCATGGTTTCTCTTGCCCCCATTGGGCCGCCCAGGCCGACAACGGCTTGAGCGCCTTCACCAGCCGTCGCCCTTCGTCCGTCAGCCGATAGCCACCCTCGGCATGGTCGACGAGGTCGGCGTCTCTCAACTCGGTGAGCCGCATATTGAGCAGTCTGGTGTTCGTCTCGCAGGCGTCTTGCAGAGCCCTGAAGGTCAGCGGATCCTCCCGAAGTTCCCAAAGAACGCGCAGTGCCGTCCGCCGTCCCAGCAGATCGAGGGCGACCATGATGGGGCGGCCGGTGGTTGAACCGCGAACTGGTCGACCGATACGAGGCGTCGTCATGCTTTACTTTATACAGCATTGAGCCTACGATGCGTCGGCACTCGCACCAGGAGTTCGTATGTCCGCACGCATCGAGCCGGCAATTCCGCCATTCGGTGAAGCTATCTCCAGACCACTCGACAGGTTGATGAAGGGACAGCCCCCCTTGCGGTTGTTCACGACGTTGGCCCGCGACCCTCGTCTGTTCCAGAAGTTCTTTGCCGGCGGGTTGCTGGACAAGGGCAACCTGAACATCCGGCAGCGCGAAATCGTGATTCACCGCACCACGGCATTGTGCAGATCCGAATATGAATGGGGCGTCCACGTCGCGGCCTTCTCGCGCCTCGGCCGGCTGACACCAGCGCAGGTTCAGGCCACCGTCACGGGCTCGGCGAACGAAGCCTGCTGGTCGGCCGAGGAACAGGTCCTCCTGCGCCTGTGCGACTCGCTGCACGAGCACTCCGACATCGACGAAACGCTGTGGATCGAGTTGCGGAAGCACTTTGACGAAGAAGCCGTCATGGAACTGCTGATGCTGGCCGGCTTCTATCGCACCGTCAGCTACCTCACGAACGGGCTGCGCTTGCCCCTGGAAGAGGCGGCTGCACGATTCCCGGCTTGAGTCGTCGGCGTATCGACCACCGTTCAACCACAGGAGAAATCTAAATGATCAAAGTCAGTGTCATATACCCGTACACCGCGGGTGCGCGATTCGATCATGCCTACTACCGCGAGAGCCACATGCCGATGATGAAACGGCTGCTCGACGACGCATGCCTTTACTACACGGTGGACAAGGGCATCTCGGGGCGTGCGCCGGGCACTGACCCTGTTTACGTGGCCAAGTGCGATTTCTTTTGCACTTCTGCCGAAGCCTACCGGGCGGCCTCCGGCCAGCACCAGCAGGAAATCATGGGCGACATCCCCAAGTACTCGGATATTCGACCCGAGGTGCAGATCAGTGAGGTGGTCGTGGAGCGTTCGGCGCTCTGACCCAGATGAAGTCACCGAGCACCGTGGTGACGCTGCGCTAGAAAAGGGCGGCCGGCTCCCAGCCCGCCCGCATTTGCACTTTCTTTACACCCGCACCCCCACTCTCTCCACTGTTTTTACGCGCCCCTCCCGAGACTGATCACCTCTCTGTTCAGCTCGTGGAGTTCTCGATGGATATCGTGTGGATCGCCGCCCTTGCGGCGCTGTGGGGCCTGGTCGCCTGGATGGTGCGGGGCCTGGGTCGGCTCGACGCGCCGAAGGTGGAGCGGCCATGATCAGCCTCGAAGTCCTCTACGGCTTCGGCGGCCTGGTCGCGGTGCTGCTCTTCGCCTATCTGGTGTTCGCGCTGATCTGCGCGGAGGAGTTCTGATGACTTCCTCCGCCTGGGTCCTGCCGGCCCTCTTCCTCATCGTGCTCGGTCTCCTGGCCTGGCCGCTCGGGCGCTTCCTCGCCGCGCTGTGCGAGTCGCGGCTGCCGCGCTGGACGCAGCGCGTCGAAGCGCCGCTCTACCGGCTGGCGGGCATCGAGCCCGATCGGCAGCCGATGCACTGGCGCGCCTATGCCCTGGCGCTGCTGGCCTTCAACGCCGTGGGCGCGTTGGCGCTCTACGCGCTGCAGCGGCTGCAAGGCCTGCTGCCGCTCAACCCGGCGGGCATGGCCGCCGTCTCGCCCGACTCGGCCTTCAACACCGCGACCAGCTTCGCCAGCAACACCGACTGGCAGGGCTACGGCGGCGAAGCGACGATGAGCTACCTCACGCAGATGCTCGGCCTCACGGTGCAGAACTTCTTCTCGGCCGCCACCGGCATCGCGGTGGCTTTCGCGCTGGCGCGTGGCTTCGCGGCACGGAGCACGGACGGCCGCGGCTTCGTCGGCAACTTCTGGGCCGACCTGGTGCGCATCACGCTGTGGCTGCTGCTGCCGATCTCCTTCGTGCTGGCGCTGTTCTTCAGCGCGCAGGGCGTGATCCAGAACTTCGACGGCTACCGCACGGTGACCACGGTAGAAGCCACCACCTGGCAGAACCCGAAGCTCGATGCCGCGGGCCAGCCGCTGAAGGACGCCGCCGGCAACGCGCTCACCGAGGAAGCGAACACCACCACCCAGACACTCGCCATGGGTCCGGTCGCCTCGCAGGAGGCGATCAAGATGCTCGGCACCAACGGCGGCGGCTTCTTCAACGCCAACTCGGCGCACCCGTACGAGAACCCCACCGCGCTGACCAACTTCGTGCAGATGCTGGCGATCTTCCTGATCCCGGCCGGCCTGTGCTTCGCCTTCGGCCGCGTGGTCGGCGACCGGCGCCAGGGCTGGGCTCTGCTGGCGGCGATGGCGCTGCTCTTCGTCGCCGCGGTGCTGGTGGTCATTCCCGCCGAGCAGGCCGGCAACCCGCTGCTGGGTGCGCTCGGCATCGACCAGGCGCATGGCGCGCTGCAGGCCGGCGGCAACATGGAAGGCAAGGAACTGCGCTTCGGCATCGATGCCTCCGCGCTCTTCGCCGCGGTCACCACCGCCGCCTCCTGCGGCGCGGTGAACGCGATGCACGACGCCTTCACGCCGCTCGGCGGCATGGTGCCGATGGTGCTGATGCAGCTGGGCGAAGTGGTCTTCGGCGGCGTCGGCACCGGCCTCTACAGCATGCTGGTGTTCGCGGTGCTGGCCGTCTTCATCGCCGGGCTGATGATCGGCCGCACGCCCGAGTACCTCGGCAAGAAGATCGAGAGCCACGAGATGAAGCTGACCTCGATCGCGATCCTGGTCACGCCGATCCTGGTGCTGGCCGGCACCGCGATCGCGGTGGTCGCCGAGGCCGGCAAGGCCGGCATCGCCAACCCGGGCGCGCACGGCTTCTCGGAGATCCTCTACGCGCTCAGCTCGGCCGGCAACAACAACGGCAGCGCCTTCGCCGGCCTCTCGGCCAACACGCCCTTCTACAACGCGCTGCTCGGCCTCGTGATGTGGATCGGCCGCTTCGGCGTCGTCGTGCCGGTCCTGGCGATCGCCGGCGCGCTGGCGGCCAAGAAGCGGCTGCCGGCCACCGCCGGCACGATGCCCACGCACGGGCCGCTCTTCGTCACACTGCTGATCGGCACCGTGCTGCTGGTCGGCCTCCTGAACTACGTGCCGGCGCTGGCGCTGGGCCCGACGGTCGAGCACCTGGTGCTCTGGGTCCGCTGAGGAGCACGAACATGAACAAGCCTTCCCTTCCCGCCTCGATGTTCGACGCGACCCTGATGCGCCCGGCGCTGTGGGCCGCCTTCACCAAGCTGAGCCCGCGCGTGCAGTTCCGCAACCCGGTGATGTTCATCGTCTACATCGGCAGCATCCTGACCACCCTGCTCTGGCTGCATTCGCTGGACTTCGACGGCGACACCGGCATGCCGCCGGCCTTCGTGCTGGCGGTGTCGATCTGGCTCTGGTTCACCGTGCTCTTCGCCAACTTCGCCGAAGCGCTGGCCGAAGGCCGCAGCAAGGCCCAGGCGGCGTCGCTGCGGGGCCTGCGCAAGGACACCTGGGCCAAGAAGCTGCAGCAGCCGCGCCACGGCGCCGGCTGGCTGCCGATCCAGGCGCCCGAGCTGCGCCGCGGCGACGTGGTGCTGGTCGAAGCGCAAGACGTGGTGCCGCTCGACGGCGAAGTGATCGAAGGCGTGGCCTCGGTCGACGAGAGCGCGATCACCGGCGAATCGGCGCCGGTGGTGCGCGAATCCGGCGGCGACTTCTCGGCGGTCACCGGCGGCACGCGGGTGCTGTCGGACTGGCTGGTGGTGCGCATCTCGGTGAACCCCGGTGAGTCCTTCCTCGACCGCATGATCGGCATGGTGGAGGCCGCCAAGCGCCAGAAGACGCCGAACGAGATCGCGCTGACCATCCTGCTGGTGGCGCTGACCCTGGTCTTCCTGGTGGTCACCGCGACCCTGCTGCCCTTTTCGCAGTTCAGCGTCGGCGCCGCCGGCGCCGGCACCGTGGTCTCGCTGACCGCGCTGGTCGCGCTCCTGGTGTGCCTGATCCCGACCACCATCGGCGGCCTCTTGTCGGCGGTCGGCGTGGCCGGCATGAGCCGCATGCTGCAGGCCAACGTGATCGCCACCTCGGGCCGCGCGGTCGAGGCCGCCGGCGACGTCGACGTGCTGCTGCTCGACAAGACCGGCACCATCACCCACGGCAACCGGCAGGCCAGCGCCTTCTTCCCGGCGCCCGGCATCAGTGCCGAGCGGCTCTGGCGCGCCGCGCTGGCCGCCTCGCTGCCGGACGAGACGCCCGAAGGCCGCAGCATCGTCGAGCTGGCGCGGCGCAACGGCGCGGTCGAGACGGCGGTCGAAGGCGTGCGCTTCGTCGCCTTCAGCGCGCAGACGCGCATGAGCGGCGTCGACCTGCCGGCGCCGGCGGCGAACCTGGACGACGCGCCGGTGCTCTTGCGCAAGGGCGCGGTCGAGGCGGTGCGCAAGCACGTCGAATCGCTCGGCGGCCACATGGCGCCGGAGACGACGCGCGCCGCGCAGGAGGTCTCGCGCCGCGGCAGCACGCCGCTGGCGGTGGCCGACGGCGCGCGGGTGCTCGGCATCGTCGAGCTCAAGGACATCGTCAAGACCGGCATCAAGGAGCGCTTCGCCGAGCTGCGCCGCATGGGCATCAAGACCGTGATGATCACCGGCGACAACAAGCTCACCGCCGCCGCGATCGCGGCCGAGGCCGGCGTCGACGACTTCCTCGCCGAGGCCACGCCGGAAGACAAGCTGGCGCTGATCCGCCAATACCAGGGCGAGGGCCGACTGGTCGCGATGACCGGCGACGGCACCAACGACGCGCCGGCGCTGGCGCAGGCCGACGTCGCGGTGGCGATGGGCAGCGGCACGCAGGCCGCCAAGGAGGCCGGCAACATGGTCGACCTCGACTCCAACCCGACCAAGCTGCTGGAGGTGGTGGAGACCGGCAAGGCGCTGCTCATGACCCGCGGCTCGCTCACCACCTTCTCGATCGCCAACGACGTGGCGAAGTATTTCGCGATCATCCCGGCGATCTTCGTGTCGACCTATCCGCAGCTCGGCGCGCTCAACCTGATGCGGCTGGCCAGTCCGTCGTCGGCGATCCTGTCGGCGGTGATCTTCAACGCGCTGGTGATCGTCTTCCTGATCCCGCTGGCGCTGAAGGGCGTGCGCTACCGGCCGGTCGGCGCGGCCGCGCTGCTGCGGCGCAACCTGGCGATCTACGGCCTCGGCGGCCTGGTCGTTCCCTTCATCGGCATCAAGCTGATCGACTGGCTGCTGGTCGCGGTCCATCTGACCTGAGGTCCATCCCATGAACACTTCGATCTTTCGTCCGCTCCTCGTGCTGTTCGTGCTTCTGAGCGCGCTGACCGGCATCGTCTATCCGTTCGCGGTCACCGGCGTCGCCCGGATCGCCTTCCCTTCGCAGGCCGCCGGCAGCCTGGTGCTGCGCGACGGCCAGCCCATCGGCTCCGCGCTGATCGGCCAGAACTTCAGCGACCCGGCGCACTTCTGGGGCCGTCCGTCGGCGACCACGCCGATGCCCTACAACGCCGCCAACTCGGGCGGCGCCAACCTCGGGCCGCTGAACCCGGCGCTGGTCGGCGCGGTCAAGGGCCACATCGAGGCGCTGCGCGCGGCCGATCCGGGCAACACGGCGCCGGTGCCGGTCGACCTGGTGACCACCTCGGCGAGCGGCCTCGATCCGCACATCAGCCCGGCCGCTGCCCGCTACCAGGCGGCGCGGGTGGCGCGACTGCACGGGTTGCCGCTGGAGCGGGTCGGGCAACTGATCGACCAGCACACCGAGCGGCCGCTGTGGGGCCTGGTCGGCGAGCCGCGGGTCAACGTGCTGGCGCTGAACCTGGCGCTCGATGCGACGCATTGACCGCCGGATCGGCGTCCGGCCGATGCGCTAACCTGCGGCGCGCCGACCCGACATGAACGACGACTTCCGCCCCGACCCGGACGCCCTCATCGCGCAGTGGCGCGCCGACGAGGCGCGCGCCCAGCGCGGGCGGCTGCGCATCTATCTCGGTGCCAGCGCCGGCGTCGGCAAGACCTGGGCGATGCTGAGCGCGGCGCAGCGCGAGCAGGCGGCCGGGCGCGAGGTGGTGATCGGTGTCGTGGAGACGCACGGCCGCGGCGAGACCGCCGCGCTGCTGGCCGGCCTGGAGGCGCTGCCGCTGCGCCAGCAGGCACATCGCGGCCGCAGCCTGGCGGAGTTCGACCTCGATGCCGCCCTCGCCCGCCGCCCGGCGATCCTGCTGGTCGACGAGCTGGCGCATTCGAACGCGCCCGGCTCGCGCCATGCCAAGCGCTGGCAGGACGTGCAGGAGCTGCAGGCGGCCGGCATCGAGGTCTGGTCGGCGCTCAACGTGCAGCACCTCGAAAGCCTCAACGGCACGGTCGGCGCGATCACCGGCGTCCGGGTGCACGAGACGGTCCCCGACGCGGTGCTCGACGAGGCCGACCAGGTGGTGCTGGTCGACGTCACCGCCGACGAGTTGATGGCCCGGCTGGCGGCCGGCAAGGTCTACCTGCCGCAGCAGGCCGAGCGCGCGGCGCAGAACTTCTTTCGCAAGGGCAACCTCATCGCGCTGCGCGAGATCGCGTTGCGCCGCACCGCCGAGCATGTCGAGGGCGACGTGCGCGACTGGCGGGTCGAGCAGTCCGGCCCGCTCGGCGACGCCGGGCCGCCGGCCTGGAACACCTCCGGCGCGATCCTGGCCTGCGTCGGCCCGCACGAAGGCGCCGGCCAGACGGTGCGCAGCGCCGCCCGCCTGGCCGGGCAGCTCAACGTGCGCTGGCATGCGGCCTATGTCGAGACGCCGCGGCTGCAGCGGCTGGACGCTTCGCGGCGCGACCGCATCCTGGCGGTGCTGAAGCTGGCCGAGGAGCTGGGTGCGCAGACCGCGGTGCTGTCGGGCGTCGACGTCGGCGCCGAACTGGCGGCGCATGCGCAGCGGCTCAACTGCGCGACGCTGGTGATCGGCCGCGCGGAAGCGCCTTCGGGCTGGTGGCGCCGCTGGCCCTTCGCCGCCGCGCGCGGATTGCGGCGCGAACTGTCGCTGCAGGCGCCCACGCTCGACATCCTCGAAGTCGCACGCGCCGACAGCTCGCGCCGGCTGGCCCGCTGGCAGCCCGCCGCGCGCAACGTGGGCGACCTCGGCGATGCAGCCCGCGACGGCGAACGCGAACCGGCGCGCTGGCCGCCCTACGCCTGGGCCATCGCGGTCGCCGCCGCCATCACGCTCGGCGCCACACCGCTGCTCGGCGTGCTGGAGGCCAGCAACCTGGTGATGCTGTTCCTGCTCGGCGTGGTCGGCGTGGCGCTGCGCTTCGGTCGCGGGCCGGCCGCCTTCTCGGCGCTGCTCAATGTCGCGGCCTTCGACTTCTTCTTCGTCTCGCCGCGGCTGTCGTTCGCGGTCAGCGACGTGCAGTACCTGGTGACCTTCGCGGTCATGCTCGGCGTCGGGCTGCTGGTCGGGCAATTGACCGCCGGCCTGCGCTTCGCCGCCGGCGTCTCGACCGCCCGCGAGCGACGCGCGCGATCGCTCTTCGAGCTGACGCGCGAGCTGTCGGCCGCGCTGGAGAGCGCGCAGGTGATGGCGCTCGGCGCCGCTGCGGTGCGCGGGCATTTCGGCGGGGACGCGCAGGTGCTGGTGGCCGATGCCGGCGACCGGCTGCAGCTGCCCTCGCCGCCGCCCGAGGGCTTCGACGCCAGCGTCGCCGACTGGACCTTCCGCCAGGGCCAGCCGGCCGGCCTCGGCACCTCGACCCTGGCGGCGCAAGGCTGGCACTACGTGCCGCTCAAGGCGCCGATGCGGGTGCGCGGCGTGCTGGCGCTGCGGCCCGCCGATCCGCGCTGGCTCTTGATCCCCGAGCAGGCCCAGCAACTCGACACGCTGGCGCGCCAGATCGCGATCGCGCTCGAGCGAGTGCACTACGTCGACGTGGCGCAGCAGGCGGTGGTCGAGATGGAATCGGAGCGGCTGCGCAACGCGCTGCTGGGCGCCATCTCGCACGACGTGCGCACGCCGCTGACCGCGCTCATCTCGCTGGCCGAGTCGCTGCGCGCGATGCCCGCCGTGAGCGGCGAGCAGCAGGCCGCCGCGCAGGCGATCGTCGCCCAGGCGCACCAGCTGCATGCGCTGGTCAGCAACCTGCTCGACATGGCGCGGCTCGAAGGCGGCGCGGTGCAATTGCGGCGCGACTGGCAGTCGGTGGAGGAAGTGGTCGGCACCGCGATCCGCGCGGCCCGGCCGGCGCTCGGCGCGCTGCCGGTTCGCACCGCGCTGCCGCCCGACCTGCCGCTGGTGGAATTCGACGCGGTGCTGATCGAGCGGGTGCTGGTCAACCTGCTGGAGAACGCGGCCCGCTACGGCGCGCCGCCGATCGAGATCGCAGCGCGCACCACCACCAACACGTTGGAGGTCACGGTGCGCGACCACGGTCCTGGGCTGCCCGCGGCCGCGGTCGGCCATGCGCAGACGCTCTTCGACAAGTTCACCCGCGGCCAGGCCGAATCGGCGACCCCGGGCGTCGGGCTCGGCCTGGCGATCTGCAAGGCGGTGGTCGACGCGCACGGCGGCGGCATCACGGCGGCCAACGCCGAAGGCGGCGGCGCAGAATTCACGGTCAGCCTGCCGCGCCGGGCACCGCCCGAAGCCGCCGAACCATGACCAGCAGCAGCCCCACCGCCATCGTGATCGAGGACGAACCCCAGATCCGCCGCTTC
The DNA here is from genome assembly GCF_009765735.1 of Xenophilus sp. L33. Classification (GTDB taxonomy): domain Bacteria; phylum Pseudomonadota; class Gammaproteobacteria; order Burkholderiales; family Burkholderiaceae_C; genus Variovorax. The sequence goes on from NZ_LMUW01000036.1 coordinate 55,671, forward strand.
GTGCGCGGCGCGCTGGAAGCCGAAGGCTGGCGCGTGCACGAGGCCGCGACCCTGCGCGAGGGCCTCGCCGCCGCCGGCACCCGCCAGCCCGACCTGCTGGTGCTCGACCTCGGCCTGCCCGACGGCGACGGCATCGGCCTGATCCGCGACGTGCGCGGCTGGTCCGCGGTGCCGATCATCGTGCTGTCGGCGCGCAGCGACGAGGCCGACAAGATCGCGGCGCTGGACGCGGGTGCCGACGACTATCTGACGAAGCCCTTCGGCACCGGCGAATTGCTCGCGCGCGTGCGCGCGAACCTGCGCCGGCCGCGGGCCGGCAGCGGCGACGACTCGGCGGAGGCGGTGTTCCGCTTCGGCGACGTCGAGGTGGACCGGGCCGCGCGGCTGGTGCGCCGTGGGGGTGCCGAGGTGCACCTGACGCCGACCGAATACCGGTTGCTGTCGGTGCTCGTCGCCAGTCCGGGGCGCGTGCTCACGCAGCGGCAACTGCTGCGGGAGGTCTGGGGGCCTTCGCACAGCGGGCAGAGCCACTATCTGCGGATCTACATGGGTCACCTGCGGCAGAAGCTGGAGGCGGATGCGGCGCAGCCTCGGCACTTGGTGACGGAGACGGCGGTGGGGTATCGGCTGGTGGTGTAGTCGTCGATCCGAAGGACCGAAGACCTCCTACAGGCCCACGGCCAGCTTCGCAATCGGCACCCTCTCCCCGATGCCGAACCGCAGTGTCTCCGGATCGATGTCCCGCGGGCTCCTGAAGGTTCCGAACAGCCGGTCCCACACCGACAGCACGACGCCGAAGTTGCTGCCGTGGTGCTGCGGATCTTCGCTGTGGTGGATGTGATGGCTGCGCGGCGTGACCAGGATCCAGTCGACGCCGCGCATCTGCCAGCGCACGTTCATGTGCATCCAGCCGTTGGCCAGGGTGTAGAACACGAAGAGGCCGTTGACGACCCACCAAGGCGACACGCCGAGGATCGGGCTGGCGAAGATGTAGGGCAGGTTGAACAGCGTCTGCTGAAGGATGGAGGTCCTGCTTCCCGCCAGCCAGTACATGTGGGTCGGCGAATGGTGCCAGCGGTGCACGCGCCAGAGAAGCCCGATGTGCACCAGCCGGTGCATCCAGTAGGCGGCGAAGTCCGCGACCAGGAAGAAGAGCAGCAAGCGCAAGGCAAACGGCCAGGTCGCGATCGCTGCGGGCCAGGGGCCCCGGACATTCGTCCAGACGTTGAGGTAGGCGGCCACCCGTTGCGTCACGAGCCCGAGGAAGGCCACCGAGACCAGGTCCGCGAGCAGGACCTTGCGCCATTCGATGCGTCGCGCGCCCCAGCGCCACTCGATCCAGCCGAAGACCACGACCTGGACCAGCGCGAACACGCTGAAGAAAGCGAGCTGCCGCCAGTCGATCATGAATCGAAGACCGCCCCGTACGCATCGCGCAATTCGCGCTTCAACAGCTTGCCGCTCGGGTTCTTCGGCAGCGACGCCACGAACACCACCTTCTTCGGCGTCTTGAACGAAGCCAGTTGCCCCACGCAGTGCGCCAGCACATCGTCCTCGGCCGCCGCGTGGCCCGCCTTGAGCACCACCACCGCGACCACCGCCTCGACCCAGTGCGGATGCGCCACGCCGATGACCGCGACCTCCGACACCTGCGGCATGCGGTAGATCGTTTCCTCGACCTCGCGGCTGGCCACGTTCTCGCCGCCGGTCTTGATCATGTCCTTCTTGCGGTCGACCACGCTGATGAAGCCTTCGTCGTCGATCGTGCCGAGGTCGCCCGAATGGAACCAGCCACCCTCGAAGGCCGCCTCGGTGCGCGCGTCGTCGTGGAAGTAGCCCTGCATCAGGTGCGGCGAGCGATGGACGATCTCGCCGACCTGGCCGGGCGCCACGTCCTTCAGGTCGTCGTCGACCACCCGCGTCTCGACATTGAGCACCGCGCGGCCGCAGGAGCCGGGCTTGCGCAGCTGGTCGTCGGGGCCGAGCATGGTCGCGAGCGGCGCGATCTCGGTCTGGCCGTAGAGGTTCCAAAGCCGCACGCCCGGCAGCCGCGCCGCCAGTTCGCGCATCACCTCGACCGGCATGATCGAGGCGCCGTAGTAGCCCTTGCGCAGCGCGCCCAGGTCGGTGCGCTCGAAGAGCGGCGAGCGCAGGAGGCCGATCCACACCGTCGGCGGCGCGAAGAACGAAGTGATGCGATGCCGCTCCAGCAGCGGCAGCAGGTTCTCCGGCGTCGGCCTGGCGGTGATGATGTTGCTGGCACCGACGTAGATCGCCGGTCCCATGAAGACGTCGAGCTGCGCGCAGTGATAGAGCGGCAGCGCGTGCAGCATCAGGTCGTCGCCGCGGATGTCCGCGTCGACGAGGCAGCTCACGTACTGAGAGATCACCGCCTCGTGGGTCAGCATCGCGCCCTTGGGCGACGACTCGGTGCCGCTGGTGTAGACGATCTGCGCCAGGTCGCTGCCCGCCAGCTCGACCGCCGGCGCGGCGGCGGTGCAGGCGGCCAGTTCGTCGAAGGACAGCATGTCGGCAAGCGCCGGGCCCGCCTCCTCCGAAGGCAGCCAGAGGAATTCGCGCACCTGCGTGTCCTCGGCCGCGGCGGCGCGCGCCAGTTCGGCCAAGCCGCTGTCGGTGGCCAGCAAGGTCGCGCCGGCATGGCGCAGCACGTAGGCGACTTCCGGCGCCCGCAGCATGAAGTTGATCGGCACCAGCACCGCGCCCAGCCGTGCCAGCGCGAAGCGCAGCGCGATGAAGCCGTGCGAGTTGCGCGCCAGCACCGCGACCCGGTCGCCCTTGGCGACGCCGCGCTGCGCCAGCCCGGCGGCCAGCCGCTGGCAGAGCGAATCGAATTCGGCGTAGGTCCAGCGCACCTCGCCGCAGGCGATCGCGGGCTTGGTGGGAAACCGGCTGGCGGTGCGATGCAAGAGGTCGGCCAGGGTCTGGCGACGGACGATCGGATCCATGGGTGTGTCTCTCTCCGCGGCAAGTTGTCGTTGGGGTCGAACCAGCGGCATCTTAGTGGCCTCGCGGCCGCCCTCGCGAGAGGACTACCCCTGCGCGATGCGCTCCAGCGTGGCCAGGATCGGCCCCGTGTCGGCCGCACCGGTGCTGAGCGCCACGTAGCCGTCGGGCCGCACCAGGTAGACGTGGCCGCCCACGTATTCGGCGCTCGCCTCGGTGGCGACGGCGGCGGCGATCGGCCGCAGCGCTTGCGGCAGGTCCATCAAGGGCGCCGACACCGAAAGCACCGCGAAGCGGCCGGTGGCCAGCACGTCGTAGAGGCGCGGCGTCTCGGTCGGCGCCGGCGACAGCAGCAGGTCGGGCGCGCGTTCGCCACCGGCCGGATGGCGCGCCGCGCCGCGCGGCGATTCGGTCAGCGGGCTGTCGTGGTAGTGCAGGTCGACCTCGGCCAGTTGGTCGACGAAGCGCTGGCGCAGCGCCGGCAGGTGGCCGAGCGCGCCGACGGCCAGGCTTCGCAATTCCGTCAGCACCGGGTTGCGCATCAGCGCGACCTTGGTCATGTTGCCGGCGGCGCGCAGCACCTGGTCGCCGATCGCGCTGCGCTCGGGCGAGTAGCTCTCGAGCAGCGCTTCGCCGGCCGCGCCGTGCCAGACCATCGCGAGCTTCCAGGCGAGGTTGAAGGCGTCCTGCATGCCGGTGTTCATGCCCTGGCCGCCGGCCGGGCTGTGCACGTGCGCCGCGTCGCCGCACAGGAAGACGCGGCCGTGCCGGTAGTCCTTGACCTTGCGCTCGTTGATGCGAAAGCGGCTGATCCAGAACGGATCGTGGGCATGCAGCCCCTTGGGGCCGCGATGGTCGATCAGCGCCTGGATCTCGCGCAGGGTCGGCGCCGGCGCCTCGTCCGCGGCGGCCAGGCCGACGTCGGCGATCACCCGCAGGCGGGTGGCGTCGATCGGGAAGAAGACCATCACGCCGTCGGGCGTCCAGCAGATGGTGATCTCGTCGCGCGGCAGTTCGCCGTCGATCTGCAGGTCGGCCAGCACCCAGTCCGAAGGCATGGTGTCGCCGGTGAAGGGCAGCGCGAGCGCGTGGCGCACCGTGCTGTGGGCGCCGTCGCAGGCGGCCAGCCAGGACGCCTGCAGTGTCTCGTCGCGGCCGTCGGGATGGCGCAGCAGCGCGCTCACGCCGTCGGCCTCCTCGGTGAAGGAAATGAGTTCGACCCGCCGCTCGACCGTCACGCCGAGCTTCGCCAGCTGTTCCTCCAGCAGCCGCTCGGTCTCGCTCTGCGGAATCATCAGCGCGAAGCGGTATTGGCTGCGGGCGGTGTCGAAGCGCACGTGCATCAGCAGATCGGTGCCGTCGTCGGCCAGGATGCGCGCGCCGTGCGCCTGCAGGCCGGCGTCGATGAAGGGCCGGCTGCAGCCCTGGATGTCGAGCAGCTCCAGCGTGCGCGGCCAGATGACCAGCGCCTTCGACTTGTCGGTGCGCGCCGCGGCGCGGTCGACGACGCGCACGTCGACGCCGCGGCGTTTCAGGGCCATCGCCATCGTCAGCCCCACGGGGCCGGCGCCGGCAACCAGGACAGGGGATGTCATGGCGAGGTTCTCCAGGCTTGTCAGCGATCCCGCCACTGTTCGGCCGGGATCGGAGCCTGTCAATAGGCGGGCAGCGCGCTCAGAAGTTCGCGTTGATCGTCGCGCCGTTCAGGATCTGGCATTCGCCGGTGCCGCCGCCGGACATGCCCTGGCTCGGCACCAGCATGTGCAGCCGGCAGCGCATCTGGCCGCCGGCGGGCGTCTTCAGGTTCGCCAGCACCTTGCCGGTGTAGACGGTCGAGAACTGCACCGCGTCGTACATCGGCATGCCCATGCCCATGTTCATGCCGCCGTAGCCCCAGTAGGACCAGTCGGTCCAGCCGGGCGGGTAGCCGGCCCACAGCGGCGCCAGTGCCTGCGCCTCGGTGCGCTGGGTGATCTGCACGAAGGGCCCGCTGTAGACCGCGCCCGGCAGGGTCGCGGTCATGGTGCCGGTGATGCCGCCGTCGATGCTCTTCCAGGTGAACTTGACCGCCTCGGCGGGCTTGCCCTTCTGCGTGATGTCACCGGTGCCGACACCGGTCGTGGTGCAGCCGGCCAGAAGGACGGCGACGGCGGACAAGGCGGCGAGAGCGCCCGTTTTGAAGTTCGACATGGACGGTTTTCCTCTGTGGTGGTCGGACGGCTCGACGCGGCCGTGCGCGACGGCCCGGTGTGCCGGGCCGTCGCGATTGTTCCGCATTTCGGGTCGGCTCAGCCGCGCCGCCGCAGGTGGTCGCGCAGCAGGTCGAAGGTGCCGCCGAAGCCCATCCGCATCGAATCGAAGCCGGCGCGGAAGGTCGCCTGCTCGGCCTCGGTGGCGTCGATCGGCTGGCCGCGCATGGTCAGGGTGGACTTGCCGGCGGCGCCCGGCACCTCGTCGAAGATCCAGGTGTTGAGCACCTCGAGCGGCCATTCCGGATTGAAGGGCGCGCGGATCAGGCCGCCCTGCGCGTTGGAGAAGGCGTTGGTGAACACGATCCGCCCCGGCGCCTCGATCTCGCGGTAGACGAAGCGGCCCCACATGGTGTAGCCGGCGGCGGCCATCGCGTAGACGAAGCTGCCGTGCGGCCGCAGCTCGAAATGCAGCACCCGCAGCTCGGAGCCCGGCAGCCCCCACCATTGCCGCAGCTGCGCCGGGTCGGTGAAGGCCTGCCAGACGGCCTCGCGGGGCGCGTCGAAGCTGCGGCTGAGGATGAAGACGTCGTCGGCGTCGGCGCTGCGGTCCACTTTGACTGCTCCTTGAATGGCTTCGGGGTCTTGAGGGTCATCGCCCGCACGGCAAGGGCCGCTCCGGCGAAAAGCGCGGGATGCTGGCAACATGAAGCGCCGCGACGCCCGGCACATGCATCGGCACACAGCCGCCAGCATATGCCAGAGCCGCCCTTTCGTTCAACCGATCCGGCCCCGGCCGGCGACCGCCCATGTCACGTCAACTCAAGCTCGGCGCCTTCATGCGCCCGGTCAGCATCCACACCGGCGCCTGGCGCTATCCGGGCGCCTTCGCCGACGCCAATTTCAATTTCGCGCACCTCAAGCGCTTCGCGCAGACGCTGGAGCGGGCCCGCTTCGACGCGTTCTTCATGGCCGACCACCTGGCGGTGCTCAACATGCCGATCGAGGCGCTCCAGCGCAGCCACACGGTCAGCTCCTTCGAGCCCTTCACCCTGCTGTCGGCGCTCAGCCAGCGCACCGAGCATCTCGGCCTGGTCGCGACCGCCTCCACCACCTTCGACGAGCCCTTCCACATCGCCCGCCGCTTCGCCTCGCTCGACCACCTGAGCAATGGCCGTGCCGGCTGGAACATCGTCACCACCTCGAACCCCGACGCGGCGCTCAACTTCGGCCGCGAAGACCACATGGAGCACGACGAGCGCTACGCCCGGGCGCGCGAGTTCTACGACGTGGTGACGGGCCTCTGGGACAGCTGGGCCGACGACGCCTTCATCCGCGACGCCGAAAGCGGCCTCTTCTTCGACCCTTCCAGGCTGCACACGCTGAACCACAAGGGCAAGTACCTGTCGGTGCGCGGGCCGCTGCACATCGCGCGGCCGGTGCAGGGCTGGCCGGTGATCGTCCAGGCCGGCGCCTCCGAGCCCGGGCGCCAGCTGGCCGCGGAGACCGCCGAGATGATCTTCGCGGCGCACGGCACGCTGGCCGAGGCCCAGCGCTTCTACGCCGACGTCAAGCGCCGGGTGGTGGCGGCCGGCCGCGAGCGCGACCACGTCAAGATCCTGCCGGGCGCCTTCGTGGTGGTCGGCGACACGCTGGACGAAGCCCGCGCGATGCGCGCCACGCTCGACAGCGGCGTGCACTACGCCAGTGCGATCGCCTCGCTGTCGATCGCGCTCGGCACCGACGCCTCCGTCTTCGACCCCGACGGCCCGCTGCCGCCGGTGCCCGAGACCAATGCCAGCAAGAGCGGCCGCGAGCGGGTCATCGCGCTGGCCGAGCGCGAGGGCCTGACCGTGCGGCAACTAGCGCAGCGCCTGGGCGGCTACGGCGGCCTGGCCTTCGTCGGCACCGCCGCGAGCATCGCCGACAGCATGCAGGAATGGCTGGAGACCGAGGGCTGCGACGGCTTCAACATCATGTTCCCGTGGCTGCCGGGCGGGCTGGACGCCTTCTGCGAGAAGGTGGTGCCCGAGCTTCAGCGGCGCGGCATCTTCCGGCGCGAATACGAAGGCCGCACCCTGCGCGAGAACCTCGGCCTGCCGCGGCCGGCCAACCGTTTCTTCCCGGCGGGCTGAACGGCCGGCGGCCGGCCCTCGCATAATCGAGATTCGGCCTTCGGCGCAGGAGTGGGCCGAAGTTTCAGAAACAACGCAGGGGCAATCCGCCCCAGCCTCGTTCGCATCGGTTCGCACTGTGTCCATCGCCAATCCCGAGTTGCATCCCGCCGCCCCGCTCGGCGACGAGCGCGCGCTGCGCGAACGGGTCGAGCCGCCCCTCGCCGAGCGGGTGGTGGTCGCGCGGCCGGTGACCACGCCGGCGCCGCAGCCGGTGCCCCATTCGGGGATCGGCCTGCTGACGCTGGCGGCGATCCTGGCGCTGCTCTATTTCGGCCGCCCGATCCTGGTGCCGGTGATGCTGGCGGTGCTGCTCAGCTTCGCGATCGCGCCGGTGGTGCGCAAGCTGCGCCAGATCGGGCTCGGGCACGTCTCCTCGGTGCTGGTGGCAGTGCTGGCCGCCGGCGCGGCGCTGCTGGCGCTGGCCGGCGTGATCGGCGTGCAGACGGTCGAGATGGCCTCCAACCTGTCGCAATACGAGGCCACCATCAAGGCCAAGGTCGAGACCCTGCGCGGCCTGACCGTCAGCTCCGTGCGCCCGGTCTGGGGCGCGGCGGAGCGCCTCACCAGCACGCTCGGCGCCGGCGCCGACCTGGGCGATCCGGTCGACAACGGCAGCTCCGGCCTGCATGCCAGCGGCGGCATCATCCCGGTCGAGATCCACGAGCCGCCGGCCGGCCCGGCGGCGCTGGCGCAGCGGGTGCTGGCGGCGGCGGCCGGCCCGATCGGCATGACCGGCATCGTCACCATCGTGCTCATCTTCGTGCTGCTGGAGCAGGAAGCGCTGCGCGACCGCTTCATCCGCCTGGCCGGCGGCGCCGACCTGCGCGCCGCCACCACCGCGATCAACGACGCCGGCGAGCGGCTGTCGCGCTTCTTCCTGCGCCAATTCGCGGTCAATTTCGGGGTCGGCATCGCGGTCTGGGCGGCGCTGGCGCTGATCGGGCTGCCGCATGCGGTGCTGTGGGGTTCGCTCACCGCGGTGCTGCGCTTCGTGCCCTACCTGGGCGTGCCGGTGGCGGCCGCGCTGGCCTGCTTCCTGGCCTTCGCGGTCGATCCGGGCTGGACCCTGCTGCTGCTGACCCTGGGCGCCTTCGCGGCGATCCAGATGGTGGTCGGCCAGGTCATCGAGCCGCGCCTCTACGGCCACGCCACCGGGCTGTCGCCGCTCTCGATCGTGCTGTCGACGCTGTTCTGGGGCTGGCTGTGGGGGCCGATCGGCGTGATCATGTCGACCCCGCTGACCCTCTGCCTGGCGGTCGCCGGCCGCCACACGCGCTCGCTCGGCTTCCTGGACATCGTGCTCGGCGACGGCCCGGCGCTGACCATGCCGCAGAAGTTCTACCAGCGAGCACTGTCGGGCGACTCGGCCGAGATCATCGAGGGCGCGCGCGAATTCCTCAAACGCAAGCCCTTCGCCACCTACTGCGACACGGTGCTGATGCCGGCGCTGTCGCTGGGCCGCGCCGACCTGGCCGCCGGGGCGATCAGCCAGCGCCAGCAGCACGACCTGCGCAACGCGGTGGTCAGCGTGGTCGAGGCGCTCGGCAGCAGCACCCAGAAGGGTGCGCCGCGGCGCCAGGTGAAGTCGCTGATAGAAGAATCCAGCCCCGGCTTCCTGCTGCGCGAGCAGCGCCTGCACCGGCAGCAGGGCACGCAGGCCGACCCGGCCCTGGGCAGCGCCGGCTCGACCGTGCTGTGCATCGGCCTGCACGCGCTCGGCGACGACCTGGCCACCGAACTCCTGGTGCGTATCCTGCGCGACATGCACATCGACGCCCGCCACCTGGCGATCGACGAGGTCGGCAAGCACCGGCCGGCGACGCTCAAGGACTCGGACATCACCGCGGTCTGCGTGGTCAGCGTCGATCCGAAGCACGAGAAGGAAATGGTGCTGGAGACCGCGATGCGGGTGCGCTCCAAGCTGCCGCAAACCTTCATCCTGGCGCTGCAGATGCGCGGCGTCTTCGAGATCGAGGACCGCATGCCGCTGGCCGAACCGATCGACCGCCTGGCCAACTCGCTCGAGGACGCCGCGATGGAGATCGCCGAGCGCCTGGGTCGCACCACCGACACGCCGAACGACAAACCCTGACCAACGATGCGCCCCAAGGGCCGGAGGAAGACAAGCACATGCAGCACAGCGAGACCTACAAACAGAAACTCCGCAGCCCCGCCGACGCGGTGCGCGAGGTGCGAGACGGCGACTTCATCGTGGTGCCGACCGGCGTCGGCGAACCGCCGCACCTGCTGGCCGCGCTGTCGGAGCAGCGGCGGGACTTCCGCGACGTCAAGGTCGGGCAGATCCTGGCGATGCGCAAGTACGCCTACATCGACCCGGACACGGTCGACCACGTGCGGCACGTCGCCTACTTCTACGGCGGCGCCACCCGCGCCGGCGGCCAGGCCGGCTGGATCGACTTCATCCCGAACTACTTCTCGGAGATCCCGGCCAAGATCGAGCGCGGCCTGATGCCCGCCGACGTGGTCTTCAGCATGGCCTCGCCGATGGACGAGGAAGGCTATTTCTCGCTCAGCCTGGGCACCGACTACACGATGGCCGCGGTGTCCCGCGCGCGTGCGGTGGTGCTGGAGGTGAACCCGAACGTGCCCTTCGCCTTGGGCAACTGCAAGGTGCACGTCTCGCAGGTGGCGGCGCTGGTCGAGAGCGAGGAACCGGTGCTGGAGGTCGGGCTGCCGAAGATCGGCATCGTGCAGGAAGCCATCGGCAAGTACGTCGCCGACATGATCGACGACGGCTCGACCCTGCAGATCGGCTACGGCGGCATTCCCGACGCGGTGGTGATGCAGCTCACCGGCAAGCACGACCTGGGCATCCACACCGAGATGATCGGCGAGGGCATCCTGACCCTGATCGAGAGCGGCGCGGTCACCAACAAGCGCAAGAACTACCTGCCGGGGAAGATGGTCGCGACCTTCGCGCTCGGCTCCAGCAAGCTCTACCGCTTCATGCACCGCAACCCGATGCTGGAGATGCATCCGGTCAGCTACACCAACGACCCCTTCCTGGCCGGGCAGAACGACAACCTGGTCGCGATCAACGCCACGCTGCAGATCGACCTGCTCGGCCAGTGCGGCTCCGAGAGCCTGGGTTCGTCGCCCTTCTCGGGCACCGGCGGCCAGTCGGACTTCGTGCGGGCGGCGAATCGCTCGCGCGGCGGCAAGGCCTTCATCGTGCTGCCCTCGACCGCCAAGGGCGACAGCATCTCGCGCATCGTGCCGGTGCTCGGGCCGGGCACACATGTCAGCACCAGCAAGAACGACGTGAACTACGTCGTGACCGAATACGGCGTCGCCCAGTTGCGCGGCAAGTCGGCCAAGCAGCGGGCGCGCGAGCTGATCGGCATCGCGCACCCGGCCTTTCGCGCGGAGCTGACCGAGCAGGCGAAGCGGATCAACCTGCTCTGAGACTCGGGTCGCGCGGTCGGTGACCTATTCCCGCGCCAGGGTCGGATGCGGCTCGTCCGCCGACTGCGTGAGCAGCAGCTTGTAGATCAGCGCGCCGATGATCGCGCCGACGATCGGCGCGACCCAGAAGACCCAGAGCTGGCTCAGCGCATAGCTGGGGGCGAAGATCGCCGGGCCGGTGCTGCGCGCCGGATTGACCGAGGTGCCGGTGACCGGGATCGCGATCAGGTGGATGAGGGTCAGGCACAGGCCGATCGCCAGGCCGCCGAAGCCGGCCGGGTTGCGCTTGGAGGTGGTGCCGAGGATGACGATCAGGAAGATCGCGGTCAGCACCGTCTCGATCAGCAGCGCCGAGGTCAGGCCGTAGCCGCCGAGCGAATGCTCGCCGAAGCCGTTGGTGGCGAAGGCGCCGAGGTCGGCGCCGGGCTTGCCGGTGGCGATCAGGTACAGCACGCCGGCGCCGGCGATCGCGCCGAGCACCTGCCACACGATGTACCCGATCAGTTCCGACGCGTTGAAGCGCCCCGCCACCACCAGGCCGACCGACACCGCCGGATTGAAGTGGCCGCCGGAGATGCCGCCGAAGGCGTAGGCGCCGGTGAGCACCGTCAGGCCGAAGGCCAGCGAGACGCCGACGAAGCCGATGCCCAGGTTGGGAAACGCAGCGGCCAGAACGGCGGCGCCGCAACCGCCGAAGGTTAGCCAGAAGGTGCCGATGAATTCGGCGGCCCATTTGTGTGAAGTGCTGTGTTCCATCGAAAACCTCCGGAGTTAATACGAACGCTTGACCGCAGGCGTGCGGCGGCGCCGAGTTTGCGCCTGAAGTCGGACAGAGAGATGTCCGTTTTCAGGAACTACTCATCAACTTGGAGGTGCGTTACCAGCAGTAACGCCTGGCTTCGCACTGCACTTCGAACAGGATTTCCGGATCTTCGACAGGCTCGAGAGGACCGATGGGCGTCAAGGCGCGCGGGTCGACAGGAGCCGCTGGCGACGGGCCCGCCGCGCCGGCGCGCGAGCCGGAGGCGTCGCGCGAAAAACCCGCTGGCGGAAGAGATTCCGCGGCGGGGACGATCCGAGCCTGGGAGGTATGGATCATGGGTCGCTTTCGAACGGTGATCGAACGAGGCAGGGCGACGCCATGATTCGGCGGCAACTACGACTTTCGTATCCGTAGTTACCCGCAACGCATTGTTCCCGAAGGAGCAATGCGTCAAAAAGTGCTCATGCTGCGCGGCTTTCGCGCAACTCGAGGGCGGCTTGGTAAGCCGCCGGGCCTACATCGAGGACAGCTGCTTGGCTTCGCCCAGGTGCTGCTCGACCACCGGCAGCATCTTGCCGGCCAGCGCCTTGACATCCGCGTCCTTGGCATTGGCCTGCGTCTTCTTGAGCATCTTCTCGACGTTCTCGTGATCGCCGACGCCGGCCTGCTTGATGTAGCGGCTGTCGAAGGTGCTGCCGCTCAACGCCTTGAATTCGACCATCGTGGCCTTGTGCTTCACGTCCGGCCCGCTCGGCAGTTCGACGCCCTTGGCCTGGGCGAGCGTCTGCACGTCGCTCAGGGCCTTGGTGTGGTCGTCGACCATCATCTGGGCGAACTTCTTCACCTGGTCGTTCTGCGTCTTCTCGAGCGCCAACTGGCCGGCGGCGATCTCGTCCATGTTGGCCTGGCCCATGTCCTTGAGCGCCGAGGTGTCGGCATGGTTGAGCTGGCTCTTGGTCTGCGCCCAGGCCGGGCTGCCGGCGAGCGCGGCGACGGCGATCGCGATGCCACCGACGGTGGTGAAGGTGCGGGTCCGAAGATTCATGGTGATGCTCCTGAAGGGCTTGATTAATGGATGCCCGGAGGCTCGAATGCGAAGCGGGCCGCGCCTGTAGGTCGAATCCGCTTCCCCTTGCGCGCCGGGATGGACGCCCGCAAGGCCATCGAAGTCCTTGGCCTACGAAGGCAGCGTGCGCGGACCCACATCCGTCGCCGCCCGCCGGTTCGACATTGACTTCGTGGCGGCCTCGTGCCGCTCTTTGTCTTCACAGCAACAGGGAACATCCATGGCCATCGAAACAGACGACGTCAAGACGCCTTCGCAGATCGCGGAGGAAGCCCGCCAAGCCGGCCGCGATGCGGTCCAGGCCGTCCAGGGCCACGTGCACGAGGCCAACCAGATCGGCCGCGACGCAGTGCAGGCGATCCGGCCCAACGTCGAGGACGCCCGGCAGACCGCCCGCGAGGCGGTCGACACCGCCAAGGGCGTGGCGAGCGACGCCCAGGACATCGCCAGCGACGCGGCCAGGACCGGCCGCGCCTATGCCCGCGACGCCGCCAACAAGGCGGTCGACAAGGCGAGCAGCAAGTTCAACGACTTCAGGCAGCAGGTCGGCCAGGCGCGCGACAACTGCGCCCAGTACATCGCCGACGAGCCGGTCAAGGCGGCACTGATCTCGGCGGCGGGCGGCGCGGCGCTGACGGTGCTGCTGCTGTCGATGCTGCGCGCGGGCCGAAGCTACTACGACTGAGCAGGCGCAGCGGGGCGGCGGGCGTAGACTGCGCCCGCCATGCCCACCCCGTGCTGCCTCAACTGCGGTCGCCCCGTCGACCCGGCAGCCGTCTTCTGCGCCGCCTGCGGGCAGCGCACCGACACCAGCCGCCTGAACCTGCGCGACGTCGCGCGCGATCTCACCCAGACCTTCGTCGGCGTCGAGCGCGGACCGCTGGCCTTCGCCTGGGCGCTGCTGGTGCGGCCCGGCGAGGTGGCGCGCGACTATGTCGAAGGCAAGCGACGCCGCCACTACGGACCTTTCGCGACGCTGGTGGTGTTGGTCGGCCTCACCACGCTGCTGGTCAACCTGTCGGGCTACCAGGTGCTGTCGCAGGACGGCCTGGCATCGACGCCGACCGGCCTGCTGCAGCGCCACTTCAACCTGCTCCTGCTGCTGCAGGTGCCGCTGCTGGCCTGCGCCGCCGCGCTGCTGTTCCGGGGCGACCGGCTGCGGCTGGCCGAGCACATGGTGCTGGCCGCCTACGCGATGAGCGTGCGCGCCGTGATCCTGGCGCTGGTGGTGCCGATCGCCTACCTGCGCGCGGCCCAGGCGCCGGGGCCGGGAGAAGTCCTGGCCTTCTGGCTGGCCTGGTACGTCTACTTCGGCTGGGCCGCCTCGCAGTTCTATCGCGGGGCGCGCTGGCGTTCGTGGCTGCTCGGCATGGCGGCGGCCGCGTTGGCGCACGCGGCCACGATGGCGGTCCTGTTCGCGGCCAGCATCGGCTACGAGGCGCTGGCCGTTCGCTAGACGAACGCAGCGAGCAGGAAAGCCGTGCCGGGACTAGGATGGCGGGCTTTCTCCGTCGTCCTCCAATTCCATTTCCCGATGCCTCGGCCCCGTCGGCCGGCGCCCGCCCATGTTCGCCACAGCCGCCCGCACCCACCGTCCGCTGGTCATCGCCGCCGTCATGTCCTCGATGGCCATGGTCGCGATCGAAGCCACGATCGTCGCCACCGTCATGCCGCAGATCGCCTCGCAGTTGGGCGGCCTGAGCCTCTACAGCTGGGTCTTCGCGTCCTTCCTGCTGGCGCAGACCGCGATGACCGTGGTCTTCGGAAAGCTGTCGGACCTGTACGGCCGCAAGCCGGTCATGTTCGTCGGCATCGCGATCTTCCTGGTCGGCTCGGTGCTGGCCGGCTTCTCCTGGTCGATGCCGGCCATGATCGCCTTCCGGCTGCTGCAGGGCGTCGGCGCCGGCGCGATCCAGCCGGTGGCGCTGACCATCGTCGGCGACCTCTATTCGCCGCGCGAACGCGGCAAGGTGCAGGGCTACCTGGCCAGCGTCTGGGCGGTGTCTGCGGTGATCGGGCCGATGGTCGGCGCGCTGATCGTCCACAAGCTGTCGTGGGCCTGGATCTTCTGGATGAACGTGCCGATCGGCATCATCGCGGCGGCCCTCTTCTGGCGCTTCCTGCGCGAGGCGCCGGCGGCGCGGCGCGCCTCGATCGACATGGTCGGCGCCCTGCTCTTCACCATCGGCATCGCGGCGCTGATGATCTGCCTCACCGAATTCGGCCTCGGCAACGAAGGCTCGGCGCTGGTCTGGGTGGCGGTGTTCGTGATCGCGGCGCTGCTCTTCGTCGTGCAGGAGCGGCGCGCGCCGGACCCGATGGTGTCCTTCAAGCTCTGGGGCCGCCGCGTCATCGCCTCGGTCAACGGCGCGGCGCTGCTCTCGGGCATGGCCCTGATCGGCATCACCAGCTTCCTGCCGATGTACGTGCAGGTGGTGCTCGGCCAGTCGCCGGTGGTCGCCGGCCTCACCTTGACGATGGTGATGCTGGGCTGGCCGATCGGCGCCACCCTGGCTTCACGCACCTTCTACCGCTTCGGCCTCTGGCGGCTCTTGCTGATCGGCGGCGCGCTGGTGCCGCTGGGCGCCTCGGCCTTCGCGCTGCTGGCGTCGAACGGCTCGCCGTTGGTGGCCGGCATCGGCTCCTTCGTCACCGGGCTGGGCATGGGGCTCCTGAGCCTCAGCTCGCTGGTGCTGATCCAGGAGTCGGTCGACATCGCGCAGCGCGGCAGCGCGACCGCCTCGAACATCTTCTCGCGCAACCTGGGCAGCGCGCTCGGCGCGACCTTCTTCGGCGCGGTGTTCAACTTCGGCCTGACGCGGCAGAACGGCGGCGTGGCGATCCCGGAATCGCAACTGCGCCAGCTGCTGCAGGGCGTGCCGGTGCTCGACGCCAACGAGGCCAGCCTGCGCCTGGCGCTGGGCAGCTCGCTGCACCTGACCTTCCTGTCGATGCTGGTGGTGAGCCTGGGCATCGTCGCGCTGGTGCTGATGCTGCCCAAGGACGGCCTGGCCATCATGGCGCGGCCGGCCGCACCGGAGTGACGCCATGGCAGCGCCTTCCAACCCCGCCATTCCCGAGCGCTACCTCGCGCGCATCCGCGACCTGCTGAAGGACGGCGAACGCAAGATCCTCGGTCTGGTGGGCCCGCCCGGTGCCGGCAAGTCGACCCTCGCCGCGGGCCTGCAGCAGGCCTTCGCCGAGGTGTCGCAGATCGTCCCGATGGACGGCTTCCACCTGGCCAACGTCGAGCTGCAGCGGCTCGGCCGCGCCGCCCGCAAGGGCGCGCCCGACACTTTCGACAGCGCCGGCTACGTCGCGCTGCTGCATCGGCTTCGGGCCCAGCGCGCGGGCGAGACCATCTACGCGCCGGAGTTCCGCCGCGAGATCGAGGAGCCGATCGCCGGCGCGATCCCGATCCATCCCGAGACCCGGCTGGTGATCGCCGAAGGCAACTACCTGCTGCACGACGAAGGCCACTGGGCCGCCATCGCGCCCTTGCTGGACGACAGCTGGTACGTCGAGGTCGACGACCGTCTTCGCAACCAGCGCCTGACGCAGCGCCACGAGGCCTTCGGCCGCAGCGCGCAGGAGGCGCGCGACTGGGTCGCTGGCACCGACGAGCCGAACGCGCGGCTGATCGCCGGCACGCGGCCGCGGGCCAGGCTGGTGTTCGGCTGGGGAGCCTGAAAAGGGAAGAAGGCTGACGCGCGGTCGGGCCGCGCGCACCTTGCGGCCGCCGACGCCGGGCGCGAGCATCTGCGTCATGTGGATCCTCCTCCTGCTGCCTTTCGTCGGGCTCCTCTGGGTGCCCTTCTACAACGACCTGTTGCCGCCGCTCTTCGGCTTCCCCTTCTTCTATTGGTACCAGCTGCTCTGGGTGCCGATCACCGCTCTCTTGATCTGGATCGTCTACCGGCACGGCCGCGCACGGGGAGACGAATGATGACCGGCGAGATCCACTGGACCGCGCTCGCGGTCTTCGTCTTCTTCTTCCTGCTGGTGACCGTGATGGGCTTCGCGGCCTCGCGCTGGCAGACCGGCGGCAAGAAAGGCGGCAAGAAGGAGGCGCACCTCGACGAATGGGGCCTGGGCGGCCGCAACTTCGGCACCTGGATCACCTGGTTCCTGGTCGGCGGCGACTTCTACACCGCCTACACCGTCATCGCGGTGCCGGCGCTGGTCTACGCCGTGGGCGCTTACGGCTTCTTCGCGCTTCCGTACACGATCCTGGTCTATCCGATCGTCTTCGTAATCATGCCCAGGCTCTGGCACGCCGCGCAGAAGGCCGGCCACGTGACCGCCGCCGACGTGGTCTACGGCCGCTACGGCTCGCGCGCGCTGGAACTCGCGATCGCAGTCACCGGCGTGGTCGCGACCATGCCCTACATCGCCCTGCAGCTGGTCGGCATGGAGGTGGTGATCAAGGCGCTGGGGCTGACCGGCGAGCTGCCGCTGGCGGCCGCCTTCGTCATCCTGGCGCTCTACACCTACTCGGCCGGCCTGCGCGCACCGGCGCTGATCGCCTTCGTCAAGGACCTGATGATCTACATCGTGGTGCTGGTGGCGGTGGTGCTGGTGCCGATCAAGCTGGGCGGCTACGCGCACGTGTTCCAGTCGGCGAGCGACGCCTTCGCGGCCAAGGGCGGCGCCACCGGCCTGACGCTCAAGCCTGCGCAGATGCTGCCCTACGCCAGCCTGGCGCTCGGCTCGGCGATGGCCGCCTTCATGTACCCGCACACGCTGACCGGCATCTTCGCGGCCCGCAGCGCCGACACGATCCGCAAGAACGCGGTCTTCCTGCCGGCCTACACCGTGCTGCTGGGCCTGATCGCGCTGCTGGGCTACATGGCCTACGCGGCCAACCTGCACATCGCCAGCAACAACGACGTGGTGCCTGCGCTCTTCAACGCGCTCTTCCCCGACTGGTTCAGCGGCTTCGCCTTCGCCGCGATCGCGATCGGCGCGCTGGTGCCGGCGGCGGTGATGTCCATCGGCGCGGCCAACCTCTTCACCCGCAACTTCTGGAAGGCCTACGTGAACCCGGCGGTCACGCCGGCCGGCGAGGCCAAGGTGGCGAAGATCGTCTCGCTGGTGGTGAAGGTCGGCGCGCTGGTCTTCATCCTCTTCCTGCCGACTCAGTTCGCGCTCGACCTGCAGCTGCTGGGCGGCGTGTGGATCCTGCAGACCTTCCCGGCGGTGGTCTTCGGGCTCTTTTTCGGCTGGTTCCGGGCGCCCGCGCTGCTCATCGGCTGGGCGGTCGGCATGGCCGGCGGCAGCTGGCTGGCCTTCACCGACGGCATCAAGCCGGTCCACACCTTCCTCCTCGGCGGCGGCAGCTACACGGTCTACACCGGCCTGACCGCGCTGACGCTGAACATCGTGGTGGCGATCGTGGTGCAGCTGGTGATCGGGCGTCGCGTCACGCCGGCACTCGCGGCGACGCCCACCGCGCGGTAGCGGCCGCAGGCCTTCAGGACAGTCGCAGGCCGCGCCCGTCGCCCTGCAGGTATTCGGCCAGCAGCGGATCTTCGATCAGGATCGGCCCGCCCACCGCCTTGGTCACCAGGCCGGCGCGGCGCAGGCGGTCGCTCGCGGCGCGCACCTTGGCGACCGTCGGCTGGCCGGGCTGCGCGCTCGCCAGCGCGTCGAGCGTTTCCTTGCCCATCGGCGGCAGGCCCTTGGCGATCGCCAGCAGCACCGCGCGGTCGAAGGCCTCGAAGGGCTGCAGCAGCGCCGCCCAGATGCCTTCCTGCGTGACCAGGAAGTGCTTCACGCCGAGGTCGACGTCGGTGGTGCCTTCGGCCGACATGGCCTTGACCACGTCCTTCAGCAGCCCCGGCTTGGAACCGATGCGCAGGTACAGCCGGCGCAGGTCGTCCAGCGCCAGCGACTTGCCGGGATGGACCGTGGCGAAGTGGTCGGCCAGCTGCCGCAGGTAGTCGTCGCCGAGCACCGGAAAGTCCAGCAGCTGCGCGAACTGGTACATCGGCGCGCCGGCGGTCGACAGCATGCGCGCCAGCCCTTCCTGCGAGGAACCGGTGAAGACCGACTTCAGGATGTCGCGGCGCTTGTGCAGCACCGCTCGCAGGGCGGCCACGACGCTGTCGCCGCCGGTCAGGTCGCCGAGCGTCTGCACCTCGTCGAGCATCAGCAGCACGGGCTTGCGCGCCGCCTGGGCCAGCCGCACCACCAGCGCGTCCAGCCGGAGTTGCGGCGGCGCCGGCAGCGGCCGGCGGGCGGGCGCATCGCCGAGGTCGACCGACGCGCCGATCAGCCCCAGCTTCTTGACCGGCGTGCGGCCGATGCGGCCGACCCGGCTGCTCGGCACGTTGACGTCGTCCAGCGCCTCCTCCAGCGCATGATTGATGGCCTCGAGCGGGTTCGCCTTCTGGATCCAGAGGTCGGCGTAGACCGGCAGCAGGCCGGCCTCGACCGCCGCCGGCGCCAGGTCGTGGTCGAGGAAGAAGGTCTTGCCGACCCGGCGCGGCGCGAACATCGCGAGCGGCCGGCCCGGCTGGGCGTTGAGCAGGCCGATGTAGCCGGCAGCCAGCTCGCCCCGGCGCACCTGCAGGTCGTCGAAGGTCTTCATTTTGTCGTTCATTGCTGCCAAAACAGCAATTGTCGTTTTTACGACAAGGAGCCGCAAGAGCCTCGACACCGCGGCGCTGGCAAAACGCCAGCCGAAGCTGCCGTTCCGCCAGCAATGCCGCCACGCCGCGTCAGCCTCGCGTCTTCTGCCTGACGCGGCCCGCCCGCACACTGGTGGCTGCACAGGAGCGCACCATGCCGACCCGCCACGACGCCACCACGACCCTCTACCTGAGCGCCCCGGAGATGATCCGGCTGATCCGGCGCAAGGGCCTCGCGGCCTGCATCACCGGCATCGCCGAACGCATCGAGCGCGAATTCCTGCGCTGGGAGGCCTTCGACAAGAGCCCGCGCATCGCCTCGCATTCGAAGCTCGGCGTGATCGAGCTGATGCCGATCGCCGACGCCGCCCGCTTCGCCTTCAAGTACGTCAACGGCCATCCGCTCAACCCAGCGCGCGGGCTCCCGACCGTGATGGCCTTCGGCCTCCTGGCCGACGTCGACACCGGCGCGCCGCGGCTGCTGTCCGAACTGACGCTGACCACCGCGATCCGCACCGCCGCGATGTCGGCGCTGGCCGCGCGCCGGCTGGCCCGGCCCGGCAGCCGCCGGATGGCGCTGATCGGCAACGGCGCGCAGAGCGAATTCCAGGCGCTCGCCTTTCGCGACCTGCTCGGCATCCGCGAGCTGCGCCTCTTCGACACCGACGCCTCGGCCAGCGCGCGCCTCGCCGCCAACCTGGAAGGCCAGGGCCTGCGGATCGACATCTGCAGGAGCACCGCCGACGCGGTGCGCGGCGCCGACATCGTGACCACCGCCACCGCCGACAAGGCCAACGCGACCATCCTGCGGCCGGAGATGATCGAGCCGGGCATGCACCTGAACGCCATCGGCGGCGACTGCCCGGGCAAGACCGAGCTGCACCGCGGGGTGCTGGAGGCGGCCTCGGTCTTCGTCGAATTCGAGCCGCAGTCGCGCATCGAG
This sequence comes from Xenophilus sp. L33, assembly GCF_009765735.1. Classification (GTDB taxonomy): domain Bacteria; phylum Pseudomonadota; class Gammaproteobacteria; order Burkholderiales; family Burkholderiaceae_C; genus Variovorax. The sequence continues at coordinate 75,831 of NZ_LMUW01000036.1, forward strand.
GGCGAGATCCAGCAGATGCCCGCCGACTTCGCGGTGACCGAGTTCTGGCAGGTGCTGGCCGGCCGCCATCCGGGCCGCCGCTCGGACGGCGAAGTGACCGTCTTCGACTCGGTCGGCTTCGCGCTGGAGGACTTCGCGGCGCTGGCCTTTATGGCCGAGACCGCGGCCGAGCTGGGCCTCGGCGAGGTGCTGGAGCTGGTGCCGCAGGCGGAAGACCCGAAGAACCTCTTCGGTCTCCTCGGGCTGGTGCAGCCGGCGCAGCCGGCCGCCAGCCTCAGTTCTTGACCAGGCCGCCGTCGACCACCAGGTTCTGGCCGGTCACCGAGCGCGACCAGGGCGAGGCGAAGAAGAGCAGCGCATCGGCGAACTGCTCCGGCGTGGTCACCTCGCGCAGCGGCGTGGCGCCGGCGATGTAGTCGAACACGGCCTCGGGCGTGGCGGCCGAGGCGTCGGTGGTACGCAGCAGGCCGCCCGACACCATGTTGACCGTGATGCCGTGCTGCCCGAGGTCGTGCGACAGCGTGCGGGTGAAGGCCAGCAGCGCCGACTTGGCCGCGGTGTAGTCGTGGTACGGCACCACCGGGTTCTGGACCAGGTTGGTGCCGACGTTGATGATCCGGCCGACACCCGCCTCGCGCATGCCGGGCAGCGCCGCCTGCGTGGTGTTGAGCGCGCCGCGCAAGATGCCTTCCATCTGCTGGTTCAGGTTCTCCCAGGTCAGCGTCTCGACGCTGGGACGGGCCTCGCCGTTGAAGGTGAAGGCCGGCAGTGCGTTGTTGACCACGGTGGTGACCGGCATCCTGAAATGCGCCTGTGCCGCGGCGACCATCGCGCGCACCGCCGCCGGATCGCAGACGTCGGCCTGCAGCGCCAGCGCGCGGCCGGGTGCGGTGGCCGCGAGCGCCTGGGCGGCCTCGGCGCTGTTCAGGTAGTTGACGACGACCCGGGCGCCTTCGCGCAGGAAGGCGCGCGCGATGTGCGCGCCGAGGCCGCGGCCGGCGCCGGTGACGAGGACCAACTGGTCTTGGAGAGGAGGAGCTTGGAGAGGCATGGCGGCATCATGCATCAAAGTTCCGGCTCCAGGAGCGGCTGAGATACGCTAGGCGCCTTGCCATCCTGCCCTCCCTCCCACAGGAAAACCCTCGTGAAAATCCGCATCATCGGTGCCGGTCCGGCCGGCCTCCTCTATGCCTGGCTGATGAAGCGAGACGACCCGAGCCACGACGTCCGGGTCTTCGAGCGCGACCCGGAAGACGCCACCTACGGCTGGGGCGTGGTCTTCTCGGACGTGGCGCTGGCCTTCGTGCGCGAGCTGGCGCCCGAGCTGTACCTGCGCATGACCGAACACCAGGTGGTCTTCGACGAGATGGCGGTGGTGCACCAGGGCCAGCATGTCGAGTTGGCGCACAACACCTTCCATCGCATGGCGCGCATCGACCTCCTGAAGGCGCTGCACGCGGCCTGCCGCGAGGTCGGCGTGGCGATCGAATTCGAGCGCCGCGTGGAGGACATCGCCGGCTTCGAGGACTGCGACCTGATCGTCGCCGCCGACGGCGCCAACAGCGCGATCCGCACCCGCTTGCAGGCGCATTTCGAACCGATCCTCGACGAACGGCCCAACCTGCTCGCCTGGTACGGCACGACGCGGCTCTTCCAGCCGCTGTCGCTGATCTTCCGGCAGATCCCGGACGGCCTGGCGATCGCCCACACCTACCAGTACAGCCCGACCCACAGCACCTTCCTGGTCGAGGTCGACCCCGCGACCTTCGCGAAGGCCGGCCTCGCGCGCATGAGCGAGGCCGAGAGCCTGGCCTGGTGCGAGCGGGCCTTCGTCGACGACCTGCAGGGTCACGCGCTGCTGTCGAACCGCTCGAACTGGTTCCGCTACACGATCGTCAAGAACCGGCACTGGCATTGGCGCAACGTGGTGCTGATCGGCGACGCGCTGCGCACCGGCCATCCCTCGGTCGGCTCCGGCACGCGGCTGGCGCTGCAGGATTCGATCGCGCTCTTCGACGCCTGGAAGGAAGCCGGCAGCGACGTGCCGCGCATGCTCAAGGCCTTCGTGCGGCTGCGCCGGCCGGGTTCCGATTCGCTGCAGCTGGCGGCGATCAAGAGCTGCGAGTGGTACGAGGACCTGGGCCCGAAGCTCGGGCTCGACCCGATCTCCTTCGCCTACGACTACCTCACGCGCAGCGGCCGGGTCGACCATGCGGAAGTGCGCAAGCGCGATCCGGTGCTGGCGGCCGCGTGGGAGCGGCTGCATCCGGAGTTCGAGGGCTGAAGCGCTTCTTCGCTCAGTCCAGGAAGCTCGGGTCCTTGTCGAGCATCCAGCGGGTCATGGCGTCGAACAGCAGCCTGTTCTCGACACCCTTCTCGCAGGCGGCGCGATGCTGCCGTGCGCTGCGCAGCGCGACCTCGTGCGGCGGCAGCACCAGCGCGGCGCCGCCGGCCTGCGCGGCGATCTGCACCTCGCAGGCGCGCTGCAGCTGGTAGAGGTCGACGAAGGCATCGGCGATCGTCGGGCCGCAGGCCAGCAGGCCGTGGTTGCGCAGGATCATCACGGTGCTGTCGCCGAGGTCGGCGGCCAGCCGGGCGCGCTCGTCGTTGCCGAGCGTGATGCCCTCGAAGTCGTGGTACGCCACCCGGTCGGTGAAGAACATCGCGGTGAAGCTGAGCGGCAGCAGGCCCTGCGCCTGGCAGGCCACCGCCTGGCCGGCCGTGGTGTGGGTGTGCGCCACCGCATGGGCATCGGCACGCGCCGCATGCACCGCCGAATGCACCACGAAGCCGGCCGGATTCACCGGATGCGCCGACGGCCCGACGATGTTGCCGTTCACGTCGATCTTCACCAGGTTGGAGGCGCGCACCTCGCGGTACATCAGGCCGAAGGGGTTGATCAGGAACTGGTCGTCGTGGCCCGGCACGCGCACCGTGATGTGGTTGTAGATCAGCTCGTGCCAGCCGAGGTGGTCGAAGAGCCGGTAGGCGCAGGCCAGCTGGCGGCGGGCCTCGGTTTCTTCCGGCGAGCCGGAGACGTCGGACATCGTGAGGCTCATCGTGATGCTCCAGCGTTGCCGCGGATGTGCGGCTTCAGGCAGGCGAAGGCAAAGTCGTGGAAGGGCGTCGGCAGGCCGTGGCGGCGGCCGAGCCGCGACACCAGGCCGCTCAGGCCGTCGAGCTCCAGCGGCTTGCCGGCGACCAGGTCGTGGTGCATCGAGGCCACCATGTCCGGCGGCAGGCCCTGCAGCATCTTCAGCGCGGCCTCGGCATGGCCGTCGGGCAGAGCCACGCCTTCGGCGCGCGCCACCGCGAGCGACTCGGCGATCGACTGGCGGGCCAGGGCGATCAGGTCAGCGTCGCCGTAGATCGCGCCGGCGGGCGAGCGCGTGAGACAGGTCAGCGCCGCGTTGGTCGCGAGCGCCAGGAACTTGGTCCACTGGGCCGAGGCGATGTCCTCGACCAGCGTGGCGGCGAAGGGCATGCCGCCCTTGGCGTGGTTGATCGAATCGGCGAAGGGCCGCAGCACCGGGTCCTCGGTCGCGCCGGGGCCGCCGAAGGTGATCGACGACATGTCCGACAGGTAGCGCATCACGCCGGGCGCCTCGAGCCGCCCGGCGACGAAGGCCAGGCCGCCGAAGCCCCGCGCCTCGGGCGCGCCCTGGCGCAGCCGGTCGAGGCCGTCGACGCCGTTCTGCAGGCTGACGACGGCGCCGGCCGAATGCAGCGCCGGCTGCCATTCGCGAGACGCTTCGACCGCGTCGTAGAGCTTCACGCAGGACAGCACGACGTCGGCCCCGAGCGCATCGGCCGGGTCGGTGGTGGCGCGCACGTCGCGGATCGTGAAGTCGCCGCGCGGGCCGAGGAGCTTCAGCCCCTGCGCGGCGATCGCGTCGCGCGTGGCGCCGCGCGCCGCGAACTGCACCTCATGGCCGGCCAGCGCCAGCACGCCGCCGACATAGCAGCCGATCGCACCGGGACCCAGGACGAGAATTCGCATCGCCACCCCTTCGTTCGAGAGGGTGCAAGCCTACAGGAAGCCGATCGACAGCCAGGGCACCGCCGCGATCACCACGATGCCGATCAGGAGCGCCAGCAGGTAGCCCAGCATCGGCCGGATCGCGACGTCGGGCTGCACGCGGGCGATCGCGCAGGCCGCGTAGAAGCCGACGCCCAGCGGCGGCGCGAACAGGCCGAGGCCCATCGACAGGGTCGCGACCATCGCGTAGTGCACCTCGTGGATGCCCATCGAGCGCGCGATCGGGAACAGCAGCGGGCCGAACAGCACCATCGCCGGGATGCCCTCGAGCACCGAGCCGAGCACGGTGAAAGCCAGGATCGACACCGCCAGGAACATCGGCGCGCCGCCCGGCAGGTTCGACATCGCGCCCGCCAGCCAGCCGGAGAAGCCGGATTGCGTGAGCCCCCAAGCCATCGCGGTGGCGGTGCCGATGATCAGCAGGATCGCGCCCGAGAGCGATGCGGTACCGACCAGCATCGGCCCGAGCCGGCGCCAGTCGAACCGGCGGTAGAGCAGGAGGCCGACCGCGATCGTGTAGACGATGCCGAGGGTCGACACCTCGGTCGCGGTCGCCACGCCCTCGACCACCGCGGCGCGGATCACGAAGGGCAGCGCCAGCGCCGGCAACGCGATCGCGAACAGCTTGCCGATCTCGCCGGCCGAAGCGCGGACGACGCCGCTCACGTCCTCGCCGCGGCTGCGGCGCCACACCACGAAGCACAGGCCGATGCCCAGCACCACCGCCGGCAGCAGGCCGCCGGTAAAGAGCGCCGCGATCGACACACCGGTGGCCGAGCCGATGGTGATCAGCACCAGGCTCGGCGGCACGGTCTCGGTCTGGGCGCCGGTGGCGGCCAGCAGCGCGACCAGCTCGCCCTCCTCCGCGCCGCGCTGCTTCATCTCGGGAAAGAGCGCCGGCGCCACCGCCGCCATGTCGGCCGCCTTGGCGCCGGAGATGCCCGACACCAGGTACATCGCGCCGACCAGCACGTACGAGAGGCCGCCTCGCACGTGGCCGAGCAGGCCCGCCAGGAAGGCCACCATGGCGCGCGCCATGCCGGTCATCTCGATCAGCAGGCCGAGGAAGACGAACAGCGGCACCGCCAGCAGGATCAGGTGCGACATGCCCTCGTCCATGCGCCCGATGATCACCGGCAGCGGCGTCGAGGTGCCGAGCGCCAGGTAACCGAAGGTGCCGAGGCCGAAGGCGAAGGCGATCGGGATGCCGGCGAAGACGCTGCCCGCGGCCACGCCGACGAAGAAGACCAGCAGGTTCAACCGGCCGAGGTCCTCGAAGGCCGAGCGGCCGAACCAGAAGGCGGCGACCGCCACCGCCACCGCCACCGCGCCCTGCAGCGCCGGCCGGAAGCTGGCCTGGCGCAGCAAGCGCAACAACGCGAACACCGCCATCAGCGCGATGCCCGTCGGCAGCGCCGCGGCCCGCCACAGGTTGGAGATCTCGAGCGCCGGCGTGGTGATCGCGCCTTCGTCGGAGGCGTATTCCCAGGCCGGCCAGATGACCATCGCCAGGAAGGCGAGCGCGGCGCAGGTCGCGATCGCCTCGAAGGTCTCGCGCCCGGCCGGCGACAGGCGGGTCACCAGCGCGGTCATGCGCATGTGCTCGCCGCGGCGCAGCGCGATGACCGCACCGAACATCGCCAGCCAGATGAAGAGGATCGAGGCCAGCTCGTCCGACCAGACGAGCGGCCGGTGCAGCACGAAGCGGGCGAAGACGCCGGCGAACAGCACCACGATGTCGGCCAGCACCAGCAGCGCGGCCGGCACTTCGACCAGCCAGCCGAGGACCGCGTCCAGCCGTGCGAGGCCGCGCCGCTCCGGGCTCACTGGATTCCCTCCGCGCAGCAGCGCTTCGGGGTTCGCCTTCGGGCGGCCGTGCGGCTCACGCCAGCTTGCCGGCGCCGCGCTCGAGCAGCGCCCAGGCCTCGTCGCCGTACTTGGACTTCCAGTCGGCGTAGAAGCCGGCCTTGCGCAGCGTGTCGCGGAAGGCCGCCGGGTCGGGCTGGTTGAAGGCCATGCCCTTGCCGGCCAGTTCCTTCTGCAGGCCGGCGTTCAGCTCGGCGACGTCGGCGCGTTCCTTGAGGCCCGCCTCGTTGATGCGCTTGGCGACGATCGCCTGCAGGTCGGGCGGGAGCTTGTCCCAGGCGCGCTTGTTGGACAGGAACCAGAAGCCGTCCCACATGTGGTTGGTCATCGAGCAGTACTTCTGCACTTCGTACAGCTTCGCGGTGGCGATGATCGCCAGCGGGTTCTCCTGGCCGTCGACGATGCGGGTCTGCAGCGCCGAATAGACCTCGGCGAAGTTGATCGAGGCCGGCGCGGCGCCGAGCGCCTTGAACATCGAGGTCCACAGCGGCGACACCGGCACGCGGATCTTGAAGCCGTCCATGTCTTCCGGCTTGGCGATCGGCTTGTTGGACGAGGTGACCTGGCGGAAGCCGTTGTCCCAGATCTTGTCCATCGCGACCAGGTTGGCCTTGGCGATCTGCGCGCGGATGTAGGCGCCGAGCTCTCCGTCCATCGACTTCCAGACCGCATCGTAGTCCTTGAAGGCGAAGCCGATGCCGCTGATCGACGCGGCCGGCACCAGGGTCGACAGGATCAGCCCCGACAGCGTGAAGAACTCGATCGCGCCCGAGCGCAGCTGGCTCAGCATGTCGGTGTCGGAGCCGAGCTGGTTGTTGGGGAACAGCTGGATGTCGACCCGGCCGTTGGTGTCGGCGCGGATCGCGTCGGCCATCTCCTTGGCCCGGGTGTTCATTGGATGGGCCACCGGCAGGTTGTTGGCGTACTTGTAGCTGAACTCCGCCTTGTTCTGGGCGAAGGCCCGGTTCAAGGGCAGGGCCAGGGCGGTCGCGCCGGTAGCGGCAAGGACCCGGCGGCGGGTGATGGTCATGTTTGTCTCCGTCTTGGATGGGATTCTTCGTCTGGCAGGGAACCGGTCGGCACAGCGTTCCTCGGCGCGGGAGTATAGGGCCCTCGACTTCCGCGGAGCCGCTCCGGCGTGGCCGCGCCGCTCGCCGCGAAGCCCCCGCAGATACACTGGACCGACCCGATTCCAACAGCTTCCCACGGAGACTTCCATGAACACGCCCAGCTCTTCCACCCCGGTCGCCGTCGTCACCGGCGGCGCCCGCGGCATCGGCCTCGCGATCGGCCGCTGGTTCCTGGCCCAGGGCTATCGCGTCGCGCTGGTCGACATCGACCGCGCGACCCTCGACGCCGCGGTGGCCGAGATCGACCGCCCCGCCGAGGTGCTGGCGGTGCATGCCGACGTCTCCGATCCGCAGGCGGTGCGCCAGGGCATCGACGCGGTGGTGGCGCGCTTCGGCCGCATCGACGCGCTGGTGAACAACGCCGGCGTCGCCGTCTTCAAGCCGATCGGCGAGACCAGCTTCGAGGAATGGCGCAAGGTGTTGTCCACCAACCTCGACGGCGCCTTCCTCTGCACCCAGGCCTGCGCGCCGCAGATGCTGAAGAACGGCGGCGGCGCGATCGTCAACATCGCGTCGATCTCGGGCCTGCGCGCCAGCACGCTGCGGGTGGCCTACGGCACCAGCAAGGCGGCGCTGATCCACCTCACCAAGCAGCAGGCGGTCGAATACGGCAATGCCGGCATCCGGGTCAACGCGGTGGCGCCGGGCCCGGTCGAGACCGAGATGGCCAAGCTGGTGCACAGCGTGGCGATCCGCGCCGACTACTACGACACCATCCCGCTCAACCGCTACGGCACCACCGAGGAAATGGCCAACACCGTCGGCTTCCTGTGCAGCCCGGCGGCCAGCTTCATCAACGGCCAGGTGATCGCGGTCGACGGCGGCTTCGACGCGGCCGGCGTCGGGCTGCCGACCTTGCGCAAACGCGCGAATTCCTGACTCGGGCGGCCGCCCGGCCGTGAGAGGCTCGGCACATTCAAGAAGGAGTTTTGAATGTCCAAGCAGAAAGTAGCCGACGTCATCGTCGAGACCTTGCAGGCCGCGGGCGTGCAGCGCTGTTACGGCGTGGTCGGCGACACGCTGAACCACGTCACCGACGCCATCCGGCGCAGCGACATCGCCTGGGTCCACATGCGCCACGAGGAGTCGGGCGCCTTCGCCGCCGGCAGCGAGGCGCTGCTGACCGGCCGGCTCACCGCCTGCGCCGGCAGTTGCGGACCGGGCAGCCTGCACTTCATCAACGGCATCTTCGAGGCGAACCGCAACCGGGTGCCGGTGGTGCTGATCGCCAGCCAGGTGATCACCAGCGAGATCGGCATCGACTTCCCGCAAGAAGTGGACTTCAAGTCGGTCTACCAGTCCTGCAGCGTGTTCTGCGAGATGCTGATCAACCCGGCCGAGGCGCGCCGCATGACCACCCGCGCGGCGCAGGCGGCCCTCACACGCGGCGGCGTCGCGGTGCTGATCGTGCCGGCCGACATCAGCGCGGCCGAGGTCGATCCGGGGCCGGCCTATGCGGTGCACGTGCCGCAGCCGCTGGTGCGACCCGGCGACGCCGAGTTGCGTCGCATCGCCGAGGCGATCAACGGCGCCGGCAAGGTCGCGGTCTACGCGGGCGCCGGCTGCGAGCATGCGCACGACGCCCTGGTGGCGTTCTGCGCGCGCGTGCAGGCGCCGATGGCCCACACCTCGCGGTCGAAGGACTTCGTCGAATACGACAACCCGTACAACCTCGGCATGACCGGCATCTTCGGCTCCAAGGCCGGCTTCCATGCAGTGATGGAATGCGAGGTGCTGCTGCTGCTCGGCTGCGACTTCGCCTGGCGGCAGTACTACCCGAAGGACGCGCGGGTGATCCAGGTCGACATCGACCCGACCCATCTGGGCCGCCGCCATCCGGTCGAGATCGGCGTGGTCGGCGACATCGCGGCCACGCTCGATGCGCTCCTGCCGCTGCTGGCGCCGAAGACCGACCGCGGCTTCCTCGACGCGCGGCTGAAGGAACTGGCCGAGGTGCAGGACGAGCATGCGCACCAGGAGCGTGCCGGCAGCAACGGCCTCATCCATCCGCAGCAGCTCACGCGGCTGCTCGACACCCATGCGGCCGAGGACGCGATCTTCACCGCCGACGGCGGCAGCCCGATGGTCTGGGTGCTGCGCCACACGCGCGCCAACGGCCGGCGGCGCACGCTGACCAGCCTCCTGCACGGCACCATGGCCAATGCCATGCCGCAGGCGCTGGGCGCGAAGAAGGCCTTCCCGCACCGGCAGGTGATCGCGCTGTGCGGCGACGGCGGCCTGGCCATGCTGCTGGGCGACCTCCTGACCACGGTGCAGGAAAAGATCGACGTCAAGATCGTGGTCTACAACAACAGCTCGCTCGGCTTCGTCGAGATGGAGATGAAGGTCGAGGGCCTGCTCAACGCCTTCACCGACCTGGTCAACCCGAACTTCGCGGCGCTCGGCGAGGTGATCGGCCTGAAGGGCTGGAAGGTCGAGCGCAACGAGGAGCTGGAAGGCGCGGTGCTGGCCTTCCTGGCGCATCCGGGCCCGGCGATCCTCGACGTGCGGGTGAACCGGATGGAGCTGGTGATGCCGCCGGAGATCGAGGCCTCGCAGGTGCTGGGCACCGCGCTCTATTCGACCAAGGCGGTGTTCAGCGGCCGTGCGGGCGACGTGATCGAGCTGATCGGGTCGAACTTCCTGAAGTAGCGCTCAGGCGTCGGTGCGGGCCGCCAGGCGGCCGAGCACCGTGTCGAGGGTGGTGCTGCCCTTGCGCACCGCCGCCGGCCGTTCGAACTCGATCCAGCCCTCGTTGAAGCCGTCGAGCATGCGCATGCGCGGTCCGGGGTTCGACATGCCCTGGGCGCGGAACAGCGCTTCCCACGCGGCGCGCGGCACCGTCCGGTTCTCGACCTCGCGGCCGAGCACCCGGCCGAGCGTCGCCGCCAGTTCCAGCGGCGTGACACGCGACGGGCCCTCCAGCTCGACCGTCCGCACGCCTTCCCAGCGCTCGCGCAGCAGTTGCGCGGCCAGGCGGGCGACGTCGACGGTGGCGACCATCGGCACCGGCTTGTCGGCCGGCTGCAGGAAGGACGACACGACGCCTTGCTGTCGCGCACCCTCGATGTCCCAACGCGCGTTCTCCATGAACCAGGCCGCGCGCAGGAAGGCCACCGGCATCGGCAGGCGGGACAAGGCGCGTTCGAGCACCTGGAGCCGGGTCAGCAGATTCTCCTGCGTGGCCTGCGCGCCGATGGTCGAGAGGCAGACCACGCGGGCGGGTGCGGCCTCCTGCAGCGCGGCGGCGAGTGCCTCGGTGAAGACCCGGTTCTCGGAAGAGTCCGGCGCCGGATCGAAGTTGCTCGGCAGGAGCACGAAGACCGTCTCGGCGCCTTCGAATGCGCGGGCCAGCGCATGCCGGTCGCCCATGGCGGCCAACGCGACCTCGCAGCCGCGTGCCGCCCACTCGCGGGCCTTCGATGCGTCGCGGACGACGGCGCGGATCGCTTCGCCCTCCTTCAAGAGCAGATCGGCCAGCTGAGCGCCGACCTGGCCGGTGATTCCCGTGATTGCATGCATGTCGTCGATTCCTTTCGGCCCGGATTCTGGGCCGAGGCCGCGAGGATTGCGATAGCATGAAACTCATTTCATTCATGACTGCGAGGCATCGATGCCGACATTCGATTCGCGCCTGCTCGAAGGCGTCGAGGTGCTGGCGGCGGTGGCCGCGGCGCGCAGCTTCGGCGGCGCCGGCGAGGCGCTGGGCATGTCGCAATCGGGCGTCAGCCGGTCGATCGCGCGGCTCGAGGCGCGGGTGGGCGTTCGCCTCTTCGAGCGCACCACGCGCTCGGTGCGGCTCACCGACGAGGGCCGCCGCTACTGGGAACAGGTCAATCCGCTCCTGGCCGCGCTCGAGGAAGCCACGCGCGCGGCCGGCGGCGGCGTGCAGGCGATCCGCGGCCGGCTGCGGGTCAACATCGACCCCTTCTTCTCGCGGCTGGTCGTCGGGCCGCAGTTGAGCGGCTTCCTCGACCGGCATCCGGAACTGGAAGTCGAGTTGCTCGCCAGCGACGAACTGGGCGACATGGTCGCCGACGGCTTCGACCTCGCCTTCCGCTTCGGACACCCCAAATCTTCGTCGCTGGTCGCGCGCAAGCTGCTGGACGCGCGGGTGCTCACGGTCGCCTCGCCCGACTACCTGGCGCGGCACGGGCGTCCCTCGCATCCGCGCGAGCTGGCGAGCGGGCGGCACCAGTGCATCCAGTTCCGGGACCCCGCCACCGGCCGGCCCTTCCCTTGGGAATTCCACCGCCGGCGCAGCAAGCTCGTGGTCGAGGCGCGCGGCGCGCTGACGGTCAACGAGGCCGGCACCCATCGCAGCGTCTGCCTGGCCGGCTTCGGCATCGCGCAATTGCTGGGCTTCGCGGTCGACGAGCTGATCGCACGCGAGGAACTGGTGCAGCTCTTTCCCGACTGGGCCGACGAGCGCTTCCCGCTGATGGCCTACTACCCGTCGCGCTTGCATGTACCGGCCAAGACGCGCGCGCTGGTCGACTTCGTGGCCGGGCTGGTGCGATGACCGGTGCGACGCGGCATCCGCGCTTTTGCGCGCAATCCTGACAAGCATTCGCCGGCAAGGCGGCTATACCTGCCGCATGCACCGCCTTCGCCAACCCGCCGTCAGCCGCGCCTACAAGTGCCAGTGCGGGCGGCCGGTGTTCCTGCGCAACACGCAATGCGTGAATTGCGGCAGCCAGCTGGGCTACGAAAGCACGCGCATGACCATGGTCGCGCTGGTGCCCGGCCCCGCGCCGGACCTCTGGTGCATCGCGGGCGACACCTCGGGTGCGGCGTACCGCTGCTGCGTCAACCGGCAGAGCGCGGCGGCCTGCAACTGGCTCGTGCCGGCCCTTGGTTCACCGGGCGCGCAGGCCGGCGCATCGCCGGTCGGGTCGGCCGACGAAACCTGCCTGGCCTGCCGACTCAACCGGCGCGTCTTCGACGTCGCGAGCCTCGCCAACCAGCACCGCTGGCGCGAGCTGGAGACCGCCAAGCGGCGGCTCTTGAGCCAGCTGCTGGCGCTCGGCCTGCCGGTCGACGCGCGGCAGGCGGGCAATGGCGGCATCGCCTTCGACATGCTGGAGCAGTTGCCGGACGGCAAGCCGGTGCTGACCGGCCACCACGACGGCGTCATCACCCTCAATGCCGCGGAGGCCGACGATTCGCAGCGCGAGGCGATCCGGGCGGCGATGCACGAGCCCTATCGCACCCTGCTCGGTCACTTCCGTCACGAGATCGGCCACTACTACTGGGACCGGCTGGTCCGCGACGACGCCGAGCGGTTGACCCAGTTCAGGCAGCTCTTCGGCGACGAGCGGGCCGATTACGCCAAGGCGCTCAAGCAGCACTACCTGGCCGGGCCGCCCTACGGCTGGCAGACGCGCTTCATCAGCAGCTACGCCTCGACCCATCCCTGGGAAGACTGGGCCGAGACCTGGGCCCACTACCTGCACATCACCGACACGGTCGACACCGCCGCGAGCTTTCGCATCGATACCGACCTGGCCGAGGCCGACTTCGAGCCCTTCGACTGCAAGGACCTGTGGCGCGCCGACCTGCCGGGCGCGGCCGACTTCCTCGACCTGATGAACGCCTGGGTGCAGCTGACGCAGGTGATGAACGAGCTGGCGCGCAGCATGGGGCAGCCCGACGGCTACCCCTTCATCCTTCCCTACCAGGCGGTGGCCAAGCTGCAGTTCATCCACGAGACGGTGGCTGCGGTGCGCACGCGCGGCACGGAGCCGGCGGGGCGGCCTTCCATGGCACTCGCCGCAGCCTGAGGCGCCGCGCTGCCGGACGGCGACGCGCCCCGCCGATTCCGGGCATCATCCGACGCTGCCCTGCACACACCCTCTCCCGGAGCCCCGATGGAAGATTCTTCGACCTACACCCCGCCCGCCGTCTGGACCTGGAACAAGGGCAGCGGCGGCCGCTTCGCCAACATCAACCGCCCGATCGCCGGACCGACCCACGACAAGCAACTGCCGGTCGGCCAGCATCCGCTGCAGCTCTATTCGCTGGCGACGCCGAACGGCGTCAAGGTGACCGTGATGCTCGAGGAGTTGCTGGCCCTCGGCCACGCCGGCGCCGAATACGACGCCTGGCTGATCAAGATCAACGAGGGCGACCAGTTCGGCTCCGGCTTCGTCGGTGCCAACCCGAATTCCAAGATCCCGGCGCTGGTCGACCACAGCGAGCCGACGCCGCTGCGGGTCTTCGAATCCGGCGCGATCCTGGTGTACCTGGCCGAGAAGTTCGGCGCTCTGCTGCCGACCGAACGCGCCAAACGGGCCGAATGCCTGGCCTGGCTCTTCTGGCAGATGGGCAGCGCGCCCTACCTGGGCGGCGGCTTCGGCCACTTCTACGCCTACGCGCCGACCAAGATCGAATACGCGATCGACCGCTTCGCGATGGAGGCCAAGCGCCAGATGGACGTGCTGGACCGGCGCCTCGCCGAGAGCCCCTACCTCGGCGGCGACGACTACACGATCGCCGACATCGCCGTCTGGCCGTGGTACGGCGCGCTGGCCAAGGGCCTGGTCTACGAGGCCGGCGAATTCCTCCAGGTCAAGGACTACACCCACGTGCAGCGCTGGACCGACCGCATCGCCGAGCGCCCGGCGGTGCAGCGCGGCCGCCGGGTCAACCGCACCTGGGGCGATCCAGCCAGCCAGGTGCCGGAGCGGCATTCGGCGGCGGATTTCGACTGGCCTGTTGCCTCACCCGAAAAGCCAGCCGCCTGACGACGGCGGCAGGACGCTTCCGGCTCAGTGCAGCCGGCCCAGCCAGTCTTCCAGGCGCTCGGGCGCCAGCGTGGGGCAACGGCCGGCCCGGCCGCCGCCGCGGCGCGGCACTTCGCGCGCGCTGTAGCCGAAGCGCTGGCGGAAGGCCTTGCTGAAATGGGCCGCGCTCTTGAAGCCGTGCGATTCCGCCAGGCGCGCGATCTGCGGCCGTTCGCCGGCGCGGCTGAGGATCTCGTGAAGTCGGCCGAGCCGGCGTTCGCGCACATGCTGCGCGACGCCGCCGAGCGGCTCGAACAGGCGATAGAGCGTGGAGCGCGACACCTTGAGCGCGACGCACAGCTGCTCGGCCGACAGGTCCTCGTCGGTCAGCCGTTCCTCTATGTGCCGGCGCGCGCGCCGCAGCAACGCGCTGTCAATCGCAGGGCGCGCCAGCGCCAGGTTGTCGGTGCTGGCCGCCAGGCTGGCGGCGATCAGGTTGACGGTGGCCCGCGACAGGAAGGGCAGCTCGCCCGTTGTCGCCGCCGACAGGTTGTCCTGCAGCGAGCGCAGGTGCTCGCCGAGCAAAGCGGCGCAGGCATTGCGCGGCGCCAGGCCGTGCAACGAAGTAGCGCGCGGCAGGGCCGCTTCCAGCATCTCTCGCGGCACGTAGGCCACGGTGCTGGCGCAGGCGGATTCGCTCGACTCCGGGAGCGCCATGTCGGTCAGCACCCATTGGCCGGGTGCCAGCCGGAGCTGCACGCCGTCGGCGTCGCAGGCGAAGTGGCCCGAGCGCATCAGCAGCACCCGGTAGTGGTCGAACTGATCGGCGCGGATGTTCTTCTCGCGCCGCATCCGGGTCTGCGTGGGGCCGAAGTGGGCATTGCCGACGATCAGGCCGTCCATCCGCCACATCGACACGTCGGCCACGAAATGCGGCGCCGCGGCCTCGTCGACCAGCGACATGTCCCAGCTCTGCGACAGGTTGGAGCGCCATTGGTCGAGCGCGGTCGCGGCCGGCAGCTCGCGCGAATCGAAGCGGATGTGGGGGACGGCGGGGATGCTGGCGTTCGACATGGTGCGGCGGTGATGGGTCGATGGGATGGCAGCAATCTTAGGAATCGCACCTGCCGGATGGTCGACGCAGCGTCCCAGTTGTTGACGCGCCGTCTCAGCGCCGGTTGGCGGCCAGCGCGGCCTGCTTGATCTCCTCGCTGGCCTGGTCCAGCAGCTGCTTGGCACGCGCCGCGTGGCCGCCCAGCTGGTCGTCGTTGGCGGCCTGGGCCGCACTCACCCGGTCGTAGGCGCTGCGCACCAGTTGCTGCGCGGCGGCGAGGTTGCCGTGGAGATAGGGGGAGACGTTCTGGACCGGCTCCTGGGCTTGCGCCAGGCCGGCGGCGAGGACGAGGGCTGCGAGGCCGAGCTTGGCGAATCGGGGGGCGTTGAAGTTCATTGGATGGCTCCGTCGGGTTGAAAAAGTCAGGGAATGGGTTGAAGGGAATCACGCCTCGCGGCGCGACCCCTGGATGCTAGGCAGGCATCCGTTCCGCGGATTTGCCCTGCGTGCCGATGTTTGTCGCTGCGTCCCAGCGGGCCGCCGCCCGTCACGGCCGCGGCCACCGCGCCGCGTCGCGCAGGGCGGCGGCATGCCAGGCGTCGAAGCTCTCGAAGGCGTGCGTCGGCCGCTCCGCGGGCGTGCACAGCATCTCGACCGCCGGATCGCCCGAGGCGTCGTTGCCGTCGAAACAGGCGATGTCGCGCCGCGCGTCGATCACCGAGGCGAAAGGCACCAGGTTGCGGCCGGCGTCGCAGCGCAGCAGCCAGGCCAGGCGGCCGACCTCGCTGCGGGCGTCGATGAGGGTCCAGGGCGCCAGCCACAGCCGCGCCGGCGAGCGCACCAGGGCCAGCAGTCCGGCCGGGTAGCGGAACAGCGCCGGCAGCAGGGCCGGGTCGTAGAGATGGGGGCTATGCATGAGGCGCAGCGTGGGCGGCATGGAAAAGCCCATCGTAGGAATCCGCGGCGCGCCGGTGTTTGCCCGGCGTCCCAGTGCTGCGCCGGCTGTCTCAGGTCGCTTGGCCGACCCGCTGCGCCAGTTCCGTCACCGTCTCCGGATTGACCAGCGCGCTCAGGTCGCCCGGGCTCTCGCCGCGCAGGATGGCGCGCACCACCCGCCGCATGATCTTCATGTTGCGGGTCTTCGGCAGGTCGCTCACCAGCAGCACCTGGCGCGGCCGGTAGGAGGCGCCCATGCCGTGCACCACCGCCTGGCTCAGCTCGGCCTCCAGCGCGGCGTCGGCCGCGATGCCCGGCATCGCCACGCACACGCAGACCAGCGTCGCGCCCTTGACCTCGTCCGGCACGCCGACCACCGCGGCCTCCGACACCTTGCCGGTGCCGGTGAGCAGCGTCTCGATCTCGGACGGGCCGGTGCGCTTGCCCGAGATCTTGATCGTGTCGTCGCTGCGCCCGAGGATGTAGAAGAGGCCGTCGTCGTCGCGCATCGCGAAGTCGCCGTGCACCCAGACGCCCGGCAGCGTGCGCCAGTAGCTGTCGAGGTAGCGCTCGTCGCTGCCCCACAGGCTCTTGGTGAAGCCGATGTTCGGATTGCGCAGCACCAGCTCGCCGACCTCGTTGTCGGCCACCGGGCGGCCCTGGTCGTCGACGATGTCGACGCCGGCGCCGAGCCCGCGCGCGCCGAAGGAGCCCGGGCGCAGCGGATGGATCATCGTGCCGACGAAGTTGCAGCCCCCGACCTCGGTGCCGCCGACGATGTTCATGATCGGCACCCGCGACTTGCACGCGTGCTCGAAGAACCAGCGCCAGGGCGCCTCGGTCCAGGCCTCGCCGCCCGAGCAGGTCACGCGCAGCGACGACAGGTCGCGGCTCTCGACGTCCGCTTCGCCATGGCGCATCAGGCCGCGGATGAGCGTCGGCGCGATGCCGAGGTAGCTCACCCGATGGCTCTCGATCAGGCGCCAGAAGCGGCCGGTGTCCGGGTGGTCGGGCGTGCCTTCGACGATCAGCAGGCTGCCGCCGAAGTAGCTCGGGATGCAGGCGCACATCGCGCCGACCATCCAGCCCATGTCGCTCATGAAGAAGAAGCGGTCGGTCGACTTGAAGTCGGCGCAGACGTGCATGTCGCGCGTGACCATCGAGCCAAGGAAGCTCACGTGGGTCCAGATGCAGCCCTTGGGCTTGCCGGTGGTGCCCGAGGTATAGAGCAGGATGGCCGGGGCCTCGGCCGGCATGGCGAGCGTCGCCAGTTCGGCCGGCTGCGCGGCGGCGAGCGTGGCCCAGTCGCGGTCCAGCGGGCCGGCGACGGCCGCGGGGAGCGCCTCCCCGAGATGCCGCAGCACCAGCACGTGCCGCACGCTCGGCACCTCGCGCAGCGCCTCGTCCAGCACCGGCTTCATTGGGCTGGCGACGCCGCGGCGCCAGGTGCCGTCGACGGTGAGCACGGCCTTGGCCTCGCCGTCGTTCAGCCGTGCCGCGATCGGCTGCGGCCCGAAGCCGGAGAAGAGCGGCATCAGCACCGCGCCGATCTTCAGCACCGCGAAGAAGGCGATGAAGGTCTCGGGCAGGTTCGGCATGTAGAGGCCGACCCGGTCGCCGGGCCCGATGCCGAGGCCGCGCAAGGCCGAGGCCAGCCGGCAGACCTCGGCGTCGAACTCGCGGTAGCCGAGGCTGCGGCGGGCTGCCGGGTCCTCGCCCTCCCAGACCAGGAAGGTCTCTTCCCAGACCGGCGTGCCGCGATGGCGGTCGAGGCAGTTCAGCACGATGTTGGTGGTGCCCCCGACGCACCAGCGCGCCCATTCGATGCCGCCCGACAGGTCGAGCATCCGGCTGTAGGGCTCGTAGAAGCGGAAGTCGGTGAATTCGAACACCTGCTGCATCAGCCAGGCCGGATCGGCGTCGGCGCGCTCGGCCAACCGGTCGAAGTCGGTCTCGCCGACTTTCGCCATGAAGGCCCGCAGGTTGGACGCCTCCGCCACCTCGGGCGACGGGATCCAGGCGAACGGTTGTTTGTTAGAATCCATGAAAGTCATCGTATCCGAATCCCCTTCGACGAAGCAATGACGAACTCACCCGATGCCTCCGCGCGCACGATCCGCGGCAAGGCCGCGATCGTCGGCTCCGGCCTCTCGGCGGTCGGCCGCGTGCCGGGCAGAAGCCCGCTGGCCCTGGCCGCCGACGCGGCGCTGAAGGCGCTGGCCGACGCCGGCGTCGACCGCCAGTCGATCGACGGTGTCGTGGCCTGCGCCGCCTTCGCCTCGCCCTTCCATCGCTTCAGCGTGGCGGTGAGCGAATACCTCGGCATCCGGCCGACCTTCTCGAACACGCTGCAGGTGTCGGGCGCGACCGCGGCGACGATGTTCAACGTCGCGGCCGCGGCGATCGCCGGCGGCCTGGCCGACAACGTGCTGGTGCTGGGCGGCGACAGCCTGCTCACCGGCCTCACGCCCGACCTGGCCCTGCGCTCGATGAGCGAGAGCCGCGACCAGCAGTACGAGATGCCCTTCGGCATCCCGGTGGCCAACACCTTCGCGATGACCGCACACCGGCACATGAAGGAATTCGGCACCACCGCCGAGCAGTTCGCGCGGGTCGCGGTGCTGCATCGCGAGCATGCGCGGCGCACGCCCGGCGCCCAGATGACGGCGCCGCTCACGGTCGAGGACGTGCTCGCGTCGGGCTGGGTGACCACGCCCTATCACAAGCTCGACTGCTCGCTCATCTCCGACGGCGGCGCCGCCTTCGTGCTGACCTCGGCGCAACGGGCCCGCGACCTGCCGGTCGCGAAGCCCGTCTACATCCTCGGCGGCGGCGAGTGCTACACGCACGAGCACATCTTCCTGATGCCTTCGCTCACCACCACCGGCGCGGTCACCTCCAGCGCCAACGCCTACGCGATGGCCGGCTATGGCGCCGCCGACATGGACGTCGCCGGCGTCTACGACTGCTTCACCGGCACCGTGATCATGATGCTGGAAGACCTCGGCTTCTGCCGCAAGGGCGAAGGCGGCGCCTTCGTCGACGCCGGCGAGATCACCTACGGCGGCAGCATCCCGTGCAACACGCACGGCGGCCTGCTGTCCTTCGGGCATTCGGGCATGCCGGGTTCGCTGTTCCACTTCCACGAGGTGGTGCGGCAACTCCAGGGGCGTTGCGACGAACGCCAGGTCGAAGGCGCGGCGCTCGGCCTGGTGCACAGCCTCGGCGCCGGCTTCGCAACGAACGCCACCACGATCCTGGGCACGGAGGCCACGCTGTGAATTCCTCTCGCGCCGACGCGAGCCTGAAGCCGAGGCCGGTGCCCGACGCCGACACCGGGCGCTACTGGGAGGGCATCCGCGAAGGCAAGCTCCTGCTGCAGCATTGCGAGGCCTGCGGCCATGTGCAGCTCTACCAGCAATCGCGCTGCCGAGCCTGCGGCAACGAGGCGCTGGTGCACCGCGTGGCCAGCGGGCGGGCGCGGGTGCATTCCTTCAGCGTGGTGCATCGGGCGCCGGGTCCGGCCTTCAAGGCCGACACGCCCTATGCCGTGCTGCTGGTCGACCTGGCCGAAGGGCCGCGGATGATCAGCGGCTACACCGGCGGCGATCCGTCGGAGGTCGGCTTCGACATGGAGGTCGAGCTGGTCTGCGAGGCGGATGCCGACGGCCGGGTGCTGCCGATGTTCCGCGCCCTGCGCGCCTGAGGGCGATCTGCTTCTTCAGTGCTTCGTATGGCCCAGGATGCCGTCGAAGACGACGTCGACGATCTGCCGCGACAGGTCCTGCAGCGAGCCGCGCTGCGGGTTGTACCACTCGACCGTCCAGTTCAGCGCGCCGATCAGGAAGAGCCGGATGACGGTCGTGTTGACGTCCTGGCGAAGCTCGCCGGCCTCGCGCGCCGATTCGAGCATGCGGTCCCAGTAGTCGGCATAGACGCGGCGCACGATGCGGTGGCGGCTCTTGGCGGTGGCCGGGATCTGCCCGTAGATGCGGATGTTGGCCGAGGTGAAGTCGCCGTAGTGCAGCATGCCCCAGAGGTGCGCCGTGATGCCGGCGGCGATCTTGTCGCGCCAGCTGGCATCGGCCGGCAAGGCCTCGACCCGCTGGCGGACCGCGTCGGTCACGTTGAGCATCCCCTTGTCGAGCACCTCGCCGAGAATGACTTCCTTCGATTCGAAGTGGTAGTAGATGCTGCCGGCCTTGACGCCGGCGGCATCGGCGACCTGGCGCAAGGTGGTGGCGGCGTAGCCCTGGTGGCGAAAGAGGCGTGCGGCCTCGAGCAGCACGCGGTCGCGCGTGTCCGGCTCGGTGGCGGCGGGAGGTGCGGGTGCCGGCTCGGGCGCGGAGGCCTTGGCGGCGACGGGCTTCTTGGGCATGTCGGTTGTTAGTTAGGTTCGCGAACGATCCTAACAAAACGCCCATGCCGGGCGGCCCGCATCCGCCTTCAGAGCTGCGCGGACGGGAAGACGGGCGGCCGCTTCTCGCGCACCGAGGCGATGCCTTCGCGCACGTCCTCGCCGAGGAAGCAGAGCATCTCCATGGCCAGCGAACCCTCGAACACCGGCCGCGCCATGTGCATCCAGCCGTTGAGCGAGCGCTTGGTGAGGCGGATCGCCTGCTGGCTGCCGGCGGCCAGCTTGTTGGCCACCGCCATCGCCTTGTCCAGCAGTTCGGCGCGCGGCACGCACAGGCTGACCAGGCCGATCCGCTCGGCCTCCTTGCCGCTCACGAAGTCGGCCGTCAGCAGGTAGTACTTGGCCTTGGCCATGCCGCACAGCAGCGGCCAGCAGATGGCCGCATGGTCGCCGGCGGCGACGCCGATCTTGACGTGGCCGTCGGTGACCTTCGCCTCCTCCGCCATGATGCTGATGTCGGCCAGGAAGGCCACCGCCAGGCCGGCGCCGACGGCCACGCCGTTGATCGCCGAGATGATCGGCTTCTCGCAGGCCATCATGCTGTAGACCACCTCCGAAGCCTCGCTCATCGTGTTGGCGACCTCCTTCGGGTTGCCGATCATGTTCTCGACCCAGGCCAGGTCGCCGCCGGCCGAGAAGGCCTGGTCGCCGGCGCCGGTGATGACCGCGACCTTGGTCTTCGGGTCGTCGTTGACCACGCCCCAGACCTTGGTGAGTTCCCAGTGCAGCCGGGCGTTGGTGGCGTTCATCACCTCGGGCCGGTTGATGGTGATCAGCAGCACGCCATCGGGCTTCGGTTCGAAGCGCAGGAACTGGAAGTCGGGGTAGTCCATGGTCGGGATCTCCTGGTAGGTTCGACGAATCGGAATGTCTAACTAACACCTGTTAGAGGAACTATACTATTTCCCGCCCTTCGCGATGCCGGCCGCCCCATGACACTCCTCTCCTCCAGCGTCTCCCCCGCCGACGAGCAGTTCCGCCTGAACCGCGACAGCTACGAAGCGTTGATCGCCGACCTGCACCGGCGGCGCGAACTGGCCTTCGCGGGCGGGCCGCCCAAGGCGCGCGAGAAGCACGTGGCGCGCGGCAAGATCCTGCCGCGCGACCGGGTCGAGGTGCTGCTCGATCCGGGTTCGCCCTTCCTCGAACTCGCGACGCTGGCCGGCGAAGGGCTCTACGAGGGCGTGCCGCCGGGCGCCAGCATCATCACCGGCATCGGCTTGGTCCACGGCCGGGCCTGCATGATCATCGCCAACGACGCGACGGTCAAAGGCGGCACCTACTACGGCATGACCTGCCGCAAGCACGTGCGGGCCCAGCAAGTCGCCTGGCGGCACCGGCTGCCCTGCATCACGCTGGTCGACAGCGGCGGCGCCTTCCTGCCAGACATGGCGCACATCTTTCCGGACGCCGGGCAGTTCGGCAGCATCTTCGACAACCAGGTGCGCATGTCGGCCGCCGGCATCCCGCAGATCGCGGTCGTGATGGGCGCCTGCACCGCCGGCGGCGCCTACATCCCGGCGCTGTGCGACGAGGTGGTGATCGTCAAGGAACAGGGCTACATGTACCTGGGCGGCCCCGAGCTGACCTTCGCGGCCACCGGCGAGACGGTCGATGCCGAGTCGCTCGGCGGCGCCCGCATGCACAGCAGCGTCAGCGGCGTGACCGACCACCTGGCCGAGGACGACCGCCATGCGCTGGCGATCACCCGCGAGATCGTGCGCGACATCGGCGAGGCGCCCCGGCCGCGCTGGACGCGCCAGCCGAGCCTGCCGCCGCGCTTCGACCCGCGCGAGATCCACGGCATCGTCAGCCGCGATGCCCGCATACCCACCGACACGCGCGAGATCCTGGCCCGCTTCGTCGACGACAGCCGCTTCCAGGAATTCAAGCCGGCCTACGGCGACACGCTGCTCACCGGCTTCGCGCGCCTGCACGGCCACGAGGTCGGCATCCTGGCCAACCAGGGCGTGCTGTTCCCGGACAGCGCGCTCAAGGCCGCGCACTTCATCGACCTGTGCTGCCAGCGCGACATTCCGCTGGTCTTCATGGCCGACGTCACCGGCTTCATGGTCGGGCGCAGCGCCGAGCAAGCCGGCATCGCCAAGGCCGGCGCCAAGATGATCACCGCGATGGCCTCGGCCAACGTGCCCAAGTACACGATCCTCATCGGCGCCTCCTACGGCGCCGGCTACCTGGCGATGTGCGGGCGGCCCTTCAACCCGACCGCGATGTTCGCCTGGCCGAACGCCCGCGCGGCGATCATGGGCCCCGAACAGGCGGCCACCGTCATGGCGCTGGTGCGCAGGCAGATCCTCAAGGCCGAAGGCGCCGACTGGACCGCCGAGCAGGAAGAAGCCTTCAAGGCGCCGGTGCGCAAGATCTACGAGGACTTCCAGCCGGCCACCAACTTCTCCTCGAACCTGTGGGTCGACGGCATCCTCGATCCGGTCGAGACCCGCGACGCGCTCGGGCTGCTGCTCGACCTCGCCTCGCGCACGCCGGCCGAGCCCACCACCTTCGGCGTCTTCCGCTTCTAGAGGGCCGCACCCATGTCCATCCGCAAAGTGCTGATCGCCAACCGCGGCGAGATCGCCTGCCGCATCGCCCGCACCTGCCGCCGGCTCGGGCTGCAGGTGGCGACTGTCCATTCCACCGTCGACCGCGACGCGCGCCACGTGCGCGAGATCGGCGAGTCGATCGAGGTCGGCGGTGCCGCCGCGGCCGACAGCTACCTGGACATCGCGGCGATCGTCGCCGCGGCACGTGCGGTCGGCGCCGACGCGGTGCATCCCGGCTACGGCTTCCTGTCGGAGAACGCGGACTTCGTGCGCGCGCTCGACGCCGCCGGCCTGTGCTTCATCGGGCCCACGGCCGAAACCATCGAACGCCTGGGCGGCAAGGCGCGGGCCAAGGCCGAGGCGGCGCGCATCGGCGTGCCGGTGATCGCCGGCAGTGCGGGCGGCGTGAACGACCCCGAGGCGATCGAGCGCACGCTGCGGCAGATGCAACTGCCGATGCTCCTGAAAGCGGTCGCCGGCGGCGGTGGCCGCGGCATGGCGGTGATCGACACGCTCGACGGCGTGGCGGCACGCATCGAAGGCGCGATGCGCGAGGCGCGCCAGTCCTTCGGCAACGGCGAGCTGATCGTCGAGCGCTACCTGCCCAAGGTGCGGCATCTGGAAGTGCAGGTCGCGGGCGACGGCCAGGGCCGCGCGATCCATCTGTACGAGCGCGAATGCACCCTGCAGCGCCGGCACCAGAAGCTGATCGAGGAAGCGCCTTCGTCGGGCCTCTCGCCGACCTTGCGCCAGGCTCTGCTCGACGATGCGGTGCGGATCGCCGAGGCGGTGCATTACCGCGGGCTCGGCACGGTCGAGTTCGTGGTCGCGGGCGACAGCCACTACTTCCTCGAAGTGAACCCGCGCCTGCAGGTCGAGCATCCGGTGACAGAAGCGGTCGCCGGCCTCGACCTGGTGCAGTTGCAGCTGGAGATCGCCGACAGCGGCCGCCTGCCGCTCACGCAATCGCAGGTGCGATGCGACGGCCATGCCTTCGAGGCACGGCTGTGCGCCGAGGATGTCGACGCCGGCTTCCTGCCCGCGACCGGCCGCGTGCAGCGGGTCGCCTTCTCGCGCGCCGCGGCGCGCATCGAATCCGGCGTCGAGAGTGGCGATGCCATCTCGCCCTGGTACGACTCGATGATCGCCAAGCTGATCACCCACGCGGACGACCGCGACGCCGCGCGGCGCGCGCTGGTCGGCGCGCTGCGCGACAGCACGGTGCTCGGCCTCGCGACCAACCTGCACTTCCTGCAGGAGCTGCTCGAATGGCCGGAGACGCGCGACGGCAGCTTCCACACGCGGCTGATCGACGAGCGCGTCGCGCAGCGCGCGAACACCGCGGAGCCGCCGCCCGACGCGCACCTGCTGGCCGCGGCGCTGCATTGGCTCGCGCAAAGGCGCAGCGAAGCGCCGGACCTCGGCTGCTGGACCTCGCACGACGGCTTCACCGGCTGGAGGCTGGGCGGCGCGGCGGCGCGGCCGGCGCCGCAACCGGCGCTGGTGCTGCGCGCCGATGGCGGCGAATGGCCGATCCGCTATGCGCGGCCGGAGGCCTCCGGCAGCTGCGCGATCGCCATCGGCGACCGCGCCGCCGAAGGCCGACTGCAGCCCATCGGCAATGGCCGCCACCTGTTGCATGCCGGCGCACGCACCCTGGAAGTCATGCTGCACGGCGACGCCACGAAGGTCGAGGTCGCGAGCGCGCTCGGCAGCCATGTCTTCGATGCCGCCCCCTTCCTCGGCGGCGCGGCCGGCACCGCGGCCGCCGACGGTCAGCTCGGCGCGCCGATGATGGGCAAGGTGGTCGCGGTGCGGGTCGCTTCGGGCGACGCGGTCACGGCCGGCCAGTCGCTGGTCGTGCTCGAGTCGATGAAGATGGAACTGCACGTCGCCGCGCCCTTCGACGGCCGGGTGGCCCACGTGCGCTGCCAGGTCGGGCAGATGGTCGAACGGCACCAGGTGCTGGTCGCGGTCTCGGCCGCCGCAGCCTGAGCGCTCAGCGCCCTTTCCACTCCGGCTTGCGTTTCTCGCGGAAGGAACGCGGGCCTTCGAGCGCGTCCTCGCTCAGGTAGACCGAATCGAAGGCGCGGGTCGATGCGCGCAGCGCGGCGCTCCGGCCCATCTCGGTCGAGAGCCGCACCATTTCCTTCGCCGCGCGGACGGTCAATGGCGCGTTGGCCATGATGCGCGTCGCCAATGCCTTCGCCTCGGCCAGCGCCTGGCCGTCGGCCGCCAGCTTGTTGACGTAGCCGAGCTCGTAGGCGCGCTGCGCGGTCAGCGGCTCGCCGGTGAGCGCCAGTTCCATCACGATGCGCTGCGGCAGCATGTGGATGAGCGGCGAGGCCCACGGCATGCCGCGGCCGACCTTGGCCTCGGTGATGGCGAAGCGCGCGCTGGCGTCGGCCACGCACAGGTCGCACATCTGCGCCAGCAGGAAGCCGCCGGCATAGGCGGTGCCCTGCACCGCGGCGATCACCGGCTTGCTCGCCTCGATCGTGTCGCCGAGCACCGGCATGAAGCCCGGCGGCGGAATGCGCAGCTGCGTCTCGGCGGCCTCCTTCAGGTCCATGCCGGCGCAGAAATGATCGCCCGCGCCGGTGAGGATCGCCACCTGCGCCGCGGGATCGGCCTCGAAGCGCCGCCAGACCTCGAAGAAGCCTTCGCGCACCGCGCGATTCAACGCATTGCGCCGCTCGGGCCGGTCGATCGTGACGACCGCGATGCCGTCGGCGACCTCGTAGCGCAGTTCGTCGGTCATGCGCGGGCTCGTCGCTTCAATGCCAGCTGGCGCACTTCGACTCGGCCTTGGTGGTGAAGACCGAGTCGCCCGGGATGCGCGCGACCTGCTTGTAGTAGTCCCACGGGTATTTCGATTCCGACGGCGCCTTCACCTGGCGCAGGAACAGGTCGCTGACCATGCGGCCGTCGCCGCGGATCACGCCGTGGTCGGTCACCATGTCCTTGATCGGCGTGGCCTTCATCGCCGCGATCACCTTGTCGGCGTCGTCGGTGCCGGTGGCCTTCACCGCCGCCAGGTAGTGCGCCGTGGCCGAATAGGCGTCGGCCTGGATGCTGTTGGGCATCTTCTTCATGCGGTCGAAGTAGCGCTTGGCCCAGGTGCGCGAGGCCGGGCTCTGGTCCCAGTACCAGCTGTCGGTGAGGAACATGCCCTGCGTCTGCTCCAGCCCCAGCGAATGCACGTCGTTGACGAACAGGATCAGTCCGGCGAGCTGCATCGTCTTGGTGACGCCGAATTCGCGCGCCGCCTTGATCGCGTTGATCGTGTCGCCGCCGGCATTGGCCAGCCCCAGGATCTGCGCCTTGCTCGACTGCGCCTGCACCAGGAAGGACGAGAAGTCGGACGCGTTGATCGGATGCTTCACGCTGCCGAGCACCGTGCCGCCGTCGGCCTTCACCACCGCCGCGGTGTCGGCTTCGAGCGACTGGCCGAAGGCGTAGTCGGCCGTCAGGAAGAACCAGGTCTTGCCGCCGTTCTTGACCACCGCCGAGCCGGTGCTGCGCGCCAGCGCGACGGTGTCGATGCCGTAGTGGATCGTGTAGGGGTTGCACTCCTCGTTGGTGAGTCGCGCGGTGCCGGTGCTGACCACCAGGAGCGGCTTCTTCTTGTCGGCCGCGATCTGCGCCATGGCCAGCGCGGCGCTCGAATTGGTGCCGGCGACCAGCAGGTCGACGCCGTTCTGGTCGATCCATTCGCGTGATTTGCTGGCCGCGATGTCGGCCTTGTTCTGGTAGTCGGAGGAGACCATCTCGATCTTCTTGCCGTTGACCTGGCCGCCGGCGTCCTCGATCGCCATCTTCACGCCCTCGATCACGCCCTGGCCGGTGATGTCGGCATAGAGGCTGCTCAGGTCCGCCACCACGCCGATCTTGACGACGTCGCCCGAGATCTGAGCCTGGCTGGACGATGCGGCCAGGCAGGTGGCCAGCGTCGCCGCTGCCGCGATCATGGTTTTCATGGTGTTCCTTCGGTGTTCCACATGGGAGAGTGAAGAGGGGAATGCGCGGGCGGAGCGTAGAATCAGCCGGTTTCTCTGTCAATCGTTAGGTAGACTGATCATGGAAAACGAGCATGCGGGCACGGGCGGCGTATTTCATTTCTCGATCGGCGACCTGCTGGCCAAGCATGCGGTCATCCGCCCGGAGGCACCGGCGCTGCAGATGGGCGAGCGCTGCGTCGATTACCGCGGCCTCGACCGGCGGGTCAACCGGCTGGCCAATGCCCTGCGATCGCTCGGCGTGCGCCACGGCGATCGCGTGGCGATCCTGTCGGAGAACTGCATTGCCTACATCGAGCTGGAACTGGCCGCCGCGCGGCTCGGCGCTGTGGTGCCCTGTCTCAACTGGCGCCTGACCGCGCCGGAACTGCGGCACTCCATCCGCCTGACCTCGCCGCGCGTGCTGCTGGTCTCCGAGCGCTTCGAGCCCGCGCTGGGCGGCGTCGACCACCGCGTGCCGCTGACCCTGCAGATCGAGCGCGACTACGAGGCGCTGCTGGCCGGTGCGGACGAGACGCCGCCCGACGCGCTGGTGGCCGCCGAGGACCCGCTGGTCATCCTCTACACCAGCGGCACCACCGGCCTGCCCAAGGGCGCGGTGATCAGCCATCGCGCGATGGCGGCGCGGGCAATGTGCTTCGCGGCCGACTTCCAGGTCGACGCCGGTCACACCTACGTCGCCTGGTCGCCGCTCTTCCACATGGCCGCCACCGACTTCAGCCTCGCGACCCTGCAGATCGGCGGCAAGGTGCTGCTGCACGACGGGCTCGACGCCGACCGCTTGTGCCAGGCGCTGGAAGAGGAGCGCATCGCCTGGCTGATCGCGATGCCCGGCATGGTCGACGTGCTGATCGACGCGCTCAGGCGCAACCGCACCCGCGTGCGTTCCTGCGGCGTGGTCGGCGCCATGGCCGACCTGGTGCCGCGCCAGCAGATCGCCGAGCTGACCGCGCTGCTCGGCGCGCCCTACCTCAACAGCTTCGGCTCGACCGAGACCGGGCTGGCGCCGGCCTCAGGCGCGCTGCTGCCGGCCGGCGAGTTGCCGGCGTGCCTGGCCAAGCGCGAGTCGAGCTTCTGCAGCATCCGGCTGGTCGACGACCAGGACCGCGAGGTGCCCGACGGCATGCCCGGCGAGATCGCGGTGCGCGGCCCGACGCTCTTCTCCGGCTACTGGCAGGCGCCGGAGACCAACGCGGTCGACTTCCGCGGCGGCTGGTTCCACATGGGCGACGTCTTCGTGCGGCAGCCGGACGGCAGCCTGGTCTTCGTCGATCGCGCCAAGTACCTGATCAAGTCGGGCGGCGAGAACATCTACCCGGCCGAGATCGAGCGCGTGCTGCTGGCCCATGCGGACATCGCCGATGCCGC
Source organism: Xenophilus sp. L33 (assembly GCF_009765735.1). Lineage (GTDB taxonomy): Bacteria > Pseudomonadota > Gammaproteobacteria > Burkholderiales > Burkholderiaceae_C > Variovorax. The sequence continues at coordinate 103,946 of NZ_LMUW01000036.1, forward strand.
GGTGGTGCGGCGCAAGGACGAGCGCTGGGGCGAGGTGCCGGTGGCCTTCATCGCGCTGAAGGACGCGGCGGCGGCGGCGCCGGCGGACATCGCGGCCCACTGCCGCGAGCAGCTGGCCGGCTACAAGGTGCCGAAGGATTTCCGCATCGTCGAGCTGGCCGCCTTCCCGCGCAGCAGCACCGGCAAGATCCAGCGCCACGAGATCGAGCGGCTCTGGCTGCCGCTCACTTGAAGTCGGGCTTGCGCTTCTGGCGGAAGGCCTCAAAGCCTTCGGTGACGTCGTCGGTCAGGAGCATGTAGGGGAAGGCGTCGATCGCATAGCGCATCTCGTCGCCGCCCAGGCCGCGGTTGTAGAAGGACTTGGCCACCTCGACCGCCACCCGCGGCCGCGATGCGAGCTTCTCCGCGAATGCACCGGCCTCGGCCAGCAGCGCCTCGTGCGGCACGACCTTGAGCGCGATGCCGAGCCGGCAGGCCTCGGCCGCGTCGATCGGCTCGCCCATCATGCTCAGCTCCTTGGCCTTCGGCCGGCCGACGATGTCGTGCAGCCGCACCAGCGCGAAGCCGGGCAGGAGGCCCAGATGGATTTCCGGCACCGCGAAGCGGGCACGGTCGGAGGCGATCACGAAGTCGCAGGCGATCGCCAGTTCGAAACCGCCGCCGTAGGCGATGCCGTTGACCGCCGCGATGATCGGCTTCCTGCAGCGCTCGGGGGCCTGCAGCAGCGGCAGGATCCGCGCGATGAAGGCCCGCGCCTCGGCCGGTCGGGTCGGGAAGCCGCTGATGTCGCCGCCGGCGCAGAAGGACTTCTCGCCACCGCCGGTGAGGATGCCGACGCGGATCTCGTCGTCATCGTCGATCCGTGCCAGCGATCCGGCGATGCCCTCGCAGATGCCTTCGGACAGCGCGTTGAGCTTGCCCGGCTCGTCCAGGGTCACCCAGGCGACGCGGCCCCGTTTCTCGAATTCAACGCTTCCGATTCGCACCGCGGCTCCTTCGTGCGCATCGTGCGCACGCGGAGAGGATTCGAACAAACGTTAGCTTTGCTGTCAAATGCGAGGCCGCGCTGCCTGCGCCGCCTCAGATGTCGATGCAGGAAGCCGTCGACAACGCCACCAGCGCGGAGGCCAGCAGCGCCTTGCGGGTGTTGAAGCGCCGCGCCGGCCGCGCCTCGTCGGCGGTGTCGAAGCCGGTGTTCGGCAGCACCGCCAGGTCGGTCGCGACCAGCCAGTTGCCGTCGGGCCGGCGCTTGGCCGCGAAGCCCAGCGAGCGCGCGAAGCGCGACCACTGCTCGTCGGAGAAGGTGCAGGAGATGCGGCGCCCGTGGTAGTGGGCACGCAGCTTGGCCACCAGCGCGCGGGCGGCGCCGCGGCTGCGGTTGCCGGGCATCACGTAGAGGTAGCGCAATTCGACGCCTTCGATCGGGCCGCGGTCGACGCAGAAGGCCACGCCATGGCGGGTCGCGACCAGGGTGCCCTTGCCGTCCTTGATGAGCGCAAGGATGCGGCTGGCGGCCAGTTCGCCCTGCCAGCCGCCGCTGACTTCTTCGAGCAGGTCGGCCAGCGCGCGGGTGGTCAGCGTGTTGAGCGGCCCCCGGTGCAGGGAGCGGTGCCGGAGCGTGCCGCGCCAGGAAGAAGCGCTGTCGTTGCCGTCGTGCACGACCGTCTGGCTTTCGGTCGCCGGTCCCGGCTCCCAGAGCGGACCGGGGTCCATGTTCGCCCCCTGCGCTGGTTCACCCGGTTCGCTCTCGGACGCGGGAGAGTGCAAAGGACCATTCATGGCGAAGCTTCCTCGGACTGTAGGAAATTAGAACCTTCATTCTAAGCAGCGGCCGTCCAGGTCGACCTCGCCGCCGTTTCAAGCAGCCCGGTAGCGCGCCAAAAAAGTCCGCACGACGCTGTCCACGGTGCACTCGACCTGATCCGGATCGACCGTGTAGTCGACGATCAGCAGACGCGGGAAGTAGAAGACCTCGTTCAGCATGCCGATCAGTTCGGCCCGCGCCCGCTCCACCTCGGCGATCGCCAACACGCCTTCTTCCACCCGGGCGCGCATCCAGCGGTCGGTGCGGTCGGCGAAGAGTTGCCGCGAGGCGAAGAAGCGGCGGCCGACCTCGGGAAAGACATGCACCTGCCCGATGATCATGCGCAGGGTGGCGATCATCTGCGGATCTGACACCACGTCGCAGAAGTTGCGGCAGATCGCCCGCAGGCCGGCGTCCAGGTCGTCGGGTACGGCGTGTTCGCGGTATTCGCCCAGGAGCCGCTCCATCAGGTGGTCGACCACCGCGTTGAACAGCTCCTCCTTGCTCGGGAAGTGCTTGTAGAGCGTCGCGTACGAGACGCCGGCGAGGTCGCCGATCGCATCCATGCGCGCCGCGTGATAGCCGCTCGCGAGGAAGGTCTGGATGGAGGCGTCGAGGATCAGCTTGCGCTTGGCGCTGCTGATTCGCACCTGATGCGGCTGGATGCCGGAAGGAGCTTCGGTCTCGCCGTCCGTCTGCGCGCGCTTCGGTCTCTTCTTCAACGTGGCCATGGAAAGGCGCTGCGCGCGAGCGTGCGCGGCGTGGGAAGTGACGGCTGCATCGAAAGATTCTGGCACAGCCATGCTTGCGCTCTGGCCCGTTCAGGCCAGCTCAGAACCGCGCCACGGCCGCGTCACGACCCGTCTCGGGGCCGAAGCCGATCGCCACCAGGCCGATGGCGAAGACGAAGGCGATGGAGACGCCGACCGAGGCCAATCCGTAGCTCGCGAGTGCACCGGTGACCAGGAGCGGCCCGAGCGCGGTCAGCAAGCGGGCCACGTTCCAGGCGAAGCCCTGGCCGGTCGCCCGCACGTGCACCGGGAACAGCTCGGTGAGGTAGAGCGCCACGATGCCGAAGCCGCCGATCGCGAAGAAGCCGAAGGCGCCCAACGCGAGATGCAGCGAGCCGATGCTGTCGGCATGCGCGAACAGCATCGTGGTCGCGACCCACGAACCGGCGCAGAAGAGCGCATAGATCCAGCGCCGCGAGATGCCCGGCCAGCGCCAGACCACCAGCAGGATGAAGCCGTAGCCCAGCACCGCGCCGGCGTTCATCGCCATGAAGGCCACGCCGGTCTGGCGCGTCATGTCGGTGCCGGAAGTGACCGGTGCGAGCGACTGGACCAGCACCGGGAACAGCGCCGAGCCGCCCCAGCTGCCGACCATCATCGAGGCCGCGATCAGAGAGCCGACGACGGTGCGCCGCGCCAGCTTGTCGCTGAAGATCGCCTTCAGCGAACCCAGCCGCGGTCCGCCGGCGCGCTCGGCCGCCTTGCTGGCCTGCCAACTGGCCGACTCCGGCGTGAACACCCGCACCGCCAGGCCGAGCACCGCTGGCGCTGCGCCGGCGGCGAGGATCCAGCGCCAGCCGGCACCGGCCAGCAGGATGCCTAGCAGAGAAGCCAGCGCCAGACCAGCCACGAAGGCGAGTTGCATCACCTGCACCGCCTTGGCGCGGTGGCGCGCGGGCCAGGTCTCGACCACCAGCGCGGCGCCCGCAGCCCATTCGCCGCCGATGCCGAGGCCGGCGATCATCTGCAGCACCAGCAGTTGCACCCACGACTGCGCCAGGCCGCTCAAGGCGGTGAAGACCGAGTAGATGAGGATCGTGGCCATCATGATCCGGGTGCGGCCCAGGCGGTCGGCCAGCACCCCGAACAGGATGCCACCCAGACCCCAGCAGACCAGCTTGCCGGCGATGATCAGGCCGCCGATCTCCGGCACGCGGGCGCCGGTGAGGCCGGTCAGCTCGCGCACCGCGGGCAGCATGATGACGGTGAAGATCTGCAGGTCCATCGCGTCGAACATCCAGCCGAAGAAGGCCGATGCCAGGGTCAGCCAGGCGGCGCGGGTCATGCGCGTCGCCGCGGTCATCGGAACGGCGGCCGTCTCCGCCAGAGGCAGCGCGGGATTCGTTGAAGCCAGCATGGAAGTTGTCTCCTCTTTCGGGATGGGAAGTTCAGGACGCGGTGCAGTGCTGCGCGAGGAAGTCGCACAGCGCATCGGCATAGGCCTCGGGCGCATCGACGCAAGCCAGATGGCGGCTGCCCGGCACCACCGCGCGGACCGCACCGCGGATGCCCTGCACCAGCCGCTCGCTCGCCGCGGCCGGCACGCTCGGGTCGACTTCTGCGTTCAGCACCAGGCAGGCGGTGTCGATTTCGGCCAGCAGCGGCGACACGTCGTCGCGGCCGATCGCGCGCAGGGTCTCGAGGTAGTCCTGCTTCGCGACGCCGGCGATGAGGCCGGCGATCGACTCGCGCAACTCGAAGGGCGTGTCGCGCGCCAGCGTCTGCTCGACATAGGTGCGTGCGAAGGCCGCCATCGGCACCCGCTCGAGCATGCGTTCGACCATCTCGATGCGTTGCTCGGCCGACGGACCTGCCGCGCTGGCGTAGGCGCTGCTCAGCACCAGCGCGGAGATCCGGTCGCCCGCCTCGGCCGCGACCCGTGCCGCGGTGAGGCCGCCCATCGAGATGCCGGCCAGCGCGAAGCGCCCCAGCTGGAGGCGATCGGCCAGCGCGATCACGTCGCGAGCCACCGCGTCGGGCCGGTAGCCGCCGTGGTTGGTCGAGCCGCCATGGCCGCGCGCGTCCACGCGGATCACCCGGTGCGATCGAACGAGCCGCGGCAGCGCCGCTCGCCACAACGCGCCGGACGTGCCCAGGCTGTGCAGCAGCACCAGCGGCGGCCCGCTGCCCTGGTCGTCGTAGGCGATCTGCTCGTCGCCGATCGCGATGCGGCGGGTCGTGGCCTGCGGCGCATGAGGCTCGAACGGCTGCGAGCGCGCCGCCAAGGTGTGCGAGGTCACGTCGGCCGCCAAGGCTGCCAGGCCTTCGGACGCGAGACCCGGTGCCTCACGCAGGAAGCGCTTGATGCCGGCCAGGGCCAGCGGCGCGCGGCTGTTCAGGAGCGCGACGAAAGCCTCGCGAGCGCTGTCGAGCCGCCCCGGCGCGACCAGCTCGCCCACCAGCCCGACCGACAGCGCGGTGGCGGCATCGATCGGCTGCATGGTCAGCACCAGGCGCGCGATCGCCTTGGGATGCACCCGGGCGGCGAGCGCCGACATCAGCAGGCCGGGGGTGAACTGTTTTTCGAGTTCGGGCGCGTCGAAGCGGCTGTCGGTCGTCGCCACGACATGGTCGCAGGCGGCGACCACGGCGCAGCCCAGGCCGGAAGCCAGGCCCTGGACGAAGCAGGCCACCGGCACCTCGGAGGCTCGCAGCGCCTCGTACAGGCTCAGGATCGGTGCCGTGCCGCGGGTGCGCAGCACGGTGCGCAGGTCGGCACCCTCGGGCAAGGGCGGCGGCAGCGAGACCGCGCGGCCGGTGCAGAAGTCGGCGCCTTGTGCATGCAGCACGATGGCGGCGATGCCGGCGCCGGGCTCGCGCACCCGGGCGGTCAGCGCGGCCAGCATCGCATCGGTCATCTCGTTGCGGCCATCGGCGGTGGCGATGCCGATCTGCAGCACCTGGCCGCGGGCCTCGATGGTCAAGCCTTCGGTGGTCATGGCCGATCCTTCAGTGGCCGGCCGGCGCGCCGGTCGGCTGGCCGGGCTCGAACTGCCGCAGCACGCCCTGGTTCTTGAGCACGCCCAGCTCGCCCGGCTGCAAGCCGAGCAGCTCGCGCAGCACCGCATCGGTGTCCTGCCCAAGATGTGGCGGGTAGACCGGCGGCGCCCCCTCGGAGGCGTCGTCGAACTTGATCGGATTGCCGGGCACCCGCACCCGCGAGCCGGCTGCGCTGCGCATCTTCAGCACCATGTCGCGATGCAGGACCTGCTCGGCCTGGAGCGCCTTGTCGAGCGAATGGACCGGACCGCAGGGAATCGAGACGCCGCGCAGCTGCTTCGTCCAGTGCGCCGCGCTGTCGGCGCGAAAGCGCGCCTCCAGCACCTCCCACAGCGCCACGCGGTTCGCCAGCCGTGCAGCGGCGGTCTTGAAGCGCGCATCGGCCACCAGTTCGGGCACGCCGAGCACCCGGCACAGGTCGGCCCACATGCGCTCCGTGTTGGCGGTGACCACCACGGCGACGCCGTCGCCGCAGGTGAAGGAACGGTAGGTCGGGATCGAATCGTGGCCGCGACCCTGCGGTCCCGGCACCACCCCCGACTGCAGGTAGTAGGCGCCTTGGTAGCAGAGCAGCGCGATCTGCGCGTCGAGCATCGCGACGTCGACGAAACGCCCGAAGCCGGTGTGCTGCCGCTCCTGCAACGCCGCGAGGATGCCGATCACGCCATACATGCCGGCAGTCAGGTCGCCCAGCGGAATGCCCGCGCGCACCGGCTCGTCGCCGGCCACGCCGGTCAGGCTCATGCCGCCCGACATGGCCTGCACGATCATGTCGTAGGCCGGCAGGTCCTTGTCCGGGCCGGTCTGGCCGAAGCCGCTGATGCTGCAGTAGACCAGTCGCGGCGCGACGGCCTTGAGCGCCTCGTGGTCCAGCCCCAGGCGCGCCATCACGCCGGGGCGGTTGTTCTCGATCAGCACGTCGCAATGGGCCGCCAGTTCCTTCACCAGCGCCACGCCCTGCGGCGTTTTCAGGTCGATCACCACGCTCTTCTTGTTGCGGTTGACCGCCAGGTAGTAGGCGCTGTCGCCTTCCACGAAATAGGGCGGCACGCTGCGCGACAGCTCGCCGGCGGGCGGCTCGACCTTGATCACCTCGGCGCCGAGGTCGCCCAGGATCTGCGTGCCGAAGGGACCGGAGAGGAACTGCGTCAGGTCGAGCACCCGCAGGCCGGCCAGCGGCCCGCGCGCGACATCGCCGCTCATTGCAGCGCCCCGGCCCGGCCGCGCGCAAATTCCATCACTTCGCCGCCGAGGATCGCCAGCTGCTCGCCGACCTTGGCATCGACCACCTCGCCGCCCGGGCCGAAGGGCTTGAGCGACGAGTTGATGACCACGCCCAGCGGCGTCGGCCAGCCGCGCAGCGAATGCACCGTGGCCCGCACCGAGGCCAGCACGGTCGCACCCGCCTGCCAGCCGGCGGCCGAGACGATGCAGCCCACCGCCTTGCCATGGATGTACGGTGCGGGATCGTCGGCCAGGCCCTGCAGGTGGTCGAGCACGTTCTTCAGCAGGCCGGACATGCCGCCGTGATAGCCGGGCGTCGCGAACACCAGGCAGTCGGCGCGGCGCACCGCATCGAGCAGGCGGGCTGCCGCCTCGCAGGCCTCGGCGGATTGCGGGTCGTACATCGACAGTGCCAGGTCGCCGGCAGTGAGGATCTCGGTCTCGGCGCCGCGCTCGGCAGCAGCGGCCAGCGCATGGCGCAAGGCCAGCTCCGACGAGGAGAAGGGCCGCACGGTGCCGCCGATGCCGAGCACGCGCAGCGGGCGCGGCTCGCGCGGGGCCTCGAGCGACGGCGACGCGGCGCGGAAGTTGGACATGGCGAGGACGGTCGGGGTGTGAAGCTGTGTCATGGCGATCTCCGGGTCAGGCCTTCGCCGAAGCGACGTCCGGCAGGCCGAGGTTGGCGCGCAGCGTCTCGTGCGCATAGTCGTGCTGGACCAGGCCGCGCTTTTGCAGCACCGGCACCAGCTCGTCGACGATCAGGTCGATGCCCGAAGGCAGGATGTCGACCATCAGGTTGAAGCCGTCGGCCGCGCCGGCGCGGAGCCACGCCTGCATCACGTCGGCCAGTTGCTCGGGCGTGCCCACCACCTGCTGGTGGCCGCCGCCGTAGTGCGCCAGCAGCTCGCGCACCGTGTAGCCCTTCTTCACGGCCAGGTTGACCAGGCTGCGCCGGAAACCGATGGCGCCGGCGAAGTCCTCGTCGCGGCCCAGGAGGTGCACCGGGAAGGGCTTGTCGAGTTCGAGCGCATCCACCGGCACGCCGACCCGGCGCGACAGCTTCAGCATCTCGGGCCCGGTGCCGATCGCCTCGTTGAGCTTGCGCAAGCGGGCCTGGGCCTCGGCCTCGGTCGAGCCGAGGATGGCGAGGATGCCGGGCAGCACCTTGATGCCGTTCGGATCGCGGCCGTGATCGTGCGCACGCATGCGCATGTCGTTGCGGAAGTCGATCGCGCCGTCCAGCAGATGCTGCGCGGTGAAGATCACGTCGGCGTAGCGCGCGGCATGGTCGCGCCCCTCGGGCGAGGCGCCGGCCTGGAAGATCACCGGCCGGCCCTGCGGCACTCGCGGAAAAGGCAGCGGGCCGCGCACCTGGAAGAACTCGCCGACGTGGTCGATCGCATGGACCCGGTCGGGCCGGGCAAAGACGCCGGCTTCCTTGTCGCCGACCAGCGCGTCGGCGCCCCAGCTGTCCCACAGCTTGGTGACGACCTCGACGAATTCGTTGGCCCGCGCATAGCGGTCGCCGTGGTTCGGGTGGTCGACGCCGCCGAACTGCGCCGCCACCGCCGGAATGCCGGTGGCCACCGCGTTCCAGCCGGCGCGGCCGCGGGTCAGGTGGTCGAGCGTCCCGAAGCGGCGCGCCAGGTCGTAAGGCGTGCTGTACGTGGTCGAGGCGGTGCCGACCAGGCCGATGCGGCGCGTGGCGCCAGCCATCAGCGCCAGCAGGATCACCGGGTCGAGCGCACCGCAGGGCCGGTCGGTGCCTTCCTCGGAATTCGAGGTCGCGTCGGCGAAGAACAGTGCGTGCAACTTGCCGGCCTCTGCCTTGCGGGCGATGTGCAGGTACATCTCGGGCGTGATGTAGTCGGTCACGTCGCCATCGCGGGCGCGCCAGGCGCCCAGGTGCATGCCGAGGCCGTGCATCACGGAGGCGGACAGGATCATCGGGGAGTCAACGTTCTTCATGGGGTTCCTTGGGTTGGGGAGTGAGTGGTTTCAAGGCGCGATTCACGAGGCGCCGGTGCCGAGCACGTGGATGCAGCAGGCCGCGTGGTCGAAGCCGTAGGTGCCGCCGCCGGTGATGTGGGCCAGGCCCAGCCAGGGCGCGCGGCCGTCGCGGCCGACCTGGCGCGGCCCGCAGCGGCCCTGCAGCTGGCGGCTGATCTCGACGATCTGGGCGATGCCCGAGGCGCCCAGCGGATGGCCCCGGCACAGCAGGCCGCCCGACGGGTTGAAGGGAATGCGGCCGCCGATCGACGTCGCGCCTTCGCGCAGCAACTGCGCGCCCTCGCCGTGGTCGGCGAAGCCGAGCGCCTCGTAGTAGAGAAGCTCCGCGATCGTGAAGGCGTCGTGGCACTCGACCAGGTCGATGTCTTCGGGCCCGAGCCCGCAGGCTTCGTAGGTCTCGGTGGCGCAACGCACCGTGACCTCAGGGCTCGTCATGTCGCGCCGGCCCTGCATGTACCGGCCCGAGGTGAGGTGCGAGCCGACGACCCGCACCCGTCCCTTGCCGTCGGCCTGGCGCGAGCCCGCGGCCGCCAGCACCACCGCCGCCGCGCCGTCGCCGACCGGGCAGCATTGCTGCACCGTCAGCGGCGAGGCGATCTTGCGGCTGGCCAGCACTTCCTCGACCGAGGTCTGTCGGCGCAACTGGGCATAGGGGTTCAGCTCGCCATGGCGCCTGGCCTTCACGGCGACCTGCGCCAGGTCTTCCGGTGTCAGGTCGTGCTCGTGCAGGTAGCGTTGGGCGCGCATCGCGTAGAGGCCCGGCATCGTGAGACCGTTGGACGCCTCGATGTCCTCGTCGCCGAGGTCGAGCGGACCGCCGCCGAGGCGGGTGAGCTGCTCGACGCCGACGACCACCGCGCAATCGAAGGCGCCGGCCGCGATCGCCAGGTAGGCCATGCGGAAGGCGCTCGCCGACGACGAGCAGGCGTTCTCGACGTTGAGGGCCTCGATGGCGGTCAGGCCGGTTTCGCGGGCGATGCGCTGCGCGGCCATCGGTCCGCCGAAGACGGTGCCGCAATAGATGGCCTGGACGTCGCGCGCCGAGGTTCCGGCTTCCGACAGCGCCTCGAGCACCGCCGGCGCGGCCAGCTGCGACAGCGACACCGCGGGATGCCGGCCGAAGCGAACCATGCCGGTCCCGGTCACGCGCACTTCACGCAGCGCCGCGTTCGCGCTCATGCCTGGCTCCCGGCGGCCACGAAGGCATAGGTGAAACGGCTCGCGGCCCCGTCGACCGGGCGCACCGACAGTTGCAAGGGCATGCCGATGCGCAACTCGGCTTCGTCGACCTCGATCCGGCCGAAGACCCGCAGCGTCGGCATCAGATCGACATAGCCGGCGGCATAGGGCAGCTTCCATCCCTTTTGCGCGGCGTGGATCACGCTGAACGTGTAGAGCGAACCCGAGCGCGGCAGGACGGCGGCGTCGAAGTGCAGGCCGTCGCACTGCGGGCAGGCCACGAGGCTCGGAAAGAGCACCAGTCCGCAATTGGCGCAGCGTGCGGCCAGCAAGGACCATTCATCCGTTTCGTCGCGCACCACGAGTGCGGATCCGACCGTTCTTTGCCCGTTCATTCCGAGTGCTCCATCTGTGCGGCCCGACCTGGGCGCATGTATGTACTGTAATTATCATTACACTTACATGGCTCGGTATTTACCCTCGGTGGGCGACGCGGGTTGTTTCCAGACCTTTCTGATGTCCTCGCGCCCCGCGCCTGCCTAGCATCGCGCCGACATGAAGCACATCCTCCTCAGCCACACCCTCGCCTTCACCTTGCTGGCCAGCGGCGCCGCCCTCGCCCAATACACCGGACCCGCCGGCCCTACCGCTTATGCGGCCGTGCCCCTGACGACCGCCGCGCAACTGCGGCAGTCCGGCCGCGACGACGACTACGCCCGCCTGCAAGGCCGCATCGTTTCGCACGACGGCGGCAAGCACTACACCTTCGCCGACGACAGCGGCCGCCTGACGGTCGAGATCTCGGCCAGGCGCTTCCCGGCCGGCCGGCCGATCGGCGCCGACCAGCGGGTGGAGCTGCTGGTGCAGGTCGATGCCGACATGACGCACAAGGAATTCGAGGTCGAGCAGATCACCCTGCTGCCCTGATCGACGGGTCGCGCGGCCGCCGTGACAATCGGCGGCATCTTGAACACCCCACTCCCGCGCGCAACGCCGGACCGCGCCCCGGCATCTCCCCTTCGATGCCGACCGCCAACGCACTTGCGCGCGGCGATGCAGTTGCTGGCCGTCGGCCTCATGCTGGCGGGCTGCGCCAGCCGCCCTGCACCGATCGCCCTCGGGCCGGCCGCGACCGGGTCACCGGCGCAAGGCGTCGCGGTCCCGATCCCGCCCGGCCAGATCGACGCCGCCGTCGCCCAGCTCGACGCGCTGGCGGCCGACATCCTGCGGCGCTCGAACATTCCCGGCATGGCAGTGGCCGTCGTGAAGGACGGCAAGACGGTCTACGCCAAGGGCTTCGGCGTGCGCCGCATCGGCGCGCCCGAGCCGGTCGATGCCGACACCGTGTTCCAGCTGGCCTCGATGTCCAAGCCGATCGGCGCGACCGTCATCGCCGGGCTGGTCGGCCGCGGCACCGTCGCCTGGGACACGCCGGTGGCGCCGCTGCTGCCCGGCTTCCGCCTGGCCGACGGCTGGGTCACGCAGCACCTGACGATCGGGGACCTCTACGCCCATCGCTCCGGCCTGGCCGACCATGCCGGCGACCGGCTCGAGGACCTGGGCTACGACCGCGGCGAGGTGCTTCGGCGCCTGCGCCATGCGCCGCTCACCGGCTTCCGGCTGCACTACGCCTACACCAACTTCGGCATCACCGCGGGCGCCGAGGCGGCTTCGAAGGCCGCAGGCGAGGACTGGGCGACGCTCTCCGAGCGGACGCTCTACCAGCCGCTCGGGATGCGCGCCACCAGCTCCCGCTTCGCCGATTTCATGCAGCGCACCGACCGCGCGACGCCGCACGTGCTGCGCGGCGGCCGCTACGTGGCCGAGTCGCAGCGCCAGCCCGACGCGCAGTCGGCCGCCGGCGGCGTCAGCTCCAGCGTCAACGACGTCGCGCGCTGGATGGCGCTGGTGCTGCAGAACGGCAGCGTCGACGGCAAGCAGCTGGTGGCGGCCGACGCGCTGCTGCCGGCGATCAGCCCGCAGATCGTCTCGTCGCCGCCGGCCGATCCGACGAGCCGCGCCGGTTTCTACGGCTACGGCTTCAACGTCGGCACTTCGGCGTCGGGCCGGGTCAAGCTGTCGCACTCGGGTGCCTTCCTGCTCGGCGCGGGCACCTCGGTGTCGATGATCCCGGCCGCCGGCGTGGCGATCGTCACGCTCACCAACGCGGCTCCGGTCGGCGCCGCCGAGGCGGTCAACGCCTCCTTCGACGACCTGGTGGAATTCGGCCGGGTCACGCGCGACTGGTACGCGGCCTACAACGGCCGCATGCAGGCCTTCTACAAGCCCGAAGGCTCGCTGGCCGGCCAGCCGGCGCCGGCCCGACCGGTCACGGCGCTGGCCGATCGCGCCTACGTCGGCCGCTATGCCAACGCTTTCTACGGCGACGCAATCGTGGAGGCCGGCAGCGGCGGGCTGGTGCTGCGCATGGGCCCGGACGCCAAGACGAGCGTCGCGCTGCGCCACTGGAGCGGCAACGGCTTCGTCTTCGACCTCCAGGGCGAGAACGCGCCGCCCGGCTCCATCTCGAAGATCGACTTCGTGCCGGCCGGACCGGGCGCGGCCGGCAGCCTGCAGATCGAGTTCTTCTCCGAGGACGCGGCGCACGGCGTCTTCACGCGCGTGCCCTGAAGGCCTCGCAAGCGCCTCAGAAGCGCTCGCCGACCATCGCCTCGCTCAGCGCCCACAGCGCCTTCGCGCGCTCGCCGTCGACCGCATAGCCGCGCACGCCACCGCGGATGCTGACCGGGCCGCCGCCGTCGACGATGCCGGCGACATGGCAGTCCTCGCAGTAGCGCCCGCCGACCGCGTCGGCCTCGGCCACGCAGCCCGCCCAGACCGTGGTCGCCGCGCCCTGCGGGATGCTCTTCCACTCGAAGGCCGGTTCGCCCGCGGCCATGTTCTGCGCGTTGATCTGGTCGATCAGGCGCTGGGTCACCTCGGGCGACATGTAGCGGCCCAGCTCGGTCTGGATGCCGCCGGGATGGACGGCGGTCGCGCGCACGCCGGCCGCCTTGTGGCGGCGGTCGAACTCGACCGCGAACAGCGCGTTGGCGGTCTTGGAGCGGCCATAGGCGACCCATTCGTCGTACGGCGTGCGCTCGAAGTTCGGATCCTCCAGGTCGACGTCGGCGAAGCGGTGGCCGGCGGAGGACAGGTTCACCAGCCGCGCGCCCGGCTTCAACAGCCTGGCGATGCGGTTCATCAGCACGAAGTGGCCGAGGTGGTTGGTGCCGAACTGGGTCTCGAAGCCGTCCGCGGTCGTGCTCTTCGGGCAGGCCATGACGCCGGCGTTGCCGATCGCCAGGTCGAAGCCCCGGCCGTCGGCGACCAGCGCATCGGCGCAGGCGCGCACGCTGGCGAGCGACGCCAGGTCGAGCTGGACCAGCTCCAGGCCGCCGCCGTGGGCGGCCTGCGCGCGCACCTGCTCGGTCGCGCCGCGCGCCTTCTCGAGGTCGCGGGCTGCGCCGACCACCTGGGCGCCGTGCGCGGCCAGGACGCGGGCGGTTTCCACGCCCAGCCCGGCGGAGACGCCGGTCACGAAAACGCGCTTGCCGCGCAGGTCGACGCCGTGCAGGACTTCGTCGGTGGTGGATCGGGCTCCGAAAGTGGTGGACATGGTGATTTCCTGTCTGAAACGTTGGGCCGCCCCCGCCTGCCCGGTTGCAGGATCGCGACCGCGCAGCTATAAGCGGAGGATGGCTCCGATAATATATGGAGGATTCCTCCGTTTAACAAGGCAGGCGTCGCAATGACCCTGTCGCCACCCGGGCGGAAGCCCCGCGCGGACGCGATCCGCAACCGCGAAAAGCTGGTCGAAGCGGCCAAGCAGGCCTTCACTGAAATGGGCGACGAGGTGAGCCTGGACGAGATCGTCCGACGCGCCGGCGTCGGCATCGGTACGCTCTACCGGCACTTCCCGACCCGCGACGCGGTGGTCGAGGCGGTCTACCGGCGCGAGACCGGTCAGCTGGCGGACGCGGCCGGCAGCTTGCTCGAAAAGGAAACGCCGATCGAGGCGCTGCGGGCCTGGCTCGGCCTTTTCATCGACTACATGGCCACCAAGCGGGTGATCGCGCCGATCCTGGCGTCGGCGCCCGGCGGCACGGTGGCGCTCTACGAGACCTCGGGCTCGCTGCTGCGCGCCACGCTGACCCTGCTGCTCGAACGCGCGATCGCGTCCGGCGAGGTTCGGCCGGAAATCGAACCGGAAGACCTGACGCAGGCGCTGGCCGGGCTGACCTACGGTTCGTCCACGCCCGGCTGGGAGGGGCGCACTCGCCGGCTCATCGACGTGTGGATCGCCGGGCTGCGCGTGCCGGATGCGCCCCGCTGATCAGTCGGCGACCTTCAGCACCAGCTTGCCGAAGTTGGCGCCGGTGAACAGGCGCGTCAGCGCCTCGGGGAAGGTGTCGAGGCCTTCGACCACGTCCTCGCGGCTCTTCATGCGGCCGTCGCGCAGGTAGCCCGACAGCTCGGCGATCGCGACGTGGTAGCGGTCCGCGTAGTCGAAGACCACCATGCCCTGCATGCGCGCGCGGTTCACCAGGAGGCTCAGGTAGTTCTTCGGGCCCTGCACCGGCGTGGTGTTGTTGTACTGGCTGATCGCGCCGCAGATGACGATGCGCGCGCCGCGCGCCAGCTTGGCCAGCACCGTGTCGAGGATCTCGCCGCCGACGTTGTCGAAGTAGACGTCCACGCCCTTGGGGCAATGCGCCTTCAGGCCTTCGCGCACCGCCGACGGGCCGGCCTTGTAGTCGATGCAGGCGTCGAAACCCAGCTCCTGCACGACCCAGTCGCACTTGGCCTGGCCGCCGGCGATGCCGACCACGCGGCAGCCCTTGATCCTGGCCAGCTGCCCGACCGTCTGGCCGACCGCGCCGGCCGCGCCCGAGACGACCACGGTGTCGCCCGGCTTGGGCTCGCCCACGTCCATCAGGCCGAAGTAGGCGGTCATGCCGGGCATGCCGAGCACGTTGAGCCACTGGCCGATGGTGCCGGCGGCGAGGTCGATCTTGGCCAGGCCCGAGCGGGCGATCTCTTCCTTGGCGACGCTGGCGTATTGCTGCACGCCGAGCGTGCCGAAGACCATGTCGCCGACCGCGAAGGCCGGGTTGCGCGAGGCCGCGACCCGGCCGATGCCGCCGGCGCGCATGACCGCACCGATCTCGACCGGCGCGATGTAGCTCTTGCCTTCGTTCATCCAGCCGCGCATGGCCGGGTCGAGCGAGAGCGACAGCGTCTGCACCAGCACGCCGCCGTCGCCGGGCTCGCTCACCGGCTCGGTGGTGAATTGCCAGTTGTCGCGCGTGGCGAGGCCTTCGGGGCGCTTGGCCAGGCGAACCTGGCGATTGCTGAGGGCGGTGGTGCTCATGGTTTTGTCTCCTGGACGGCAAGTGTTCGGCGCTGCATCCTAGTCGGGTCGCGGCGCAATGTCCGTTGCGCAGGCGACAGCATGGAGTGCCGAGGACGATGGAAGACTATTACGCCGCACGCGCAGTGGAATACGACGAGGTCTATCGCAAGCCTGAGCGGCAGGGTGAACTGCGCGAGCTCGAGCAGTGGCTGCCCGGCCGGCTGGCCGGTCGCACGGTGCTGGAACTGGCTTGCGGCACCGGCTACTGGACCCGCTTCATCGCGCCGGTGGCCCGCAGCGTGGTGGCGCTGGACGCGGTCGACGAGACGCTGCGCATCGCGAAGGCCCGCGTGCCCGCCGAGACGGTGCGGCTGATGCGCGGCGACGCCTACCACCTGCCCTTCGCCGCGAACAGCTTCGACGCGGCCTTCGCGGGCTTCTGGTGGTCGCACGTGCCGCTCGCGCGGCTCGCCGGCTTTCTCGAGGGGCTTCATGCGGTGCTGCGGCCGGGCGCCAAGATCGTCTTCATCGACAACCGCTTCGTGGCCGGCAGCAGCACCGCGATCGCCGCGCGGGACGCCGGAGGCGACAGTTGGCAGGACCGCCCGTTGAAGGACGGCACGACGCATCGGGTGCTGAAGAACTTCCCTTCGCGCGAGGCCTTGCTCGCGGCGGTGGCGCCGCATTGCGGCCGCAGCGAGGTCCGCGAGTGGATCTACTTCTGGGCGCTGGAATACACGTTGCGGACCTGAACTCAGGCCGCCGTGGCACGTCGCCGCCGCGGCGCCGCCGGCCCGGTCGGCGCGGCCGCGTCGGGCACAAGCCCGGGCAACTCGATCGGCATGCCGGCCTCGGCGCTGTAGCGATGCCGCTCCATCTCGGTCGCGCACCGCTGGCGGTCCCGCGCGGCGATCGAGTCGATCAGCCGGTCGTGCTCGTCCAGGGTGCGCTCTCGGGCATCGGCATGCTGGAACTTGGTCCACATGTTGGGCTCGACCATCGACCACAGCCTGCGGACCTCCTCAAGGATCAGGTGGTTCGGCGACAGCGAGAAGATCCTGAAATGGAACTGGCGGTTCAGCTCGATGAGCCCGCGCACGTCGACCTGCCGCACGCATTCGCGCATGCGCTCGTTGAGCGCGCGCAGTTCGCCGGTGGCGCCCGGCTCGGGCCAGCGGATGGTGAGCATCAGCTCGTTTTCCAGCAGGTGCAGCATGCGGCGGATCTGCGCATGTTCCTCGGGCGCGCGCTTGGTCACGAAGTAGCCCTGGTGCGGCCGGTGGAAGAGCAGGCCCTGGTCGGCCAGGACGTTCATCGCCTCGCGCAGCGGGACCCGGCTGACCTGGAGGCGCTCGGCCATTTCCTCCTGGCGGATCTGCTCGCCGGGATTGAGCTCGCCGCTGACGATCATCGCCTTCAGCTGCACCAGCGTGCGCTCCATCGCGCCCGAGGACTTGGACGACCACTTGGTGTGGGCTTTGTGTTTGACGGCCAGCGGCATGTCCATATTCTGCTGCCTCGCTCCAATCGATCCCCCGCATGTTAGGGGTTAGACCTGAGAACCTCCAAATTTGAATTCAATATTATCTGAATCGTGCTGACGCATGTCTGCCGAACCGGCTCCATCCAGCGGCCGGCCCCGGCCACACCGTCCCACGATGGAGACAAGAAATGAATTCGAAGACGATTCGCCGGTGCCTGGCGTCGGCGGCCGCCACGCTGCTGCTGGCTGCGGGCCTGCAGGCCCAGGCGCAGGAGACCCTCAAGGTCGGCATCCTGGCCAGCTATTCGGGCCCGACCGCCACCAGCGGCGTCGCGATCGAGAACGCGATCAAGCTCTTCCAGCAGAAGCACGGCGACACGCCCGGCGGCCGGAAGATCGAGCTCATCAAGCGCGACACCACCGGCCCCAATCCTGAAGTGGCGCGCCGGCTGGCACAGGAACTGATCGTGCGCGAAAAGGTCCAGGTGTTGATCGGTCCGGACTTCACGCCGAACGTGCTCGCGGTCGCGCCGCTGGTCACGGAGGCCAAGGTGCCGACCATCATCTCGGGCGCGGCCACGCAGGGCATCGTCGAGAAGTCGCCCTACTTCGTGCGCACCTTCTATTCGATCCCGCAGTCGGTGCGGCCGATGGCCCAGTGGGCGGTCAAGAACAACGTGCACAAGGTGGTGCTGCTGGTCGCCGACTACGGCCCCGGCCAGGACGCCGAGGCCACCTTCACCAAGGCCTTCACCGACCTCGGCGGCACCGTCACCGGCGTCATCAAGGTGCCGGTGCGCAACCCGGAGTTCTCGGGCTACATCCAGCGCATCAAGGACGCCAACGCCGACGCGGTCTTCGTGTTCCTGCCGATCGGCGACCTGCCGCTGCAGTTCCTCAAGGCCTACAGCAACGCCGGGCTGCGCGACACGCCGCTCAAGCTGCTGGCCACCGGCGATGTCACCGACGAGAGCATCCTCGACGCGGCCGGCGACAGCGCGATCGGCGCGATCACCACCGGCTTCTATTCGCCGACCCACGACAGCGCCGTCAACAAGCAGTTCGTCGCCGACTACACCGCCGCCTTCGGCGCCTCGCCGCGCATCTCGATGATCCACGTGACCACCTGGGACGCGATGCAGCTGCTCTACGCCGGGCTGGAGGCGCAGAAGGGCGCGAAGTTCGATCCGGACAAGTTCATGGCGACGATCAAGGGCTACCGCTTCGAGAGCCCGCGCGGGCCGATCGCGATCGACAAGACCACCGGCGACATCGTCCAGAACGCCTACGTGCGCAAGGTCGAGCGCCGCGACGGCGTGCTGCAGAACGTGGAGTTCGACACCGTGAAGGACATCCCCGCGAACTGAGGCCGCGCGCCATGAGCATCGTCCTGACGACTCTCTTCAACGGCGTGGCCTATGGCGTGCTGCTGTTCATCATGGCCATCGGCCTGTCGGTGACGATGGGGATGATGCGCTTCGTCAACCTCGCGCACGTGAGCCTGTGCATGCTGGGCGGCTATGTCGCGGTGACCGCGATGGACCGGTTCGGCGCGCCTTTCCTGCTGGCGCTGCCGATCGCCTTCGTGGTCACGGGGCTCTTCTCGGTCGTACTGGAGCGCCTGGTGCTGCGTCACTTCTACGGCAGCGACGACCTCACGCAGGTGCTGCTGACCATCGGCCTGGTCTTCATGTCGATCGCCAGCGTGGCCTTCGTCTGGGGCCCGGAGTTCCGGCCGGTGAAGGTGCCGGATTGGCTGGCCGGCCAGACGCCGGTGTTCGGCTTGCTGCTGGAACGCTACCGACTCTTCCTGATCGGCTTCGGCGCGCTGCTGACCCTGGCGATGCTCTTCGGCGTCGAGCGCACCCGCTTCGGCGCGATGGTGCGGGCCTGCGTCGACAACCGGCGCGCGGCCTCCGGCTGCGGGCTGGACACCCGCTTCGTCTTCGCGCTGACCTTCGCGATCGGCGGCGGCCTGGCCGGGCTCGGCGGCGCGCTGTCGGCGAACCTGCTGGGCCTCGATCCGAACTTCCCGCTGCGCTACCTGGTGTACGTGCTCATCGTGGTGTCGGTCGGCGGCATGGGGACGATCGTCGGCACGCTGGCGGCATCGATCGGCATCGGCGTCGCCGACGTCGCCAGCAAGTACTACCTGCCGGCGGCCGGCGGCACGCTCATCTACCTGGTCACGGTGGCGGTGATGCTGTGGCGGCCGCAAGGCCTGCTCGGACGGAAGGTCGGTCATGCCTGAACGCCTCGGCGCCCTCGCCTTCTTCCGCGACCGCTCGCGCTGGAGCCGCTGGGAGACCGCCTTCTGGCTCTGCTGGCTGGTCGCCTTCGTGGTGCCGGGCGCCAACCTGCCCTTGTTGACCCAGGTGCTGGTCTGGGGCCTCTTCGCACTGGCGCTCGACCTGGTGCTCGGCTACCGCGGGGTGCCTTCGCTCGGGCATGCCGCCTTCTTCGGCATCGGCGCCTACACCGCCGGCTACCTGGGCAAATACGGTTGGACCGAGCCGGTCACCGGATTGCTGATCGCGGGCGCCGTCGCGGGCCTCGTCGGCCTGGTCGCGGGCCGCGTGGTGCGCGGGCTGCACGGCGTCGGGCTGCTGATGGTGACGCTCGGCCTCAACCTGCTGCTCTACGACTTCGTGCTGCGCGCGACCGGGCTCACCGGCGGCGACGACGGCCTGCAGGGCATCACGATCGCGCCGGTGCTGGGCATCTTCTGCTTCGACATGGCCGGCAACACCGCCTACCTCTACGTGCTGGTGGTGGCCTTCGCGGTGTTCATGGCTGTTCGCGCGCTGGTCAATTCGGCCTGGGGCCTGGCGCTGCTGGGCGAGCGCGACAACGCGCGGCGGATGATCATGCTCGGCGCGCCCGTCGCCGGCGACCTGACCTGGGCCTTCGGCATCTCGGCCGCGGTGGCGGGCATCGCCGGCGCGCTGCTGACGCAGACCACGCAGTTCGTCTCGCCCGAGGTGCTGTCCTTCCAGCGTTCGGCCGACGTGCTCACCGTGCTGATCATCGGCGGCATCGCGATGCTCTACGGCGGCTTCATCGGCGCGCTGGTCTTCCTGGTGCTGCGCGACGCGCTGGCGGCGCTCAATCCAATCTACTGGTACTTCTGGATCGGCCTGCTGCTGGTGCTGATCGTGGCCTTCTTCCGCAGCGGCATCCTGCCCGGATTGGCCAAGGTGCTGATGCGACGAAGGGCGCCGGCATGAGCGCCGAACCGATCGTGCTGCAGACCCGCGGCCTGACCCTGTCCTTCGGCGGCCTGCATGTGCTGAGCGGACTCGACTTCACGATGCACCGCGGCGAGCGGCATGCGGTGATCGGGCCCAACGGCGCCGGCAAGAGCACCTTCGTCGCGCTGGTCAGCGGGCTCCTGCGGCCGAACGCCGGCCAGGTGCTGCTCGAGGGCCGCGACGTCACGCGCGCCACGGCGAACGAACGGGTGGCGGCCGGCCTGGTGCGCACCTTCCAGATCAACACGCTGTTCGCGACGCTGAGCCCGCTGCAGTCGGTGGTGCTGGCGCTCTGCCAGCGCGACGGCGTGGCGCGTCCTTCGCTGCGCGCGATCGTGCACTGCAGGCCGCAGATCGAGGAAGGCGCCGCGCTGCTGGAGCGCTTCGGCCTGCTGGACGATGCGCACCTGCCGACGCAGACGCTGCCCTACGGCCGCCAGCGCGTGCTCGAGGTGGTGCTGGCCTATGCGCTGCGGCCGCGCGTGCTGCTGCTCGACGAGCCGGCCGCGGGCCTCACGACCGCGCAGGGCCACGCGCTCTTCGAGCAGGTCGCCACCTTGACCGAAGGCACCGCGGTGCTGTTCATCGAGCACGACATGAACCTGGTGTTCGGCTATGCGCAGCGGGTGTCGGTGTTCGCCGGCGGCAGCGTGCTCGCCAGCGGCACGCCCGACGAGATGCGCAGCCACGAAGGCGTGCAGAAGGCCTACCTTGGCCACTGAGACTGCCTTCCTGTCGTCGCCCATGCGGGCGATGCCGCCTCGCATGACCGATGCGGTGGATGCCGTGGCGACCTCGCCCGGCACGCCGCCTGCGCCGCTGCTGAAGCTCGCAGGCCTTTGCGCCGGCTACGGCAACTCGCGCGTGCTGCACGGCATCGACCTCGAACTGTTCCCGCGCGAGACGCTGGTCGTGGTCGGCCGCAACGGCGTCGGCAAGACCACGCTGGTCGAATCGATCATCGGCCTCACCACCCACCATGCGGGCGAGATCCTCTGGCAGGGCAGGCCGGTGCAGCAGATGCTGCCGCACCTGCGCAACCGCGCCGGCATCGCCTGGGTGCCGCAGCAGCGCGAGGTGTTCCGCTCGCTCACGGTGGCCGAGAACCTGCAGGTGGTGCAGCGGCCCGGCCACTGGAATGCCGATGCGGTCTATGCGCTCTTCCCGCGCCTGCACGAGCGGCGGCGCAACTACGGCGACCAGCTGTCGGGCGGCGAGCAGCAGATGCTGGCGCTCGGCCGCGCGCTCATGACCAACCCGAAGCTGCTGCTGCTCGACGAACCGGTGGAAGGCCTGGCGCCGATCGTGGTCGACCAGATGCTGCGCGCCATCGACACGATGCGCGAGAGCGGCGACATGACGATCCTGCTGGTCGAGCAGAAATACGAACTGGCGCTGGCGCACTCCGAGCGCTGCGTGGTGATCGACCACGGCACCGTCGTGCACCAGGGCCCGAGCCGGGCCTTGCTCGCCGACCAGGCACTGATCGACCGATACCTGGGGCTGGCCCACTGAGGCGCGCCCTTCCCCCACAACGCAGCGACCGCTGCATGAAACAGCGAGGACCCCCATGCTGAGCAAAGACAAGAACGAACTGCTGACCCGCGTGGGTCCCGGCACGCCGATGGGCAATCTGCTGCGCCGGTACTGGATGCCGGTCGCCGGCATCTCCGAATTCGACACGCGCAGCACCAAGCCGCTGCGCCTCATGGGCGAGGACCTGGTGCTCTACAAGGACCTCGGCGGCGCGTATGGCCTGGTCGACCGGCGTTGCGCGCACCGGCGCGCCGACCTGGCCTACGGCATGGTCGAGCAGCAGGGCCTGCGCTGCAACTACCACGGCTGGCGCTTCGACGCCGCCGGCCATTGCGTGGAGCGGCCCTTCGAGGCGACCGCCATCCCGGGCGATCCGGGCAAGGACCGCATCGCGCTGAAGGCCTATCCGGTGAAGCTGCTGGCCGGCATGGTCTGGGCCTACATGGGGCCGCTGCCTGCGCCCGAGCTGCCCGAATGGGAAGCCTTCTCGTGGCCCGACGGCTTCGCCCAGGTGGTGATCAGCGAGGTGCCCTGCAACTGGTTCCAGTGCCAGGAGAACTCGATCGACCCGGTGCACTTCGAATGGATGCACGAGAACTGGGGCAAGCGGCTGCGCACCCGCGACATGACGCTCGGCCCCACGCACCTGAAGCTCGACTTCGAGGAATTCGAATACGGCTTCACCTACCACCGCGTGAAGGCCGACAGCGACGAGCAGGACGAGGCCTGGACCGTCGGCCGCGTCTGCCTGTGGCCGAACGCCTTCTTCCTCGGCGAGCACTTCGAGTGGCGGGTGCCGATCGACGACGAGAACACGCTGAGCGTGACCTGGAAGTACACCCGCGTGCCGAAGGAGCGCGCGCCCTACGAGCAGGGCAGCGTTCCGACCTGGTACGGCCCGCTCACCGATGCCGCGGGCAAGTGGATCGACACGCACATCATGAACCAGGACTTCCTGGCCTGGGTCGGCCAGGGCCGCATCGCCGACCGGTCGCTGGAGCGCCTGGGCGCCAGCGACCGCGGCATCGTGGCGATCCGCCGCCGCTTCTTCGAGGAGCTGGACGCGATCGCCGCCGGCGCCGAAGCCAAGGGCACGATCCGCGACCCCGCGAAGAGCCAGCGCGTGCCGCTCCCGATGATGGACCGCGAGCAGGTGCTCAAGGCCCACACGATCGACGAGATCCTGACCAACCCGCGCATGAAGGTGCACTACACCTCGTACATCTTCCAGGCCGGCCAGCCGGAGGAAGTGCGCCGCGCCTTCTCGGCCGCGATGGGCGTGGAGGTGCGTGAGTTCGAGGGCATCGTGCAGTCGCGCGGCAAGGCGGTCGCGCAGACCTGAAGCGTCCGGTCGCCGAGGGCGTCAGCGCGTCGCCATCGTGATGCCGCCGTCCACCACGATCTGCTGCCCGGTGACGTAGCGGCTCTCGTCGCTGGCCAGGAAGAGCGCGGCGTGCGCGACGTCCCAGGCGTCGCCCATGCGGCCCATCGGCACCTGCTGGTGGCGGTGCGCCACGAACTTCTCGAACTCGCCGCCGGCGTACTTCTCGGCGAGCCGCTCCACCAGCGGCGTGAACATCAGGCCGGGCACCACGCAGTTCAGGCGGATGCCGCGTGCCGCGTACACCACCGCAGTGGTCGCGGTCATCTGCATCAGCGCGGCCTTGGCCGCGGCGTAGGCCACCTGCGGCTTGCCGACATAGCGCAGGCCGGCGATCGACGACACGTTGACGATCGCGCCGCCGCCCTGGCGCTCCATCTGCGGGATGACGTGCTTGCAGCACAGGAAGGCCGACTTCAGGTTGACGTCCATCTGCTCGTCCCAGACGGCTTCGTCCATGGTCACCGGATCGCCGGGCTCCGAGCGGCCGACGTTGTTGACCAGGATGTCGATGCGGCCGAAGCGCTCGATGCAGGCCGCGGCCAGCGATGCCACCTCGGCGGCTCGCGTGACGTCGCACGCGATCACCTCGGCGCTGCCGCCCTCGTCGAGGATCGCACCGCGGGTGCGCTCCGCCGCATCGATGTCGCGGTCGCAGCCGAACACCTTCGCGCCCTGCCGTGCAAGCAGCACCGCGATCGCCTTGCCGTTGCCCCAGCCGCTGCCGGCGGTGCCGCAGCCGGTCACCAGGGCCACCTTGCCGTCGAGTCTCAGCATGCGGGTCCTCGCGCGTTCAAGAGACTTGCGCGTCGATGAAGGCCAGCAGGGCCTCGCCGACGTCCTGTTGCGGCGAGCCCAGGCTCTGCACCGTCGAGACGTGGTTGTGACCGGCGAACCAGCGCAGGACGGGGCTCGCGCCCTGCGCCAGCGTGATCGCCTCGGCCAGCGCGAAGGTCGGCGCCGCGAGCGGGGCCGGATCGAACTCGGCCAGGCTGAGCCAGAGCGGCACGTCGACGCGGCGGACGTGGGTCCATGGCG
Organism: Xenophilus sp. L33; assembly: GCF_009765735.1. Taxonomy (GTDB): domain Bacteria; phylum Pseudomonadota; class Gammaproteobacteria; order Burkholderiales; family Burkholderiaceae_C; genus Variovorax. The sequence goes on from NZ_LMUW01000036.1 coordinate 127,999, forward strand.
AGCGGGCCGCGAGTTGCGATTCGTCGCTGCCGAAATAGGCGGCGATGCCGGGTGCGAGCGGCGCCCTGGCCCGGTAGAAGCCGCTCATCAGCATCACGCCCACGAGGTCGGGACCCGGCGTGCCGCCGATGGACTCGTCGAACAGCCACGTCGCCACGTGGCAGGCGCCGGCGGACTGGCCGAGCACGAAGAGCGGGCCCGTGGCGCCGACGATCCCGCCGAGCGTCGACCGCACCCAACTCACGACCGCCTGCACGTCCTGCGCGCCCGCGGGCCACCCATGCGCCGGAGCCAGCCGGTAGTTGGGCAGCACCGCGGCGATGCCCTGGCGCGCCAGCCAGCGCCCGATGTTCGGATAGAAGACGCCGTCGCCGTTCTTGTCGCCGGCGACGAAGCCGCCGCCGTGCACGAAGACCACCACGGCCCGCGGCTTGCCGGCGGGCGCGTAGAGGTCGAGCCGGTGGCGGGCATCGTCGCCATAGGCCAGGTCCGCCTGCTCCAGCGCGACCGGCGTGGTGTCGATGTGCGGGCGATAGACGGCGCGCGTGGCCTCCAGCACCTTCGGGTCGAAGACGGCGCCGTGCGAACGGACTTGTTGCCTGATCCGCTCGCAGAGCGCTTCGGTCGGGGTCATCGGTATTCCTTTTCTTCGAACTACTTCATCACGAAGCCGCGCGCCAGCATGGCCTGGTAGAGGCGGTCGCGGCCGTCCAGCGAATGCGCGCCGGCGACGCGGGCCGCCGCCTTGTGGCTCCAGTCTTCCGGTGGCCGCTGCTGACGCCTCTGGAAGGCGAGCATCGCCGCATCGTAGTCGTCGACCGCGCGACGGTCGAGCGGCCGGTATTGCTCGTGGTGCAGCACGACTTCGAACGGCAGCCGCGGCTTGATGCCCGTGGCCCTCGCCGGATCGGGATGGCCGATCAGCAGGCCGAACACCGCGAAGGACTCCGGCGGCAATGCCAGCTCCCGCGCCACCGCGACCGGGTCGTTGCGCAAGGCGCCGATGAAGCAGGTGCCGAGGCCGATGGCATGCGCGGCGACCGCCGCGTTCTGCGCCGCCAGGCTGGCGTCGATGACCGTGACGAGATAGCTCTCGAAATAGTCCAGGCCGTCGACCGGCGTGCCGGTCAGGGCGCCAAGCGCGCGCAGCCGCGACTGGTCGCCGACCACCACCAGCAGCAGCGGTGCCTCCAGGATGTGCTTCTGCCGGCCGGCCAGCGACGCCAGCCGCGCCTTGCGCTCCGGGTCGCGCACCGCGACGAAGCTGAAGGCCTGCAGGTTCGAGGAGGTCGACGCCGACTGCGCCGCACCGACGATCAGCGCGATCTCTTCCTCGGTGACCGGCGTGTCGAGGAAGGTGCGGGTCGAACGCCGGGTGAGCAGCGGGTGCAGCGCGTCGTCCGGCAGAGCGGCCTCGCACGGCGGTTCCGCGGCCCGGCCGTAGCGTTCGGCCAGCAGTGCCTGTCGCGACCGCGTCCCGGCCTTCTTCGCCGTCATTGCTTGAGCATGCCGTACTTGGCCAGCAGCGTGCGCTGCTCGGCCTCGGCCTGGACCGCGAAGCGCGTGAATTCCGCATGGTCCATGTAGCGCGGCCGCTGCGCCGAGCGGTCGAGCAGCGCGATGTAGGAAGGCTGCCCGACCGCGAACTTGAAGGCGTCCTGCAGCTTCTGCACCACCGCGGCGTCCATGCGGGCCGGGCCGCCGATGCCCATCGGGCTGTCGATCGAGACGGTGTAGCCCAGCTCGCGCATGGTCGGCACCGCCGGCCACTTGGCCTGCCGCTGGTCGGTCGCCATCGCCAGGATGCGGATCTTGCCGCCCTGCTCCATCGGCGCCGCGCTGATCAGCGTGTCGACCGAGAAGGTGAGTTGCCCGCCGAGCAGCGCCGACATGGTGTCGCTGCTGCCGCGGAAGGGCACCGGCGTCCACTTGAGCTTGTCGCGCGCCGCCACTTCCTCGGTGAAGACATGGGCGCTGTTGCCGAGGCCGGACGGCGCGCCATAGGACACCTGTTCCGGATGGGCCCGGCCGAAGGCCAGCAGGTCGGCCCATGTCTTGAACGGCGAATCCGCCGGCACCAGCACCGCGAAGCCGATCTCGGCCAGCGAGGCGATCCAGGTGAAGTCCTTGATCGGGTCGTAGCCGACGTCTTCCAGCAGCGGCTGCCGCAAGGTGCTGAGCGACAGCACCACCAGCGTGTAGCCGTCGGGCGCCGCCGCCTTGGCCGCGAGGAAGGACGGCGTGCCGCCGGCGCCGGACTTGTTCTCGATCACGATCGGCTGACCCAGTTGCTTGGCCGCCTCGTTGGAGGCGGCCCGGGCCAGGAGGTCGAAGGTCGCGCCGGCGGGGCTGCCGACCAGCAGGCGGATCGGCCGCGTCGGGAAGCTGGCGGCGTCGCCGGCCGCGCGTGCGCTCCAGGCGGGCAGGACGCAGGCCGCCGCCAGGCCTTGCAGCAGGCGGCGGCGCGATGAATCGGGAGTTGGCATGGTTTGTCTCCGTCATTGGCGCTGCGAGCGCCTATTTTTCTGCGGGGTAGTGCTCGGCGTGCGCGGCGGCATGCGGACGCCAGGACGCGTCGGGCGCGATGTCGACGTCGAAGCCGTGCATGTGCGTGAGGTCTTCGAGCTGCAGGCCCAACGGGTCCTGGCCGGCGGCGTTCATCCGCACCGCATCGAGCAGCCGCTGCCGCAACCGCACGATCGCGGCGTCGGAGCCGACGAGGTGCTCGGTGCTGCGGTCGTAGATCGGCCCCTGCGACACCGAGATGACCGCATCCTCCTGCGTGATGCCGTGAAAGCCGCTCCAGCTGCTCTTGGCGCGCATCGCCGCACGGTCCTGCTGGAAGCCGTCGTGCCAGCCGGCGACGAATTCGCCGTGGGCGTAGAAGCGGTCTTCCAGCAGCCCCGAGCGCTTGAGCCGCGAGCGCAGGTCGAGCGCGCGGGTCGGGCTGGCGTCGATCAGGTAGCTGATCGTGTGCTCGTCGTCGACCGGCGTGTCGAACACGGTCGTGTAGAAATCCGGGAACTCGATGATCCGGCCGGTCGGCAGGAAGAGCGGCACCAGCCGCACGTTCTGCCGCGGCGTCGCGCCGCCCACCTGGCGCAGGCTGGCGTAGTGGAAGCCGAAGGCGGTGTTCTCGATCTCCAGCCTGGGCGACATGTCGTCCCAGGCGTCGCTCACCATGTCGCCGACGTCGGCGTCCGGCCGCTTGCCGCTCTCGGCCAGCCACCCGGGCCGGGTCACGTTGCTGTGCAGGATGCCCACGTGCGAGCTGTCGGTACCGCCCTCCCACATCTGCAGGTAGTTGGCCCGCACCTTCATGCGAAAGGCGATGCGGTTGGCGGCCGGCACCTCGTCGAAGGCGAAGCGGCGCCACGGCGGCTCCTTCTCCTTCGGGCCGATGTAGGTCCAGACCAGGCCCGACACCTCGCGCACCGGATAGGCCCGGGCCTTGAGCCGCGCACGGATGCGCGGGTCCGCGAGGTTCGGCATGTCCATGATCGAGCCGTCGACCGAGAACTTCCAGCCGTGGTAGATGCAGCGGATGCCGCCCTCCTCCACGCGGCCGAGCGCCATGGAGGCGCCGCGATGCAGGCACAGCTCGTCGAGCACGCCGACCTTGCCCGCGGTGTCGCGGAAGACCACGAAGTTCTCGCCGAGCAGCCGCGCCCGCAGCGGGTCGCCGTCGGGCTCGGGCAGCTCCGACTTCAGCGCGATCGGATGCCAGTAGCGCCGCATCGTCTCGCCCATCGGCGTGCCGGGGCCGACGCGGGTCAGTGTCTCGTTGTCTTCCTTGCTCAGCATGGGGGGCTCCTTCGTGGGTGGGTCTCAGCGCTTGTCGGCCATGCCGAAGCGGGTCAGCAGTTCTCGCTGCTCGACGTTCGAGCGCGCGACGAAGGCGGTGAAATCGGCCGTCCCCATGTAGCGCGCGTGCTGATCGGAGCGTTCGAGCAGCGCGATCATGGCCGGCTGCTCGAGCGCGAACTTGAAGGCGTCGTGGATCTTCGCGACCACCTCCGGCGGCATGTGGGCGGGGCCGCCGAGGCCGATCGGGCTGTCGATCGAGAGCGCGTAGCCCAGGTCGTGCATGGTCGGCACGTCGGGCCAGCTCTGCATGCGCTCCTTGGCCGCCACCGCCAGGTAGCGCGCCTTGCCGGCGCGCACGAAGGCGCTGCTGCTGATCACGGTGTCGACCGCGAAGGTCAGCTGGCCGCCGAGCAGCGCGGTCATGCTCTCGCTGCTGCCCTTGTAGCCGATCGCCTGCCACTTCACGTGCTCCTTCTCCGCGATCTCCTCGACGAAGAGGTGCGCGCTCTGGCCGAGCCCGGGCGGCGCGCCGTAGGAGACCTTCTGCGGATTGGCCTTGCCAAAGGCCAGCAGGTCGGCCCAGGTCTTGAACGGCGAGTCGGCGTTCACCACCACGGCGAAGATGTTGTCGACCATGTTGATGATGTAGGTGAAGTCGCGCATCGGGTCGTAGCCGACCGGCGCGAAGACCGGCTGCCGCCACAGTGCCGCATTGATCTGGCCGATGGTGTAGCCGTCGGGCGGCGCGTTCTTCATCAGCAGGAAGCTGGTGACGCCGGCGGCGCCCGGCCGGTTCTCGACGATCACCGGCTGGCCCAGCTTCTTCTCGGCCTCGACCGCGGCGACGCGCATCACCTGGTCGGTGATGCCGCCCGGCGGGAAGCCGACGATGAGCCGGATCGGATGGTCGGGAAAGGAAGCTGCCGAGCGCGCGGAAAGCGGCAGCAGCCCGGCCACCGACGCGGCCGAACCCAGCTGCAGCAGCCGGCGCCGCGAGATCCGAAGCTTCATCGCAGTCTCCTCAGTTGAGCGGCGAGCATTCGGCCGGTGCGGTCAGGATGCTTTCCTGCCTGACCAGCTTGTCGTGCCCGCTCGCGGGTGGCCAGTCCGACGAGCCCGCCAGCGCGCGATGCACCTCGTCGCGGTGGGCCGAGTCGCGGTAGGCCCAGACGTGCAGCAGCCGGTTGAGCACGCCCAGTTCACTGACCCCGCAGAAGACCAGCGGCGACAGTTCGTTGCGCGCCGGGAGCTTCTCGGTCCAGTCGCGCGCGTAGTGGTCCAGCCCGCCCGGCAGGAAGGAGTCGATGCAGAACTCGTAGAGGCCGCCGTGCTGCGCCGGTGCCAGGCTCGGCGAGAACGGCGCCGGCAGCCAGACCTCGGCCTCCATCTCGACCAGGAAGGGGCGCAGCGGCGGCGGCCAGTCCGGCGGCTTCCACATGTCCTTGCGGACCTGCATGCGCTGTTCGATGGTGTCGTAGGGCCACAGGTGGACGATGCGGTTCAGCACGCCGCTGGTGGTGTGCCAGAGGCCGCCGAGCGGCGACGCCGGCATGCGGTGGTGCAGGTGCTTCTTGAACAGTGCCTCGACCTCCGGGGCGCTGCCCGGCTTGAGCAGGTAGGTGCGCAACTCGACGATCACGAGCGCGCTCAGTGCATCGAGCCGCCGCCGTCCACCGCCAGCACGCTGGCGGTCATGTAGGACGACTCGTCGGACATCAGGAACAGCATCGCATCGGCCAGCTCCTGCGGCCTGCCCATGCGGCGGATCAGGCGCCGGTCCATCAGCTTCTCGAACTGCGCCGGCGTGAAGACCGCGCCGTGCGTGGCGTTGGCCACCAGCGGCGTGTCGATCAGCCCGGGGCACAGCACGTTGACCCGGATGCCGTCGGGCGCCAGGTCGATCGCCATCGCCTTGCTCATCACGATCAGGCCGCCCTTGGACGCGCCATAGGCCGTGCGGCCCTCGGTCGGCCGCAGCGCCAGGCCCGACGACACGTTGACGATCGCGCCGCCGCCGGCCTCGCGCATCAGCGGCACCGCCGCCTTGCAGACCAGGAAGGGGCCGACCAGGTTGACCTTCAGGTCGGTCATCAGGGCGTCGAGCGTCATGTCGTCGAAGCTCTTGCGGGTCCCGATGCCGGCCACGTTGGCCAGGCCGTCGAGGCCGCCCATGCGTTCAGCGGCCTCGGCGACCGCCGCGCCGACCTGCGCCTCGTCGGAGACGTCGGCGCGCAGGCCTGCGGCCTCGGGCAGCTGCTCGGCCAGCGCCTGCAGCACCACCGGATTGCGATCGATCACCGAGACCTTCGCGCCTTCGGCGAGGAAGCGGCGCGTGGTCTCCAGGCCGATGCCCGATGCGCCGCCGGTGACCAGGATTCGTCTGCCTGCAAGTCTCATGTTCTTCTGCCGTTCGTGGGATGGCAGTGATGGTATGAATCGCACCCGCCGGCGGCAAACGACTCTTCGGCATGCGGCCATGACGAAGCGACATGGGGCATCCACCATTTCTCTCTCGCGCCGGCTGTGGAATGCTGGCCGCATGGATCCGAAATTTCAGCAGCTGCGCGCCTTCTACTACGCCTACCGTTTGCGCAGCCTCACCAAGGCCGGCGAGAAACTGCATCTCACCCAATCGGCGATGAGCCGCCTCACGCAGCAACTGGAGGAAGTGCTGGGCCTGCGCCTCTTCGACCGCACCGCCGGTGCGCTCCAATCGACCGAGGCCGCGGAGGAAGCGATCCTGATCGTCGAGCGCATCCTGAGCGACGTCGACTACCTCAAGACCAGCCTCAAGGGGCTGGCCGAGAAGCGCCGCGGCCACGTGAGCTTCGCGATCCCGCCGATGCTGGCGGCGAACGTGGCGCCGGGCGTGCTGGCCGAGTTCGAGACCCTGTGGTCGAACCTCGACGTGGCGATCATGGACGCGCCGCCCGATCGGTTGCTCGAACTGGTGCTGAACGAGGCGGTGCAGTTCGGCATCACGACGCTGGGCGAGCCGCGCTCCGACCTCGAATACAGCGTGCTGCATCCGGACCACCTGTGCCTCATCTGCCGACCGGATTCGAGCTTCGCGCGCCGCGGCGACGCCACCTGGAGCGACCTGCGGCACGAACGCATCATCTCGGTGAGCGGCGGCACCGGCTGGCCCGACCTGCTGCGCCAGGGCCTGCCGGACGGCGAGGAGATCCGCCCGCGCTACCGCGCTTCCTTCTCGTCGACCGCGCTCGCCATGACGGCGAAGGGCCTGGGCGTGACGATCATGCCGTCCTTCATGATCTACGGGCATCCCAACGACACCGGCCTGGTGGCGATCCGGCTGCGCGAGCCGCAGGTGCGGCGCGACCTGTACGTGGTGACCAAGAGCCGGCGGTCGCTGTCGCCGGGGGCGAAGGCGCTCACCGACCTGTTCAGGGAGCACCTGGAGCGGTTGACTTCGGCGCCTGCGCCGGTACCTGCGCCCGCAGCGACCCCTCGCTAGTGCATGGTGCCGCCGCCGTCCACCGCGAGCACGGTCGCGGTCACGTAGGACGACTCGTCCGAGGTCAGGTAGAGCAAGGCGTCGACCACTTCCTCCGGCTGGCCGAAGCGGCGGATCAGGCGCCGCTCCATCAGCTTCTCGACCTGCTCGGGCGTGTAGCGCTTGCCGATCGCGCTGCCGGTGATCATCGGCGTCTCGATGATGCCGGGGCAGACCACGTTGACCCGGATGTTGTCGGGGGCCAGGTCGATCGCCATCGCCTTGGTCATCACGATCAGGCCGCCCTTGGAGGAGGCATAGGCCGCCTGCCCCGCGATCGGCCGCAGCGCCACGCCGGAAGCGACGTTGACGATGGTGCCGCCGCCCGCGGCGCGCAGGTGCGGCAGTGCCGCCTTCGCCACCGAGAAGGGCCCGAGCAGGTTGACCGCGATCGCGTGCGACATCAGCTCGACGTCCAGTTCGTCGAAGCTCTTGCGCACCGCGATGCCGGCGACGTTGGCGACGCCGTCGATGCCTTGCATGTGGGCGGCGGCGCGTTCGACCGCCGCGGCCACCTCGTCCGGACGCGAGACGTCGCAGACGAGGGCCAGCACGCCTTCGAGACGAGGCGCGGCCTGCGCCAGCGTCTCGGCATTGCGGTCGAGCACGCAGACCCGCGCGCCTTCGCGCACGAAGCGCTCCGCGGCCGCGAGGCCGATGCCCGAGGCGCCGCCGGTGATCAGGATTCGCCTGCCTTCCAGTCGCATGTACGTCGTTCCTTCAGCTGCGCGCCTTCGCGAGCCCGTACTTGTTAAGGAGTTCGCGCTGCCGCTGCTCGGCCTTGACGACGAAGGCGGTGAATTCGGTGCTGCCCATGTAGCGGGTGCGCTGCGAGGTCCGCGCCAGGAAGTCGATGAAGTCGGGCTGCTCGGTGGTGAACCTGAAGGCCTGGTCGAGCGACTGCAGGACCTTCGGATCCAGGTGCGCGGGTCCGGCGATGCCGAAGAAGGTGTCGATCGACAGGTCGTAGCCCAGCTGCCGCATGGTCGGGATGCCCGGCCAACTCTTCGGCGCGACGTCGGTGGCGAAGGCGAGGATGCGCACCTTGCCGGCCTTCTCCATCGGCGCCGCCGACACGATGGTGTCGACCGAGAAGGTCAGCTGGCCGCCGAGCAGCGCGGTCATGGTGTCGCTGCTGCCGCGGAAGGGCACCGGCGTCCATTGCACGCCTTCGCGCGAGGCCACTTCGGCGCCGAAGAGGTGCGCGCTGTTGCCGAGGCCGGCCGGCGCGCCGTACGACACCTTCTGCGGCTCGCGCCTGCCGTAGTCGCGCAGGTCGCTCCAGCTGTGGAAGGGCGAGTCGCCCGGCACCACCACGCAGAACACCACGTCGGTGAGCATCGAGACGTAGCTGAAGTCCTTCAGCGCGTCGTAGCCGACGTCCTCGAGGATCGGCTGGCGCAGCACGCTCAGCGACACCAGGCCGAGCGTGTAGCCGTCGGGCGCCGCGCGCTTGACCTGCAGGTAGGCCGGCGTGCCGCCGGCGCCGGACCGGTTCTCGACGACGAAGGGCTGGCCCAGCGACTTGCCGGCCTGCTGGCCGATCGCGCGCGCCACGATGTCCTCGGTGCCGCCGGCCGGGCCGCCGACCAGGAGGCGGATCGGCCTGGATGGAAAGTCGTCGTCCTTCGCGTGGCCGGGGACTGCGTGCAGGCCGGCCACGGCCAGCGCGGCCGCGCCGATGAAGGTCCTGCGGGTGGGCCCGGATGCGGGCATCGATGAGGTCATTGCGCGCGCGTCTCTTCTCGTTCTTTGAGCGTGCCATGTTCGCGCGCGCGACCCCGCGGTGCAAACGACGAAATCGCATGGGGGCATGCCGCATCGGCATGCGCGGCGTCAGGCGACCGCGGTGAAGCATGCGACCTCGACCCTGTCGCAGAGCCTTGGCTGCCGCTCGGCCCGACGCGACAACCGCTGGTCGTCGGAGGATACTTGCCGATGGCGCGCCTGCGGAGTGCGCAGGCGACCCACACCTTGCGCACCGAGCGCGAAGAGATGAACCAAGGAGACTCGACATGACACACCTTTACCTGACGTGTTCCCGGCGCCTTGTCGTCACTGCAGCGGCCGGCCTCTTCGCCGGCGCGGTCCTGATGGGATCGGTGCAGGCGGCATCGATGGCGCCTGTCGGCGGCGAGCACGGCATGGTCGTGACCGCCCAGCAGCTGGCGACGCACGTCGGCGTGGACGTGCTGAAGGACGGCGGCAACGCGGTCGATGCCGCGGTCGCGGTCGGCTATGCGCTGGCGGTGGTCTATCCGGCGGCCGGCAACCTGGGCGGCGGCGGCTTCATGACCATCCAGATGGCCGACGGCCGCAAGACCTTCATCGACTTCCGCGAGAAGGCGCCGCTGGCGGCCACCGCGAACATGTACCTCGACAAGGACGGCAACGTCGTCAAGGGCGCGAGCACGCTCGGCCACCTCGCGGTCGGCGTGCCCGGCACGGTGGCCGGCATGGAACTGGCGCGCGAGAAATACGGCACGATGAAGCGCGCCGCGCTGCTCGCGCCGGCGATCCGCTACGCGCAAGGCGGGTTCGTCCTCGATCAGGGCGACGTCGACCTGTTCCGGGTGGCGACCGACGACTTCAGGAAGGACGACGCCACCGCGAAGATCTTCCTGAACAACGGCGAGCCCTTCGCGCCCGGCCAGAAGCTGGTCCAGAAAGACCTCGCGCACACGCTCGAACGCATCAGCAAGGAAGGACCGGACGGCTTCTACAAGGGTCCGGTCGGCGCCGCGATCGTCGCCTCGAGCAAGGCGGGCAACGGCCTGATCACGCAGGCCGACCTCGACCAGTACCGGGCGCGCGAACTGGCGCCGGTGGAATGCGACTACCGCGGCTTCCACGTGGTCTCGGCACCGCCGCCGAGTTCAGGCGGCGTCGTCATCTGCGAGATCCTGAACGTGCTCGAAGGCTACCCGCTGAAGGATCTCGGCTACCGCTCGGCACAGGCGGTGCACTTCCAGATCGAGGCGATGCGCCACGCCTACGTGGACCGCAACAGCCGCCTGGGCGATCCGGATTTCGTCAAGAATCCGGTCGACCACCTGCTTTCCAAGGACTATGCCGCCAAGCTGCGCGCGGCGATCGATCCGGACAAGGCCGCCGTCTCCAAGGACCTCGGCCCCGGCACGCCGCCGCACGAAGGCAGCAACACGACCCACTATTCGATCATCGACCGGTGGGGCAACGCGGTGGCAGTGACCTACACGCTCAACGACTGGTTCGGCGCCCGCGTGACCGCCGCCTCGACCGGCGTGCTCCTGAACGACGAGATGGACGACTTCACCGTGAAGGTCGGGGTTCCGAACATGTTCGGCCTGGTGCAGGGCGAAGCGAACGCCATCCAGCCGGGCAAGCGGCCGCTCTCCTCCATGAGCCCGACGATCATCACCAAGGACGGCAAGACCTGGATGGTGGTGGGCACCCCCGGCGGGAGCCGCATCATCACCGCCACCCTGCACACCATCCTGAACGTGATCGACTACGGCATGGACCTGCAGGAAGCGGTGGATGCGCCGCGCTTCCATCAGCAGTGGCTGCCGGACGTGACCGACCTGGAGCCGTACGCGATCAGTCCCGACACCCAACGCATCCTCGAAGCCAAGGGACAGCACTTCGGCCCTCCCTTGCTGGCCAACCACGTCGCGGCGATCCTGGTCGGAGCGCCCTCGCTCGCCGGCAAGCCGGTCGGCGCGGCGCTGTACTACGGCGCCAACGATCCGCGGCGGCGAACCGGACTCGCGCTGGGCTATTGATCGACCGGCCGTTCGCTCCCCCGCTCGTCACGCAGCAGCCGCGCCGCCGCGAGCAGGGTCGTCTCGAAACGCCGGCGCGCGTCGGCCAGCGTTTCTTCCGTCCAGCTCCAGAAACCCTTCAGCGTCTTCGCACCCAGCTCGCCGCGGCTCACCCTGGCTGCAAGCCCGGCGCTCGGCTGGGTGTCGTTGCACAAGCTCGGATAGATGGCACTCGATGCGGCCAGCTGGGTCTCCAGGCCCGAGAGTTCCTTCTGCAGGATCGGGCCGGCCGCCAGGTAGCGAAGGCCGAAGCCGTAGCGCACCGCGGCGTCCACGTCCTCGGGCGTCGCCAGGCCGCGATCGATGATCGAGAAGGCCTCGCGCATCAGCGCATGCTGGATGCGGTTGGCCAGGAAGCCGGGCAGGTCCTGGTCGATCTGCACCGGCACGCGGCCGACGTCCTTGAAGATCGAGCGCATGACGCCGAGCGTCTCGCGCGAGGTCTGCTCGCCCTTGGCCAGTTCGACCAGCGGCACCAGGTGGGCGGGCAGGAAGAAATGTGCGTTGGCCATGCGGCCGGCGGTGCGGCAGCCGTCGGTGATGCGCGAGATCGGCAGGCCGCTGCTGTTGGAGCCGATCGGCACCGTGGGCGGCACCAGCGTGTCGAGCTGCCGGAAGATGCGGCGCTTCAGCTCCAGCTGCTCCGGCGCGCACTCGATCACCAGCGCGCCGTCGTCCCATCGGACTTGCGTCGCGTCGCCCACCAGCGTGAACGCCGCCGGATCGAGGCGGCCTTCGAGCTGCGCCACCGAGGCCGCCGCGCGCTCGCGCGCCTTCGGCCAGCGCGCCGGCTCCGGCTCGATGCCGGTCACCGACCAGCCGGCGTTCAGGAAGATCGCGGCGATGTCGACGCCCATCAGGCCGCAGCCGACCACGACCGCATGCCTGGCGTTCGATGTGGATGCCATCGCGCTCGCCTCAGACCACCAGCGGCGTGGCGGCGCCGTCGATCGACAGCGACACGCCCGAGATGTAGCCCGCCCGGTCGGAGGCCAGGAACAGCACAGCGTCGGCGATGTCCTCGGGAGTGGCCATGCGGCCGAGCGGGAAGCGCGCCTTGGCCTGCGCGAAGGCCTCTTCCTCGGTGATGCCGCGGGCGCGCGCATCGGTGGCCAGGCCTTCCTTGAGGCGGTCGGTCATCGTCAACGCCGGGTTGACCACGTTCACCCGCACGCCGCTCGGTGCATAGGCGGCGGCGAGGGCCGCGCTGGCCAACATCAGCGCCGCGTTGGCGGAACCGCCGCCGATGTGCTGCGTGGTCGCGACCTTGCCGCCCATGCCGACGATATTCACGATCGCGCCGCGGCCGCGCGCGCCCATGCGCTTGACCACCGGATCGAAGACGTTCACGTAGGAATGGAACTTGGCAGTCATGGCATCGGCGTAGGTGGTCGGCGACAGCTCGTTGAAGGGCGTGCGCTTGGCGGCGCCCGCGGCGTTCACCAGCACGTCGATCGGGCCGATCGAGGTCCACGCTTCTTCCACCATCGCGGCGGCCGCCGCCGGGTCGGTGACGTCGCAGCGCCGGCCCTGCAGTCGCTCGCCCGCAGCGAGGCCGGCGACCGCGGCGTCGAGCGTCGCCGCCTGGCGGCCGACGATCGTGACCTTCGCGCCTTCCGCAAGAAAGGCCTGCGCACAAGCCAGGCCGATGCCCCGGCTGCCGCCGGTGACGAGGACGTGCTTGCCATCCAGTTCGAGATTCATGGTGTCCTTCCTGCGCTGTTCATTCGGTGATGCGAGCGGTGTTCAGGTACATCGCCAGCGTGCTGTAGTAGCCGCAGACAGTCAGCAGTTCGAGCACGCCCTGCTCGCCACGGCGCTCGCGCATCTCGCCAAACCGTGGATCGCCGACGTCGCCCGTGTCCAGTGCGGCACGGCAGAAGTCGACGACTTCGCGGTACGGCTTCGGCAGCGACGGCGCCGCCGCATCGCCTGCGAGGCCGTCGACCACTTCGGCCGGCACGCCCGCCTTCAGGGCCAGCTCGGAATGGATCTTCCATTCGAAGCCCGATCGCCAGCGCCGGGCGACGGTGAGGATGGCGCACTCGAGCACGTCCTTGGGCAGCGAGCTCTCGAAGCGCAGGTATTCGCCCACGCGCTGGATGCGCCGCGCCAGTTCGGGGGCATGCAGCAACGGGATGAAGGGGCCGATCACGGCCTTGCGCGGGCCGGAGCGGATCTCCTCCGCGACCTCGCGCTGCAGTGCGGTGGCGGTGTCGAGATCGACTTCGGGGAAGCGGCTGGAAGGGCTGTCGTTCATCGGGGTGGGTCCTCAGGGTTTGCGTGCCAGCCCGAGCCGGGCCTGGATCTTCAACTGGCGATCGTTCTCCTCGATCGCGTACTTGCGGTAGTCGGCCGGCCCGAGATAGAGCTCCGCCTGGCCGGCCGCGACGATCGCCGCGAGCACCGCGGGTTCGTCCAGCGCCTTCTTGAAGGCGTCGTGCAGCACGGCGACCACTTCCGGCTTCATGCCTGCCGGGCCCACGAGACCCCAGGGCGAATCGAGGCTCACCGCGTAACCCAGTTCCTTGAGGCTGGGCACCTCCGGGAACAGCGGCATGCGCTTGTCGGTGAACACCGCCAGCAGCCGCTCCTTGCCGCCCCGGACCATCGGCCCGAAGGCGCCGGAACCGTCGGCCGCGAAGCTCAGCTGGTCGCCGAGCAAGGCCTGCTGCAGGTCCGCGCTGCCCTTGAAAGGCACCAGCGTGAGGTCGATCTTCTCCTTGGCCGCGACCGCGCTCATGCCGACGTCCGCGGTGTTGCCCGGCCCGGCCGGCGCGCCGTAGAAGGCCTTGCCGGGATGCGCCCTCGCGAACTCCACCAGGTCCTTGAAGCTCTTGAACGGCGACTCGGCGGGCACCACGACGCCATAGGTCACGTTAGTGAGGCGAACGATGTAGGTCGAGTCGCGCAGCGGGTCGTAGGGCGACTCGACCTGGATCGGCGTCGTGAAGGCGGCCACGGTCGAGATCGACAGCGTGTAGCCATCGGGCGCCGCGTTCTTGGCGGCCAGCAGGCTGATGGTCGAGCCGGCACCCGGCCGGTTCTCGATCAGCACCGGCTGGCCGAGGTGCTTGCCGGCCGCCTGCGCGATCTGCCGCAGCACCACGTCGGTGGTGCCGCCGGCCGGGTAGCCGAGCAGGATGCGGATCGGATGATCGGGGAAGCTGGCGGCCCGCGCCGGCAGGCCCGGCGCAGCGGCCGCGACGGCCACCGCGGCCTGGATTGCCGGCAGGAGCGCCTTGACGACGGTTCGGCGTTGCATGGGATGTCTCCTCGTCTTGTTCTTATCGGAGCGCGCGCCAGTCCGCGCCGGCCCGGAGGCGGTCGGCCACTGGCCGCACGGCTGCGTAGTCGATGGCCTCGGTCCGCACCAGCGGGTCGCGCTCGCCCTGCGCACAGGCCTTCACGGCGGCCAGCAGCAGCCGGCGCACCCGCACCACCGCCATGTCGCCGGCGTTCAGGTGTTCCTTCGTACGGTCGACGATCGGTCCCATGCTCAGGCCCACCGCGAAGTCCTCGGTCGTGATGTTGGTGAAGCCGGTGACGCCGCCCCGCTTCATCAGTTCGCGGTCCTGGCCCCATGCGTCCTCGACGTCGCCGGGCGGATGCGGCGGCCAGTCGTTCGGGTCGCTGAAGCGCGTGAAGTAGTAGGAGGTGAGTTCCTTGAACGGGTTGTAGCGAACCATGAAGTGCAGGTTCGACACGTCGTTGCAGGGCACCGTCATGATCAGCGTGCGGTCGCCGTCGGGTGTGTCGCCCGGGCAGATGAAGCCCATCCACGGCGCCACGAACACGTTCACGCGCGTGTAGGTCTGCTCGGCGTCGAGCTCGCGATGCGCCGCGTAGCGAAAGCCGTAGGGCTGGTCGTCGATCTCGTAGCGCGGCGCGGTCTTCTTCGCGGCGGTCTGGGCGCCGCCCTTGCCCTGCGCGAGCGCACCGATCCATTCCTCGTGCAGCACCATCACGTGCGCCGAATCCATCGTGCCTTCGAGCCCCTGCAGCCAGTTGTAGGCGAGCTTCTGGCGCACCGACACCCGCTGCGACGGCGGCAGGTCGTTGAACTCGAATTCCGGAAAGGGCTTCGGTTCGCCGTCGCCGAGCCAGACCCAGACGATGCCGCCGGCCTCGCGCGTCGGATGGTGGCGGATCCTGACCTTCTTGCAGAAGGCCTCCTCGTCGCCGGGTTCGGTCGGGCAAGCCACCATCTCGCCGTCGACGTTGAACTTCCAGCCGTGGTAGATGCAGCGCAGGGCGTCGTCCTCGTTGCGGCCGAGCGAGAGCGAAGCGCCGCGATGCGGGCAGGCCTCGTCGAAGCAGCCGGTGCGCCCTGAATGGCCGCGGAAGACGACGTACGGGTTGCCGATCAGCTCCAGCCGGTGCGGCTTGCCGCCGGCCACCAGCGTCTCGGCCAGTACCGCCGGCACCCAGAAGTTGTCCCGCATGAGGCGGCCCATGGGCGCGTTGCCCGTGACCCGCGTCAGGAGCTCGCTGTCTTCTGCTTTCATCGTGATATCTCCGTGTGTCGTTGGGAATTCAGTCGCAGCGCGCGCTCATCGCGCCGTCGACGACGAGTTCGGTGCCGTTGACGAAGCGGGCCTCGTCGCTGGCCAGGAAGAGCACGGCCGCGGCGGTGTCGCGGCCGTCGCCGAAGAAGCCCGCGGGAATGCGCGGCAGCCGCTGGTCGAGCAGGGCCTGCACGTCGCCGCCGGTGCGCTCCGCGGCCAGCACGTCGACCAGCGGCGTGTGCAGCTGGCCCGGCACCACCGAATTCACGCGGATGCCGGCGCTCGCGTGCTGCACCGCGACCACCCGCGACAGCTGGATCACGCCTGCCTTGGTGGCCGCGTACGCGACCTGCGCATTGCCGGTCCAGCGGATGCCGGAGGTCGACGACACGTTGACGATCGCGCCCGACCGCCTGGCCAGCATTGAGGGCAGCACGTGCTTGCAGGTGAGGAAGACGCTCTTGAGGTTCAGGTCGACCTGCGAATCCCAGACCTCCTCGCTCATCTCCACCGGGCCGCCCGGCGCGGGACCGCCGACGTTGTTCACCAGCACGTCGATGCGCTGCCAGCGCGCCAGCGCATCGCCGACCATCGCGGCGACCGAGGCCGACGAGGTGACGTCGCAAGCCACCGGATGAATGCGAGTCGACGCTTCGCCGGCGGCTTCGAGCGTGCCGGCGAGGCTCTGCAGATCGCGGTCGGCGGCGATCACCTCGGCGCCTTCGATTGCCAGTGCGACCGCGACAGCGCGGCCGTTGCCCCAGCCGGCACCCACGCTGCCGGCGCCGGTGACGATCGCGACCTTGCCCGCGAAGCGCGACCGTCCGCCGGGACCGAGATGGACGTTCCTGATATCGGATGTGGTCATGGCTTCAACCCGCGAGGACGTCGGTCGGCGCACGCGCGATGGCCGCGGCCGCATCGCCCTCCCCCAGCGGCGTCCACTTGACGAAGGCCGCGCCGACGCCGGTGCCGGCGGGCGTGCGGTAGAGCGGCTCGTAGACCTGCCAGTCGACCGCACTCGCGCCCAGCACGCCCGCGGCCATGATCCAGTTGAGGATCTCGCTCGATCCCGAATGGAGGGCTTCGCGCGGCACCGCGGCGAGCGTCTCGGCATCGCCTTCGGCGAAGGCGCGAAGCACGCGGCGGTCGAGCGCTTCGTCGACGACGAAGTGGCTGAGGCCGCCCGAGGCCACCACCGCGACCCGCAGGTCCTGCGGCGCTGCCCGCAGCGCCGCGGCCAGCGCGCGACCCATGGCGAGCGCACGGCGCGCGGTCGGAACATTGGGCGGGTAGTAGGTGTTGAGCAGCACCGGCACGATCGGGATGCGGCGCTCCTTGAACAGGCGCTTGACGATGAAGCCGTAGGCATGGCCGAAGCCCGCCTCTCCGTCCTCCGGCACGGACGCGACCGAGGCGACGTCGACCTCGGCATCCATCAGTCCTTCGATGAGCGACAGGGCCAGCGCCGGACTGCCGGGCACCCGGTGCCGCCGGTCCATCAGGTAGCCGCGACCGACGCGCTGGAGCCACTCGGGCGAGGCCGCGCCGCCGTACTTCTCCTTCATCACGACGTCCTCGCCGTGGAACATCGCGATCACCGGCTGGTTGGCGGATGAGAACAGCTCCGACTGGTCGTCGCCGATGATCAGCACCACGTCGGGCCTGGCCGCTTCCAGCTCGTCGGCCAGCCGGTCGAGGGCGGCGTCGCAGCGGCGCGCCTTCTCGCTCAGCACCGCGGCCGTGACCACGTCCTGGTGGATCGGCCCGACCTCGGCCAGCAGCGCTTCGTAGCTGAGCCAGCGGCCGTCGCTCATGTTGAGGCGCGGATTCTTGTAGTCGACCTCGGCGCGGTGGATCCATTGCTCTGCGCCCAGGGTCAGGAGCGGTGTGTGCGACACGCCCATGCCGATGACGATGCGTGCCATGTCAGTCCTTCCTGAAGCGCGAGTACAGGCGCGTGCAATTGCATTCGAAGATGTCGCGCCGGTCCTGCTCGCCCAGGAACTCGATCGACTCGATCACCGGCTTGAGGTCGTCGATGTCTCGGCCGCTGGCCGGGTCGCGCGCACTGCCGGTGCCGGGCTTCTCGGTGGCGAACAGCACCCGGTCGACGCCGACCGTCTTCAGCAGCAGCTCGAGCGCGTTCTTGTCGTAGGTCGTGGTGTCGAAGTGCAGCTTCTTCAGGTCGTCGTCGAAGTAGGTGCCGCCGTTGCGGATCGACCAGGCCCTGAAGCGCCCCATCTGGTACGGAATGGCGCCGCCGCCGTGCGGGAAGATGAGCTTGAGCTTGGGGAAGGTCTTCAGGAGCCCCTCCTGGATCACCGACAGGATCCCGATGCTTTCCTCGTTGATGAACTTGAGCGTGTAGCTCTCGCGCGGCTGGCAGCTGCCGGCCGAATGGATGAGCGCCGGCACGTCGAGGCGGCACAGCTCCTCGTAGAGCGGGAACCAGAATTCGTCGCCGAGGCCGGGCGGCGGCGGGCCGTCGCCTTCGGTCGGGTCCGGGTTCAGCAGGCAGCCGATGAAGCCCTGCTCGGTCACCCGGAAGCGCAGCTCCTCGATGCAGTTCGCGGGGCTTTCGTCGCGATACTGGGGCAGCCCCGCGACGCCGCGAAAGCGGGTCGGGAACATCTGCACCGTGCGATGGACGAGGTCGTTCGTGTGCCGGGTCCAGAGCGCCGGCACCATCGCCGGCTTGATCGAATGCATCTGCATGTAGGGCCGCGGCGAGAGGAACTGGATGTCGGTCCCGACCGCATCCATGATCTTCAGGATCGACTCGGCGGCGGTTCGCACCGAGGCGTCCGGCACGCTGCCGGAGCTCTTCAACTTCGGGTTGGCGCGGTTGGCGACCAGCTCCGCCATGAACTTGTAGCTCTCAGGCGGCACGACGATGTGGGCGTGGGAATCGATGATCAAGGGCGGCTCCTGGGTGTTCAAAAGAATCTTTTGCATAGCTTATTGAATTCAATTTAGTTTTCAAGAAGCTTGGGCTAGGTGTTTTTCCCAGGTTTCGCCTCGAGGAGCGCGCACGAGCGAGCAAACCGGATCGCCAGGCGACCGGGCACGAGCAAGCCCGCCGATGACAGCGAGCGGGCGTTTCAGGATGGCGCGCGATGCAGCGAACGCGCGAATGATGCGGCGAGCGGCGAGCGGCGAGCGGCGAGCGGCGAGCGGCCGCGGGCCGGACGCCTACTGCGTCGTGTTGGGCAACTCGTGCGAGATGCCTTCGGAGCGGCTGGAGCGGTGGTCGTCCAGGATCGCCATGCAGGCGTCACGGTCCTCGGAGCGCAGGGCCGCGATCAGCCGGTCGTGCTCGGCGACCGTGCGGCCCCTCGCCTCCGGCGTCGACAGCTTGACCACCACGTACGGATCGGCGATGCCCCACAAACGCTCGACCTGCTCGAGGATCAGCTTGTACGGGGAGAGGGCGAAGATCGCGAAGTGGAATTCGCGATTGAGCTTCAGCATCGGCGTCCAGTCCTCGGCGGTCACCAAGGCACGCATCTGGTCCTCCAGGTGCTGGATGTGGCGCAGCTGCTCGTGGTCGGGAAAGTCGATGGTGGCCATCAGCTCGTTCTCGAGCAGCTCCAGCATGCGCCGGATCTGCGCCTGCTCGATCGGCAGGCGCTTGGCCACGAAGTAGCCCTGGTTCGGACGGTGGATCAGCGGACCCTGCTTGGCGAGCACGTTCAGGGCCTCGCGCAAGGGCACCCGGCTCACGCCGAGCTGGTCCGCGACCTCCTGCTGCCGGATCTGCTCGCCGGGCACCAGGTGGCCGACCAGGAACATCTCGCGCAGGCGCGAGAGCGCCATTTCCATCGCGCCATCGGCCCGCGCACTGTTGTCTGCCATCCGTTCCCCCACGTGTTGTGTGATCGAAGCTGTCACGGGTAGCATCCTATCATGCACGATTGAATTCAATCTTAGCGCCCACTTTGCACGGCGCAGCGACGAAGCGGACATACTGCGCGGTCCCGTTTCTTGTCTTCGCATTCCCAGGAGAAGCACGCATGACGAACATCATTCATCGACGACTCGGCCGCAGCGACCTGCAGGTCTCGCCCATCGGCCTGGGCTGCATGTCCTTGTCGGGCGTCTACGGCGAAGCCGACGACGCGCAGTCCGAGCGGCTCATCCATCACGCGCTGGACCAGGGCGTGAACCACCTCGACAGCGCCGACATGTACGGCTGGGGCCACAACGAGAAGGTGGTCGGCCGGGCGATCAAGGCCCGCCGTTCCGAAGTGGTGCTGGCCACCAAGTTCGGGCAGGTGCAGCTGGAAGGCGGCACCAACGGCGTCGACGGCAGCCCGGCCTACGTGCGCAAGGCCTGCGAGGCCAGCCTGCAGCGCCTCGGCATCGACGTCATCGACCTCTACTACCAGCACCGGGTCGACCCCAAGGTGCCGATCGAGGAGACCGTGGGTGCCATGGCCGACCTCGTGCGGCAAGGCAAGGTGCGCTACCTGGGCCTTTCCGAAGCGGGCAGCGACACCATCCGCCGCGCCCATGCGGTGCATCCGCTCACCGCCGTGCAGACCGAGTATTCGCTGCTCTACCGCACCGAGGCCGAAGCCACGCGCAAGACGACGACCGAGCTCGGCATCGGCTTCGTCGCCTACTCGCCGCTCGGCCGCGGGCTGCTCACCGGCGCGATCAAGTCGACGGCGGACATCGGCGGCCGGCGCGCCGCGCATCCGCGCTTCCAGAGCGGCAACCTCGAGAGCAACCTGAAGCTCGCGGCCCCCATCGAGGTGCTGGCGGCCGCCAAGGGCTGCAGCCCGGCGCAGATCACGATCGCGTGGCTGCTGGCCCAGGGCGAGGACATCGTGACCATTCCCGGCACGCGCTATCCGCAACGGCTGGACGAGAACCTCGGTGCACTGGCCGTCAGCTTGAGTGCCGATGAAGTGAAGGGCCTGAGCGCCGCCATTCCGGCGGGCGCCGCATCGGGGACGCGCTATCCGGCGGGCCAGATGTCGGCGGTCAATCTCTGAGAGTCCGAAACGAGTCGAAAACGAGTCTGAATCAGGTCAGAAATAGGCCGCCGCGGAAAGCAGCACGGCAATGACGACGCCGGCGCCGATGACCCACGACTGGATCCGGTCCTGGTTCCATGCCGTGGGCGTGCGTGCCGGCAGAGGATGCAGCAGCAGAACGGTTTCGTGAAAGCCGGTGGAAGTCATGGGATTCGTTTGAATGACGGGCCAATTCCTGATGCATGCAGATTAGTGGGGGCCGCGCCCGATTCAAAGCGAGCGAAAGTTCTCTCCGCTGCAATTAATTCACGGAAGACGCATCGTGAACGTGTTCATTTATGATGCCGCCATGAGCCCACCTTCGCCCGGCACACCTTCCGTCAGCGGCATGTTCGAGCTGGTCGACCACTTCGGACGGCCGGTCGACGAGCGCAGCTACGGCGAGCGTTACCTGCTCGTCTTCTTCGGCTTCACGCATTGCGCGGTGGTGTGCCCGCGCGAACTCGCCAAGCTGAGCCTGGCGCTCGAGCTCCTGGGCGCGGATGCCGACAAGATTCAACCGCTTTACGTGAGCGTCGACCCGGCGCGGGACGACCCGGAGACGCTCCGGCGCTACCTCGCGCCCTACAGCGGGGCCTTCATCGGCCTGACCGGCACGGCCGAGCGCATCGACGCCGCCAAGAAGTCCTTCCGCGTCTTCGCCGAGCGGGTCGCGGATGCCCAGGCGCCCGGTGGCTACGTGGTGCCGCACACCGCGCTGGCCTACCTGATGGCGCCCGGCGGACGCTACCTCGCCCACTTCACCGCAGCCCTCGATGCGCCGACCGTCGCGGCGCGCATCCGTCGGCACTTGCACGCCACCGAAAGTCCACCATGAGTGCAGACAACGACATGCTCGACGACCGCCAGGCCGGTCACCTGCGGCACTTCCGCAACCTCGCGCGGCAGCCCGTCAACGACTGGTCGCTGATGCAGGGCCGGGCGGCGGGGCAGGAGGACTTCGGCGCCTATCGCTTCCAGCTGGCCTACATGGCCTATGCGCTGGCACTCGCGCATCGGCATCGCCTGCCGGCGGCGCCGGGTGCGTTCAAGCCGACCTTCGAGCGCCTGATGGAGAAGATCCTGCAGCCGGAGGTGTGGACCTACTGGGCACGGGTCAGCCGCGGGGGCAGCATCTTCAATGCGCACCTGGCATCCACCTACCAGGAGGAATGGAATCCGGTCGTGCGCGACAACATCATGTACAGCGCCTACGTGCAGTCGATGGCGCTGCTGTTCGACTACCTGTTCGACGATTCGCGCTTCGCCGCGCCGGGCGCCCTGACCTTCAGGTATTGGTCGTATTTCTGGGGCGGTGGCGAGCGGCGCTTCAAATACGACCAGAACAGCCTCAACGAACACATCTACTGGCAGATGGTGGAAAGCGGCTACCTCGGCGTGGCCTGCGAGCCGAACTGCGTCTTCCAGATCTGCAACCAGCCGGCGATCCTCGGCTTCAGGCTGCACGACCTGCTGAACGGCGGCTCGGTGGCCGAGGAGGTGACCGCGGCCTACCAGCAGGCCTGGAGCCGCTTCGGCCGCGTCGGCGAGAACGGCCACTACCACGCGATGGTCCAGCCCGACACCATGACCCTTCGACCGAACGCCGGCAAGGCGGTGTGGGTCGACGCCTGGTGCGGGACGCTCATGAACATGTGGAACCGCGACTTCGTGCACCGGCACTACCCGGCGCAACGGGACGACCTGCTGCTGCCGGCGCGCGACGGCGCGCTGTCGGTGCGCTCGGCTCCACGCCCCGAGGTCATGGGCCAGAAGGTGATCAACGACGACTCCGACTTCGGCTGGACGGCCACCTGGGCCTCCGAGATGGGCGATGCCGACACGCTGCAAGGGCTGCTGCGCCACGCCGACCGCCACATGGCTCCGCGCTGGCGCGACGGCGGCCTCTACTTCCCGCGCAACGACATTGCCGAAGACGCGCAAGGCAACCGGACGCTGGTCGAACCCATGGCCGGCAACGTGCTGCTGGGCTACGCCAGCCTGAACGTGCCCGACGGGCTCTGGCGGCTCTACAACGAGCCATGGGGCGCGTCGCAGCACCAGGATCCTGCGCTGGTCCAGGTGGACGACGAAGTTGACGTCCTGCAGGCACGCTACGACGGCACGGCGCGCCGCCTGTCGTTCACCCTGCGCGCGGGTGCCAACGGGCCGGCGACGCAACGCGTGACCCTCGGCCGGCTCGGCGACCGGCGCTGGTCGATGCGCCGCGACGGCGTGGTCGTCGCGAACGGCCGGGCCGCGCAGCTCGACGCGGCCGGCGTCGGCATTCGCCGCAGCGACACCGGCGACACGCTGGTCCTCGATTGCCCCGCCACCGGCACGGCCAGCTTCGAGATGCAGTTCGAAGGCGACAGCGCTAGCTGACCTTGCACTCCGGGCTCGGCGGCGGATAGATCTCCGGGCCGGACTTCAGCACCTTCATCACGAAGCGGTTCTTGCCGTTCTCGCCCTTCACCACCTGCGCCATGCCGTGCTGGCGAATCAGCTGGTGGTCGGCCGCGCGCATCTGCACGTCGCCGAAGATCGTGGGGATCATCAGGCCCTCGAGCGCCTTGCGAACCTTGGCCGGATCGGTCGAGCCGGCCTTCACCACGCCCGCGCGGTAGGTCTCGAAGGCGGCCATGGTGTCGGCGTCGGTGTAGAACGGGCGGCGCTTGTTGCGCACTACGAATTCCTTGACGTACTCGGCGTTTCGTGCGCCCGGCAGCTCGGGCGTCCAGCTGAGCGAATTGACCACGCCGAGCACCGCGTCGCCATGGGCGTCGAGCTGGAAGTCGGTGGCGAAGCCGTTGCCGATCACCACCTTGTACTTGTCGAACAGGCCGAACTGCTTCTGCTGCTTGGCGAAGCTCTGGCCGTCGCTCATGAAGAGCGTCACCACCAGGCCATCGGCCGGCTTCGACAACTGCGAGATGTAGCTGCCGAAGTCGGTGGTGCCGACCGGCGCGAACAGGCTCTGGTTGACCGGCTCGCCCATGCCGGTCACCAGGTCGCCGAAGCCCTTGGCGAAGCTGTGGCCCGAGGCGTAGTCGGCCGAGATCAGGTTCCAGCTCTTGGCGCCGGTGGACTTGACGTAGTCCTCCATCATCCGGGTCGTCAACGCATCCGGGGTGTTGACCCGGAAGTAGTTGGGCGCGCAGGACGTGGTCATCAGGTCGTTGCTCTGCGCATACATGTCGATCAGCAGCACGTTCAGGTCGGCCAGCTTGGGCACGAGCGCGAGCGAATGCGAGCTGAGCGTCTGCCCGGTGATCATGGTCACGCCGGACTGGCGCGCCAGCTTGGTGGCGGCGGCGATGGCCGACGCCGGCGTTCCCGCGTGCGACTGCACCACCAGCTCGAACTTGCGGCCGAGGGCTCCGCCCTGCGCATTGAGCATGTCGATCGCGGTGCGGGCGCCCTCCTCGATCAGGCCGGCATAGGTCGCGAACGGGCCGCTGTCGATGACCAGCAGGCCGACCTTGATGTTTCCTTCGCCCTGCGCGAAGGCCAGCGGCGTGGCGAGAGCGAGGGCAGCCGCGCTGAACGTGCGCCGGGAGATTGCTGTTGTCATCGAATATTCCTGCGGAGTGGTGTGAAAACCGTGAGCTAGTGTACGAACAGCCGCGAGCGTAGACATCTGCGAAGGACAGTCAATAGGGCCGACCCGAAAGCGCGGCTCCGGCTCCTCGGGACTTACACCTAGTAGACCATCTGTATGGTGCACTACCATACCGTTCGCCTGTACATCAACAGGGAAGGAGACAGTTCCCGTGCCGCCATCCGTCGCTCATATGCAGGCGCGCGCCGCTGCCTGGCCCCTGCTCGCCGGCACGGCCGCACTGGCGCTGGTGGCCTGCGCCACCCGTACGCCGCCCACCGCCGGCACCAACCTCGTGACGGCTGCTTCGTGCGCCGCCTTGATGGACCAGGACCTCGGCGGTGCCCGGGTCACCGCGGCAAGCTTCGTCGCGCCGGTGGCCGCGGCCGGCGCGCAGCCCGCGATGCCTTCCTATTGCAAGGTCAGCGCCCGCGTGTTGCCGAAGCTCAACTTCGAGGTGCGGTTGCCGGCGAACTGGAACGGCAAGCTCCACTACAGCGGCGGCGGCGGCTTCAACGGCGCGATCCCGCCGGTCGACGCCTCGGCGTTGAACCAGGGCTACGTGGACGTCTCGAGCGACAGCGGCCACACCGGCCCGGGCATCGACGCATCCTTCGCCGACGGCGATCCGCTGGCTTTGCGGCTCTTCTCCGAACTGTCGGTGCCGACCGTCACGGCGGCCGCCAAGTCGATCACCCGCAGCACCTACGGCAAGGAGCCGACGCGGTCCTATTTCGAGGGCTGCTCCAACGGCGGCCGCGAGGGTCTCATGACCGCGCTGCGCTTCCCGACCCTCTTCGACGGCGTCATCGCCAAGGCACCGGCGCGCTACTTCATCGGCGCGGGCGAGAACTACCAGCGCACCGCGCGCGCCCTGCGCGACCTGCCGGGCGGCACGCTCAGCCCGGCCAAGCTGAAGACCGTGTCGGACGCGGTGCTGGCGAAGTGCGACGCGCTCGACGGCGTCGCCGACGGCCTGATCGCCAACGTCGCTGCCTGCAAGTTCGACGTCACGACCCTGCGCTGCCCGTCCGGCGGCGACGAGGGCAACGCCTGCCTGTCGGACCCGCAACTGAAGGTCTTCACGACGCTCACCTCGCGCATGACCGGCGGCCCCGGCACACCCTACGTGACCAGCTTCCCGCCCTTCGCCTTCTACGGCCAGGAGTCGGCCACCGGATCGTGGGGCTCGTGGCTGCTCGGGTCGCCGTCGATCACCGGGCAGTTCACCGAGTCGATGGTCAGGCACCTGCTGTCTACCGATCCCAACGTGGACTGGGTGTCCTTCGACTACAAGGCCAACGCGCCGATCGTGCGCGCGATGGCGAACGAGATTGACGTCGACGATCCCGACCTGCTGCCCTTCAAGTCGACCGGCGGCAAGCTGATCCTCTGGCATGGCGCCTCGGACATGGCCGTGCCGCTGCAGGCCACCATCGACTACTACGGCGCGGTGGCGAAGACGGTCGGCGGACAGGCCGCCGCCGACAGCTTCATGCGCTTCTACGTGGCGCCCGGTGTGCTGCATTGCCGCGGCGGCGCGGGCGCCGACCAGACGACCCAGCTGCTGCCGGCACTCGATGCCTGGGTGACCCAGAGCACCGCGCCGGCGGACCTCGCCAGCCAGAAGACCGACGCCTCCGGCGCCATCGCCTTCAGCCGGCCGCTGTGCCGCTACCCGAGCGTCGCCAGATACAAGGGCAGCGGCAACGTGAACGACGCGGCGAACTACGCCTGCGCGGCTAGCTGAGGACTTCGGCGCGCTATTTCAGGCGCCGCAGGCGGATCGGCCCGCCCGGCGAAGTGGCATCGACCACAGATTTGCCGCGGGTGGCTTGCAACACACCGTCGGCAGCAAGCGCCGCGGCCACTTCCCGAATGCGTGGCATCAACGCCCGCCAGGCCTTCTCGTCGATGGCCAATGCACGCGCCACGTCCGACGGGCAGATCGAGCCCTCGCGCGCGTCGAGCAGTGCGCGAATGGCGCGGGCGATGGCGGCGTCGTCCACCGTCGCATCCACCGCCGCTACACGCCCAGGTAGGCGAGCGCACCGACGACCAGCCCGACACCCGTCATCGCGAACACCGCCTTCTCCAGCCAGCGCCGGCGGGTGAGCAACGCGATCGCCGCCATCGCGATCGCGATCTGCAAGGCCGTGGTCGCCTGCGCCCAGCGGTGGTGGCGATGCATGCGCTCCTCGCTCTGCGCGTCGAACTCGGTCGATTCCTTCTCAAGCTTTTCGGCCTGGGTCTTGATGTCGGCCTTCTCGCCTTCGTAGCGCGCGACCTCGCCCTGGAAGAAGGGTTTGCGCTCGGGCGCCGACAGCTCCATGCCGAGTTCGGCCAGGTTCTGCTTGCCACCCTTGGCCTGGTAGTAGGCCCACTGGTTGGCGGCTTCGGTCTTGCGAATGGCCGCATCGTTCTTCAAGAGGCCGGCGTCCGCCTGCGTGGCACCGGCCATGTAGGAGAACATGGCCGCGACCGTGGCCAGCACCGCGGTCATGACGGCCAGTTGGCCGGCCATGCCGCGAGGCTCGTGTTCGGCCGCTTCGTCCATGCGGTCCTCGTGGAGACCGCGGACTTCGAATTCTTCGGACATGGGCTGGGTGCTTTCTCGAGTGGGGCGTGGCGATTCAAGGCTCGGCACGCTGTCGGCCGATCACCGTGATTCTGCCGTCACGCCCCGGCACCGCTTGCGCGACCCCGGCGACACCCGCGTCACCCGGCGTCAGGTCCTCACTTGCCCTCGGCGCGCCTGAACGAGTTCCACATGGCGGCCAGGCGCAGTCGATCGCCGAGGCGCGCCCTGCCGTGGACCGCGGGAGCGGCGGCGTCCGGCGTGTAGATGCGCCCGGGCCGGATGTCGCCGACGTCGAGCCACGCCTGCCGAGCGGGACCCGCTTCGTCCCGGAAACCGCGAGTGGGCTGGCTGCCTTCATTCATCACTTCGAGCGCATCGGTTCCCATGGGTCTTCTCCTTGTGGATGAACAAGAGCTTAGGGACGCCGGGTGCGATCCGGTTGTAGGTCAAATGCGCGTCACGCGCCTCGAAACACCGCCTCGATGTTGTTGCCGTCCGGATCGAGAACAAAGGCCGCGAAATAGACCGGCGACGACTGGCCCGCACGCTCCCCCGGCGGCCCGTTGTCGGTGCCCCCGGCTCGCAACGCCGCCGCATGAAAGGCCCGCACCTCATCCCGGCTGCCTGCGACGAAGGCGGTGTGCTGTCGGGTCGAGTGCGGATGGAAGCGGTCGATCCAGAAGATCGGATACGCGCGGCCGTAGCCGATGCCGTCCGCGCCGGTGTCTTCGGGCATCTGCATCGCCCGCCGCAGGCCCAGCGCACCGAGTGCGGCGTCGTAGAAGACGGCCGACGCAGCCACGTCGGCGACGCCGATGCCGGTGTGATCGATCATCGCTTCGTCGATCAGCGGCAGGCGAAGCTCGCCGCCTGGTCCGGATCGCCGCCCTGGTAGCGCGCCTCCTGCGGATAAGGGCACACCGGCCGGCTGCGCTGCACCGATCCGTCCGGCTTCTGCTGCACCGCGACCATCGAGGCCGGCGGCCGGTTGCCTTCGACCCAGTCGATGACGGTGGTCACCGGGTCGAGCACGTTCGGTGCATTGCCGCCCCCGCAATGCTGCATGCCCGGCACCATGAAGAGCCGGTAGGTGTCGACCAACTGCGGCGTGGCGCGCTGGGCGTCCTCGTAGTAGCCGATGCTCATCATCGGGTTGAGGGCCGGATCGGCCCAGCCGTGGTAGGTGACCATCTTGCCGCCGTGCGCCTTGAAGGCAAGCAGGTCGGGGCTGCGCGCATCGAGCATCTGGCCGATGAAGGAACTGCGGCGATAGCCTTCGTCGAGGTTGAAGGTGCGCCAGTCCGCGTCTGTCTTGCTGGCCGGCTGGTCCGCGAAGTAGCGCAGGAAGCTCTGCGCGTAGGCGCTCTGCCGGGTCTCGCCCGGCGGCAGCGCCTGCGCGACGGACGCGGTCGGCGAGCCGGGCGGCGGCGCGGCCGGCGGCAGCGAGACGATCCACTCCGCCCAGCCGCTGACGCCGCTCGCGTCCGGCGCCTCCGAACCCCAGGGCCAGGCCGGGAAGACGGTGCGGCCGCGATGCTGCATGCCGCCGTGGAATTCCTGCAGCGCGGCGATCTGCGCGTCGCTGAAGCAGACGCCGCCCTGGGTCGCGGGACAACGCGGAAGATCGGCGCGCGGGTTGAACTCGCAGCGGCGCGGGTCGGAGATCAACCCGTCCTTCAAGCCATCGGCCGCGTCGCAGTGCGCCACGATCGTGCGGCCCAGTTGCGCCAACTGCTCACCGGTGAAATTGGCCTTGCTGACCGCCGGCGCGTACGACACGTAGTCGTACATCGTGCCGGTGAAGTCGAGCACCGGTGCACCGGCGGCGATGCCGTCGAAGTCGTTCGGGTAACGCTGCGCCGACATGAGGCCTTGCCGGCCACCGGTCGAGCAGCCGTCGAAATAGGCACGCGCCGGCTTGCTGCCGTAGAAGGCCGCCGACAGGTCCTTGGCCGCCTGGGTCGTCAGGTGGATCGCGCGGAAGCTGTAGTCGACCAGCTTGGCCATGTTGTTCTGCGCGAAGCTGCCGAGCGGCTGCGCGACCGCGTCGTGCCCGGTGTTGGTCTGGACGGCGACGAAGCCCTGGCGCAGCGCCTCGTCGCGCAGCGCGACGCGGTTGGGTGCGTCGATGCGCTCACCGGCATAGCCGCCGTTGCCGCGCATGTAGACGCGGCCGTTCCAGCGCAGCGGCAGGGCGACCTCGATCAGCACCTCGGGGTCGAGCAGGCCGACGACGCGGCAGAAGGCCGGCACGCTCGGCGTGGCCGGCACGGTGTCGGCGCGCAGCACCGTGAGGCGCGTGCCTTCGACCGTCGGCACCAGGCCGCCGAGACTGCCGCAGTCCTGCCGCGCCTCGGCCACTATCTGGCGGTAGTCGACTGCGCCCTTGCCGGCGTCGCGAAAGCTGCCGATGTTCTGCGCCATCGCCGGCACGTTGGCCAGGAGGGCTGCGCCGAAGGCGGCGCCGGTCGCGGCGCAACGCCAGCCACGAACTCTTCTTCTCGTCATCTGCCTGTCTCCTTCTTGTGCGTCCGCCGACCGATCGAACGGACGGCGGCCATCGTACGCGGAGAGACGAAAAAAAGATCGGCTGGGTCAACGCGAAGAGAGCCCTTCGCCCAGCGGATTGCCCAGTGGATCGAAGATCAGGCTGCGCGGCGCGCCGGCGCGGATCTCCTGCACGTTGCGCACCGCATGCGCGCGCTCGGCGAAGCTCAGCTTCGACTCCGCGATGACAGCGCCGTCGTCGGACCGCAAGGTCCAGTACCAGCGCGCGTTGATGTTCTTGGAAACCACGAATTTCATGAAGCTGACCCGAGTCTGAATTCAGCTTGCGACGACGCTGGATGTCAGCCTGTAGAAAAACGTGCCGTGTCGGGGGCAACGATTGCCAACGGTGCCGCACCCGCACCTGCATCGGCGTCCGGCCGGCGAGGCCCGGCCGGCACCTCAGGCCGCAACGCGATAGCGCCCGGCCGGCGCGGCATGGGCGAACAACGGTGCGAGCGCGCGGCGGTCGGCTTCCCAGCGCATCCAGGGACCGTCTTCCTGCAGCCCGGGGATGGTCACCCGCTCGCCTGCATCGAGACCGGCGAGCGCGGCGTCCACCAGGTCCGGCGCCGACATCGTGGTCGCGGATTCCTTCTGCGGCGCGTAGCCGGCGACGTCCCAGAACTCGGTCGCGGTGGCCCCCGGCATCACGGTCTGGATGCGCACGCCCTTGTCGCCCAGGTCGCGCTGCAGCGTGTGGCCGAAGCTCAGCACATAGGACTTCGACGCGCCGTAGACGCCGTTGAGCATTTCCACCGAGATGCCGACGACCGAGGCGATGTTGACGATCGTGCCGCCGCCCCGCTTCACGAACGCCGGCGCCACCGCATAGGTCAGCCGGGTCAGCGCCGTGACGTTGAGCGCGATCATGTCCTGCATCGCGTCGACGTCGGCTTCGAGGATCGAGGCGACCGAACCGACGCCCGCGTTGTTGACCAGCATCGTGATGCCGGCGTCGTCCTGCAGCAGCGCCTCGACGCGCGACAGGTCTGCCGCGTCGGTCAGGTCGGCCACCACCGGCGTGATCTCGCGGCCGGTCGTGCTGGCCAGTTCGTCGGCGAGCTTGCGCAGGCGGTCACCGTTGCGCGCCACCAGGATCAGATCGAAGCCGCGTCGCGCGAGGCGGTCGGCGTAGACGGCGCCGATGCCGGCGGAGGCGCCCGTGATCAGCGCGGTGCCCTTGGAAATCTCGGAAGTCGTGGAGGTCATGGGATTCACTTTCCTGAAAGTGGGCCGGCGAAAGGTCGGCGCCTGGCAGTGATCGTAGAAATGTCCGCCAATTTCCTCAATGTCATAGATGCAATGTTTTCTGCCATCGACATCGCGGGGCCTTCAGCGCGCAGAATGGCGGCCAGATCAACACGAATCCATCGCCATGCACAGCGTCGGCCTGCTCGTCTATCCCGGTTTCCAGTCGCTCGCCCTCGCGGTCGCCACCGCCTTCGAATACGCCAACCTGATGAATGGCGAGGCGACCTACGACTTCGTCGTGGTGTCCGAGCATGGCGGTGCGGTGCCCTCCTCGCAAGGCTTCGCGGTGCACACCGTGCCGTGGGGCCGGAAGGTCTTCGACGCCCTCATCGTCTCGGGCGACAACGAATGCCGAATGCCATCGGCGAACCTGATCGCGCACGTGCGCAAGTCCGTGAACCGGTCGCGGCGCATCGCCTCGATCTGCACCGGCGCCTTCGTGCTGGCCGAGGCGGGCCTGCTCGACGGCAAGAAGGCCACCACGCACTGGTTTCATGCGCGCGCCTTCGCGCAGCGCTACCCGCGGGTGCAATTGGAGGAAGACCGCATCTTCGTGATGGACGGCCAGGTCTGGACTTCCGCCGGCATGAGCGCCGGCCTCGACCTCGCGCTGGCGGTGATCGAGAAGGACCTCGGGCGTGAAGTCGCGCTGATGATCGCGCGCAAGCTGGTCATCTACCAGCGCCGCGGCGGCGGGCAGTCGCAATTCTCGACATTGCTGGAACTCGATGCCAGGTCGGACCGGGTGCAGAACGCGTTGACCTACGCGCGGGAAAACCTGGCGACCGATCTCTCGGTGGAAGTCCTGGCCGACGCGGCGCGGCTGAGTCCGCGGCAATTCAGCCGGGTGTTTCGCGAGGAGACCGGCCAGTCGCCCGCCAAGGCCGTCGAGCGGCTTCGCGTGGAAGCCGCCCGCCTGATGATGGAAACCAGCCGGCACCCGATCGAGGTGATCGCCCGCGAGACCGGCTTCGGCGACCGCGAGCGCATGCGCCAGGCCTTCCTGCGGGCCTTCGGGCAGCCGCCGCAGGCGATCCAGCGCATCTCCGCGGCCGCCGAACTCGTCTAGCTCAGGCCGCCGGCGGCTCCGGCATCTGCTGCCCGCCGCGGAAGACGTACTTGGCGTAGTATTCGAGCACCGCCACCTCGATGTGATCCTCCGAGTGGCGGGTCACGTCGTGCCAGAGCGCACTGATGCGCCGCGACAGGTTCTGCTTGGCGGTGTCGGTGCGGCCGTAGCGGATGTTGCAGACGATGAGCACGTCGTTGCCCGGCTTGCCGGCGTTGTAGAAGCTCTCGGAAGCCAGGTCGTTGAAGATCACGCTGATCAGGTGCAGATCGGACTTGATGGTCTCGTGCACGAGGTCGGTGATGCTCGAAGCCAGCCTGGCCTTCAATTGAACATCCAGGCCCGCGCGGACATTGCAGACGATGAGTGGCATGGGGAATCCTGCATTGAATCGATGGGATTCCAAGCGTAGGCACCGGCCGCCTTCGCGACTTGCTGGCGAACGCCACCCTGCCGAAAACGGGTCGCGGAATCGCTCGCTCAATGCACGAAGGTGCCGCGGGCTCGCTGCCGGTATTCCAGGGGCGTCATGCCGGCCGCCTTCCTGAAGCTGGACGAGAAATGCTGGGCATGGCTGAAGCCGCAATCCAGGGCGATGTGCGTCACCGGCTTCGCGGTCGCGGCCAGCTGCCGCTTCGCCTCCTCGATGCGCAGTCCCACGACGAAGCGATGCGGCGCGACGCCGACGCTCTCGGCGAAGGCGCGCAGGAAGTGCCGCTTGCTGAGTCCGGCGACGCGGGCCAGCTCTTCCAGGGCGAGCGGCTGCGCCAGGTTCTCGCGGATGTACATGTCCACCCGCGCCCGCGCGCGCGGCGCGAGGCCGCCGCGAACGGCGGCAGGCGCGTCGCCGCTGCCACCGGCGATGCGCGCGACATGCGCCAGCGCCTGGAGCGCCCAGCCCTCCGCGAACAGATCGAACAGGTTGTCCTGCTGCTGCGCCTGCCGGCACAGCTCCGACAGGCCGCAGAGCAGGCCGTCGTGGCTGAACGCGAGGCGGGACCGCCGCAGGTCCAGCGACAGCCGCGAATCCACCTTGGCGTGATCGAAGAAGACGACCGCGTAGTCCAGCCGCGGCTGCAGGTCGAAGTCCATCCTGATCTCCGCTTCCCTCGGGAAGATCGAGAGCCTGGACCGGCCGACGAAGCTGCAGTCGACCGCCCTGCCGTCGACCGTGCCGCGCATGCGCTCGAAACCCTCGCGATGCCAGAAGAGCGTCGTTTCCGGCTGGCAGAAATGCCAGTCGAGCCGCGGCAGGACGTTCCTGCTGAAGATCTCGATGCGGCCGACGGAGGTGTTCGCCACGGCCGCCGACCGGACCTCGCCGCCGACCTTGCGAACGAAGCGGGACTCGGATTTCGGCAACGCGATCGCGGCGCTTTCGATGGGTGTCATGCTGGCCTCCGGTGCGGGGAAACGGGTCGCGCCGCCGCTCCCCGGCCGCGCGCTAGAACTTCACTTCGCTCGCCCCCTTGAGCGCGAGCATCTTGCGCGCTTCGGCGGGACTGGCGATCTCCATGCCCAATTCCTCGATGATGCGACGGATCTTGGCCACCTGCTCGGCATTCGTCTTCGCCAGTTCGCCCTTGCCGAGGAAGATGCTGTCTTCGAGGCCGACACGCACGTTGCCGCCGAGCACCGTGCCCACGCTGGCCAGGGGCATCTGGTGGCGACCGGCCGCCAGCACCGACCAATGGAAGTCCTGGCCGAACAGCTGGTCGGCGATGCGCTTCGAATGCAGCAGGTTCTCGACGTCGGCGCCGATGCCGCCCAGGATTCCGAAGACGCTCTGGACGAAGAACGGCGGCTTCACCAGCTTCTTCTCGACGAAATACGCCAGCGAATAGAGGTGGCCGATGTCGTAGCACTCGAATTCGAACCTCGTGCCGTGGCCCTCGCCGAGGGTCTGCAGGATGGTCTCCACGTCCTGGAAGGTGTTGCGGAAGAAGGCGTTCTTCGAGCCGCGCAGGAAGGGCTCCTCCCAATCGAACTTGAACTTCGGGTACTTGTCGGCCAACGGGAAGATGCCGAAGTTGATCGTGCCCATGTTCAGGGACGCCATCTCGGGCGACACCGCCTTCGGGGCCAGCAGCCGCTCCTCGACGGTCATGCCCATCGCGCCGCCGGTCGTGATGTTGACCACCGCGTCGCATTGCGCCTTGATGCGCGGCAGGAAGTCCATGAAGAGCGCCGGGTCGGCCGAAGGCGCGCCCGTTTCGGGGTCCCGGGCATGCAGGTGCAGGATGGCGGCGCCGGCCTTCGCGGCTTCGACCGCGCTGTCGGCGATCTGCGCCGGCGTGATGGGCAGGTGGGGCGTCATCGTCGGCGTGTGGACGCTTCCGGTGACGGCGCAGGTGATGATGACCTTGGATCGATGGGCGGACATGGGCTTCCTTGCTTTGAAGAACGGGGATGTGTTTCAGGCGGTGCGGCCGACCCGCACTGCGCTTGCGGGCAGCACGCGCACCACCAGCCAGAGCGAGACGACCATCAGGCCGGCGATCAGCGAGATGCCCAGCGTGAAACCGCCCGTGAGGTTGCGCAGGTAGCCGAGCGCCACCGGGCTGACGAAGCCCGACAGCTGGCCGAGCATGCTGATCATGGCGATGCCGGCCGGTGCGGTGCGCTGCGACAGGTAGGTCGTCGGCAGGGTCCAGAACAATGAGCCGATCGACATCACGCCGAAGTTGGCCAGGCAGAAGAAGGCCACCAGCACGATCGGCGAATTCACCAGCAGCACCGCTGCGAACAGGCCGACGATCGCCAGCACGAAGGCGACGGCCATGTGCCAGCGTCGCTCGCGGAAGCGGTCGGAGCTCCAGTTCATGGTCAGCAGGCCGAGGATCGCGCTGGCCCAGGGCAGCACCGTCAGCAGGCCGACGTCGAGCAGTTGGGTGACGCCGGACTCCTTCAGGATCGTCGGCATCCAGAAATTGAACATGACGTTGGCGCAGGCCGCCGAGAAGTAGATCAGCACGAAGGCCCAGACGATCGGGTCCTTCAGCAGCGTCGCGGCGACGCCGCGGCCGGGTCGTTCATCGGGCACGCGGTCGCTCTCGAGCGCGGCCGCGAGTTGCGCCTTCTCGCGGGCACTCAGCCACTTCGCCTGCTGCGGCGTGTCGGTCAGGACGAAGTAGCAGACGATGCCGAGCAGGCAGGCCGGCAGGCCCTGCAGCAGGAAGACCCACTGCCAGCCGTGCAGGCCCTGCGCGCCGTCGAGGCCGACCATGATCCCG
Source organism: Xenophilus sp. L33 (assembly GCF_009765735.1). GTDB lineage: Bacteria > Pseudomonadota > Gammaproteobacteria > Burkholderiales > Burkholderiaceae_C > Variovorax. Next base: position 162,943 of record NZ_LMUW01000036.1, read on the forward strand.
GTCGACAAGGGCCCCGCGATCGCCGCCGCGCCCGCGCTGGCGAGATAGACGACCGCCAGCGCCCTCGCCCGCTCGTCGCTGGGAAACCAGTAGGTGAGGAACAGGATCATGCCGGGGAAGAAGCCGGCCTCGAAGACCCCGAGCATCAAGCGCGCGATGTAGAACTCGGTCGGCGTCCGCACGAAGGCGGTGGCCATCACGGTCAAGCCCCAGAGCAGCATGATGCGCAGGAAGGTCTTGCGCGCACCCAGCTTCCGGAACAGCAGGTTGCTCGGCACTTCGAGCGTGGCGTAGGTCAGGAAGAAGATGCCGGCCGCGAAGCCGAATTGCGCCGGGTCCATGCCGAGCGCCTCGCCCATGCGCAATTGCGTGAAGCCGACGTTGACCCGGTCCAGCCAGGCGACGCAGTAGCAGACGAAGAGCACCGGCATGATGCGCCAGCGCACGCGCCAGAACAGCCGCTTGAGGCTCTCGGGGGAAGCCGGATCCGGCGAAGCGTCGGTCGCGGCTGGCGCGGCGAGGATGGAACTCATTGCTTGTCTCCGGTGGAGCGCTCTGGCGGCGCTCGTCAGGGTGGCGGTGAAGCTCTGCCGCCGACATCGGCGGCAGGCGGAAAAGTTAACGCGACGAAGCCATCCGCGCGTTCGAGAAGCAGCCGGGGGTGCGAAAAAGCGCCGGCCTCTCGCGTCTTCAGTGGGTGGCGTCGACGTAGTGCCTGAGCACTTCCGCGTGCTTCTCGAACCACTCCGGCTCGCCGCCGGGCTGCGGCAGGATGAGGCCGAACTCCATCGCGGTCGATGAATTGATCTCGTTGACCGACAGGATCAATTCGCCTTCGGGCTTGTCGAGCGACGCCGAGACGCTCGCGCTGATGCGCTTGAGCAGTCGCTGCCGCTCCGACAGCGATCGACCCGCGCGTATGTTGCAGAAGACGATCACCACCCCGTTGTCGGGCTTGCCCGCGGTGTACTGGGTGTCCTTGGGATACTCCTTGTAGTGCACGTGCACGAAGGAGCGCGGGGCGCCGGTCTCGTCGCAATGGATGTGGGTGATGTCGTCGGCGACCTTCGCGCGGTGCGCCGGGGTCAGGCTTCCTTCGGCAGCGATCACTTCGTAGTAGGGCATGCGTGTCTCCTGGATGAATGGAGACCCAATGTAGAAACGATCGCGATTCGCAGACTGTCGGCGCCGCGACATTTGGCCGTCAAGGACGACGGCGGTGCGAATCCCGGTAGCGCTTCAGCGCGTCGAAGTCATCGATGCGGATGCTGCCGTAGCCGCCGCGCACGATGTTCCGCGCCGTCAATTCCGCGATCACCTTGTTCACCGTCTGGCGCGAGACGTTGGCCATCATCGCCAGGTCTTCCTGGCAGTTGTCGAGCGTCGGCTCGCCCCTGATCTGCGCGAACTGGGCCAGGTGGCACAGCCGCCCCGCCACCCGGCCGAAGGCGTCGAGGGTGGCCAGGTCGGTCAGCAGCGTGATCGCGACCCGGAAGCGCTGCGCGGTGCGCGCATCGACCGCCGCATCGATCGCCTCGTGCCGCGCGCGCAGCCGCGCGATGCAGCCGGCGCTCCAACTGCGCAGCACGACCGCGCCCTGCGTGCCGAGCCAGAGCGGATAGGCCAGCTCGCCGAGCCCGAGGCTGTCGCCCAGCACGTCGCCGGCGCCATGGATGTGCAGCAGGATCTCGTTGCCGTTCTCGTCGAGGATGAACTGCCGCACCCGGCCCGCGACGACCTGGTGCACATGCGTCGCGAGCTCGCCGCCGTGCTCAATCAGCGTGTCCTTGGGCAGGCTTTTCTCGGTGGCCGCGGCGAGAAGCTCGGCCCTGAGGCCGTCTTCGAGCTCGTCGATCCAGTTGAAGCTCTTCACGGCCGCACCGGGACCCGCGCCTTCAGGATTCGCCCGGCGTCCAGTCCGGGCTGTAGCCGCCGAGCGTGGGGTGGTACATCTCGTCGCCGGTGTGCTGGGTGAACTCGACGTTCAGCCGGTCCTCGCGCAGCCCCAGCACCTCGATGCAATGGGCGCAGAGCGCCTTGGCGAGTTCCATCCGCAACTCGGGCGGCCGCCCCTTGCGGATGTCCAGCATCATGAGCGAGACCGGCACCGGGTCGCCGTCCGGGTCCGGCATGCGCCAGACGCCGCCTTCGCCGAGCTCGCGGATCGCCACGCTGATGCGGCGGATGTCCACCGACATCATCTCGGCGTAGGTGCGGCACATGCGCTCGGCCAGGCGCTGCTTGGTGGCCGCGGGGAAAGCTTCGTTGACGTCCAGTTGCAGGTAGGGCATGGCAGGGGCTCCGGTTGATGGCTCAGGGACTGGTGGTGGCGCGCAACGACTGCCGCAGCGCCAGGCGCACCTCGTTCAGGATCTCGTCGGACAGCGCCGGATCGTCGACGGCGCGCGACAGCACCATGGCGCCGACCATCGCGGACAGCGTGTGGATCGCCTGCCGGCGCGCCGCCTTCTTCGACAGACGCCCCCAGGCGCGCGACAGGGCGGCGATCGCGGCAGCCAGGTGCCGGGTCAACGCCGGCTGCACGGCGGGCTCGCGGCTGACGTCGACGGCGAGCGACGACAGCAGGCAACCCTGCTCCGGCGCGTCGCGGTGCGCGGCGTTGAGGTAGTTGTCGAAATGGGCGAGCAGGTGTTCCGGCGAATTGCCGGCGGTGCCGATCGCCAGCAGCGAGGCCTCGGACGCATGGTCGAGGCTCTCGCTCATCAGCGCTTCCTTGGATTCGAAGTGGTTGTAGAACGGGCCGTGCGTGAGGCCGGTGGCCCGCATGATCTCGCCCACGCTGACACCCGAGAAGCCTCGCTTTCGAAACAGCGCCGATGCCGCATCGAGGATGCGCAGGTGCTTTTCTGCCGTTTCGGATGCCGGATAGCGCATGAGAGTGGACCTTGCAAAAAGTCGGAAAGAAGAAAGGGGCCGCTTGACAGGAACATGATAGCAATCATGCTTCGATGCATCAAACATGAGGTTCATCATGTTTGATCCCATTTAAGTCTGTTCAAGCCCATCCATCTACCCCCGAGAGCTTCCCAATGTCGACTTCAACCCCACGCAAGACACTCGGCACGGCCGTCATCACCGGCGCCTCCGGCGGCATCGGCCGCATCTACGCCGACCGGCTCGCACGCCGCGGCCACGACCTGCTGCTGGTCGCGCGCCGTGCCGATCGCCTCGCCGCCGCCGCGAGCGAGATCCGCGCCGCGCATGGCGTCGAGGTCGGCGTCCTCGCGGCCGACCTGGCCCTGGCCGCCGACCTCGACAAGGTGGCCCGCGCGATCGCCGCCGACCCTTCGGTCACGATGCTGGTCAACAACGCCGGCACCGCCACGATGGCCGCGGTCGCAGCGACGACGCCGGCCCAGGCGATGGCCATGATCGACGTCAACGTCAGCGCCGTGGCCGCCCTGACGATGGCCGTGCTGCCGGGCTTCAAGGCGCGGAACGCGGGCACGATCGTCAACGTCGGCTCCGTGCTCGGCTTCGCCACGGTGCCGGGCGTGAGCAACATCTACAGCGGCACCAAGGGCTTCGTGCTGCACTTCACGCGCGCGCTGCAGGACGAGCTGGCGGGCACCGGCATCCGGGTGCAGCTGCTGCTGCCGGCCGCCACCGCGACCGACATCTGGGACGTCGGCGGCATCCCGCTCAGCCAGATCGATCCGGCGCGGGTGATGCGTCCCGAGCAGCTGGTCGACGCCGCCCTTGCCGGCCTCGACCAGGGCGAGGCGGTCACGATGCCGTCGGTGCAAGACGGCGACGCCGCCCTGCTCGACGCCTTCGACAAGGCGCGGGTCGCGCTCTTCGCCAGCACCCAGACCGGCAAGCCGGCCTCACGCTACGGGGTGGCGGCATGAACTCCCGGGCCAGCGCCCGCGAACTCGTCGAGGCATTCCTCGACGGCCTTCGGCATCTCGACACCTCGCTCGACCGCTGCGTCGAGCTTTTCGCGGACGACGGCGTCTTCGAATTCCCCTACATGCCTTCGATCGGCATGCCGGACCGCTTCGAGGGCAAGGCGGCGATCCGGCGCGTGCTGGAGCTGATCCGATCGCGCTTCTCGTGGTTCGAGCTTTCCGGCATCGAGATCCACGAATCGAAGGACGAAGACGGCCTGTTCGTCAGGTACCGCTCGACCTGCTTCGTCGACGGCACCGACAAGGTCTACCGGCAGGACTACGTGACCCAGCTGGTTGCCGAGCACGGTCGCATCAAGCTGCTTCGCGAGACCATGAACATCATCGCCACCGCGCGTGCGCTGCTGCCGAACGGCCTGGCAGACGTTCCCGAACCCGTGGCCTGACGTCGTCGGCGGCGCCGCACCGCTCACGCCCGACTCGACCTCACCAGCCGCCGGCGGCGAGCCAATCGTCGAGGAGCTCCATCTTGTCCACACCGAAGAAGGGCTCGTCATCGACGATCACGAAAGGCGAACCGAAGACGCCGCGCGCGACCGCGCGATCGACCTCCGCACGCAGCAGCGTGCCGGCCTGCGGATCCGCGAGCGCCGCGTCGATCGCGGCCTTCGGCAGCGCGGCGCGGGCGGCGCTCTGCCGGAGCGATTCCGGCGTGTCGAGGTCGATGTCGCGCTGCCAGTAGTCGGCGAAGGCCGCGCGGGCGAAGGCCTTCGCGCAAGTGGCCTCGTTGGCCAGCAGCCAGGCCATGACCCGCGCCGCGGGCAAGGGGTTCATCGGCGGCTTGCCGAAATCGCGCGCGATCGCGATGCCGTGGCGCCGGCAATAGCGCGCGATCTCCCGCGGGACGTAGTCCTTCTTGAGCGGCGTCTGCATCAGGGGCGGCAGTCCCATCACCTTCATCACCGTCACGCCGATGAGCAGCGGATGCCACTGCGCCTCGCGTCCATGTCGCGCCGCGATGTCGTCGATGCGAAGGCTGGCCAGGAAGCCGTAGGGCGAGATGAAGTCGAACCAGAAGTCGAGCGCGGGTCCGGCGGGCGGCATCAGGGCTCTCCGGCCGGCGCCGCCTCGATGCGATAGTCGATCGCGAAGGCCGCCATGATCCTGGCGATCGCGGCCTCGCCGGCTTTGCTCGATTCGCTCGACCCGTCCGTTGCCGCCGCAAGGCAGCGGAAGACCACCGACAGCCCGGCGCCGCCGTCCACGCCTTCGACGCGGTAGCGGCCGTCCAAGGATGCGGACGCTAGCCGGCTGGCGAGCACGTGCTCGGTGGCCCGCAGTCGCAGCGCCGGCTTGTAGACCTTGCCGATGGCCGTCATCGGGATCGCGGGCATGCATTCGATCCGCCGGGGATAGGCCGGCCGTTCGGAGATGCGCGACTGCGCGAAGGCCGACAGCGCCTCGAGGCTCACGCTCGCGTTCGGCTTCAGCATCACGAAGGCCATCGGAATCTCGCCGGCGTATTCGTCGGGCTCGCCCACCGCCGCGGCCATCTGCACCTCCGGATGCGCCAGCAGCGCCTCCTCGATCATGGCGGGATCGATGTTGTGGCTGCTGCGGATGATCACGTCCTTGGCGCGTCCGGTGACGAAGATGCGCTGGTCCGCATCCAGATGCCCGATGTCGCCGGTGACGAGCCAGCCGTCGTCCGTGAAGGTGCCCGCGTTGCGGCGCGCGTCGGTGTAGCCCGGTCCGACGTTCGGGCCGCGCAGGCGCAGGATGCCGCTCTCGTTGGCCGCGCAGACCCTTCCGCTGCCATCGGCGGCCACCGCCTGCACCTCGGTGAACGGCAGCGCGAGGCCGCAGGACCCGGGCGTGCGCGGCCCCGCGAAGGGCTCGACGCTGATGACGCCGCCGCATTCGGTCATGCCGAGGATGTTGCGCACCGGGATGCCGAACTTCGCCTCGAACTGGTTCGCGAGTTCGCCCGGCAACGGGGAGCCGCCGGTGAGGCAGGCGCGCGGCCTTCGGCTCGCGCCGGCGTCGCGCTCGGTGGTCATGAGCGCCGCGATCACCGTGGGAACCGTGGCGAGCAGCGTCACCCGGTGCCGCTCGACCAGCGTCCAGTAGCGCTTCAGCACCGCCGGGTTGCGCATGCCGAGCAGGGTCGGCAGCACCACGCAGCCGCCGGACAGCAGCGTCGAGAGGCCATAGACGAAGGCACCTGCGACATGGAAGAGCGGGAAGCCGTTGACGATCGCGTCGTCGGCCGTGGTGCCGTACATCTGCGCGGCGCCCCAGGCGGCGTGCAGCTGGTTGCCATGCGTGTGCTGGGCCAGCTTCGGCGCGCCGGTGGTGCCGCCCGTGTGGAAGAGCGCCGCGATCCGGTGCGGGTCGTCCGTGCTGGCGGGCGGCAAGGGCATGGCGGACTGCGCGTCGACCGAGGCATCGAAGTCCGGGGCGTCCGGCGCGCCGCCGACGGCGAGCAGGTGCAGCAGCCCCGGGCACGCGGCGCGCAACGCCGGCGTGCGCGACCAGATGTCCAGCTCCGGATGCGGACCCAGCGCGACCAGGATGTTGGCGCCGGAAGCGCGGATCAGCTGCCCGATGTGCTCCGCGTCGAGCAGGTAGTTGATCGGGCAGGCGATGCCCGCGATCTCCGCGCCCCACAACGCGAAGTACGCCTGCGGAATGGCCGGCAGCAGCAGGGCCACGCGAGGCTGCGCCTCGCCCGCCAGGGCCTTGAAGAGTCCGGCGGCGCGCAACACCCGCTGCATGAACTGGCGGTGGGTCCAGGCCGGCGCGTTCCCGCCGTCCTCCGCCGTCTCGATAAAGCACAGCGCCGGCCGGTCCGGATGGCGCGTGGTTGCCGCCGCGAGCGCGGCGCCGACGCTTCGATGCGCCATGAAGTCTGAATAGGGACGGGCCTCGATCGAGGCCACGTCGGCGGCGCTTTCGATGTGCGTCGGGTTCATCGACCGATGCCTAGGCCGACTTGGCCTTGAGCAGCTCGATCAGCAGGCCGTCGCGCCAAGCCTCCAGTTCCGCGGAGCGGCGCCCGTCCAGCTCGTCGGTGACGCCGGCGACCACCCTCGCCTTCAGCTCGGCGCTCATCGCCGGGCTTCCGAGGTCGTCCCACCAGTCGGCGATCGGGCCGCCCAGGTGCGCCAGCAGATGCGCCATGCCGCCCTCGCCGCCCGACAGGTGCAGGTTCATGAAGGGCCCGAAGACCGCCCAGCGCAGCCCCGGCCCGAAGGCAATGGCGGTGTCGATGTCTTCCACGGTCGCGACGCCCTGGTCGACCAGGTGGAAGGCCTCGCGCCAGAGCGCGGCCTGCAGGCGGTTGGCGATGTGGCCCTTGATCTCCTTGCGTCCGTGGATCGGCCGCTTGCCGATGGCGGCATAGAAAGCCATGGTGCGGGCGATCGTCTCGGCCGAGGTCTTCTCGCCGCCGATCACCTCGACCAGCGGGATGAGGTGCGGCGGGTTGAACGGATGGCCCAGCACCACCCGCTCCGGATGCACGCAGCCGGCCTGGATGCCGGTCGTCGACAGGCCCGACGAACTGGAGGCCAGGATGACCCGCGGCGGCAGCAGCGCATCGAGCTGCCCGAAGAGCGCGACCTTGACGTCCAGCCGCTCGGGGCCGTTCTCCTGCACGAAGTCGGCGCCCTGCACCGCGGTCGCCAGGTCGGCCTCGAAGCGCAGCCGGTCGCGGGAAGCCCCCGGCGCCAGGCCGATGCGTTCCAGGGTCGGCCAATGGCGGTCGACGTCGGCGCGCAACCGTGCTTCGGCGCCGGGCGACGGATCGGTGGCGGTGACGTCCAGTCCCTGCGCAAGGAACTGGGCGGTCCAGCTGGCGCCGATGACACCGGTCGCGACCACCGCCACCCGGCGGATCGGCTCTGCGTTCGACGCGCTCATCCCAGTGCGAACTCCGGACGCACCGCGCCCCTGCGCGGCAGGCCCATCATCTCGCGGGCCTCGGCCGGCGTGGCCGGCTCCATGTCCATCTCTCGCATGATCCGCACGATGCGCTCGGTCAGCTCGATGTTGCTGGCCAACTGGCCCTGGCGGTAGTAGAGGTTGTCCTCCAGGCCGACGCGCGCATGGCCGCCCAGCAGCAGCGCGGCCACGTTGGCCTCCAGCTGCGACGGGCCGATGCCGCTCACGCAGAAGATGCTGTTCTTCGGCAGGGTGTCGACCATCATCTGCAGGAAGCGCGGCGAATAGGGCATCGCGTTCTGGAAGTTGCGATGCACGTTCATCACGATGTTGATGAAGTGCGGCGTGTCGTCCAGGCCTTCCTCGATGAGGGTGGTGGTGTCCTGCAGGATGTGGGTCGGGCTGAACACCTCCCACTCCGGCTTGATGCCGCGGGCCTTCATGCCCGCGGCGAGCGCGCGGCCGCGGGTGAGCGAGGTGTCCATCAGGATCTCCTTGCCCTCGAAGCTGAGGTTGAGCGTGGTGGCGTCCAGGGTGCACATCTCGGCGCCGGCATCCATGCCCTTCAGCCGCTCCTCCCACAGGATCTCCCAGCGGTCGCCGGCCAGCGGCTTGACCATGTCGCCGTGCACGCCGCCGCCGGTGGAGTTGTTGATGACGATGTCGCTCTTCGCGCGGATGCGGCTGTTGATGTCGCGGTAGACCTCGGGGTTGCAGGTCGCGCCGTCGTCGGGCCGGCGCGCGTGGATCGCGACGACGCTGGCGCCTGCGTTCCAGCATCGGATCACGTCGTCCGCGATCTCGCCGGGCTGCGTGGGCAGCTGCGGGTTCTGCGACTTGTGGGCCATGCCGCCGGTCGGCGCGATCGTGAGGATGACTTTGCGTTTGGCCATGGGGGGCTCCAGGTGGAAAGGACCGGATTGTTCGCCGGGCCACCTTCGCACACAGTCGTTTGAACGACAATCCAGCCCCGGGAAACCACCCATCCATTTCCGGTGAACCGTCCGCCCGCGCCGCCATGAAGCACCCCTCCGACCTCACTGTCCAGCGCCTGCTCGACGGCGCGGCGTGGTATCCGGGGCTGGACGCCGAGGCCCGTCGGCAGGTGTCGGCGACCACGACGGAGCGCGCGGTCGTCGCCGGCGAGGCGCTGATCCGCCACGGCGAGACCGCGTTCTGGTGGTACGGCGTGCTCGAAGGCCTCGTGAAGTGGTCCACCGGCAGTCCCGACGGCCGCTCGGTCACCCTGGGCGGCATGACCATCGGCAGCTGGTTCGGCGAAGGCAGCCTGCTGCGGGGCCGGCCGATCCAGGCCGACATCGTGGCGCTCCGGCACAGCCGGGTCGCCATGGTCCCGAAGGACACCTTCGACTGGCTGCTGGCCACGCAGGCGGGCTTTCGCCGCTTCCTGCTCGACCAGATCAACGAGCGGCTGCACTGGTTCATGGGAGACTTCGCCGCGCACCGGCTGCTGAGCGCCGACGCGCAGGTGGCGCGGGCGCTGCTCGGGCTGGTGCATCCCTGGCTGCATCCGGGCAGCGACCGGCATCTCGAGATCTCGCAGGAAGAGATCGCCAACCTGGTCGGCCTCTCGCGCCAGCGCTGCAACCAGGCCTTGAACCGGCTGAAGGCCGCCGCGCTGGTGCGCATCGAATACGGCGGCATGACCCTGCTCGACATCGAAGGCCTCGGCCGGATGGCCGAGGAACACTCGCTCCGGCGCACGCCGGTCGAAACGACGAACCCAGAAAGGACTTCCCCATGACCCAGAGAGTGCTGGTCACCGCCGGCGCCGGCGGCATCGGCCTGGCGATCGCGCGCGTCTTCGCGGCCGACGGCGCCGCGGTTCACGTCGCCGACGTCGACGCCAAGGCGGTGGACGAACTCGTGCGGGCCGACCCGCGCATCAGCGGCTCGGTGCTCGACATCGCCGACGCGGCCGCGGTGGCGCGGCTGGCCGAGGACGTCCGGCAGAAGCTCGGCGGCCTCGACGTGCTGGTCAACAACGCAGGCGTGGCCGGCCCGACCGCCGCGGTGGCCGACTATCCGGAAGAGGCCTGGGCCTCGGTCATCGGGGTCAACCTCAACGGCACCTTCAACGTCACCAAGGCCTTCATCCCGATGCTGAAGGCATCGAAGCAGGCTTCGATCGTCATCATGTCGTCGGTGGCGGGCCGCTTCGGCTACCCCAACCGCTGCGCCTATGCGACCAGCAAGTGGGGCCTGGTCGGCTTCGCCAAGACGCTGTCGATGGAGCTGGGGCCGCTGGGCATCACCTGCAACACGGTCCATCCGGGCGCGGTCGAGGGGCCGCGCATCCAGCGCGTGCTCGAAGGCCGTGCCGAGGCCTCCGGGCGTTCGGTCGACGAGGAGGTCGAGCTGGCGCTGGCCAACCAGTCGATCAAGGCCTTCGTTGATCCGCGCGACATCGCCGAGCTGGTGCGCTTCCTTGCGGGCCCGCACGCGCGCAGCATCTCGGGGCAGTCGTTCCCGATCGACGGGGATTCGAAGTCGACGCAGTGAGTCTTCAGACGGCGGCGGGCGACACCGACAGCGGACGGCCGCGCTCGCGACCGGATTCGTAGCGGTCGATGCCGAGGCCGCTCGCGCTGATCTCCGGCCGCTGGCCCATCACCATGTCCGAGACCAGCCGCGCCGAGCCGCAGGCCATGGTCCAGCCGAGCGTGCCGTGGCCGGTGTTGAGGAAGAGCTCCCGGTAGCGGGTCGCGCCAATGATCGGCGTGCTGTCGGGCGTCATCGGCCGGAGGCCGGTCCAGAAGGTGGCCGCCGCGACGTCGCCGCCCGGGAAGAGGTCGTTCACCACGTGTTCGAGCGTCGCGCGGCGGCGCGGATCGAGCCGCAGGTCGAAGCCGGCCAGCTCGGCCATGCCGCCGACCCGGATGCGGTCGTCGAAGCGGGTCACCGCGATCTTGTAGGTCTCGTCGAGCACGGTCGATTGCGGCGCGAAGGCCGGGTCGACCAGCGGCACCGTCAGCGAGTAGCCCTTGACCGGATAGACCGGCAGGTCGAGCCCCAGCGGCGCGAGGAAGTCGCGCGAGTAGCTGCCCAACGCGAGCACGTAGCGATCGGCGCGCAGCGTCTCGTCGCCGACCTTCACGCCCTGGATGCGGTCGCCGTCGGTAACGAGCCCGTCGATCGCCTCGCCGAAGCGGAAGTCCACGCCCAGCCCGCGCGCCAGTTCGGCGAGCGACCGGGTGAAGCGGTGGCAGTCGCCGGTCTCGTCCTTGGGCAGGCGCAGGCCGCCGACGAGCCGGTCGCGCGCCTGGCGCAGGCTCGGCTCGACCGCGCCGAGCTGCCCGGCGTCGAGCAGTTCGTAGGGCACGCCGCATTCCTCCAGCACCGCGATGTCGCGCTGCACCGCATCGAGCTGCGCCTGGGTGCGAAAGAGCTGCAGGGTCCCGCCGGTGCGTTGTTCGTAGTCGATGCCGGTGTCGGCGCGCAACTGCTGCAGGCAGGCGCGGCTGTATTCGGCCACGCGCATCATCCGTTCCTTGTTGACCGCATAGCGCTCGGGCGAGCAGTTGCGCAGCATCTGCGCCATCCATTGCAGCTGGAACAGGCTGCCATCCAGGCGCACCGCCAGCGGCGCATGCTTCTGGAACATCCACTTCAGGGCCTTGAGCGGGATGCCCGGCGCGGCCCACGGCGTCGAGTAGCCCGGCGACACCTGCCCGGCATTGGCGAAGCTGGTTTCGAGCGCCGGCCCCGGCTGCCGGTCGACGAGCGTGACCTCGGCGCCCGAGCGCGCGAGGTAGTAAGCGGTGCTGACTCCGATGACGCCGCCGCCAAGCACGATGACTTTCATGGTGGATCTCGCCTGCAAGTTGTCGATTCACCAAATTTATCGATTCAACGCTTCTGTTTTTGATTGAGTTTCGGTCGATTCGGAGTGAATATCGCTGCCGGCGACCTCCGCCGTCGACTTTCCCAGCAAAATGCCCGACCTCGATCGCATCGACCGCAAGATCCTCGACCTGCTGCAGCGCGAAGGCCGCATGCCGATGACCGAACTGGCCCAGCAGATCGGCCTGTCGACCTCGCCCTGCTCCGAGCGCGTGAAGCGCATGGAGCGCGAAGGCGTCATCACCGGTTACCACGCGCGCGTGTCGCCCAAGGCGCTGGGCAAGACCCTGCTGGTCTTCATCGAGATCACGCTGGCCGCCAAGTCGGAGGAAGTCTTCGACAAGGTGCGCAAGGAACTGCAGAACGTGCCCGACGTGCAGGAATGCCACCTGGTCTCCGGCAGCTTCGACTACCTGGTGAAGGCCCGCCTCGGCGGCATGGACGAATACCGCAGCCTGCTCGGCGACATCCTCAAGAAGCTGCCGGTCACGGCGCAGTCGCACAGCTACGTGGTGATGGAGGAGATCAAGGAGACGCTGGCGCTACGCACGGACCGCTGAGCGTCGCGCAGCAGCCCGACGCCCAGCTCGTGGGCCCCGTCCCAGATGATCTGCACCCCGAGGCACAGCAGGATGAAGGCCGACAGGCGCAGGAAGATCACGGTGCCCGCCTCGCCCAGCGGCTTGAGCAGTTGCTGCGCATAGCGGAAGGCCAGGTACACCAGCAGGCCGATCGCCACCAACCCCAGCACCGCGCCGCCCATGCGGCCGAGCGAGACTGCCAGCCGCGCATCGGACAGCGACACGCCCACGGTGATGGCCGCCGCGATCGAGCCCGGCCCGCAGCTGATCGGGAAGGTCAGCGGATAGAAGGCCTGGCGCCGCGCCATCTCGGGCGTGAAGCTCTCGGCCAGCCCGGTGCGGCTGTCGGCGCTGGCCTGCGTGGCGGTGAGCAGCCGCCAGGCATTGGCCGCGACGATCAGCCCGCCGCCGACCCGCACGATCGGCAGCGCGATGCCGAAGAACTCCAGCACGTAGGAGCCGATCAGCATCGCGCCGAGCAGCAGCCAGAACATGTTGCGTGCGATGCGGCGCGCGAGCAGCGTGCGCGTGTCGGCCGATGCGCCCTCGGTCAGGCCGAGGAAGATCGGCGCCGTGGCCGCCGGATTGAGGATCGGCAGCAGCGCGGCGAAGACGAAGAGAAAGCCCTTGCCGATGGCGCCCGGCAGTTCGAGGTTCATGTGCGAGGCGCCTCGCCTGCGGCCGTGCCCGCGGGCTCGACGAAGGCGCGCAGTCGCAGCCGCAATTCGCGATCGCGCCGCTGCTCCGCGTCATGGTCCTCGCGCAGGCCACGCCAGAGCGAGACGGCCATCAGCACGATCACGACCGTGAAGGGCAGCGCGAAGACGATGGTCGCGGTCTGCACCGACTTCAGGCCGCCGGCCATCAGCAGGCTGGCCGCGATGCCGGCCACCAGCAGGCCCCAGGCGATCTTGACGCGCGCGCTCGGGTCCTGGTCGCCGCCGGTGCTCATGGTGCCCAGCACCAGCACCGCCGAGTCGCCCGAAGTGACGAAGAAGACCATCACCAGCACGGTCGCGACGCCCGACATCAGCGTGCCCAATGGCAGCTGGTGCAGGAGCGCGAAGAGCGCGGTCGACGGATCGGCCTGCACCGCCTCGGCGATCGGCACGTGCTGCATGATCTGCAGGTGCAGCGCGGTGCCGCCGAAGACCGAGAACCAGACGAAGGCGGCGAGGGTCGGCACCGCCACGGTGCCGATGATGAATTCGCGCACCGTGCGCCCGCGCGAGACTCGGGCGATGAACAGGCCGACGAAGGGCGACCAGCTGACCCACCAGGCCCAGTAGAAGATGGTCCAGCTGCCGACCCAGCCGCTGTCGCGGAACGGCGTCATGCGCAGGCTCATGCGCACCACCTCGCTCATGTAGCTGCCCAGCGTGGAGGTCAGCGTGTCGATGATCACGACGGTCGGGCCGAGCACGAACACGGCCAGCGCCAGCAGCGCGGCCAGCAGCACGTTGAAGGTCGACAGCCACTTGATGCCGCGGCCGATGCCGCTGATGGCCGAGGCCAGGAACAGCACCGTGGTGACGGCGATGATGCCCAGCTGCTGCGCCTGCCCGACCGGCAGGCCGAGCACCGCATGCAGGCCGCTGTTGATCTGCAGCGCGCCCATGCCCAGCGAGGCGGCGACGCCGAAGGCGGTGGCGATCACCGCCAGCACGTTGACCAGCGGTCCGATGCGGCGCAGCGGCGACCAGGGCAAGGCCTCGACCGCCGTGCTGACCAGCGCGGAACCGCCACGGCGGAACTGGAAGAAGGCGATCGCGAGCGCGACGATGCTGTAGACCGCCCACGGATGCAGGCCCCAGTGGAAGAAGCTGTAGCGCATGGCCGCGTTGGCGGCCTCGGCCGTGTTGGCCACGACGCCGGGCGGCGGCGCGCCGTAGTGCGAGATCGGCTCGGCCACGCCCCAGAACACCAGGCGATGCCCATGCCGGCCGCGAACAGCATCGCGAACCAGGCGCCGAGCGAGAACTCGGGCTCCTCGTCGTCGGCGCCGAGCTTGATGTTGCCGTAGCGGCTGGTGGCCAGCACCAGCGCCAGCACCACCAGGCCGAGCACCGCCCAGAGGTAGAACCAGCCGAAGTTGCGCGTGATCATGGCGAGCGCGCCGTCGAAGACGGCGCCCAGGTGCGCGGGCGCGACGATGCCCCACAGGACGATGGCCAGGATCGATCCGGCCGAGACGATGAGTTGCATGCAGCTCCTTGTGGCAGCGCCGGCGGCGCCCGTCCTGGCGAGGCAGGCGGGCGAACGGCGGGCGCGCGCGATGGCACGAGACCCGAGGCCGGCAGCTGGTGGATGAAAGAAGGCGAAGAAGGCAGCCCGATGTGCCGGGGGCCGTCCGCTGATGAAGATCGAAGCGGACGCTGGCAGCAAGGGCTGGCGCAACCCGGGCGCCCGGCAGAACCCGGAAGCCCGGGGCCGGACCCTGCAAGATTCATCGAGGCAGAGGCCCGGCGTTTCGCCGAGAGGGGCGCATTCTACCGAACGCGTTTCGCGCCCCCGACCGTCGCCTAGACGGTCGTCGGCATCAAGATCCCCGCCTCGTACGCCCGGAAGCGCGCATTGCGCTCATCGACCGCCTGCTGCGTCGCCGGCACCATGATCGGCGCGCCCTCGTGCGCGAAGGCCTGGCATTGCTCGACGTAGGGACGCAGGCGTTCGTGGTACGTCGCGGACGCGGCTTCGGCGTCACCGCCGAATTCGGTCCAGGTGGTGGCCAGCAGTTCGGCCGACACCATCGCCAGCGTGGTGCCCATGCCCGAGAGCAAGGCCGCGCAGTGGCCCGCGTCGCCGATGACCGCGGCGCGGCCCCGGATCCAGGCCGGCATGTGGGTCTGGCTCACCGAGTCGAAGTAGAAGCCCCGGGCCGCCGGATCGACGAAGGCGCCGCGCAGTGCCGGCACCTCCCAGGCATCGACCCGCGAGAGGAAGCGGTCGATCAGCCGGCGCTGCGCGGTGACGTCGCGGTAGTCGTAGTCGATCTCCGGGCTGGCGACGATCATCATCCCTTGCGGACCGTCGCCCGCGTCGCGCACGCCGACGGCCAGCCCGGGCACGTTGAGGATGCCGCGCTGCCATTCGCGGTCGTCCGGCAGGTCGACCAGCGCGACGTAGTGGCCGAAGTGCCGCACGTAGTCCTTCTCGGGACCGAAGACCAGCCTGCGCACGTTGGAGTGCAGGCCGTCGGCGCCGATTACCAGGTCGTAGCGGCCTTCCCGGCCGTCGGTGAACGAGACCTCGGCGCCACCGCCGCGGTCCGCGATCGATGCGATCGAGGCCCGATAGCGGAAGTCGACACCGTCGGGCACCGCCGCCAGCAGGATGCGGTTGAGCCGGTCGCGGCTGATCTCGATGTCCTGGTCGGTCTCGTTGGCGAACCAGCGCAGGTCGAGGCTGGCGACGCGCGTGCCGCTGCCGTCGTAGACCGGCGCCGGCGCCGCGATGACGACCTTCTCGTCGTCGATCTGCTGCAGGATGCCCATGCGCTGCGCGGTGCCGAGCGCGCGGCCGCGCACGTCGATCGGCGCGCCGCCGAGGCGCAGGCCGTCGCCGCGCTCGACGACGGTGACGCGGTGACCGAGATGGGCGAACCAGTACGCGGCCGACAGGCCGGCCATGCTGGCGCCGGATATCAGGACGTTCTTCATGACGCGAGCCTCTCCGTTTCGAGCAGGAATGCCTGCAGGTGCGCGGCCACCCGTTCGGTCGCCTGCATCACGGTGACATGGCCGACACCCGCGAGCAGCACCGATTCGCTGCCGGGGATCGCATCGACCAGCAGCATCGTGACCTCGGGCGGCACGACGCGATCTTGCGAACCCGCGAGCACCAGCGTCGGCGCCTCGATGGCGGCGGGCGAGAGCGCGAGCGTGCTCGCCACCGCCTGCGCGCGGCGCTGCGATCGCTCGGTCGCGGGCCGGGCCGCCGCGAAGATCTGCCGCAGCTCCGGCCGCTCGCGCAGGAAGGCCTCGGGGAAGAAGACGCCCGCGAGTTCCTCGGCGCTCTCCGGCAGCCGCGCACGCAGGGCGCCGAGCCGCGCCGCGCCTTCGGGCATCAACGCCTCGTAGGTGTGCGGCAGCGGCCAGGTGCTGCCGAGCACCAGGCGATCGACCAAGGCCGGATGCAGCAAGGCCAATGACTGCGCCACGCGGCCGCCGAAGGACGAGCCGAAGACGTGCGCACGCGCGAAGCCCAGGCCGCGGATCAGTGCCGCGGCGTCGTTCGCCAGGTCCGCCAGCGTCGCGGGCTGCGCCGGCGCTTCGGTGTCGCCACAGTCGCGCTGGTCGTAGGCGATGACCGTGAAGCGGCGCGCCAGCAGCGGCACGATCGCGCCGAACATCTGGCGGCTCGCCTCGGCGCCGTGCATCAGCAGCAGCGGCGGCCCGTCGCCGGTCTTCTCGTGGGCGATGCGAACGCCGCCCGGCGCGTCGACGAACTCAGGCACGGGCCGCATCCTCTTCGTCGAGGAAGAAGGTCAGCTCGATCTTCAGGCCCTTGGGGTCGTGCAGGAAGAGCTGGTGGATCGGCCAGTCGGCGATCGGCGCCTCGGCGAACGCGACGTCGAGCGACTGCAGCTTGTCGCGCGTCTGCTGCAGGCCGCGTCCGCGAAAGGAGATGTGGTCGAGCCGTCCGGTCGCCGGGGTGCGCGGGCCGTCGTCGGCATGCTCCAGGAAGGCGTAGAGGTGCACGATCGGCTGCCCGCCGGCATAGAGCCAGTAGCCCGGCGCCGGCATCACCGGTCGCGCGCCCGGCTCCAGGCCCAGCACGCGCGTGTAGAAGTCCCGCAGCGCGGGCAGTTCGGCTTCGGTGCAGCGGATCGTGTAGTGATGCAGCGCCGAGACGGGAATGAAGTCCGAGGATGCGGTCATGGGTTCACGCCGCCGTCAGTGCGGCGGCCTCCTTGTCGAAGCGGTACATGAGGTCGGGCGCCGGCGCGACCCAGCGTTGCGCGGCCAGCGCCAGCAGGCGGATGCCGAGCACCTCGTCCGGCCGCCATTGCGTGCGCGTGCCGAAGACGTTGAAGGTGGCGTAGCAGAGGTTGCCCTTGAGCAGCGGCACGTTCACCGCGCTGTAGAGGCCCGCCGCCTGCATCTGCGGATAGTCGTCGAAGGCGGCGCCGAGTGCCTCGGGGCCTTCGCCGACGAAGGGTTGGCAGCGCACGAAGATGGTTTCGGTCCACGCACTCCAGGTCTTGCGCTTCGTGCCGTTCACCGGCCAGCGGCCCGCCGCGGAGGAATAGAAGCGCTGAAGTCGCAGTTCGTTGCCCGGATCGCGCGCGGTCGTCACGTTCAGCTGGATGCTGAAGATGCCGGGCCCGGCGACGATGCGGCGCACCTGGTCGATCTGCTGCAGGGCGGCTTCGGCGCTGCGCGCCTCGCCGAGCGAATCCAGCAGGTTGGTGGCGAGGGAGGTCATCGACATGAAGCATCAGTCTACGCATCCGGCTTCACTCGAGAACGCGATTTTCTGAATCGCCTATAACCGATTGGTTATCTCGGCAGCGTCCGGGACATCCGGCTCATCGGCGCGATTGAACGCCATGATCTGCTCGAGCATCGCCGCCTCCGAGTCGAAGCGCTTGCGCTCGTAGCAGCCCAGCGGGCTGGTGGTGGTCCTGCCGATGCAGCGGTTGCACTGCGTGCAGCGCGCCGCCTTCGCGGGATCGTCGCCTTCGCGGAAGAAGGCCTTCACCAGGTCCGGATTCGCGAGCAGCGCGCGCGCCATCGACACCATGTCGCAGCCGCCGGTGGCCACCGCATCGCGCACGCCGCGGTAGGCCTGGAAACCGCCGTTGGCGATCACCGGGATGCGCACCGCCAACCGCATGCGGCGCGCCAGGTCCAGGTTCACTTCGTCGCCGCGGTGCCAGCCGAGGTTCAGGATCGCGCGCCACACCGGCATCGGCAGCGTGTGCAGCAAGGTCGAGCGAAAGGCGGCCTTGCCGCTCAGGTGGCGGATCGAGTCGAAGAAGATCCGGATCTCCTCGAACGGAAAGCGACCGGGCAGGTCGCGCGGATTCGGGAAGCCGTAGCCCGCCACCACGTGCAGGTAGTCGGCGCCGAGGGCCTCCAGCCGGAGCGCGTAGCGGCGCATCTGCTCGGCGTCGTTGCCGACCCAGCTTTCCCGCGACATGAAGACCGGCGGCCAGCGCAGCAGCGCGAGCACCAGCGGATGCGAATTGAAGTCCGCACCCGACAGCCGGATGCCGAGCAGGAAGTCGGGGCCGATGCGCTCGCGCACCGCCTGCATGATCCGCTCCAGGAAATGGAAGCGGCGGTCCTCGTCGCCGCCCCACGCATCGCTTCGCCGGTTGATGCCCGGATTGAGGAACTGGTGCACCAGGTAGCCCTTCGACGCCGTGATCTCGACGCCGTCGGCACCGGCCTCGCGCACCCGTGCGGCCGCCACCGCGTATTCGTCGATCGAGCGCTCGATGTCCGC
This sequence comes from Xenophilus sp. L33, assembly GCF_009765735.1. GTDB lineage: Bacteria > Pseudomonadota > Gammaproteobacteria > Burkholderiales > Burkholderiaceae_C > Variovorax. The sequence goes on from NZ_LMUW01000036.1 coordinate 181,658, forward strand.
GTCGCTCATCATCCGGCGCCGGTTGGCGTAGCCGAGCATGAGGTCGAAGCCGTCGGAGGCGCTGGCCTCGGCGGAGCGGTCGGGCAGCAGCTGCACGTAGGTCGCGTAGCCCGGGTCGCCGATCTGCATGATGTAGCGGCAGCCCTCGCCCGCGCCCTGGATCTGCGGCAGGTACTTGCGCAGGAAGGGCAGGCATCGGCGGCTCGCGATCGACGGGTACTGGAACGGCGAGCGCCGCTTCTCGTTCACGTGGAAGGTGGTCGACACGATCCCGCCGACGCCGCCGTCGGCGAAGCGCTTCTCGAAGTTCTTCCAGACGTCGGTCACCGTGCCGTCGTAGTTGCAGCTGCGCCCGCCGATCGACGAACGCAGGATCCGGTTGCGAAAGCGCACGTCGTGGATCGAGATCGGGTCGAAGATCGGGTCGCCGTTCATCGCGCGCGCTCCCCGAGCGCCAGTCGCGCCAGGCTGGCGGATGCACGGGCTTCCAGCGAGCCGGCCGATTGCGCCCGCGCCACCTCGACCGCGCGGCGCAGCGATGCCCGCGCCTCGGCGAGGTCCAGCGGCGAGCGCCTGGCCAGCAGCTCGCCCTTCCAGCGCCAGACCTCCGCCTCCCAGTGCCGCTCGCCGTGCCGCTGCATCGCCTCGAAGGCGCGCTCGACCACCGCCAGGCCCTGTGCCACCTCGCCGAGTTCGGCATAGCCGGACGCCAGGATCGACATCGACCACGGCACGCCCAGCGCCGCGTCCTGCGCCTCGAATTCGTCGAGCGCGATCCGGACCTGCGCGATGCCTTCGATGCACCGGTGGTCCGCGATCAACGCTTGCCCCTTGAGCACCTTGGCACAGCTGCCCAGGTAGGCCAGGCCGTGCGCCGCGGTCAGCCGGCTCAGTTCGTCCTGCAGGGTGTCGGCCTCGGCGAAGCGGCCGCAGCAGCCGTGCGTCACGCTGCAGAAGAAGAGCGCCATCGCCAGCGCGTAGGGCTGGTCGAGCTCGCGGGCGGTGCGCACCGCCTGCTCGCCGGTGGCGACCGCGGTCGCCGGCTCACCGAGGATCCACCGGGTCCAGCACAGGTGGCTGAGCGTGTTCACCGCCGGATCGATCTGCAGCGCGAGCGTGCGGGCGATCTGCTCGTCGCGGTCGTAGAGCGCGAGCGCCTGGTCGAGCGCCCGCCGCGCCGGCTCGAAGCGGCCGCGCCAGAAGGCCATGCAGCCGACCATCCAGGAGCCCATCATGCGGATGCCGCGCTCGCCGCCCTGGGCTTGCGCGACGATCTCCCGGCCCTGCTGCTCGGCCCGGTCGAGGTCGCCCCGGGAGTAGTAGAACGAGAAGAGCCCGCGCCGCACCTCGACCCGGCGTGCCCGATCGTCCAGCCGATCACACAGCGCCAGGGCACGCAGGAAGCTCTCCTCGACCCGCGGCGACGCGAAGCCCTGCACCGCCCGGTACGCGGCGCCCTGCACCACCGAGAGGCCGAGCTGCAGCCGGTCGCGGTCGACGCCGGCGGGCAGCCCGTCCGACGCCGCCAGTCCCGCCGCCACATGGCCCAAGGCCTCGACATTCGCCGAGCGGTCCAGTGCCCGCTTGGCAGCCGCGGCCCAATAGACGGCCGCGCGGTCGGCGCGCCCGGCCTGCGCGAAATGAAAGGCCAGCAGCTCCGGCTCCGATTGCGCCCGCTCCGCATGCCGGCTCTCCAGCAATTCCGCCAACCGCTGGTGCAGTTGCTGACGGCTGCTGCGCAGCAGGCTCGCGTATGCGGCCTCCTGCACCAGCGCGTGCTTGAACACGTAGTCCTGCCCGGCCTCGCGGCCCTGGCTGAACAGCACCGCCGACGCGCTGAGCCCGGCCAGCGCCTCGCCGAGCGCCGGCTCGCCGAGCGCCGTCAGTTCGGCGAGCAGGGCATGCGAGAACTCGCGACCGATGACCGCGGCGACCTGCGCCACCCGCTTGGCGCTGCCCAGGCGGTCGAGGCGCGCCATGAGCGAGTCCTGCAGCGTCATCGGGATCACGCCCCGGGCGGACGGAATCTCCAGCGCCTTGGTGACCTCCTCGATGAAGAGCGGCACGCCGTCGGTGGTGTCCGTGACCTCGGCGACCACCGATGCCGGAACGCTCCGCCCCTGCAGCAGGCTGCGCACCATGGCGGCGGCGCCGTCGCGTGCAAGGCGCTCCAGGCCGAGTGCATGCACGTGGTCCAGCGTCGACCAGCGCGCGGGCAAGGCTTCACGCGAGGTCATCAGCAGCAGGATGCGTCGCGCGTGCAACTGGCCGACCACGAGGTCGAGCAGTTCCATCGAGGTCGGATCGATCCAGTGGGCGTCTTCCACGATCATCAGCAGGGGCGCCGTGTCGGCGAGCCGCCAGAGCCGCTCGGCCAGCACCGCGAGCGTGCGGGCCTTCAGCTGCGCCGGCGTCAGGGGCGGCAGCGGGATCGCGGTCGGCAGGGACAGCATCGCGCCGATCAGCGCCAGCGAGCTGTCGTCCGGTGCGCTCGGCGCGAGCAGCATTTCGAGCTTCCCGGCCCGCTGCGCAACGCTGTCGGTCAGTGCGAATCCGGCCTCGCGCTGCAGGCGCTGGATGAGCGGGTACAAGGCGCTCCCCGCATGGTAGGGCGAGCATTGGTAGTGCAGCTTCAGGTGCGGTTCCGCCGCGAGCCGCTCCGCGAGCGCCTCCACGACACGCGACTTGCCGATGCCGGCCTCGCCGCTGATCCAGGCGACCTGGCCCGCCCCCTGCCGCGCTTGCGACCAACGCAAGAGCAGCGCTTGCATCTCCGCGTCGCGTCCGACGAAGGGCGTCATGCCGCGGGCGCGGGTGGCATCGAAGCGGCTCTCGGCCTGGCTCGCGCCGACGACCCGCCAGGCCTGCATCGGCTGGTCGAAGCCCTTCAGTGCATGAAGGCCGTGGTCGGCGAAGACGAATTGCGCCTCGGTCAACTGCCGGGTGCGGTCGCCGACGATCACCGTCTCGGGGTCGGCCAGCGATTGCAGGCGCGACGCCAGGTGCACCGCCTCGCCGATCGCGCTCACTTCCTTCGATTCGGGGCTGCTCGCCATCTCCCCGACCACCACCAGGCCGGTGGCGATCGCGATCCGCACGCTCGGGTTGCGCGGCGGGGGCGCATCGGGGCGATCGGGGCCATCGGCCGCTTCTTCGGACCGACGGTGCAAGGCTGCCAACTCGAGGCCCGCATGGATCGCCCGCGCGGCATCGTCCTCGTGCGCCAGCGGGTAGCCGAAGTACGCCAGCACGCCATCGCCGAGGTACTGGGCGACATAGCCCTCGTAGCGCCGGATGAGTCGCTGCGTGTCGTGGTGGAAGCGGACGATGACGTCGCGGAAATCCTCGGGGTCGAGTTCGTGCGCCAGCGCGGTGGAACCGACCAGGTCGCAGAACATCACGGTGAGCTGCCTGCGCTCCGGTGCCAGGCTGACGGACAACGCTCCTTCGCATCGGTGGCAGGAGCGCCGATCTGCGTCATTCGTCGCGTGACAATGCGGACATTCCATGCCTGTGCCTGGCGCCCTCGGAATGCGAAAGAGTCTAGCGGCCAATGCCGGCCGCGGTCACTGCAGGTGCCCGTCTGTTCGGACTATCTCAAATGACAGACGCCGCGATGAAAAGCGCGGCGTGCGACGGAATCAGGAAACCGCCGGCTCGCCCTGGGCCGCGGCCTGGACGGCGCGGTAGTTCTCGACCAGCGCCTGGGCGACCCGCTCGGGATCGAATCGCAGGTCGAAGATTTCCTGCTCGCCGACGCAAGCCCCGTGCAGCCGAACGTAGATCCGCGGGAAGTCGCTGCCGAGGCCCCGGCCGACATGCAGCAGGCAGGCGGCCAGGGTCGGGAAGCCGGATTCGTTGAAGGACACGGGCGGCACCACGCCCTTCGCCCGCGGGGCGCGGATGCCGTAGCTGTAGGACCCGGCGACCAAGCGCAGTTCGACGACCGGCTGGGTGCAATAGGGGGTCTGATCGTTTTTGGAGCTCAAGCCCGGGATTTTAATGGGGCGCCACGAAGGCCCCTGTGCAGGAGTCCACGTTCCGGCGATCCGCGACGTATCCTGCGCCCCATGACCCCGCCCAGATCCTTCGCCGCCGCGACCGCCCTCGCCTTGCTCTTTTCAACGCTGATGCCGTGGGCCGCCATCGCCGCCGAGCGGCGCTGCGGCTGGTACCAGAATCCGACACCCGGCAACCTGCTGCTGACCGACAAGGACGGCGAGTGGTGGATCACCTCGCAGGGGCAGGCCAACGGCCCCGATGCCGAGGGCGCGGACGACAAGGCGCCGCCGATGGATTCGAAGCAGTTCACGCGCACGCAGCCCAACGGCTACGGCTACGGCTGCGCCTGCCTGACCGTCGAGGTCGACCGGGAGGCCGGACGCATCACCAGGGTGATCGCCGGGCAGGCGGTGCCGCTGGCGCGCTGCCGGCGGGACAAGTCGCTGCCGAAGCCGTTCTGAGCGCTCCGGCGTTCAATCGGGTGCCAGGTTCGCCTTCAGCGCCACACCCGGCAACCTGACGCCATCCGGCCGCCCGCTCACGGTCGCGCCCTGGAACTCGGTCGTCATGTAGTCGGGCAAGGCCGGACCGTCCGCGCAGGCCAGCCAGAGGCGCAGCAGGTGACGCCGCCGCTCGGGTTCCGGCCAGTCTTCGTAGGCGGTGCGCGCGTGCAGGATCGAATGGTTCAGCAGGAACTGCATGTCGCCGGGCTCGAAGGCCATGTCCAGGCGCACGCGCGGCTCGCCGGCGAGCGTGCCCGAGTACATGGCCCTTCGCGTTCTGCGACACCGCCTCGCCGAAGTGCGCGCCGACGCCGCAGAAGGCATAGGCCTTCTCCCGGATGTCCAGGTCCATGGTCTGCAGGCCGCGGATGAGCGCGAAGCCGCGACCGTGCTTGATCTCCTCGCCGATGCGCTGCAGTACCGAGCCGAAGCGTGGCAAAGGGAAGTCGGCCGCGGTGATCGTCACCAGGTCTGCCCGGCGCTCGAGCGCCGAGAGCACGGCTTGCCGGATTTCCAGTTGCTCGGCCGGCGAAAGCGGGTGGATCCAGTCGCCGCGCTCCTGCAATTGCGCGCCGTACCAGCACTGCGCGTTGCGAAAGACAGGCAAGTCGATGTCCGCGACGGCTTCGGTGGCCATGGGGTTCTCCGGATCAATGGGCCTTTTCGACAGGGAACCGGTCGGTCCGCTTCAGTGCGCCAGCGTCGGCGACACGTTCAGGTCCACGCGCGCCTTGCCGAGCCGCAACTGCCGCGCCGCCAGCCAGAAGAGCAGGCCCGAGCACAGCGCCAGCACGTCGGTGGCGAGCAGCACCAGCGTCAACGCCTGCGGGTCGCCGCCCGCGCCGAGGCGGTCCACCACCGCGCCAGCGACGACGGTGCCGAGCGCCAGCGCGAAGACGTTGATGACGGTCATCGTGAGGCCCGCCATGGTCGAACGCATGTGCGCCGGCGTCAGGCCCTGGATCAGCGAATTGGCCGGGCCGTAGAGCGCCAGCGGCAGGAAGGAGGCGGCGCACATGCCGACATAGAAGAAGGGCGAGTCGGCCGGCACGAAGCGGTACGCGACCATGAACGGGCCGCAGACAGCCACCAGCAGCGCCATGAAGCTCGCCTGTCCGCCGGCGAAGCGGCGCGACAGCCGATCGCCCAGCATGCCGCCGACCACCGCGCCGAGCACGCCGAAGACGATCTGCACCCCGCCGATGGTCCGGGCGATGGTGGCGGCGTCGAAGCCCCGCTCGCGCACCATCCAGAGCTGCGCGAACGAGAAGCCGGCGAAGATCAGGTGGACCAGCACAAAGCCGATCACGGTGAACTGCAGCGCGCGATTGCGCCCCATCACGCCGAGCACCGCACGCGACTGCGCGACGAAAGGCTCGCCGCGCCTGGCCGTGCCCACGGTGCCCGGCGCCGGCGCGCGGTCGTCGCGCAGGCACGCGAGGCCCAGCGCGATCAGCACGCCCGCCACGCCGAGCACCGTGAAGGTCGAGCGCCAGCCGAGCCCGGCGCCGAGCGAGCCGGCCAGCACGAAGCTCAGGCCGATGCCGAGCGGTATGCCGACGAAGAAGATGCCCAGCGCCGTGCCGCGCCGCTGCGGCGTGAACAGCTCCGCGAGCAGCGCCACCGCCGACGGCACCAGCGCCGCCTCGCCGCTGGCGACGAAGAAGCGCGCGACCGCCAGCTGGCCGAAGCTCTGCGCATGGCCCGAGGCCCAGGTGCACACGCTCCAGATCAGCACGCCGGCCGCGATGATCCGGGTGCGGCTGAAGCGGTCGGCCAGCGAGCCCATGAAGAGCGCCATGAAGCCGAAGCTCAGCACCCAGACCGCGCCGACCAGGAAGCCGTACTGCGCATTGCTGAGCGCGAGGTCCTTCGTGATCGCCGGCGAGAAGGCCAGCAGCATGTTGCGGTCGATGTGCGCCAGCACATGGATCGCGATCAGGACGACGAGCACCGCGAGCGGGCGCTTGTTCCAGGCGGAGGTCATGCGTGTCTTCGCCGCCGGCGGGTCAGGCCACGCGGCGCAGCGGTGCGGCCGGCCGCGCGGACGACCGGTTCGGCGCCATGCGCAGGTTGGCGAGCGTCTCGTCGGTCGACGACCACGCGGTGCCGACCTGGTAGATGCGGCGGGCGTCGTCCCCGCTGGCCACCTCGCGGTTCAGCTCGCGGGCGATGCGCACCATCTTCTCGACCTGCTGCACCGAGGTCGCGCGCTGGCCGTCGGGGCCGAAGAGCGTGTCCTCGATGCCCACGCGCACATGCAGGCCGAGCGCGATCGCCATCGTGTTCATCGGCACCACGTTGCGGTTGAGCGTCTCCAGCGTGAGCACCGCGCCGTCGGGCGTGCGGCGCACGAACTCGAGCATGTCGGCCGGATGCAGCCCGGCCGCGCCGCCGCCGATCGCCACGTAGTTGAGGATCAGCGGGCCGCTGTAGGCGCCGTTGCGGATCAGCCGCTCGACCGTCTCCAGCTGGGTCAGGTTGCCCAGCATGAAATGCGGCTGGATGCCGTTGGCCACCAGGCGCCGGATGTGCTCCACGTGCCAGGACGGATTCGAAGGCACGATCATGTCGCGATAAGCCGCCTGCAGCGCCGGGTTGGCGAGCGAGGTGCCGGCCACGTCGGCGTCGGTCATCAGCTCCATCACGTTCATCTGCGTGGTGTTGATGGCCACCGTCACCTGGTCCGGCCGCGGGTCCAGTTCGGCCAGCATGTGGCGGGTGTCGTCGTTGAGCCACTTGGCCGCCGCGCCCTCGCCTTCCGGCGCGAACGAGATCGAGCCGCCGACCTGCAGCAGCATCTTCGGCACCGCCGCGCGCAGGCGCGACAGCATCTCGTTGAACTTCGACAGGCGCTTGCTGCCCTTGCCGTCTTCCTCGCGCACGTGCACGTGCAGCACGGTGGCGCCGGCGTTGTAGCAGTCGACCGCCTTCTGGACCTGGGCTTCCATGCTCACCGGGATGTCGTCGGAGTCGCCCGGCGCCCATTGCGGACCGTAGGGCGCGACCTGGATCACCAGCTTTTCCTGGTTCTCGGGAAGAAGGGAATCGTCGAGGAAGTTCATGCTTGTCTTTCCGTGTGTGTGTGGATGGGGAGAGGGCTGGCCTCAGGAATGCATCACGCGCAGCATCGCCAGCACCAGCGCGGTGATGAAGACGGTCTCGCCGACCATCAGCGCGACCGGCTTGAGGCCGACGGTGACCAGTTCGCGCAGTTGCGTCTTCATGCCGATGCCGGCGATCGATGCCACCAGGAACCAGCTCGAGACGTCGGTGCCGGTCGCGGCCACCGCCTTGGGCAGCCAGCCGGTGCTGTTGAGCGCGACCAGCGCGGCGAAGCCGACCGCGAACCAGGGCAGGAGCGGCGGCCGCGGGCCGTGGCCGGCGCGGCCGGTGGCCCGCGTGAGGGTCACCGCGAACATGATCACCGGCAGCAGCATCGCGACCCGCACCAGCTTGACCAGCGTGGCGACGTCGCCGATCTCCTGCGACATGCCGTAGCCGGCGCCGACCACCTGCGCCACGTCGTGGATCGTCGCGCCGAGGAAGATGCCGGCAGTCGGCGCGTCCAGCCCGAGGCTGCGCGCGATCATCGGGTAGACGATCATCGTCAGCGTCGACAGCGCCGAGATGCCGACCACGGTGAACAGCGTGGCGCGCTCCTTCTGCGGATGCGCCGGCAGCGCCGCCGCCAGCGCCAGTGCCGCGGAAGCGCCGCAGATCGCGGTGGCACCGCCGCTCAGGAGGCCGAAGAGCACGTCGAAGCCCATGAGCTTCGCCACCAGCATCGACACCCCGATGGTCAGCGCCACTGAAACCACGACCAGCAGCACCGGATGCCAGCCCAGCGCCACCACCTGCGCGGCGGTGATGCGCAACCCCAGCAGCGCCACGCCCCAGCGCAGCACCTGGCGCGAAGTGAACTCGATGCCGGGCTTGCACGGCCCTTCGGCCGAGAGGAAGTTCATCGCCATCCCGAGCATCAGGGCGAAGAGCATCACCGGCGCGCCGTAGTGCTGCGACAGGAAGGTCGCCGCGGCCGCGACCACGGCGCAGGCCAGCACGCCGGGGAAGAACTCGCGGCCGAGCGCGGGCCAGGTGGTGACGGAGAGCGCGGTCATGCGTCAATCAGGCCGCTGCGTCCGGCAGGTCGAGAAAGTGGTCGTCGCCGACCTTGCGCACCGGATAGCTGGTCACGCTCGAATTCGGGTTGCCGGGCGTCTTGCCGGTACGCAGGTCGAAGCTCAGGCCGTGCAGGGGGCACTTGATGACGGTGCCGTCCATGTGCCCGTTGCAGAGCGACCCGCCGGCATGCGGGCAGTTGTTGTCGATGGCCAGCACCCGGCCGTCGGCGAAGAACAGGGCGATCTTGCGGCCCGCCTTGGTGAGCAGGGCGCGCTCGCCGGGGCCGGGGGTTTCGTCCGGCGTCAACAGGATGGAGATGGTCATGGGTTTCAAGCCTTCTTGAGGAGTGCGGGGTCGTGGAGAGGCCACACGGTCGACAGCAGCCAGGCGCTGCCGATGCCGACCACGCAGCCGAACAGGACTTCGGCGACGCGCATCGCGCCCTGCTCCAGCAGCACCAGCTTGTCGTGGTGCTGCAGGCCGCCGGCGACGATCATGGCCGCGGTGATCGGCGCCTGGCGCCACATGGTCGGCACCTGGACCATGTAGGTCGACACGATGACCGTCAGTGCCAGCGCGGTCGGCAGCTCCCACTCGGTGCGGCCGACGACGATGCACAGGAGCCCGATGGCGCAACCGACCAGGGTGTTGATGAGCCGGCCCCGGAAGGTGGTCAGCGATTGCTTCAGGTGCGGATCGCTGGTCGCGACCATCGAGCTGATGGCCCAGATCGGGTTGTTGCCGCCGAATTTCTTCACCACGACGTACAGCACCGTGGTGGCGATGAAGACGTTCACGGCATAGCGCACGCCGCGCATCTCGTCCTTGGTGAAGCGATCGGAGAAGCTCATGGCGCTAGCGCTCCAGTGCCTTGCGGCCGCCGCGGGTGGACGCGGCGGCGCGCGCGGCCTCCTTGGCCTCGCGCCGGGCCGCCCGGCGCGCATGCACGCCCGCCAACTGCGTCGTCTGGAACTCCTGGGCCAGCGTGAACAGCACGCCGGTCGACCAGGCGAAAGTCATCAGCCCGGCGATCGGCAGCATGCCGTCGAGCAGGCGCCAGCGCTGCGGCAGGTTCCAGGCGCTGCCGACCGTCGTGTACTGCATCAGCGCGAAGTAGTAGGAGGTGCTCGGGCTCGGCATCGCGTCCTTCCACAGGAAGAACAGCGCCCAGACCAGCAGCTCCGACAGGTGGATCAGCACGATCATCCAGCTCGCCAGGATCAGCACCGCGCTGCCGCGCAGGAACGACACATCGCTGCTGCCGCCGCTCTGCTTGACCGCGTGGCAGGCGAACAGCGTCGCCAGCATGCCGCAGCCATGCAGCGCGACGGTGATCGCCACCAGCGTGATGCCCCAGAGCACCTCCTCGAACGAGGTCGCGTAGTCCATTGCAAACGACCGAGGGAATCGGATACGCCAGCCGGCGCAGGCTACTCATGGGCCTGCGGTGCGTTGCCCTTGAGCCGGTAGACCATGCCGGTCTTGGTGGCGCCCAGGTAGATCCAGGCGTGGCCGACCTGCTGCAGCCGAATGAAGAACTTGGCGACGCGTTCGCGTGCCTTGTCATGCACGTCGTCGCGCTGCTTGAACTTCACCTGGTAGGCGAATTCGCCGACCAGCGGCTGGTGCTCGCCGCGGGTGCGCCAGATCGCCACGTTGGCGTCCGCGGTCACGCCCTTGCCGAAGTCCAGCGTGCCGAGGTCCTGCAGGACCTCCTCGACGATCGACTGGTTGACCAGCGACACGCGGTCGCCCTTCTCCATCTTCAGCACCTTCATGGCGGGAAAGATGTCCGACAGGTGTTCCATCGCGGTGCGGTCCGGCGCGGCCGCGGCATGGCTGAGCGGGAACTGCACGTTGTGCGAATAGAGCAGCCGGTAGCCGCCGAGCTTGTCCTTCAGCGGCAGTGCCTCGGCCTTGAACTTGATGCGGTAGTCGCCCGGCAGGTTGGGTCGCACGTCGACCTCGGCGGCCAGTTGCTGGTCGGGGTGGCGGTACTTGAAGACCATCTCGGGCTCTTCGGCCGGGAAGCCGTCCTCGAAGCGCACGCGGCGACGCAGGATGAAGGCGTTGTTGTAGAGCCGGAAATCCTCGGTGTCGAGGAACATGACCTCGCGGATGGCCGGCTTGGTGCCCTTGGCCTTCGAGGTGTCGAAGCCGATGCCGAGTTCCTTGGCGACCTGGGCGACCAGCTTGCCGTACTTCTTGAAGCCGGCCGGCGTGCCGAATTCCTCGGTCTTCAGGATCAGCTTGCACTCCAGGTACTGGATGTCGTGCAGCGGGCTGCCGTCGGCGTACTGGCCTTGCTTCAGGTCGGCCACGCGTTCGGCGCGCGGATCCTTCATCTTGTATGCAGTCATGTCGGGACCTTTTTTGTATTGGAGAAAAACATTGCCGCGAGCTTGTCCATGCCGAGCACGCGGCCCAGCTCCCAGAAGGCGAAGAAGGGAACGAAGGAAACCATCAGCATCAGCACGCGGGCGAGCAGTTCGTTCGCGCCGACCGCGGCGATCTCGTGCAGGCCACCCCACAGGCCCTGCCTGTGGATCCAGCCGCCAACCAGGTGCTCGACGACGCCGAACAAAAGAACCAGCACGCCGAAGAGCAATGTCTTGTAGAGCACCGACCACACCAGTGCGCGGTCTTCATAGCGGCGGCTGAACGCGAACATCTTCCCGATCAGCACCACCTTGCCGATGATCAGCGCCTCGACCAGCGCGATGCCGTAGTGCAGGTAGTCGTCGCCACCGGACTCGGCCACCACCAGGCGGCGATAGACGGTGAACATGCCGAGCTGGATCCAGAGGTAGAGCGTGATGACCAGGTAGATCCTGAACTCCTCCAGCGCCCGCTCCTTCAGGCCGGGCCGCTCGCTCGGCGCCGCCTTCGCGCTCATGATCCGGCGGCACGGCGTGCCAGTTCTTCGGCCAGGATCGGCACGCCGAGGTTGGCGGCCTGCACGCCCTGCACCACGCAGAGCTTGAGCACTTCCATGATCTCTTCCATGCTGGCGCCGAGCTTCAGCGCGGCCTTGATGTGGCGGCGGGTGCCCGGTGCATACATGTGGGTGATCGAGGCATCGAAGGCGATGCTCAGCAGCTCCGCCTCCTTGGACGAGAAGACCTTGCCGTCATAGGCGACCCATCCCACGGACATGTAGGCGTCGGTCCAGGTCGGATCGAGCTGGTAGAACGGATCCCAGGCCGTGTTCCATCCGCCAGCGGCCTTGATGGTGTCGCAGGTGGGCGTCGCCGCCGCGGCCTTGGGCTGGATCTTGACGCCGGCCTCCCTGGCCTCCTCGAGCAGGATCGGCGCGCCCAGGCTGCACGAGTGGATCGCCAGCAGCGACGCCATCTTCAGCACCAGCAGGATCTCTTCCCGGGTGGCACCCGCGTCCAGCGCGCCGCGGATGTGCCGCCGCGTGCCGTCGCCGTTCAGGTTGGTGATGGCGGCGTTGATGGCGATGCAGCACAGCTCGACGAACTTGCGCGGCAGGATGCCGGAGCGCCAGGGATGGGTCGCCATGCGCTCGCAGGCCTCGGCCCAGGCCGGGTCCCACTCGCGCATCCGATCGATGGCATCGTCCCAGGGGCCGGGTTCTTTTCTGATCGACATGCGGCTGTCCTTTTGCTGATCGATGAGGATCTGTCTTCGAGAAGCGGCGCCCCGGTACGCACCGGGGCCGCCGCTTCGGGCTAGCCGATCAGAGGACGGCCGGGTGCCGCTGCTGGTCGCTCACCAGCTTGCCGTCGGTCTCGTAGGCCTGGAAGCCCAGTTGGCCTTCCTTGCGGTTCGGCGGCAGGCCGAGGTTGAAGAGCGTCTCTTCGACGGTGTCGTACCAGACGCCGACCTTCATGATCTTGCGAGCTTCTTCGGCGGTCGCGACCTTGCGGCCGAAGTCCTCGCTCTGCTTCACGGCCCACTCGATCTGCTTGACGGTCGGCCAGCGCTTCTTGTCCTTGTCCCAGAGGTTGTCCTCGTTGCCGACGCGGACGTTCTGTCCGAGGATGGTCGCCAGCTTCTGGATCGCGATGTTGCCGCGCATGCTGCTCCAGAAGGTCACGCTGGACGAGCCGTGCGGAGTGCGGCGCAGCATCTCCATCCAGTCGAAGGGATTTCGGCCCATGGTGCCGCCGCCGTAACCGCACAGCGCCAGGTTCAGCGGGCCCTTGTAGACGCCGGTGCGAAGGATGCGCTCGATGATCTCCAGGTGGTGCACCGTGCCGGGCACGAAGTAGGGCTGGATCTTGTTGGCGCTCAGGCGCTTCAGATGCTCGAGATAGAAGGCCGGGGTCGAATCGACCACCATGCCGCTCCAGGCGGCCTGCACCTTCGGATCGTCCAGGTGGGTGCCCTTGACATCTTCCGGCACGAAGGCCTGGGTGACGTCCCAGAGCGTGCTGCCGGTCGTGACCGTGACGAAGTCCGGCTTCGGATCCAGCTCGGTGAGCATGTGGCGGGTGTCGTAGTCGAGCCACTTGGCCTTGGCACCCTCGGTGTGCGGCGCGAAGGAGATCGAGCCGCCGACCTGGATGATCATCTTCGGCACCGCCGCGCGCACCGCGGCGAGCAATTCGCAATACTGGTCGAAGTTGCTCGAACCCTCGCCGGTCTTCGGGTCGCGCACGTGGAAGTGCAGCATGGTCGCGCCCGCGTTGTAGCAATCGCGCGCGGCCTGGACCTGCTGTTCGAAGCTCAGCGGAATGTCCGTCGAGTCTTGCGGCAGCCATTCGGGGCCGTACGGCGCCGCGGTGATGATCGTCGGCTGCATGAGATCGGGAAACAGCGAATCGTCAGTGAAATACATTTTCCTCACTCCTTCGTGGGGTTCAAACCGTCACACCAGGTGACACATAGCGATCTCCCGAAAAGATCGAGTCGATCGCCACCAGCAAATCGCCTGCTACCAGGCGCTTCAGAACAAATCCATCGACGCCCGCCGCCATCGCGGTGGACGCCACTGCGCTCTCGTCGTGCGAACTCAGCAACAGCACTTTCGTCCGAGGCGCCTGCGTGCGCAGCGCCTCCACGAGCCGCGGCAGGTCCCCGCCCGCGAAGGCCAGGTCGACCACCACCAGCCGCGGCTGCAGCCGCGCGGCGCCTTCGATCAGCGAGGTCTCGTCCGCCACCATGAAGACCGCGTTGAAGCTCAGTTCGAGCAAGCCGCGGATGCCTTCGCCCAGTCCGTGGTGTCTTTCGCCGAGTAGTACGCAATTCATGGGGCTCGCTTGTGTTGCAGTTTTCTCCGTCAGTCAGCGGAACGAAGAATGACCTCGCGAGCCCGCGATGTCAGCTCGAAAGATTGCGAGCGGGCGCTGGAAAAATTACTAGCGGGGGCCGTTCGATGACGGCGCCGCGGTGGCGCCGGGAGCGTTGGCTCAGCCTTGCGCGATGCCCTGCTGGATCGCGAAGCGGATCAGCTCGGCGCTGTTCTTCAGGCCGAGCGCGTCCATCATCTTGTACTTGTGGAACTCGACCGTGCGCGACGAGATGTCGAGCGCCTTGGCCACTTCCTTGGCCGAGCGGCCGCCGGCCAGCTGCCGCAGGATCTCGCGCTGGCGCGGCGACAGCGCCATCACGCGCTGCGCCTTGTCGTCGGGGCGCGCCTTGCTCGAATGGAACAGCTCGCTGGCCAGCGATGGGCTGACGAAGGTGCCGCCTTCCAGCACCGCATGCACCGCGCGCACCAGCTCGTCGGGCGCCGAATGCTTGAGCACGTAGCCCGCGGCGCCGGCCTCCAGCGCGAGCGAGGCGTAGGCCACGTCGTGGTGCATCGTGAGGAAGACGACCGGCGTCTCCAGGCCCTCCTTGCGGATCGCGTCGAGGGCCTCGATGCCGTTCATGAGCGGCATGGTGATGTCGGCCACGATCACGTCCGGGTTCAGCGTCCGGGCGGCTTCGAGCATCTCCTGCCCGTTCTCCACCACGCCGACCAGCTCGTATTCGGCGGCCAGGATGCTCTTGAGGCCTTCGGCCACGATGCGGTGGTCGTCGGCCAGCAGGATGCGGGCGCGTGTCATGTCGTCTCCTTCAGGGGCACCCAGGCGATGACGGAAGTGCCATGGCCGGGCCGGCTGTCGATCTCCAGGCTGCCGCCGACCAGGCGCACCCTTTCGCGCATGCTCACCAGGCCGAGGCTGGTGTGCGCCTTGTCGGGCAAGGCGGCCAGGCCGCTGCCGTCGTCGTGCACCGCCAGCGTGACGCCGCCGTCGCGCGCACGCAGCGAGACCTCGACGTTGTTCGCATTGGCGTGGCGCACGACGTTGCGCAAGGCCTCCTGCGCGACCCGGAAGACGCAGGTGGCGGTGTTGATGGGAATGGACGCCTTCGCGATCGGCTCCGAATCGAAGTCGACGCGGATCGGCTCCTGGCGGCCGATGCGGCTGCATTCGGCCTTCAATGCCGCGACCAGCCCGAGGTCCTCGAGCACCGACGGATGCAGCCGGTAGGACAGCGCATGGACGTCCTCGCTCAGCTTCACCAGGTGCTGTCGGATGGCGTGCATCGTGCCGCCGGCCACCGACAGGCCCACCGCCCTCTGCGCCTTCGCCGCATCGATCGCGAGTGCGGCCAGGCGCTGCGTGACGTCGTCGTGCAGTTCACGCGCGAGCCGGCGCCTTTCCTCTTCCTGCGCGGTCAGGATGCGTCCGCCCAGGTGCACCGCCTCGCGCTCCGCCTTTTGCCGCTCCACACGTTGGATCAGCAGCGCCACGATCAGCGCGGCCTGGATCACCAGCGCGGCGATGGTGGCCAGCACGGCCATGCGGTGTTCTTCCCAGATCGAGGGCGGGGCGAAGCGGATCTCGCTGCCGGGCGGCAACTGCTTGTGCGGGATGCCCCATCGGTCGAGTTCCCGTGCGTCGTAGACCGGCGATTCGAAGCCCAGGACCTCGACCCGCGGCCGCGCCGGCGCGTCGAAGCCCAGGGCCGAAAGCGTCGCCGTGGCGATGTGTTCGCCGCCGATCTTCTGCGATGTGTAGGGGCCGCCCATCACGCCGCTGCCGAGTTCGCTCTCGTAGAAGCCGAAGATGGGCGAGTTGGAAGTGGCATGCAGGCTGTCCAGCGCGGCCTGGCGCTCGTAGGGAATGCCCGCGCCGTCGAGGATCAGCAGCCCGAAGAGCACCGCGGAATTCGGTGGCAGCCGGGCGACCCGTTCCTGCATCTGCGCGAGCGACAGGTCGTTGAACCATTCGAAGCGGACCCGCTTCTCGAAGGGCGCGACCTCGCGCCGCAGCTCGGTGCTCCAGAAGCGTTCGAGGTCGGACGAGCCGGTCACGATCGCGATCAGCTGCGTCTTGGGCAGCAGCCTCAGCATGTTCTCGATCACGCCCGGCAGGTCGACCTTGGCCGCCACGACGGCATCGTTCGGCCCGACGGGCAGCCTGCGCACCAGGCGCTCGTCAAGGGCAGCGATGACCAGCGGCGTCCCCGGAAAGAGCTCCTCGCGGTGCTTGAGGTAGAAGCCCGCTGCCGGCGGCCCGATGGTCACGATCGCGTCCGGCGGCGCGTCTTCGAATCGCATGCGCACGTATTCGATGAAGGTCCGCTCCTCGGCGTCGCTCGGCGTGCGGCTGAAGTCGAGGTTGGCATCGACGAAGTTGATCGGCTGCGGCGAGCGGCGCGCGAGGTCGGTGCGGAACACCGAGGTGACCGTGTCGTAGGGCGCGAAATCGCGCCCGAAGGAATGGAGGGTCAGCACTCGCTTGGGACCCTCGGCATTTGCGTCGAACGGCACAACGCAGACCGCGAGAAGCGCCCACGCCACGGCCAAGCGCAGCCAGCAAGCGCGGGGCGTTGTCGACATATGGCGCGAATCATGACGCGGCCATGGCACGGCCGCAATGGCCCGAAGGTGGCATTGCGCTAGAAAAATTACCAGTCACGATCTCGTATTTTTTCGGGCCGACACCCGAAATCCTTCGAGCTGACAAGCGAAGTCCGGCGGTTCATCCTTCGTCCGCTTTCCGCTCGCAGAAGCACAACGACAAAGAGGAATCCACATGCATCGACTACGAGAGATCGCCGGGGCACTGCTCCTGGGCGCATCGGTCGCGGTGTCCTTCGGCGCGCAGGCGCAAGGCACGCCGGCCGTCAAGGCCAGGACGACCACCCGCGGCGCGACGGCCCAGGAGTACCAGCTCGAACCGCAGGCGATGGACCTGATCAAGGCCATGAGCAGCGCCCTGACCGGCGCCAGGTCGCTGGCCTTCACCGCCACCATGACCTACGAGAGCGCCAGCAAGCTCGGCCCGGCCCTGGCCTACACGACCCGCTCCGAAGTGCTGCTGCAGCGCCCCGACCGCCTGCGCGTGCTCACGCTCGGCGACGGCCCGACGACCGAGTTCTACTACGACGGCAAGTCGATCACCGCCTTCTCGCCGGCGGAGAACCTGGTGGCGATCGCGCCCGCGCCGCCGACGGTGGACGGCATGCTCGAGGCGGTGTTCGACAACGCGGCGATCTACTTCCCGTTCGCCGACGTGCTGGGCGCCGATCCGCTGTCGGACCTGAGCCGCGGGCTGGTGAGCGCCTTCGTCGTCGGCCAGTCGAAGCTCGTGGGCGGCGTGCCGACCGACGTCGTCGCGCTCGTGACCGACGAGCTCTTCATGCAGCTGTGGATCGGCAAGGACGACCACCTGCCGCGCATGATGCGCGCGGTCTACCGCGGCGACACCAGCCGGCTGCGCCACCAGCTGGAGCTGACCGACTGGAAGCTCGACCCGACCGTGGCCGCCGACGCCTTCGCCTCGGTCAATGCGGCGAACGCGCATCGCATCCCCTTCGCGGCGCCGCTGCCGCCGGGTGTCAAGCCGCCCAAGCAAGCCAAGCCGGCCCCGAAGACGCCCGCACCCTGAGGAGACCCGACATGAAAAACGCAGCTCTTCTTCCGCTGGTCGCCGCGCTGGCGCTCGGCCCCGGCTTGCAGTCCTCGGCCTTCGCCTGGGCCCGTGCCGGCGGCTTCGGCGGCCACTCCTTCGGCGGCGGCGGCGAGGCCACCCATGTCAACCGCTTCGGTGGCTCGACCTCGGCCAATGTCGCTGGCGGCTGGAGCCACACCAATGTCGACGGCGGCCACAGCGCCGGTGTCGCGGGCTACGGCGGGGTGCACACCACCGCCGGCGGCTTCAGCACCTACCATCCGCCGACCGGCTACGCGGGCTACGGCTACCACGCACCGGTCGCGGGTTACGCCGGCTACGCGCCCTATCACGCGCCGGTGGCGGTGCCCTATGCGGCCGGCGGCTGCTACGGCTGCGCGGCGGCGGCCGGCGCGGTGGTCGGCCTGGCGGCCGGCGCCGCGATCGCGAGCGCGGCGCATCCCGTCTATCCGATCGGCACCGCCTACGCGGCATTGCCGGGCGGCGCGGTCTTCGTCGAGCGCAACGGCCTGAGCTACTACCAGATGGGTTCCACCTGGCTGCAGCCGGCCTATGGCGCCAACGGCGTCTACTACACCGTCGTGGCGGCGCCATGATGCGCACGCGCAATCTCGCCGCCCTGCTCGCCTCGGCCTTCCTGGCCTGCGCCTGCTCGACGCCCGGCATGGGCGGCAGCGGTGCGGTGGCCGCCGACAACCGGGGCGCCACGCCCGAAGTCGGCTTCCTGAGCCAGCCCGGCCGGTTGAAGGCCAGCGCGCAGGCCGGCGGCGCCCTGTGCTGGCGCCAGCCCGACGTCGACTGGCGGCGCTTCGACCGCGTGATGATCGAACGCATCAAGGTCACGCTCGCACCCGGCTCGGCGCAGGCGCCGGTCGACCCGACCGACCTGAAGGCGATGCTCGACTACTTCGACGCGGCCCTGGTGCGCGAACTCGGCAGCGCCAACGTCAAGGTGGTCGACCAGACCGGCCCCGGCGTGCTGCGCATCCGGCTGGCGCTCACCTCGCTCGTGCCGACCAACACGGCCAAGAGCATGGTCGGCACCGCGGTGCCCTACGGCTTCGTCGCCGAGATGGGCTCGGGCGCGGCCAGCGGCCGGCCCGCGGGCTCCACGCCCTACATGGGCCAGGCCGGCGTCGAGGCGCAGTTCATCGACGGCGGCTCGGGCGCCGTGCTGGCCGAATGCGCCGACCACGAGATCGGCCTGAAGTACGCGGCCGACCTGAACAAGTCCGCAGCGGGCGCCGCCGAGACCTGGGTCAACGGCTATGCAAGCTCGTTCACCAGCTGGACCTACGCGCAGGACGCCTTCAACAAGTGGTCGGCCGAGATCGCCCGGCGCTTCGTCGAGTTGCGTTCGGCCAGCGCCGGCGGCTGAGGCCGGCCTCCCCATCGAATTTCCCGCCACGTCAACAACCTGTTCAAAACCAAGAGGAGAAGGAATCATGAAGTTCGCCAAGATCACCCTGGTCGCCTGCGCCGTCGTCATGGCCGCCGGCTGCGTCACCAAGCAGACCTACAACAAGGAAGTCGCCACCGCCAACAGCTACCAGGCGCTCGACACCCAACTCAGGGGCCAGTTGAGCTCCGACCAGGCGACCATCACCCAGCTGCAGGGCCAGCTGAAGGTGACGATGGTCAACGATGTGCTGTTCCCCGAAGGCGGCTATCGCCTGAGCCCGAAGGGCGAGGCGACGCTCGCCAAGATCGCGCCGTCGCTCTCGAACCTGCCGGGCCAGCAGATCATCGTGCAGGGCTTCACCGACAACGTGCCGATCAGCGGCGAACTCAAGCGCCGCTTCCCGACCAACCTGGAGCTGTCGTCCGCGCGGGCCGACGACGTGGTGCGCTACCTGACCGCCAACGGCGTGCCGGCGGCCACCATCTCGGCCCAGGGCTTCGGCGAAGCGCGGCCGGTGGCGAGCAACGACACGCCGCAGGGCAAGGCGCAGAACCGCCGGGTCGAGATCGTCATCTCCGCCGCCAGCCGCCCCTGACGCGGGCCATGACGGAGCGATTCGTCATGCAGGCCGGATGCGCGCTCGCGGGCGCTGCATTCGGCCTGCTCGCATTGGCAGCCCCCGCGCATGCGGAGCCGAGCGCCGAGGACTTCGCCGATCGACACGGTGAACCGGAAGGCGGCCAGCGGACGGAAGTGGACCGTGCCCATCGGCAGCGGCATCGGCAAGATCTTCCACTTCGGGAAGCTGCCGGTGAACATGTCGGTGGCGGCGTACTACAACGTCGAGCGGCCGGACAACGCATCGAATTGGCAGGTCCGGGCGCAGGTGCAGTTCATGTTTCCGAAATAGGCGCGAGTCGGCGCTCCACCGGTTCGAGCGCCACGCTCTCGCCCCGCGCGATCACCTCCTGGCGCACGAAGCCGATGTGCTCGCGCAGCGTGTAGCTCTCGCTCGCGTAGCTCGCAGGGACGCGCAGCCGGGCGGCGACCTGCTCGATCCGGTTCAGGTCCTTCAGCCACTCCTGGATGGGCAGGGCGCCCACGCGCGTGCGCACGTCGCGTTCCAGCAGCGTGAGCTCGCCATACCACCGGTAGATGCGCGAACGCACGCGCCAGCGCAGCAGCCGCGGCACCAGGTTGAAGAGCGGGACGATCAGGAACAGCATCGGCACCAGCAGGACCACCAGGCGCTCGACATAGGCGGCCGCGAAGAAAGGCAGGTAGCGGTTGAAGAGGCTGGGTCCGAAGCGGTGGTGGCGATCGGCATCGGCCGAGACGGGCAGGTCCACCGCGGTCGTGTTGGGGAATTCGCCATCGGCCTCGAAGTAGCCCTGCTCCGCATGCAGTTCGCGGCCGGCCTCGAGCAGCAAATTGATGATCGGCGGCGAGAAGCCCTGGCGCGTCACCAGCATCGCCTTGGTGCCGATCAGCTTCACTTCGCCTTGCGGAATGTGCTGGCCGAGATCGACCGTGCCCGGTGGCAGGGTCAGCTTCGTGATGTACGAGAACTTGCGCGGATAGGCCTCGGCGCGGCCCAGGCTCATGAGCTTCAGCTCCGGGTCGTGCAGGGCCTGGAAGACCGCCGGGAATTCGGTGGGTCCCACGAAGAATGCGGCGTCGACTTCCCCCGCCTGCAGCGCGCGCAGTGCGGCGAGGTTGGTCAGCGGCACCAGTTCGGTGTTGAAGCGCGTGATGTCGTTGGCGTCCAGCAAGGGCTCCATGAAGGCGCGCACGCCGCTGCCGGGCGCGCCGATCGCGAGCCGCTTGTAGCGAAGCTCGTCGAGTTGCGCATGCACCTCCTTGTCGCGATAGAAGATCCACAGCGGTTCGTAGTAGAGCGCGGCGACCATCGCCAGCGAGCCGCGGTCGGCCGCGCGGACCACGCCGCCGTGGATGAACGCGACATCGACGCCGGAACGCGGATCCTCCAGCAGCCGCGCGTTCTCTTCGGCGCCGCCGGTCATGCGCTCCTCGACGGTGACGCCCTCGCGCGCCAGGATCTCCTTGTAGCGCTGCGCGAACTGGTGGTACATGCCGTCGGGCAGGCCGGAGGCGAGGACGATGTGGCGCGGAATCGAGCGTTGCAGCCACCACGCGCCCAGCACCGCGGCGACGATGCCCGCGATCAGCAGCGCGGTCCAGCGCGCCCTGTCCCGGCGCGACATCACCGGGAGGTCGCGGATTCTTGCCGCCCTCTTCAAGGCCTTCGGGGTGTTCGGAGACTTCGGGGTCTTCGACCTGTTGTCGCGCATGGGCGCGAAGGATGCACTGCGGCCCGTGGCCTGTCAGCTCGAAAGATTACCAGTCGGGATCAGCCGGCCGCGCCGGGCGGCGCCGCGCGCAGCTCGACCAATCGCCTGGCCAATGCCGCGGACCATTTGTTGAATGCGTCCTGCGCGTAGTTCCAGCTGGTGAACGAGCTGGTGTAGCCGTTCAGCCAGGCCTGTGCCGCGCCGGCGGCACCGCGGTCGAGGTCGGCCGCGTACTTCAGGCCGATCGTGTTGTCGGCGCATTCGCCGACGATGTTGCCGGTGGCGCCGTCGCGGAACTGCGCCTGCAGGCCCGTCTGCCCCATGTAGGGCGTCGACCCGGCGGGCCGTCCGGTGGCGGCGCCGGCGCTGGCTTCGGCGACGAAGCCGTAGGGAATCGCGGTGCCCGCCATGCTCTGCGCGGTGTCGGTCGGGATGAGCGTGGTCAACGCGAGCCGCACGCGCAGCACGCCGGGGCCGGGCTGGTCGACCAGCTTCGCGATCGGCGAGAGGTTCTTCACCAGGGCCGCGTCGAAGTAGTCGGTGAGCATCTTGAGGTCGGTCGGGTCTACCGGATGCTCGGCACTGCTCTTGGGGTCGAGATAGACCTGGATGCGCTCGATCATCACCTTGTCGTAGACCTTCCAGTCGACGCCCGGCTGCTTCCAGCACAGCGCGCCCTCGCCGCCCGGCGCCTTCTGCAGCTTGCCCGGCGCGGTGAGGAAACCGACCTGCGCGACCTGCCGGTTGTCGGAGGCGATGGCACCGCCGCTCGGCGCGCCCGCGGGCGTGCTGCAGGCGCCGAGCATCAGGCACAACGCGGCCGTGCCGGCGATCGCCGCTGTCTTCTTCAGGAAGGCTTGTCTCATGGTCTTCTTTCGGGGTGGATGACGATTCAGGCGGCAGGCTGCAGGACGGGCAGCACCGGCAGCTCGATGCGCGCGAGTGTCCGTGCCTCCTCCCGGTCGACGCCCAGCACGACCAGCAGCAGCTCGGCCGTGTCGGAGCCGACCTCGCGCCAGGTCGCGAGCCCTTCGAGCACCGGCACCATCGCGGCCAGGGTGCTGCCGGTCAGCATGCCGATCATGGCCGGCAGCTGCTCGGGCCGGATGCGGTAGCGGCCGCTTTCCATGCCGGCGCGGAGATTGACGGCCGGGTCGGAGGTGAGCACGGCCTGCAGCGACGCGGTGCTGAGCGCGAAGCGGCTCATGAAGCGGCCCCAGGTCGGCTCCTCGTGGGCCCGGCGGATGTACAGGCGCACGCCGATGGAGAGCTGGTGCGCCAGGTCGTCGACGCCGACGAAGCCCAGCATGACCCGGTCGACCATGTCGCGCACCAGTTCGGCCGCGACTTCCTCGAACAGCGAATCGATGTCGGGCACGTTGCTGTAGATGGTGCCGCGCGCCATGCCGGCGGCCGCGGCCAGCTCGCTGACGTTGACCTTGGTCACCCCAAGCTCTGCGAACAGCTTCATCGCCGCGGCCTGGATGCGGCGGCGCGCGGGGGTGCGGACGGGTGCTTCTTGGCTCATGGATTGATCATATCTGTTCAATTTATTGTCTTATCGTATTTTTTTGAACATTGTTAGGGTTTGCGCTAACATAGCAGAAATGTAGCTTATTGAACAATTGTGTTCATTCCTTCGAGTCCAACAAGAGGTTTGAACATGACGCTCGCGGCCCTTCCTCACGCCATGCATTCGCGCACCATCGACCTCGGAAAGCGGCGCATCCACCTCTCGGAGCTGGGTGCCGGCCCGGCGCTTCTGATGCTGCACGGCGGCGGGCCGGGCGCGTCGGGCCTGTCCAACTACAGCCGCAACATCGATGCGCTGGCGCGCGACTTCCGCGTCCTGGTGCCCGACATGCCCGGCTACGGCGCCTCGAGCAAGGACGTGGCCGCCGACGATCCTTTCGGCGACCTCGCCGACGCGATGCGCGGCCTGCTCGACCGGCTCGAGATCGAGCGTGCGCACGTGGTCGGCAACTCGCTCGGCGGCGCCTGCGCCCTGCGCCTCGCGCTCGAAGTGCCGGAGCGTGTCGACCGGCTGGTGCTGATGGGCCCGGGCGGCGTCGGCATCTCCGGCGGCACGCCGACCCGGGGGCTCAAGCGGCTGCTCGGCTACTACGCCGGCGAAGGTCCGACCTTCGAAAAGCTGCGCCAATTCATCTGCGAAGACCTGGTGCACGACGCCAGCCGGATCGACGAGGCGCTGCTGCGCGAGCGCTTCGAGGCCAGCATCGATCCGGAGGTGATCGCCCATCCGCCGCTGCGCGTGCCGCCGGACCTGGAAGCCTTCAAGCGCCTGGACTTCCTGCTCGATACGCGCCTGGGCCGCTTGCCGCATCCGACGCTCGTGCTCTGGGGCACCGAGGACCGCGTCAATCCGCCCGAGGGCGCGCTGGCCTTGCAGCGGCAGATGAAGGCCTGCGACGCCTACCTGTTCGCCCGGACCGGCCATTGGGTGCAATGGGAGCGTGCTGCGGAATTCAATGCCGCGGTCGCCGCCTTCCTCGGTGCCGAACGGTCATGAACGCCCGCTTCGCCACCGACACCGCCGCGGACCAGGACCTGTTCGGGCAGATCAGCCTCGGCTACCTGGTGATCGAATCGCGCCGCCTCGCCGAATGGCAGCGCTTCGCCGTCGAGGGCCTCGGCCTGCACGCCGACAGCGTCGAGCACGACACGCTCGCCTTGCGCATCGACTCGCACCGGCGCCGGCTGGTCGTGCGCGAAGGCCCGGCGGAGGACGTGGTCGCGATCGGCTGGCAACTGCAGGGCGACGCGGCCCTGCAGGAGATGCTCGGCCGCCTGCGCGGTGCCGGGATGCCGGTGCGCGAAGTCGGCGGCGCCAAGGCGAACGGCCGCGGCGTCGAGCGCTACTGGGAGTTCGAAGGCCCGAAGCGGCTGCGCTTCGAGCTCTTCACCGCGCCCTTGTTGAGCAGCGCGCCGTTGCGCATGAAGGCCAGCGGCTTCGTGACCGGCGAGATGGGCCTCGGCCATTTCGCGATGACCACGCGCGAGCCCGAGGCGGCGCTGGCCTTCTTCCGTCGCATCTTCGATGCACGCCTCTCGGATACCATCGAGGACAGGCTCAACGGGGTCACCCTGGAGCTGAGCTTCCTGCGGCTCAACGAGCGGCACCATTCGGTGGCGATCGCGGCCACGCGCGGCAAGCGCATGAATCCGCTGCGCACCGCCATCCATCACCTGAACCTGCAGGCGCGCAGCCTGGAGGACGTCACCGAGGCCTATCGCCGCACCCGAGGCATGGGCCATGCGATCGCCAGCGCGATCGGCCAGCATCCGAACGACCGCGAGCTGTCGTTCTACGTGGCGACACCGTCGGGCTTCGAGATCGAGATCGGCTGGAACCCGATCCTCGTGACCGACGAGGCCGCTTGGCAGCCGGCGCACTACCGTGGCATCAGCCTCTGGGGCCACTTCCCCGAGAGCCTCACTGTGGCTTCCAGGCTCGGCCAGATGGGCCGCGGCCTGGCTTCGCTGGCGCGCAAGGAACACACGGTGGGGGTGACGACATGAGGGACACGACCGAAAGCTACGACGTGGTCATCGGCGGCCTCGGGCCGACCGGGCTGACCCTGGCGCACTGCCTGGGCACGCGCGGCCACCGGGTGCTGGTGCTGGAGCGCGAGCCGCGCTTCTACGGCAATGCGCGCGCGGTCTTCACCGATGGCGAATGCATGCGCATCTTCCAGTCCTTCGGCATGGCGCAGCGGCTCGGGGCCGACATGCTGCAGGACGCGCCGGTGCAGATGGTGCTGCCCGACGGCAAGGTGCTGTTCCAGATCAAGAACACGCGCCGGCCCTACGGCTGGCCGGCCAACAACTTCTTCTACCAGCCCCTGCTGGAGACCGCGCTGGCCGACGGCCTGGCCGGGCTGCCCAACGTCGTCGTGCGTCGCGGGCGCGAGCTGACCCGCTTCGTGCAGGACGAGCGCGGCGTCGACGTCTTCCATTCCGCCGCGAACGAGAGCGGCTACGGCCGGCCTGCAGCAAGAGACGACGCCGACCGGCCGCAGGCGCCGGAGAGCCGCATCCGCGCCCGCTTCCTGGTCGGTGCCGACGGCGGCCGCAGCGCGGTGCGCGCGCAGCTGGGCATCGGCATGGCCGGCACCAGCTTCCCGAATCCGTGGCTGGTGGTCGACATCAAGCAGAAGCGCACCGGCGACGGGCTGCGCCACCTGCCCTACTTCAACTTCGTCTGCGACCCGAAATGCCCGACGGTGAGCTGCGTGCAGCCCGACGGCCACCACCGCTTCGAGTTCATGCTGATGCCGGGCCAGACCCGGGAACACATGGAGCATCCGGACACGGTGCGCCGCTACCTCGCGCGCCATGTCGACGTCGACAAGTTCGAGATCCTGCGCACGCTGGTCTATACCTTCAACGCGCTGATGGCCGAACGCTGGCGCGACGGCCGGGTGCTGCTGGCGGGCGATGCGGCGCACATGACGCCGCAGTTCATCGGCCAGGGCATGAACGCTGGCGTGCGCGATGCCTTCAACCTCGGCTGGAAGCTCGACGCGGTGCTGCGCGGCCAGGCCGGCGCCGCGCTGCTCGACAGCTACGAGGCCGAGCGGCGCCCGCACGCCGCGGCGATGACGCGCGAGGGCATCCGCATGAAGGACTTCGTCTCCATGACCCATCCGGCCGGCACGGTGCTGCGCAACGCGGCGACCCGCGTGCTGACACGGCTGCCGGGCATCGGCCCCTTCATCTGCCGGGCCGACTTCATCCCGAAGCCGGTGTACCGCAAGGGCAGCTACTTCGGGCTGGCGCGCCGTCGCCTGCGCGGCGCCGAAGGCCGGCTGATGCCGCAGCCCAGCCAGCGCGGCCCCGACGGCCGCCGCCACCTGCTCGACGAACTGGCGGGCCCGGGCTTCGTGCTGATCGGCGCCGGCGTGGACCCGCGGCAAACGCTCGATGCGCAATCGCTGGCCTTCTGGGATGCGATCGGCGCGCGCTGCATGGCGGTCTATCCGTTCGGCGGCCGGCCCGAGGGACAGGGCCGCGCCGGTGCGCCCGTGGCGCGCGCGGTGCCCGAAGGCCTGGTCGAGGCGGAGGACCCGGACGGCGTCTTCTTCGACTGGCTGCGCGCGAGCGGCCACCGCAAGGGCAGCGTCGCGATCGTGCGGCCGGACAAGTTCGTCTTCGCGCTGGTGCGCGCGGATGAGCTCGCGGCGGCCACGCGCGAATGCGCGCGCCTCATGCACCGCGACAGCGCGGAGGCACCCACCAACGAAGCGCAGCCCCTGGCGGCGCACGCCCGCATCGCGGAGGTCGCATGAAATTCACCGCACTTCTTGGCCGCCTCGTGGGCGGCATCGGTCTCGCACTCTGCGCAGCCGCTCCGGCGTGGGCCCAGGCGGCCGCGAGCCCCACGCCCGCCAGCGGCACCGTGCTCGTCACGCTGGGCACGCAGGGCGGCCCGGTCCCGACCGCGGCCCGCTTGCAGCCGGCCAATGCCCTGATCGTCAACGGCCAGCCCTACCTGATCGACGCCGGCAACGGCGTGGCCCGGCAACTGGCGCTGGCGGGCATCCGCTACACCGCGATCCGGCAGATCTTCATCACCCATCACCACGACGACCACAACGCCGACCTCGGCACCCTGATGGGCATGGTCTGGTCGATCGGCGTGCCGGCGCCGATCACGGCCTACGGACCGGACGGCACGAAGGAATTCCTCGAAGGATTCAAGCGCTCCTTCGCGGTCAACCAGGAGATCCGCGAGTCGGACTTCCCCGAGCTCTACAAGATCACCCCCGATGCCTTCTTCCTCGCCAAGGACATCGGCGAGGCGAAAGAGGCCAGGACCCTCTACCAGGACAAGAACGTCCAGGTCGACGCGATCGAGAACTGCCACTACCACTTCGCGCCCGGCGCCCCGGCCCACGACGCCGCGAGCTACGCCTTCCGTTTCCGCACCGCCGACCGGACCATCGTCTTCAGCGGCGACACCGGCCCTTGCGAGCCGCTGGTGGCGTTCGCCCGTGGCGCCGACGTCCTGGTGCACGAGGTCATCAACCTCGACCTGCTGAGCGCGGCGACCCGCGCCCAGGGCATCCCCGACGCCCGGCTCGCGACCATGATGCGGCACATGGAGGAAGACCACTCGACCCCCGACGTGGTGGGCCGGCTGGCCGCGCAGGCCGGCGTCGGCATGGTCGTGCTGACCCATGTGATTCCCGGCACCGACGACATTCCCGACAGCGCCTACGTCGACGGCGTGGCCCGCCACTTCCACGGCAAGGTGGTCGTCGCGAAAGACCTGATGCGCTTCTGAATGCCCTGGAGAAAACCATGACCACGCCCGTCCGCCAACTCGATATGGTGTCGACGCCCACCCATCACCAACCTCTCGCAATGCCATGAAAGTCTCACGCCGCTCCATTCCCTTCCTGTTGGCCGCCCTGATGCTCACCGCGGGCATCGAGGTCCGCGCGGCCGAGCCGCCGCCGCGACCCAACATCGTCTACATCCTGGCCGACGACCAGGGCTGGAAGGACGCGGGCTTCCACGGCTCGGACATCCGCACGCCGAACATCGACAAGCTCGCCCAGGGCGGTGCCCGGCTCGAGCAGTTCTACGGCCAGCCGATGTGCACGCCCTCGCGCGCCGCGCTCATGACCGGCCGCTATCCGCACCGCTACGGCCTGCAGACGCTGGTGATCCCGTCGGCCGGCACCTACGGCCTGGCGACCGACGAATGGCTGCTGCCGCAGATGCTCAAGGATGCCGGCTACCGGACCGCCATCGTCGGCAAGTGGCACCTCGGCCACGCCGACTACAAGTACTGGCCGCGCCAGCGCGGCTTCGACTACCAGTACGGCCCGGTGCTGGGCGAGATCGACTACTTCACCCACACCGCCCACGGCAAGCGCGACTGGTTCCGCAACAACAAGCCGGTGAACGAGCCGGGCTATGTCACCGAACTGCTCGGCGACGACGCGGTGCGGGTCATCAAGCAGCAGGACACGAAGACGCCGCTCTTCCTCTACCTGGCCTTCACCGCGCCGCACTCGCCCTACCAGGCGCCCAAGAAGTACCTCGACCAGTACGCGAACATCGCCGACCCGTCGCGCCGCGCCTACGCGGCGATGGTCACCGCGATGGACGACCAGATCGGCCGCGTGGTCGAGGCGCTCGACAAGCGCGGCATGCGCGACAACACGCTGATCGTCTTCCAGAGCGACAACGGCGGCCCGCGCGACGCCCGCTTCACCGGCGAGGTCGACATGTCCAAGAGCGTCATCCCGGTCGACAACGGCCCATGGCGCGACGGCAAGGCCTCGCTCTACGAAGGCGGCACGCGCGTGCTGGCGCTGGCCAACTGGCCCGGCCACATCCCGGCCGGCACCGTGATCGACCAGCCGATGCACATGGTCGACATGTACCCGACGCTGGCCGCCTTCGCCGGCGCCTCGGTCGCCAAGGCCAAGCCGCTCGACGGCCTCGACATGGGACCGACCCTCACCGAAGGCAAGCCTTCGCCGCGCACCGAGGTGGTCTACGGCATCGAGCCCTTCCGCGCGGCGGTGCGCGAAGGCGACTGGAAGCTGGTCTGGCAGGCCACGCTGCCGTCGAAGGTCGAGCTCTTCAATTTGGCGCAGGATCCGGGCGAGGCCAACAACGTTGCGGCCGCCAATCCGGACAAGATGGCCGAACTGCAAAAGCGCGCCGAGGCGCTGGCCAAGGAAGGCGTGCAGCCGCTGATCATGAAGGAGGTCATCGGCGTGACCCAGCACACGCTCTTCGGCTCGGTCGTGACGCCGAGCGAGCAGCAGATGCTGGAGCAGCAGCCCTGAGGCATGCGGGCGGGCGGGCTTGCCGCCAGCGCGCGCCTCAGTCGACGCCCAACCCGCCGCCCAGCGCGAGCAGCAGGTTCACGCGCTGCACCCGCTCCTCGGCCTGCACCCGCAGCAGGGTCGAGCGGGCGGCGTAGACGGCCATCTCCTGCTGCGTCACGCCGCGCAGGTCGCGCGAGCCGACGCGGTAGCGCACCTGCTCGAGCGCCAGCACGCGGTCGCCGTCGCGCACCTGCGCCGCGAGGATCGGTTCGCGCTGGCGCAGCGTGGCCTCGTTGGCGAGCGCGGTCTCCACTTCGTTGAAGGCCTTCAACGCGGTCTGGGCCCAGGCCGCGGCCGCCGCCTTCTGTTCCGCCTCTCGTGCTTCGACCTGCGCCTGCAGCGCGTTGCCGTGAAAGAGCGGCAGCGCCAGGTTGACCCCCGCGCTGGTGGTGATCGAATCGCCGCCGTTCTTCAGCACGAACAACTCGCTGGAGATCGACGACAACCCCGCGGTGAGCGAGATGCGCGGCAGCCGCGCGGCCTGGGCCTCCTGCATGCCGTCGAAGGCGGCCGCGACGCGCAGCTGCGCGGCGACGATGTCGGGCCGGCGTTCGAGCAGTTCGGACGGCACGCCCGCGCCGACAGCGGCCGGCAGCTGCGGCCAGGTGCCGACGCTCTCGAGCTCGGCGGCCGGATAGCGGCCGAGCAGCAGCTCCAGCGAACGCAGCGCATTGCCGTAGGCCAGGTCGAGCTGGCGTTCGGCATCGAGGAAGCCTTCGCGGCTGGCGCGCGCCTGCACCACGTCGACTTCGCTGGCCGCGCCGATGCGCCAGCGCTGGTCGGACAGCCGCACCGACTCGTCGCCCGCCTCGACCATGCGGTGCGCGAGCTGGCGCTGCAGCGAGGCTTCGGTGGCGAGGAACCAGGACTTCGCGACCAGCCCCGCGATCGACTGCCGCGCCGCCGCGAGGTCGGCCTGCGCCGAGGCGTAGCGGTCTTCCGCGCCACGCTGGACGTAGCGCACCCGGCCCCACAGGTCGAGTTCCCAGGAGGCCGAGACCAGCCAGCCGTTCAGGCCGCTGCCGTCGCCGCCGAGCTTGCCGCCGGAGCGCGCCAAGAGGTCGACCGCGGGCCAGGCCTGGCCGCCCGCGGCCTTGAGGCCCGCGGCCGCCTGCTCGACCCGCGCGGCGGATGCGCGCAGGTCGTTGTTGTGCTGCAGCGCCTCGGCGACGAGCCGGTCGAGCGCGGGGTCGCCGAAGCTCGCGATCCAGTCCTGGCTCGGCGCGCCGGGTGCCGAACCGGCCTTCCAGGCGGCGGGCGGCTGCGCGTTGGCGAGCTGGTCCGCGGCGAGCGCCGCGGTGTCGGGCGGCGGCTTGAGCGCGCAGCCCGACAGCCACACCGACAGCGCCAGCCCCATCGCCGCATGCAACGGCCGGACCTCTGAACGAACGGCTGCTGTCATCGCCACTCAATGCAGCTTGAGGATCAGGAAGTCGAGCTTGGCGCCGACCCGCAGGATCACCTTGCGCACCACGTGCAGCACCGCCAGGTGCTGCGTGTAGATCGCGCCTTCGCCGACCGCGCCGGCCGGGAAGAATTCGTTCTCGAACTTCGGGTCGATGTCGAACTTGACGCCGAAGCGGCCCGGCGGGATCGGCACCATGCCGGTGTCGGGCAGCTGCGTCGACATCCCCAGCTGGCCCTGGCCCTGGGCCCAGACGATCGAATCGACATGCGCCTTGAAGACGGTGCCCGGACTCGTCTTGAGCGTGAACTCGGCCTCGTCGCCCGGCGCCACCTGGTGCAGCTCGTTCTGGTAGTAGAGGGCGATCACCTGGTAGGCGTTTTCCACGAAGGTCATCGCCGGCGTGATCGGGAAGGCGGCGGTCATCGAGCCCGGACGCAATTGCACGTTGATCGCGTAGCCGTCCGATGGCGCGACGATGGTGGTCTGCGACAGCTCCCAGTTGGCGTTGGCCAGCTGCGCCTTGATCTGCGCCACGTCGGCGCGGTCGTCGCCGACGGTCGACGTGAGGCCCGCGCGCACCTGCGACTCGCCGGCCGCGGCCAAGGCGAGCTGCGACTCCAGCTCCTTCACGTTGGCCTGCGCCTGCTCGAGCGCGAAACGATCGCCGGCGCCGGCGGTCACCAGCTCGCGGTTCTGCGCGACGCGCTTGCGCGCGAGGTCGAGTTGCGCGCGCACCGCACCGGACCTGGAGGCTGCGGCATTGAGCTCCTCGCGCATCTTGCGGGTGCCGCCCTCGGCCGTCGCGAGCTGCGCCTCCAGCACGCGCACCTGCAACTGGTAGGGCGTCGGGTCGATTCGGAACAGCACCTCGCCGCGCTTGACCGGGCGGTTCGGCTCGACCGGCACCTCGATCACCCGGCCGCGCGCCTGCGGCACGATGTTGACCACGTACTTGAAGACCCGCACGTCGGCGCTCGAAGGCGCGACGATGTTGAGCAGCAGGATCATCGTCGCCATGCCGACCACCGGAATGGTGACCACCACCACCATGGTCGCGTTGGTCCACGGCAGCCACTTGAACTTGAAGAAGATCAGCCAGACGAAGAAGCAGTAGATGCCGAGCAGCAGCGCTTCCATCAGGCCGCTCCTGCCTCGGGCGACAGCACCGGGGAAGGCACCTCGCCTGCGGCACGGCGCTGCCGCGAAGCGATCAGGCTGGCGCGCACGCGGCGCAATTCGGGCGTCAGGCTGCCGCGCGATTCGAGCGTGTCGAGTTCGCCGAGCAGATGGTCCATGTGCTCGTCCTCCAGCGCGTCGCTGTGCGCCAGTTCGCCGTGCTCGATGAAGAAGTCCTCGTGCTTCTCGGTGCCGAAGGCCAGCTTGTAGGCCACCGGCCGGGTGTAGGCCCAGAGCCAGGCCAGCGGCCACAGCAGGCCGCCGAAGGCCAGCGAGAGCAGGCAGAGCGTGTGGATCGCGTCCTTCTGCGGATGGTGGCGCTTCTCGGCGATCTTCTCGGGCATCACGTGCACCAGCCAGAAGAGCGCGATGGCCAGCACCGGCACCAGGACCAGCACCACGTACGACATCACGTCGGCCATGGTGTCGAGGGCGTCGCCCTGGAGGAACGAGGCATGGGCGACGCCAGGTGCCGCGATGCACGCCAGCAAGGTCGCGATCGTCGGGACCGGGCGCGCGCGACAACGCGAGCCACTCGGGGCCCGATCAGGCGTCCTTCTCATTGTTCCCTCCTCCAGGTGCCGCGGGATGATAGCCGTGCTTTGCGTTAAACAACGACTTGCAGCAATACGAAAGCTTCTGCGCAATGACGCAATTGCGCAACGGCATCTCCACCGACTATTTCGACTCGCTTCGATTCAGCGAATCTCGACATCCATTGCCGAAGGCTGCGCCGTTTCGGTGCGCGTAATTCCGAGCAGCACCAGCATCGCGATGCAAACCGCCACCAGCACGAACATCGCGACCCGGTAGCCGGCGAGGAAGGCCGGCGCGTCGGGTGCTGCACCGTTTGCACCGGCGCCCCACCCGAAGACGACCGTCGCGATGGTCAGCCCCAGGGCGCCGCCGAAGTTGTGCAGCGTCCAGGCCGCGCCGGTGGCGACGCCGCTCAACTGCGCCGGCACCGCCGCGAGCGCGGCCACGGTCGACGGGCCGAGGATCAATCCCCAGCCGATGCCCATCAGCACGAAGGCGGCCATCTCGAGCGACCAGCCGGGGCCGGCATCGAAGCGGGTCTGCAGCAGCGCGGAAAGCCCGAGCGCCAGGAAGCCGCACAGGAGAGGGATGCGCGTGCCGACCCGGTCGACCCAGCGGCCGGCCCAGGGCGAGACCAGGGCCATCACCGCGGTGGTCGGCAGCAGCAGCCAGCCGATCGCCGTGTCGCCCGCGCCGCGCACCTGCTGCAGGAAGAGCGGCATGAGAAAGAAGGCCGCGCAATAGAAGAAGGCGAGCGCGGCGCTCGCCAGGCTCGCCATCACGAAGGGCTTGCGGGTGAAGAGGTCGAAGCGCACCAGCGGGAAGCGCGAATGGCGCTCGACCCGCACCAGCAGTGCCAGCAGCAGCACGCCGGCCAATGCGGTGCCCAGCGTGCGCATCGACACCCAGCCCCATTCCTGGCCGAAGCCGATCGCCAGCAGGCACAGGGGCAGCGAAGTCATGAGCAGCAGCAGGCCCGGCAGGTCGAGGCCTTCGCCCTCCTCGGTCTGGGCGCGCGACTCCTGCACGTGGCCGCGGCACAGCGCGAGGCTCAGCACGATGAGCGGCACGTTGACCAGGAAGACCCAGCGCCAGCCGACAGCGCCGACCAGCAGCCCGCCCGCCACCGGGCCGATCGCCAGGCCGATGCCGTTGGCGCTGAACAGGAGGCCGATGGCGCGGCCCCGCTCCTGCGGCGGGAAGGCGTGCGACACGATCGCGGTCGACGCGGTGTACAGCACCGCGCAGGCCAGCCCCTGCACCACCCGCCAGGCCACCAGCGTCTGCATCTGCCCCGCCAGCCCCGCGCCGAGGGAGCCTGCCGCGAAGACGCCCATGCCGATGTACATCACCCGCCGCCGCCCGTGCAGGTCGGCCAGCCGGCCGGCCGCCACCATGAAGCTCGACAGCGCCATCACGAAGGCGGTGACGATCCACCGCGACTGCGACACCTGCGCGCCGAAGGCCTGCTGGATCGCGGGAATGGCGGTGTTGACGATGGTGAAGTCGATGCAGCCGAGGAAGCTGGCGATGGCGACGCCCAGCAGGGCGAGTCGTCGGGAGCGCAGGGAGGTCGAATGCGGGTCTATCGGCATGGGACGCGTTTTACGCCAAAGCGGCGGCGTTGCGAACGCGGGCTCGCCCTCCGCCCGGACCCGTTCCTCCTATCGAGAAGCCGGCGTCAACGGCGGCAACTTCCACGCGCCGCTCATCGCCTCCTCGCTCGGCCCGTAGATGCGCGCCACCGCGCTGTACCTTCCCTCGGGCGTCGGGAGCCAGTTGGACTCCTTGTCGGCGCCGGGCGATGCATGGCCGAGATACAAGGTGAGGCCGCCGTCCGCATCCGGCTTCAGGCCCGGCGTGCGGTCGCCGATCGAATAGCGCTTCAGGTCGTTCGCATAGAGCAGGCGGTCGGGCAGGGTGTAGAGCGTCAGCGACCAGAAGAACTTCGCCGGCGGCAGCTGGCCGGGCTCGAAGCGCACCTTCGAGGGCTTGCTGCCGTCGCCCACGTAGCCGCCGTACCAGGCTTCGACCAGGGAGTTGCCATAGAGCCCCTTCTCGGCACCGATGGCGCGCTTGACGTAGTCGTTGCCGAGTTCGGCGCGCGTGCCGAAGAGGCCGTTGGACGACAGGGTCAGCTTCGACTGCGCGGCCATCTCGGCCTTCGCGTCGTCGATGCCGGCGTCGATCGCGGCCAGGGTCTCCGGCGGCAGCTTCGACGCATCGAATTGCAGCCCCGGTCCGATGCCGATGGTCGCGAAGCGCTGCATCAGCGCCGTCTCGCTGGCATCAGGCGGCTGCGTGAACTGCAGCAGGAAGTTGAGGTAGCCGATGAAGTCGTGCGAGCGGGTCTTCGCCGCGTCGTAGACCGGAAAGTCGATCGCCGGTGCGGCGGGCGGCGCCGGCTTGCCGAGGAAGGCGCTCAAGGGTTGCAGCTTCATGCCGGCCTGCACGGCCTGCACCGCGGGAACGTCGGCCGGGCCACTGAGCGCGGTGCGGGTCAGGGTCAGGATGAGGTCGGTCTCGGAACGAAAGACCTTCTTGACGCCGGGCGGCGTCTCGCCCTGCCAGCGCGGCCCGACGAAGAGGTAGCTGCCCGCCTCGTTGCCGGTGGCGCGCGAGCCGATGTAGGCGAAGTTGTGGGTGAACAGGTCGATCCACTGCTGCACGTAGTAGCGGTCGCTGGCGACCGCCGGCACGCTGACCACCCAAGGCTCCGCACGCAGGTCGAGCCAGGCCCACGAATAGGGCGTGTCGTTGTTCGGCGTGACGATGTCGCGGTGTCCGGCGTGAAGGCCTGCGCATAGTGGCGGAAGCGGCCGAAGCCGCCGACGTACTCGGGCGCCTTCGCATTGACCGCCTGCTTGTACAGCGTGGCGTAGTTTTCCATCAACGGGATGGCGTAGATGTACGCCTCCTTGGTGATGGCACGGACGTCCGCTGGCGCAGGCTGCGAGAGCGCCAGGCCCGGCTGCACCGCGAAAGCGGACATGGCCAACGCCCGGGCGAAGGATGGTGTGAGGGTTCTTCTCATGTCGTGCCCGCTTTCAGCCCCGAGGCTGCGGCACCGGAAACTGCCAGCCGCCCGACAGGATCTCCTGGCGCGGCCGATAGAGGCGCACGGTGTAGTTCCAGCCCTTGACGATCGGCAGGCAGTTCGCCACCTGGCCGTCGCAGCCGCCGAACTGGATCGCGATGCTGCCGTCGGCGTTCTTCTTCGCGGTCAGGTTGTTGAGCGAATAGGCATTGGCGGCGTTCTTCTCGTAGAAGCCCTCGGCGTTGTAGACGCTGACCGACCAGAAGCCGTCCACCGGCACGTCCTTGACCAGCAGCTGGTAGACGGTCGCGCCGTCGTTCTTCTCGAGGTAGGTCGCGTCCTTGTCGGGGTTGCCGCCCCAGGCGGCAGCGGCGCCGACGAGTCGCCGCACCGGATCGACCTCGTCCTTCTTGCCGAAGGCGTGCTTGAAGTCGGGGATGGTCGTGGAAAGAACGAGCAGCGCATCGCGCACCTTCTTCTGGCTCACCGGGTCCCAGTTCGGCAGGTCGAGACGGCCCGGTGCCTTCTGGCTGACCTGGATCGCGTCCTGCAGCGCGTGCACTGCGGCGATGTCCTGCGGATCGGCGGGATTCACCAGGGTGCGGATGCCCACCACCGCGTAGCGCGTGCCGACGTTCTCGCGCGTCAGCGTGTAGCTGCCGGCGCCGTAGTGCACGGCGGGCACGTAGTGGTCTTCGCTGATGACCTGCAGCGCCATGTAGCGCGGGCCCGGATCGGGCATGGTGATGGTCACCGGCCCGGCGTCGAGATCGAAGGTGCCCGAGGTGTAGAAGGTGTCCCGGTTGAGCCGGATGACGGTCTGGTGGTCGATCGACGCCGGCTCGCGGTGGTGCAGCAGCTTGCCGAGCCCGCCGCCCTGTTTCGTGAGGGCCGCGACATACATGTCGGACTCGGCACGCACGAAGTTGTCGGCCGTGACGGGCACCGTGCCCGCGGCGGGCATCGGCGTGGATCGCGCATTCGCTGGAGTGTTCATGATGAAGACCGATGAGAGGAACCACGGATGAAGCCAATCCAGGCGCTCCGGACTGGCGGCATCGCGCGATTCTGTCGCCAGGAGGCCTTCGATGCAAAGCGGCGCGGCAAGCAAAAAGCCCGCCGAAGCGGGCTTTCCGGTCAGACGGCCTTGACCCGCGGAAGACTCCAGCTGCCGTCCAGCAGCGAAGGCGGCGTCTCCTTCGGCCAGTAGAGCCGCATCATCAGGATGAAACCTTCCTTCGGCGCGGGCAGCCAGTTGGCTTCCTTGTCGGCGCCGGGCGACTCGTTCTGGATGTAGAGGTCGACCGAGCCGTCGGCATTGGGCTTCAAGGTGTTGCGCTGGCTCAGGGTGTAGCGGTTGAGCGCGTTCGGCACGAAGAAGTAGCTGCTGTCGTACATGGTCAACGACCAGAAGCCGTTGACAGGCGGCAGCTGGCCCTTCGGGAAGTGCATCACGTACTTCTTGGCGCCGTCGTACTTCTGCAGGATGTCGGGGCCGGTGGATGTGGGATAGACCGCGTCCTGTGGCCGGTTGGCGCCGAGGCCGATGGCGGTGACCAGCGCCCGCTGGATGTAGTTGGTGCCGTAGAGGCCTGTCTTGGTGGTGAAGGTCCAGCCGTTCTTCAGCTTCAGGTCGCCGGCGAGCAGGCCCTTCTTCATCCAGCCCATGATCTTCGCCTGCGCCGGCTTCGGCGCCTCCGACAGGCCCTTGGCGACCGACGGGCTCAGCTTCGATGCGTCGAAGTCCTGTCCCGGCACGATGCCCAGTTGCGCCAGCTTGGCCACCATCGGTGCGTCCGCGGGAGCCGGCGGGTTGGTCTTGAGCAGCTGCGCGAAGAGGCCGAAGAACGCGGCTGCATCCATCGATTCCACCTGGTCGCGCACCCCGACCTTGGACTCGAAACCCGGATCGACCGTGGCGGGGGGTGGCGTGTAGTCCTTCCCGTAGGAGGACAGCGGCACCGCCTTCATCTGGTCCTGCAGCGCATGGACTTCCGCGTAGTCCTCGGGCGTGCCGGTGCAGTAGATGCGGCCCAGCAGCCACACCATGCCGGTGCCGGACTTGTATTGCTTCACGCCAGGCGGCAGCGTGCCCTTCCAGCCCGGACCGGTGATGGCGTACGTCTGGGCGCCGGTGCCGGTGGTGCGCTTGCCGGGCACGTCGAAGACGTTGGTCCAGCCGTCGAGCATCGGCAGCAGGAAGTAGCGCCCCTTCATGTCGGGGGTGCTGATGACCCACGGCTCCTTGGCCACGTCGACCCAGATCATGGTGTAGAGCGTGTCGGCATTCGGTGCGGTCACCGTGTGGTTGTCGACCGGCGGATAGCCCCGCAGCTTGATGAACTGGCCCATCGGCGCCTTGGCGTCCTCGGGCGCCGCCACATTGGTCAGGCTGCGCCGGGTCAGCTCCATCGTGACCAGCGGATAGGCGTAGACGTAGGCATCGATCGCGATGTCTCGCGCCTTGCGCGCCTTGACGTCGGTTTCCACGTCGGCGACGGCGCCCTCGACCTTGTCCTTGGCGTCGATCAGGAAGCCATCGGCCGCGTGGGCGGTCGACACCCAGGCGCCCAGGGCGCCCAGGCCCACGGCGACAAGCGCATCTCGGCGGGTCGTCTTCTCTGTCATTTGAAAAACTCCTCTTGGGTTGGAAAAAGTCGCTTCGGAACTCAATCCGTCGCGCGAAGGATGGCGTCGACCACCTCGATGCCGGGATCGCTCTTGTTGAAGTAGCCGGCGCATCCCAGCGCAGCCGCCGACGCCCGCGTTTCCGCATCGTCGAAGGCGCTGATGAAGATGAACGGCGTCCGGTCGCCCTGCGTGTGCAGTTCCCTGGCCAGTTCGATCCCCGACATGCCGCCCAGCTGGATGTCCAGCAGCAGGCAGCTGAACCGCGATTCGGTGTCGGCCAGGAAGCTTTCGGCCGAGTCGTAGCAGCGCGCCTGCATGCCGCAGGCGCGCAGGAAGCGCTCGAGCGACCGGCAGATGCTGGGATCGTCGTCGACGACGGCGACGTGGAGGGACTGGCTGCGTTTCATGGGGTCGGACGCACTGTGAGGGCCCGGCCGCGAGCCGTCTACAGCCCTTTGGGGACGGTGCGGCCGCGGCCGATTCGCCCTAATCTCCGGCCCACTCAACAGCGAGGAAGAGACACATGCATCGACTCTCGAACATCGCACGGGTGCTGGCACTGAGTGCCTGCGCCGTCGTGTTTGCCGGCGCGAACGCCCAGCCGGCACCGGCGCACCGGGTGCCGGCTTCCGCCAAGGCCAAGGCGCCGGCACCCGAGGCCCTCGAACCGCAGGCCATGGACGTGCTGCGCAACATGAGCAAGGCGCTCACCGCCGCGCAGTCGATGGCCTTCACCGCCGTCGCCACCTACGAGAGCCCGAGCAGCGTCGGGCCCGCGCTGGCCTACTTCACCACCAGCGAGGTGCTGATGCAGCGGCCCGACAAGCTGCGCGTCGTCACCCTGGGCGACGGGCCGGCGGCGGAGTATTACTACGACGGCAAGACGTTGATGGCCTACGCGCCGGCGCAGAAGCTGGTGGCGGTCGCGCCGGCGCCGCCGTCGATCGACGCCATGCTCGAGGCGGCCTTCAACACCGCGGCGATCTACTTCCCGTTCGCCGACGTCGTCGGCTCCGACCCCTACGCCATCATCAGCGACGGCCTCCACAAGGCCTTCTACGTCGGCCAGTCGAAGGTGGTCGACGGCATCACCACCGACGCGGTGGCGCTGGTGACCGACGAGATGTTCATGCAGCTCTGGGTCGGCAGCGACGACCACCTGCCTCGCCGCATGCGCGTGGTCTTCCGCGGCGACCCGCTGCGGCTGCGCCACGAGGTGTCGCTGTCGAACTGGAAGCTCGATCCGGTCGTCGCGGCCGATGCCTTCATGTCGCTCGACGCGCAGAACGCCACCAAGATCTCCTTCGCCTCGCCCGCCGCGCCGGCCGCCACCCGCAAGCTGGGACCGGCCAAGGGTGCCAAGTCCGCCGCCCAACCCTGAGGAGCGACCCATGAAGAAAAGCATCGTTCCCGTCCTGCTCGCACTCTGCGCCGGCATGGGCCTGCATTCGCAGGCGTCGGCCTGGGCCAGCGCCAATCGCTTCGGCGGCCATTCCTACGGCGGCGGCGGCGAGATGACCCACGACAACCGCTACGGCGGCTCGACCTCCGCCAACGCCATGGGCGGCTGGAGCCACACCAATGCCGACGGCGGCCACAGCGAAGGCGTCGCGGGCTACGGCGGCGTGCACACCACCGCCGGCGGCTACAGCACCTACCATCCGCCCGCCTACGGCGCGCCGGGCTACGCGCCCTACCACCCGCCGGTCGGCGTGGTCGGCGGTTGCTACAACTGCGGCTACAGCGCGGGCGCGGTCGCCGCCGGCGTCGCGGTCGGCGCGGTCGCCGGCGCGGCGGTGGCCACGGCGGTGGCCCGGCCGGCCTACGTGATGGGCACCAACTACGCCGTGCTGCCCGCCGGCGCGGGCGTCGCCACCATCGGCGGGGTGAGCTACTACAACGTCGGCTCCAGCTGGTTCAGGCCCTACTACGGCGCCAACGGCGTCTATTACCAGGTCGTGCCGGCGCCCTGAAGACGCCCCGCTTCGAACCCACGCAAGAAGAGAACACCATGACCTCATTCCGATCCGCCCGCCTGCGACCCGTCGCCTCGGCCGTCCTCGTCGGCATCGCCAGCCTCGGCCTGCTCGCCGGCTGCGCGACGCCGAGTGCCGGCGGCAATGCCGTCACAGCCTCCGACATCTCGAGCGCCAAGGTCACCGACGTCGGCTTCCTGAGCGCCCCCGGCCAACTCAAGCCCAGCGCTGCGGCCGGCGGCGCGCTGTGCTGGCGCCAGGCCAAGGTGGACTGGCACCGCTACGACAAGGTCATGTTCGAGCGCATCCAGGTCTACCTGACGCCGACGCCGGAACAACGCGCCATCGATCCCACCGACCTGAAGACGCTGGTCGACTACTTCCACAAGGCGCTGGTCGACAACATGCGGCCGGTGCTGCCGGTGGTCGACAAGCCCGGCCCCGGCGTGCTGCGCGTGCGCATCGCACTGACCTCGCTGACGCCGACCAACACGACGGCGAGCATGGTCGGCACCGCGGTGCCCTACGGCTTCATCGCCGAAGCCGGCTCGGGCGCGGCCAGCGGCCGGCCGGCCGGCTCGACGCCCTACATGGGCCAGACCGGCATCCAGATGCAGTTCCGCGACGGTGCGACCGGCCAGGTCATGGGCGAATGCGCGGACAGCCAGATCGGCCTGAAGTACGCGGCCGACCTGAAGGGCAGCGCGCCCGATGCCGTGAAAGCCTGGACCAATGGCTACCTGAGTTCATTCGAAAGCTGGACCTATGCGCAGGACGCGTTCAACAAGTGGGCGGCGCTGTTCGCCTCCCGCTTCGCGGCCCTGCGCTCCGGCCAGGCCTGAAGCAAGCAAGCAAGCGAGAGACTCACGATGCGAACGATCCGATACGCCCACCTGTGCGCCATTGCCGGCCTCGGCCTGCTCGTCACCGCCTGCGCGCCGCCGCGGGCGCCACCGGCCACCATCGACGGCTACAAGCCGCCGGCGATCTTCGCGGGCTTCCTGTCGCCCAAGGAATCGCGCACCGGCTGCATCGATGCGGCCTCGCGCTACTACAAGGTGCCGCCGCAGGACGTCACCCCGACCAGCGACCAGCAGGCCCTCGGCGGCATGGCCGACAGCTACGTCGTGACCTTGAGCGTGGCCGGCCAGAGCCATCCGGTCAATTGCTCGGTCAACGAGAACGGTGCCGTCTCGGAAGTGGTCCGCGCGCCCTGAGCCCGATTTCCCAACGATCCACACGAAAGAGATTCCCATGAAGACCCGCCATGCATTCGCGGCCTCCGCCGCCCTCGGACTGCTGCTGATTTCCGCCCAGGCCTCGGCCGTGGTGTGCGCCGACGGCATCGTCCGTGCCGGCTGCGCCGGGCCCAACGGCGCGGTCGTCGTGCGCAAGGCGCCGCCGCCCGTGGTGGTCCACCCGCCGGCCGTCAAGTGCGCGGCCGGCGTCTACCGCGCAGGCTGCGTCGGCCCCAACGGCGCGGCGGTGATCCGCCGCTGAACGAAGGTCGACACGCGCCGTCCAGCGCGCCGGCATGAGCCACACACCGGTCTTCTGGGTCCTGCTCGTCGCTGTCGTCGCGCCGCTGCTGGGCGAGATTCCCTCGGCTTCAAGCTGCCGGTGGTGGTGCTCGAGGTGCTGCTCGGCATCGTGATCGGTCCGCACGTGCTGGGGCTGGTGCCCTTCGAGAGTTTCGTCGCCATCATGTTCACGATCGGCATGGCGACCACCCTCTTCATGGCCGGCATCGAACTGGACTTCGGCGAGATCGGCGGCCAGCCACTCACGCTCGGCGCGGCCGGCTGGGTCCTTTCGGTCCTGCTGAGCCTGGCGGCCGTCGCGCTGCTGCATTCGGTTCCGAAGGTCGACGCGCCGATGATGGTGGTGCTGGCGCTGTGCACCACCGGCCTCGGCGTGCTGGTGCCGATCCTGCGCGACAGCGGCGAGTTGGGCACGCCGTTCGGCCGCCTCGTCATGGCTGCCGGCACGCTGGGCGAGGTCGGCCCCATCGTCGCGATGTCGCTGCTGCTTTCGCAGCACTACGACAGCTGGCAGGAGGCGGGCTTCCTGGTGCTCTTCCTGGCCATCGTCGCG
This sequence comes from Xenophilus sp. L33, assembly GCF_009765735.1. Taxonomy (GTDB): domain Bacteria; phylum Pseudomonadota; class Gammaproteobacteria; order Burkholderiales; family Burkholderiaceae_C; genus Variovorax. Next base: position 223,611 of record NZ_LMUW01000036.1, read on the forward strand.
GCCGCCGCTTGGCTGGGCGTCAAGGCCCGGCCGCCCCGGCTGCTCGGCATCCTCGGCCGGCACATGCACAGGAGCACCCAGATGCCCGTGCGGGCCTCGCTGCTGGTGGTGACGGCGCTGCTGCTGCTCGCCGAGCGCTTCGGCTTCGAGAGCATCTTCGGCGCCTTCGCCGCCGGCATGGTCCTGGGTCAAGCGACGCGCGGGCCGGCGGGCAAGCCCTTGCGCGAGAAGCTCGAGACCCTCTGCTTCTCGTGGTTCTATCCCTTCTTCTTCGTCGGCACCGGCATCAAGTTCGACATCGCGGCCCTCGGCAAGGACGCCACCACGATGCTGCTGGTGCCCGGCTTCGCGTTGCTGTTCCTGCTGGTGCGCGGCCTGCCGGTGCTGCTCTACCGCAGGCGGCTCGCGGCGGGGCAGGCGCTGCCTTTCGCCTTGTCGTCGGCCGTGCCTTCGCTGTCGATCATCGTCGTCATCACCGAGATCGGCAGCCACACGGGCAGCCTGAACCCGGACGTCGCGGCGGCGCTGGTCGGTGCCGCCCTGCTCTGCGTGCTGGTCTATCCGACGCTCGGCGGCGCCCTGCTGGCCCGCGGCGGCGCGGCCGCACGGCCGGCCTGAGGGCCGAGGGAAGTTCCTGGCGCTTCGTTCAGTTCGCCGCCGCCGGGCGGCCGCCTGCTTCGTCCGCCTCCTCCGCCAGCCGCACCAGGTCGGCGACCGCGCGCACCTTCAGCTTGGCCATGATGGCGGTCCGGTGCCGCTTGACGGTGCGCTCGTTGACGTCGAGGTCGCCGGCGATCTGCTTGTTGAGGCGGCCGCGCAGCACGTGCACGAGCACTTCGCGTTCGCGGTCCGACAGCGCCTTGAAGCGCTCCGCCAGTTCGAGCCGCCGTGCCCGGCTCGCCTGTTCCTGCGAGCCTCGGGCCAGGGCGCGCCGGACCGCGTCGAGCAGCGCTTCCATCGGCGCTCGCTTCTCCAGGAAGTCCTCGGCACCGGCGCGCATCGCCCGCACGGTCGACTCGGTATCGGCTCGGCCGGTGAGGAAGACGATCGGCATCGGGATGCCGCGCTGCGCGAGGGCCGCCTGCAATTCGAGCCCGCTCGAGCCCGGCATCTGCAGGTCGGCCACCACGCAGCCGGCGCTCGTGCAGTCGCATTGCGCGAGGAAGACATCCGCCGACGCATAGGTCTTCACCGCGAAGCCGCTCACCGACAGCAGCCTCGCGGTCGCGTGGAGGAACGACGCGTCGTCATCGACGACGTGCACGACAGGCAGGGAAAGGTTCATGCGGGATCCGGTGCGGGCACCGGCAGGGTGAAGCGAAGGCTGGCGCCGCCGCCGTCGATGTTCTCGGCCCAGAGCCGGCCGCCGTGCGCCTCGACCAGGCTGCGCGAGATCGACAGGCCCATGCCGAGTCCGCTGGCCTTGGTGGTGTAGAAGGACCCGAAGACCTGCTCCAGCCGTTCGAGCGGAATGCCCGGGCCGCTGTCGCTCACCGCGATCTCCACGACCCGGGCACCGCGGCGCACCGCCGACACCGCGATGTCGCGCACCTTGCGGCTGGCTTCGTCGATCGCGTCCATGCCGTTGGAGATCAGGTTCAGCAGCACTTGCTGCAGGTGGACCGAGTCGCCCATCACCGGCGGCAGGTCGTCCTCGATCTCGACCATCACGCGCACGTGCCGCGCGGCGGCATCCGGGCGCACCAGCGCCGCGACATCCGACAGCAGGCTGCCGACGGCCAAGGCGCGGATCTCGAGTTCGCTGCGCCGGAGCATGGCGCGCATGCGGTCGATCACCGCGCCGGCGCGCTGGTCGTCACCCAGGATGTCGGCAAGGATGGCGCGGATCTCGGTCGTGTCGGGCGACTCGGCCCGCATCAGCAGCAGGGCGGTCTCCGCGTTTCGCATGATCGCGCCCAGCGGCTGGTTGATCTCGTGCGCCAGGCTGGCCGCCATCTGGCCCATGGCCGAGACCCGCCCCGCGTGCGCAACCTCGAGCCGCAACTGCAGCATCTGCTGATCGTTCACCTTGCGCTCGGTGACGTCGCTGCAGGCCCCGCGCATGCACATCGGCCGCCCGCGTTCGTCTTCCTCCACCCGGCCCTGCACCGCGATCCAGCGGGTGCGCGACCTGTCGCCCGCCGGATGCACCCGGAATTCGATGTGGTAGCCGCCCGGCGCCCGCGACGCGCCCGAGAAGGCCTCGCGAACGGCAGCGCGGTCGTCGGCGTCGACCCGCAGCAGCAGCCGGTCCAGGTCGAGCTTCTCGGTACCGGAGAAGCCGAAGAGCGCACGCGTGCGCGCGCTGGCCCAGAGATCGTCGCGCGAGAAGTCGAGCATCCAGATGCCCAGTTGCGCCGCCTCGGCCGCCAGGGTCATGCGTTCCTGGCTCTCGTGCAGTTCACGGCTCAGCAGCGTGGCGCGCAGCACGTCGCGGCTCATCTCGTAGGCCATGGCGAGCACCACGCCGAGCGACAGCACGCTGACAGTGATCGGCATGCGCAGCCAGCCCCAGAAGACCAGCACCGCCTGCACCAGCCCCAGCAGCGACAGGAGCACGATGCCGCCGCCGACAGTCACAGCGACGCGGCGCTGGCCCTGGCGCCAGGCGGAGATGCTGGCGTCGACGACGAAGATCACGACCAGCAACTGGGCGACTTGCGACAGCAGCATCCACGGGTTGGGTGTCGCGATGGCGGTGGAAACGGTTTCGCCCAGGAACGGGATCGGTTGCAAGCCGTCGATCGTCTGGAAGTTCAAGCTCCGGCCTGTCAGCCAGTTGGGCAGCATCGAGGCGGTCCGCAGCGCGATCGCCGTCCATCCGATCCACAGATGCCCTGTCCTGAAATAGGTCGCAACGAAGCCGACCGCCGCCACGCTCATGCCCAGCACCGTCAGGTGGGCCAACCGCATCCGCAGGCATAGGCATCGATGCTCTGGGCGTGCATCATCCTCAGCTCGCAGAACGCGAGGCCCGCGGTCGAGATGCATTGCATCGCGAAGAACGCGCTCGGCTGGGCGCTGCGGTCGCGCAGCCAGACCGGCAGGTGCACCGCGGCCAGCGTCAGGCAGGCCGACGCGACCATCGCCCAGATGAGGGTGATCCAGTTCATCGGGCGATCGCGTCCTCGCCCGTCATCGACGCGCACGCACCCGCGCGAAGCGAGCCGCACGACCCGTACAGGGCCTTCGGCACTTTCCTCCTGTCCATTGCACACACTCCTCGTCGTGCGAACCACCACCGGCGCGCGGGAACTTGATTGTGGGAATTTTCCTACACGCCGGGCCGCATTATTGCCAAAGATCGCGATCCGCGTGTGACGCGGTTGGCCCGGGAGTCAAAGAAAAGTTGAGTCGTCGCACACTCCGATGTGCGCAAGCAGGGACATATGATTTCCGACCACGTTCGCCCGCAAGAAGGATCCCCACGCATGCACGCTCGCTCGCTCCAAGGATTCGCAGCGAGCGTCGCGCTCCTGGCGGCCGCCGTCTTCGCCCCTGCGGCGAAGGCCCAGAACGCCTCCGACACATGGTCGGTCCAGCTCACGCCCTACGTCTGGGCCGCGGGCGTGGGCGGCAAGCTCCGCCCCCTGACGCTCAGCCCGACGGTGCATTTCAGCAATTCGTTAGGCGACGTGCTCGACGACCTCTCGGCCGCGGCCTTCGTGTCCGGCACCGCCCGGCGCGACCGCTTCGTGCTGCTGGGCGACATCAGCTATGTCGACCTGTCGCGCAGCGTGCAGCCGCTGCGCGGGCTGGTGATCGACGGCAAGGTGCGGCTGACTACCGCCACCCTGGAGGCGGGCTACAAGGTCATCGACGAGCCGGGCCTCGGCGTGGACCTGCTGGGCGGCCTTCGGGCCTGGGACATCCGGGTGGCGCTGAAGGCGCCCGGGGTCGGCCTCGGCACCTCGCCGAGCGTGTCGTTCGCCGATCCGGTGGTCGCGATCCGCCTGAACAAGGCACTGGCGCCGCGATGGTCCGCCATCTTCTATGCCGACATCGGCGGTGGCGGCGGATCGTCGTCGACCGGGCAGGTGATCGCCACGGTGAACTACAGCATCGGCGACAACTTCTACGTCTCGGCCGGCTATCGCTATCTCAGTCTCGACTATCACGAGAAGGGCACGCTGATCGACATCGGCATGCACGGCCCGCTCCTCGGACTAACCTGGGTCTTCTGAGGACCCATACCCCACCGAGGCACTTGGCCTCAAAGACCGACGGCGCCGACGGGAAAGCTCAGCGTGAACGTCGTGCCGCTGCCCGCCTCCGACGCCACCCGCATCTCGCCATGGTGCGACCTGGCGATCTCCTTGACGATGAAGAGGCCCAGCCCGACGCTTCGCACCGCGCTGCTCGCGACGTCGCCGCGGACCATCGGCTCGAAGATGTGGCCGAGCGCATCCGGCGTGATCGGTTCGCCTTCGTTGTGCACGCTCAGCGTCGCGGTGCCGCCGTCGATCGCCGAAACCACCACGATCGGCGTGCCGGGCCGGCCATAGGCGACGGCGTTGCCGACCAGGTTGCCCAGGAGCTGCGCCAGGCGATCGGCGTCCGCGGCGCAATCGCCTGGGCCCTCGGCCCGATGCTCGATCGCGGTGTCGGGGAACGCCAGCCGCAGTTCGTCGACGATGCGCGCGGCCAGCGCGTGCAGGTCGATCGGCTTGAGGTTCACCGACAGCCCCGCGCCGACGCGCGCCTGCGTGAAGTCGAGCAATTCCTCGATCAGCCGTTGCGCGCGTTCGGCCGAGCCGCGCACGTGGTCCATGACCCGGTTGCGGCGCTCGTTCTCGCCGCGCCCGAGCAGCCGCACGCCCATCAGGATCGCGGACAGCGGATTGCGCAGGTCGTGGCTCACGATGCCGACCATCTGCTCGGCGAAGAGCGCCCGGTCGCGCAGCAGGCGCCGCGATTCGCGCTCGACCTCGAGCAGCGAATCGGCCTTCTTGCGCGCGCCCATCAATTCGCGCTCGTAGCGGTTGCGGTCCTGCGCCACGAAGGCGGCGATCTCGTCGAACTCGCCGGTCTCGCGTCGGCGCCGCCGCGCATTCAGGATCATCGGGATGGTCCGGCCGTCGCGGTGCAGCAGGTCGAACTTCACCTCGGCCAGCGAGCCCTGCATCTGCAGGGTCGGCACCCAGTGCGTCTGGTGGAAGATGCGCCCGCCTATCGTGAACAGCTCCTGCAGGCGGCGCTTCTCGACGAGCGCTTCGCGCGGGATGCCGACCCAGTCGCAGAAGGTCGCGTTGACCTTCAGGATGACGCCGTCCAGCGCGGTGACGATCAGGCCGCAGGCCGCCTCGTCGAACAGTTCCTCGGCGTCCGGGACTCGGGCGTTCATCGAAGCCCTAGCGCCGGTCCAAAGTGGCGAGGAACTCCTCGATGGCCGCGCAGCTGGCGCTCGGCGCACTGAGATGCGGGCAGTGGCCGATGTTGTCGACGACGCGCAGGATGCCGTTCGGCAAGGTGCTGCGCATGTATTCGCCGACCGTGACCGGCGCGATCAGATCGTCGGACGATTGGATCACCAGCGTCCGCGTCTTCAGCTTCGCGACTTCGTCGCGGTTGTCCGAGAGAAAGGTGGTCTTGGCGAATTGCTTGGCGATGTCCGGGTCGGTGCGGCAGAAGCTGGCGGTGAGCTCGGCGCCGAGTTCCGGCCGGTCGGGCGCGCCCATGATGGCCGGGGCCATGCTGCTGGCCCATCCGAGGTAGTTGCTCTCGAGCGTGTCGAGCAGCGAATCGATGTCGGCCCGCGTGAAGCCGCCGACGTAGTCGCCGTCGTTGATGTAGCAGGGCGACGGGCCGATCATCATGTGCGCGGCGAAGGCGCCGGGCGACTTCAGGTCGGCCAGCATGCCGATCATCGCGCTCACCGAATGCCCGACGAAGAGCACCGGCTGGTCCGACACTTCCTTCACGACCTCCAGCAGGTCGTCGGCATAGCCGCCCAGGCTGGCGTACCTGGCGGCGTCCCAGGCGCCGAGGTCGGAGTTGCCAGCCCCGACGTGATCGAAGGTCACCACGCGGTAGCGATCGGCGAAACACGGCGCCATGAGGCGCCACATGTTCTGGTCGCAACCGAATCCGTGCGCGAAGACGATGGTGGCGTCGCCGGCTCCCTGCACCTGGACGTTGTTTCTTTGCTGGATGCCCATGGCGGTCGATGAGGTCGGGAAGGCCCGGAAAAGGGGGCCCGGGGGTGCGGAAGGCTCCGGCGATTCTGCCTGTTCAGGCTTCGACCGCTTTCGGGATATAGTTGTGTACAGCGTACACATCAATTGATCGTCGAACCAGCGAAGGACATCCATGAGCAAGGTATTCGTCAACATCGGCCTCAGCCTCGACGGCTACATGGCACCGGAGGGCATGACCATGAGCGACCCCGGCCACATGGGCTGGGGCGCCAAGTGGGGCGCGATGATGAGCTGGCTGATGAAGCAGCAATACTTTCGCGAGACGCTGCTCCACATGGGCCCCGGCGGTGAAACCGGTCCGGTCAACGACCTGGTGCGCAACACGGTGGAGCGCATCGGCGCGAACGTCATGGGCAAGCGCATGTTCGACCAGGGCGAGGTCGCCTGGCCGGAAGACGCGCCCTTCCACACGCCGGTCTACGTGCTGACCCACCAGAAGCGCGAACCGTGGGTGCGCCCCGGCGGCACCACCTTCCACTTCGTCAACGACGGGCCGGAACGCGCACTGGCGCTGGCCCGGGAGGCCGCGGGCGGCCGCGACGTGCGCATCTCGGGCGGCGCGGACGTCATCCAGCAGTACCTCGAGCTGGATGCGATCGACGAGTTGGAGATCGCGCTGGCACCGGTGCTGTTCGGCAGCGGCCGGCGCCTCTTCGAAAACCTGGGCCAGCCCGGCACGCAGTTCCGCATCGACCGGGTGCTCGACGGCGAAGGCGCCACGCACCTGCGCTACGTGCGTCAGTGAAGGCCGCCGGGAACGCGGCCGGGGACGCTCACGGCGCGGCTGCCGCGGGTGCCACCGGTGTCGCGCCGGCCTGCGCCAGCAGGCGGGCCGTGCGCTCGACGCCGGCCTGGTTCTTCGAGGCCGCCGCGACCTCGTGCGCACGCGCCCAGTAGTCGCGCGCCTTGTCCGGCTGGCCGCTCGAGGCCTGGCCCATCAGGAGCAGGTCCTGATAGATCTTCTGGCTGCTGCCGGCGGCCTTGTCCAGCTTGAGCGCCTCGTCGAGCAGGGGCAGTGCCGCGGCCGGCGTCTTCAGCGCGATGTCGGCGCTGCCCTGCAGGCGCAGTGAATTGGCGCGCTCGAGCGTGTCGTCCTTGGCGAGCGCGCCCTGGGCCTGCTGCGCCAGCTTGAGCGCATCGTCGGGATGGCCGCCGTCGAGCGCCATGTAGGCCTGCAGGTTCAGGATCTTGCCGCGCAGCCCGCAGCCGCTGCCGCACAAGGTGGCCGCCTGGACGAGCGCCTCTTGGGCGCCGGCGCGGTCGGTGGCTTCCAGGGCCATCGCGCGGCGCAGCGATGCCTCGGCGCGGCGCTCGGTGCTGAAGGCCAGGCGCTGTTCGTTGGACACCAGGTCGAGTTGATGCAGCCCTTCGTCCTGCCGGCCCATGGCCACGTAGACCATGGCGAGGTTGAGCCTTGCGACCGCGATCGCGTTGTCGTCCTCGACCGACTGCGCCACCGACAGCGCCTGCTCGAACAGTGCCAGCGACTGCGGCAGCGCGCCGGCCTTGAAGCGCTCCATGCCCTGCACGTTGTAGCCCTGCGCCTGGATCTCGGCCGGCGAACGTTGCGGCGGCGAGGAACAGGCGCCGAGCAAGGCGGCGCCGGCGAGGCCGAGGGTGCAGGCCCAGAGGCGCAGGCGGCGGCGGTCATCCTGTTGTCCGGTCATCAGGCTCATTGCGCTGCTCCCGACGCGGCGGATCCGCCTGCTTCGCCCGGGAGCGGCAATCCGCCGATGCTGTCGATCGGCAGCGACTGCGGCCTGGTCGGCGTGCCCGTCAGCATGCTGATCGGCCAGGTCTGGCGGGCGGTGCTGACCATGTCGTTGGTCTGCGTCGCGGCGGCCTGCACCTGGTCGAGGACGGCGGGCAGCTTCTCGTTCGCCTGGACCGCCATCGCCTGCACCTGCGCGCTGGTCGCCTGCGAGGTGGCGACCGCCTGGCGCACCTTGTCGATCACCTCCGGCGCGGCCTGCTCGATCACGCCGACCGTGCGGCTGGCCCGCTGCAGTGTGGCGGTGGCATCGCCCTGAATGGTCTTGACCGCCTCCTGGGTCTGGTCGATCACCTGGTTGGTCTTCTCGGTGAGCGCGGGGAACTGCAGGGCCATCTCGTGGCCCGACTTCAGCGTCTGCTGGAAGGCGCCGTCGGGATCGTTCAGGCTCTCGGTCAGCTTGCGCGCGTCGGCGATCACCGGCATCAATGCGACCTGCGCCGCCTGCGCGGCGCGGGCGGTGGCTTCCTTGTCGGCCTGCTCGAGCGTGAGCGCATGGGCCTCCAGCGCATGAAGGCGGCCGAAGACCTCCTTGTAGGCGAAGCGCACCAGCCAGGCAAAGGCGAGCACGAGCACCACCACGGTGACGAGGACGATCGGCGACGCGCTTCGGCGCCTGGACTCGGGATCGGACATGGGATTCAGGAAACGTGTGGTGAATGGACGTCGACGGCATCGGCAACGGCAACGGCAACGGCAACGGCAACGGCGGAACGCGATTCGGCTAGCGCCAATGCGTCGAACTCGGCAATCACGCGGTCGAGGACGCCGCTCCTCGACCAGCGATTGACGCGGGCGTAGATCGGTCGCCAGTCGCCATAGTGCGCCGGCAGTGCGGTCCACCGTCCGTCGCCGCCTTGCCGGACATGCAGCAATGCATTCAGGACGGTGAGCGTCGATATCTTCACGTTGCCTCTTTGCCGCGGCAGGCAATGCGCGAAGCGAGGCAACTGCGCCGTCGTGATCTGCATCAGGCAATTGCACGTGTTCATGGATCGACCTCGAATTGAATTGTTGCGACCGTGCATCGACGGTGCATGGCAGCTCCGAAGCGACAATTGCTTGCACGCCATCTGAGCCCGGCGGCGACTCTAAAGGTGGCACTCAATTGCGTCCAATGCGATGATTGGCGACCCTCGATAAGCTTTTCGCATCAGAAAAATGCCGACGATCCGCCAGCTTCAACATGCACGATCCATTGCGCAACTCGGGAGCTTTCATCTGGCGGCCACGGCGCTGCATCTGTCCCAGCCGGCGCTGACGCGCAGCATCCAGGCCCTGGAGACCACCCTCGGCCTGCCGATCTTCGACCGGCTGCCGCATGGCGCGGTGCCGAACAAGTTCGGCGAAGCCTTCCTGGCCAAGGCCCACCTGCTGCTGCTGGCGCGCGACGATCTCAAGCGCGAGATGCTCTTGCTGAGGGGGCAGGAGAAGACAGCGACGCGCATCTCCGTCGGGCCGTACATGTACGACTTCCTCGCGCCGGCCGCCATGGCCGAGATGGCGGCCACGCATCCCGATCTCCTGAGCCGCATCCGGCTGGCCAATTGGCGCGATGTCAGCGCGCAGGTGCTGGCGCGCGAATCCGACTTCGGCATCGCCGATGTCGGTGCCCTGGCGGCCGACGGACGGCTGATCTGCGAGCCCCTCGGTCAGCACGCCATGCACTTCTATTGCCGCGCCGGCCATGCGCTCCTGGGTCGCTCCGACCTGACGCTGGCCGACCTGTCGACGGTGCCCATCGCCGGGACCCGCGCCGCCGTGCGACTCGGGACTTCGCTGACCCGCCTGCGCGGCCGGGCCGGTCACACCGACGAGACCACGGGCGATTTCGTGCCGGCCTGCGAGGTCGACTCCGTCCCGATGGCCAAGGTCATCGTCAAGTCGAGCGACGCCATCGGCGCGGCGACCCTGGTGCAACTCGAGGCGGAACTCGAACAGGGCACCTTGGCGCTCATGCCGATCAAGGCGGACTGGTTGAAGCTGAGCTACGGCTTCATGCGCCGGCGCGACCTGATCGTCTCACCTGGCATGGAAGCCTTCATGGCCGCCTTCCGCAAGCAGGAGGCCATCTTCACGCTGGCGGACGATGCGCTGAACAAGCGCTACGCCTGAACCGTGCGGCGATCCGCCGCTCATTCGAGATGGAGCGGTATGCCGGGATCGCCCTTCTCTCTCGCCCGCAGATAGGCAGGCCGCTCGCCGATACGCTTGAGATAGGCGCGGATGTTCGGGTAGGGCGACAGGTCGAGCGGAAGGAAGAACTGGCGACGGGTCGTCAACGGGTAGCCGATCATGATGTCGGCGCCCGTGAAGGTGTCGCCCGCCAGCCAGGTGTGATCGGCCAGATGCGCATCGAGCGCCTCGAAGCTGCGATGGGCGCGCCTGCCGATGAAGGCCGCCAGGTTGCCCTCGGCAGCGAGCATCAGCAGGCTCGGCACCAGTGAGCCGTTCACGAAGTGGAACCAGAAGAGGTAGTCGGCGAACTCCGGACTGTCAGGGCCGACGGTCAATCGGCCGTTGCCATAGCGACCCACGATGTAGTCGATGATCGCGCCCGACTCGGCCAGGGTGATGTCGCCGTCGGTGATGACCGGCGCGGTCCCCGACCAGTGCAATGCCTTGTAGTCGACGGGCGCGGCATTGCCGACGGCTTCGCGCTGGTACAGCTTCAATTCATAGGGAATGCCGAGTTCTTCGCAGAGCCAGACGATGCGCTCCGACTGCGACTTCCCGAGATGGTGGACGGTCAGCATGGGGACTCCTGCAAGGCAATGAAGGGGTGGTTGCAAATTTTATGTCGCACACCTTCGCGTCGCAGCAACGAAGGTTTACCGCAGCTTTGCGTGCGCGCGGTGCACGCCGCCGAGGCCATGCCGTTGAACACACATGCCGGCAATGTCTGTCGGTCCTGGAGGTTCTCGATGAACACGCGCTCGATGTTTTCGAAGATGGCGATCGCCGGTGTCGCCGCCGTGGCCGCCCTGCTCGGTGCGACCTCGGCCAGTGCCGGTCCCAGCTGGGGCGTGGGCATCGCCCTGCCGGGCATCTCGGTCGGTGTCTCGGAGCCGGGCCACTTCAGGCAGGAGCCGGTCTACGGCCCGGCACCGGTGGTCTACGACCGCCCTGCGCCGCCCGTCGGCCGCTTCGCGCCGGGCTACGAGGCCGTGGGCTACGGGCGCTATGGCGCACCGCGGCCGGTGTACGAAGAGCCGCCCCATCGCTGGGACGATCGCGGCGGCCGGGGCGACCATTGGCGCTGGGAACGCGAGCATTCGGAGCGGCCGTACTGGCGGCACGACGACCGCGGCCCGGACTGGAACGGTCGTCGCTGAAAGACCCACCGGCCGCAGCGGCCGCACCTAGGGCAATGCGACGCCGGTCAGCTCTTCGAGCTTCGCCAGCAGCCTCTGCTGGAACACCGGATCGCTGACTTCCGCGGCCGGCGTCTGCCGCTGCTTGTGGTGCCAGTAGCCGCCGCTCGACCGGGCGGCCGCGTCGTCGCTCACCGCCAGCCAGGTCTGGGTCTGGTGGCCCATCTCGAGGTCGTCGGTCGCGCTCGCGCCGCCCATGCGCGTCGGCACCCAGCCGGGGTCGACGGCATGGCTTCGCACCAGCGGCCATCGCAGCGCCAATGCCGCGGCCAGGGCCGCCAGATGCAGCTTGCTCTCGCAATAGGCCTGCGTCGATTGCCAGGCGCGTGCGGTCCAGTCGATGTCCCGCAGCGACCCTTCGCCACTGCGGTGCATGCCGCTGCTGAGGTATACGAGGCGGCCCGGCCGCTCGATCAGCGCCGTCAGCAGGTAGGGCGCGAGCGTGTTCACCGCCAGCACCCTGGCATGGCCTTCGGGCGTGCTGCCGCGCGTGGCCTCCTGGTAGATGCCGGCGTTGTGGATCACGCCGTCCATGCGGCCGATGGCGTTGACCTGTGCGGCGAGCGCGCGGGTTTGCGCTGCGCTGGCGAGATCGCCGGTGACGACCGCGGCCGCCCCAGGCAGGCTCGCGCGCAACGTGCGGGCCCGTTCGTCCGATCGCGCGTGCACCACGACCTCGTGGCCGGCGGCGATCAGTTCTTTCGCGGCACCATGGCCGAGGCCGTCCGCGGATCCGGTGATGAAGATGCGGCTCAATGGAATTCCTTTCGTCGACGAAGTGACCATGCTGCCGGACTTCGCTCGGAACCGCAAAGCGACGGGAAGCCGCTCAGTGGACGCCGCTGCGCGGCCTTCTTTTCCTGCTGCGCGATGCGGGCGGCTCAGCGGGCCTGCGTGATTCTCGCCAATGCGCGCAGTGCCGGGTCGATCTGGTCCGCGTCCAGGTAGAGGCGGGTCGCCTCGGGATGGTCGTTCATCGCCTTGGCCCAGGCGGCGGCGACGGATTGGAGCGCGCGCAGTTCGGGCTCGGAAAAGGTCAGCGTGTGGTCGCGCAGCGCGGGCGTTGCGGGTTCGTCTCGGGGAGTCATCGTTGGAGTGCCGTGTCGGGTGAGTGCGCATTCTGCGGCGCGCCTTCGGGCGGATCGACGACCAGCCTCACAAATATGAATCGAATCCGCGACTTGGTGCCCGTTCACGAGGCGGTCAGAGGTCGCTCACAGGCACGAACGGGCCGACCAGGCGCAGCTCCAGCCGCTGCCAGAACGTGGTCTCTGGCGGCACGTCGAAGTAGGTTCGCGTGCCGTCGGCGTTGTCGCGGATCCATTGCACCTTGCCGTTGGCCGGGTTCAGGCGCAGCCGGTACCAGCTGTCGGCATCGGCGAAGGCGTCCAGCCGCTGGGCCATCTCCGGGCTTTCGATGATCAGGCCGAGCTCGGTGTTCAACAGCGCCGAGCGCGGGTCGAGGTTCATCGAGCCGAGGAAGACCTGCGCGTGGTCGATGATCGCGCTCTTCATGTGCAGCGCGGCCGAGCGGTTGCCGAAGATGCCCAGCCGGGCGCGCTCCACGCTGAGCGACGGGCTCAGCTCGAACACCTGCACGCCGGCGCCGAGCAGTTGCTCGAGGTACGGCGAATAGGCGCCGTAGACCCACGGCACGTCGGTCGAGGCCAGCGAGTTGGTGACGACCGTCACGCTCACGCCCTTGCTTCGCGCCTCGACCAGGCTTTCCGCCGACGCTTCGCTCGGGATGAAATACGGCGACACCATCTTGATGTCGCTGCGCGCCGTGTGCAGCCAGGCGATCACGCCGCCGGTGACCGTGCCCGTCAGCGAATCGCGCGACTCGTTCCAGCCGAAGGCCTTGTCGAGCGGGTCGTAGAGCACCCGCGCCTTCGCCAAGATGAGCGTGCCGATGTCCTGCCGCGCCAGCGCGAAAGGCAGGTCGAGCATCTGCACCATGTCGGCCGGCATGATCGGCGGCTCGCCCGGCTCCGGATGCGCGATCCGGCCGTCGGCCGGGACGTCGGCCGGCTTCGGCGGAATGGCCGCCGCCGCAGCGCGATCGAAGTCGGCGCGCAGTTCGTCGACGCTGCGCGCGCTGTGCGCGATCTGCCCGACCGGGTAGACGATGTCGCTGTTCCAGTAGTGGTCGAACTCGCTCGACAGCTCGCGCACCGCCGGCCCGGCGACGAAGGTGTCCATGTCGATGAAGTTGCTGCCGCTGGCGTTCATCACGTAGGCATCGGCCATGTTGCGGCCGCCCGCCACCGCCGCGGCGTTGTCGGCGATGAAGAGCTTGTTGTGCATGCGGTGGTTGATCCGCGCGAAGTCGAAGGCGGCCAGGCCGAAGCGCGTGAACTCGCTGCCGCGGCCGACAGTGAAGGGATTGAAGAGGCGCACCTCCACGTTGGGATAGCTGGCCATGGCCAGCAACAGTTCGTCTTCGCCCGTGGTGTACATGTCGTCGATCAGAAGCCGTACCCGCACGCCGCGCGCCGCCGCGTCGCGCAAAGCGGCCATCAAGGCACGGCCGGTGTTGTCGCCGGCCAGCAGGTAGTACTGGACGTCGAGGCTGCGTGTTGCCAGCCGCGCCAGCTCGATGCGGGTCGCGAAGGAGTTGGGGCCGTAGGGCTGCAGCCGGAAGCCGGAGCGATCGTCGCCGGACAGCGCCTTGTCGACGATCTTCGCCAGCGGCGTCTGCGCGAAGTCGGTGATCGCCGTCGTCGCGGGGTGCGGGCGCTGGGCGGGCAAGGTGGAACAGGCAGCGAGGCCCAGCAGCAGGCAGGCTGCCGACAGCGCCGACGCGATGCGCAACAGCACCGGGATTCAGTTCACGAGGTCGGGGTCGCTGGCGATGATCTCGTCCCACAGGGTCTGGAACGACAGCCAGCCGAAGGTCGGCGAACCCAGTATCGAGGCTTGCCAGCGCGCATCCTCGGCTTGCCACCGGGTCGGCGTTCCGGCGGCCTCGACCGCCAGCTGCGCCTCGCAACAGCGGTTCATCAGCACGAACCACCAGGCCGCCTCGTCGACGCTGTGGCCGGTCGTGAAGATGCCGTGGCCGCCGTGGATCGCCACCCGCTTGTCGCCGAAGCCCGCGGCGAAGCGCGACGCGCTCTCGCGGTCACGCACCACGCGGGGCTCGACGATCAGTGCCTGCTGCTCGAAGAAGATGCAGGCGTCCTGCGTGATCGGATCGAGCAGCCGCTCGAACGAGGACCAGGCCGACGCGTGCAGGGCATGCGCATGGCAGACCGCCGACACCTCCGGCCGCGCCTGGTGCACCGCGGTGTGCAGCAGCAGCCCGACCGGATTGACCATGCCCTGGCCGCGCACCACCTCGCCCTGGTGATTGACCTGCACCAGGTCGGAGACCTTGACCCGGTTCATCGCCACGCCGACCGGGTTGACCCAGAAGTGGTCGGGCAGTTCGGGATCGCGCACCGTGACGTGCCCCAGCAGGCCTTCGGAGAAGCCCCGCCGGCCGAAGATGCGGCAGGTGCCGGCGAGCCGCTGCAGCAGATGGGTGCGCTCGTCTTCCGGCGTCTCGAATCGGGGCGGCTTGCGCGACGCGAAGCTCTGGACACCGATCTGCATGGCGAATCTCCTCGGAGGACGGCAGCCGCATGCGGCGGGAGGCGCGCGCGGCGGAATTCGAGTTCACCACACGCGGCGGCGACGGTCAACGCCGCTCACACGTGCCGCAGGCGCGACAGGTCGCTGGCGATCTCCATCAATGTCCTGGCCGCCTTGGAGCGCAGCGTGGCCGTCCCGAAGATCGAGGTGATGGCGCTGCAGCTCAGCACGAAGACCTCGTTGCGACTGCCGGCGCGAAATGGCACGGCCACCGAAGTGAGCCCTGGGAAGAAGACGCCGTCGTTGATGACATAGCCCTTCTTCGCGTAGTCGGCCATGGCCTTCTCCCGCGACGAGCGGACCGCCTTCATCTCGGCCGTGTGGGTCGCATTCAACGCCGAAACGACCGGGGCCCGCTCGCCCGGCGTCAACGCGCACAGATAGGCCCAGCCGTTGACGCTGTGCGCGATCGGGATGCTGGAGCCGACTGACAGGTTGAAGTTGAGCATCGCGTCCTTCGCGACCGCCCGGTGGATGAAGAGCATCGACAGGTCGTTGCAGGTCGACAGGGTCGCGCTGCCGCGAACCTGGTCGGCGAGCTTCTGCAGGCCGCCGGCGGCATGGCCGGCAATGCCGGTCGCGCTCAGCGCCGCGTAGCCCAGGGTCAGCAGGGGCAGGCCCGGTCGGAAGCGGCTTCCATCCTGATCGGCGACCAGGAAGCCTTCGCTTTCCAGCGTCTTGCACAGGCGCCAGACCGTCGGCTGCGGCAGCCCCGTCATGCGAGCCAGCTCCGAGCTGCCGAAGGCTTCGGCGCCCTGGCTGAAGCATTTCAAGACCATGAGTCCGCGCTGCAAGGTGTTGACGACAGGCGCATTCATACCAATGGTTTTCCCTTAGAGAGGCGACCTTGACCCCTCAAAAATAGCTATATAAGATAACGAATAGGTTATTCAACCAATGAATAACTGTATCCCAAACTTCGACGCAGACGAACACATCAGGAGACAACGGAATGAAGCTTTTCAGGATGCTCGCGGTCGCGGCGATAGCGGCCGCCTCCGTGACGACACAGGCGCAGGCGCAGGACATCAACGTCGGCGTCATCCTTCCGTTGAGCGGGCCGGTCGCGCCGAACGGCCAGGACCTCCTGAAGGGCATCAACCTCGCCGCCGAGACGCTCAACGCCAAGGGCGGCGTGCTCGGACGCAAGCTGAACATCATCTCCACCGATGACGAGAGCACCCCCGCCATCGGCGTGAGCCGCGCCAACGAGCTCATCGCCAAGAAGGTCGACGTGGTGGTCGGCGGCTGGAATTCGCCGGTCTCGCTGGCCTACCAGCCGGTGCTGGTGCGCGCGGGCGTCCTCGACATCACCTCCAATTCGAAGGCGGACGAGATCATCACGGCGAACGCCAATCCCTACGCCATCAAGATCAATACCGCGAGCGCCGCCGACGGCGACCTGACGGCCCGCTTCGTGGCCAAGAACATGCAGGCCAAGCGGATCGCCTTCGTGACCGAGAACGATGTCTACGGCGCCAGCGTGCAGCGCGCGATCGAGGAAGGCCTCAAGCGCTACAGCCCGGGCGCCTACGAGATCGTCGCGACCGAGAAGTTTCCCTTCAAGCAACTCGACTTCCGCACCATCCTGGAGAACGTGCGCCTGGCCAACGCCGACGTGATGATCGTCACGCAGGCTTCGCAGGGCACCGGCATGCCCGCGCTGGTCCAGCAATATGCGGAACTGGGCATCAAGACGCCGATGGTCACGATGGTCGGCGGCCTGCTCGACAGCGCCCTGACGGTGGCCGGCGCATCGGCCAACGGCATCATCTCGTCCGACACCTACTTCCCGGACATGAAGCCCTTCAGCGACATCGCGGCCAACCGCGACTTCGCCACCCGCTACCAGGCCAAGTACGGCAAGCCGCCCGAGAAGATGGCCGCGCAGGGCTACGTGACGATGCAGGTCTGGGCCGCGGCGGTCGAGAAGGCCAAGTCGCTCGACCGCGAGAAGGTCGGCCCGATCCTGCGCAACGGCACCTTCCCCGACACGATCTTCGGCGATGCCAAGTTCGTCAACGGCCAGATGGACGGACGCTACGTCGTGTTCAAGATGGTCGACGGCAAGCGCCAGCTGATCGACCTCAAGTAACCGTGCATCCGAGTCCCGAAGCGCGGGCCGAGGTGCTGCTCTCGGCCCGTGACCTGAACGTCCAGTACGGCGCCCTGCGCGCCCTCGACGGCGCCACTTTCGAGGTGCGAGCGGGCGAGGTGCTGGGTGTCATCGGGCCGAACGGCGCCGGCAAGAGCACCTGCTTCGCCGCGCTGACCAACTGCGTCGCGCGCGCCGGCAGCGTCACGCTCCGGGGCGCGTCGATCGACAAGGTGCCGACCCAGCGGCTGGCCGCCCTCGGCCTGAAGCGCACCTTCCAGCAGAACTCCTTCTTCGGCGAGATCAGCGTGCTCGAGAACGCGGTCTGCGCCTTGTTCCGTTCTTCATCGACCGCCATGGCCGCGAGCTTCTGCATGCCCTGGGTCGAGCGCCGGCAGCGGCACGATGCCGAGGACAAGGCCCGCGCGCTGCTGCGGTCGTTCCACGTCGGCGACGAATTCCATCAACGCCTTCCCACCGAGATTCCCTACGGCGTGCAGCGCCTGCTGTCGATCGCCATGGCCTACGGCGACGGTGCCCAGGTGTTGCTGCTCGACGAACCCGCGGCCGGCATCGGCGGCGAGGACATGCGGGAACTGATGGCGATCATCGCCAAGCTCCGGCGCGACGGCGTCGGGGTGGTGGTCATCGAACACCACATGGACCTCATCATGGAACTGGCCGACAACATCGTCGTGCTCGACCGCGGCAAGCAGATCGCGATCGGCCTGCCGGCGCAGATCCGCGCCAACGAACAGGTGCGCGAGGCGTACCTGGGCAAGGAAGCATGAGCAGCACAGCAAACAGCACGGGCACCGAGGTGCTCTCGTGCGCCGGACTCGGCGTCCACTATGCCGGCAGCGTCGCGCTGCAATCGATGGACCTCACGCTGCGCCGCGGCCGCATGGTCGGCGTGCTGGGTGCCAACGGCGCCGGCAAGTCCTCGCTGGTCAACGCGCTGGCCAACTGGTCGCGAGGCGATGCCACCGTGAGCGGCCGGGTGCGCCTGGACGGCCGCGACATCTCGGCGCTGGCGCCGCACCTGCGGGCCAAGGCCGGGCTGCTGTTGGTGCCCGAAGGCCGCAACGTCTTCGGCACGCTCACGGTCGAGGACAACCTCGGCCTGGTGGTGCCGCCCAAGGACCGCGACGGCCGCTTCGTGCTCTCGCTGGCCGCGGCCTACGAGCTCTTCCCGCGCCTGGGCGAGCGGCGCCGCCACAAGGGCATGCAACTGAGCGGCGGCGAGCGCCAGATGCTGGCCATCGCCTGCGCGCTGATGGCTGGGCCGAAAGCGCTGCTGCTGGACGAGCCGTCGATCGGCCTGGCGCCGATGCTGGTCGTCGACATGCTCGAGCGGATCCGCACGCTGGTCGATGCCGGGCTCAGCGTGCTGCTGGTCGAACAGAACGCGCAGGCGGCGCTCAAGGTGGTCGACGAGGTCATCGTGCTGGAGCGCGGCGTGAAGACGCTGGAAGGCTCGGCCGCCGAGTTCCGCGACGACCAGCGAATTGCCCAGGCCTACCTGGGCGCCTCGGAAGGGGCAGCGAAATGAACATCGCCTTCTGGCAGCAGCAACTGCTCAACGGCGTCGTGAACGGCGCCGGCTACGCCTGCGTGGCCATCGGCTGGACCATCCTGCTGGGCACCGCGCGGCTGGTCAACTTCGCGCACGGCACCCTCTACATGCTGGGCGCCTTCGTCATCTGGTACTTCATGTCGCAGCTCGGCCTGTCGTACCTGGCGGCCACGCTGGTCGCGGTGGTGGCGCTGGCCCTGCTCGGCGGCGTGATGCAGGGGCTGCTGCGCCGCCTGGTCGCCAAGCAGAAGTACGCGAGCATCATGATCGTCACGCTGGGCATCGGCTACATCCTGCAGGGCGTCGCCGCGATCCTGTTCGGCGGCAACCCGCAGAACCTGCTGAGCCCGCTGCGGCCGGTCCGCTTCGAGGTCTCGCAGGTGCGCTTCACGCTGCAGGACGTCGCGATCGTCGTCTTCACCCTGCTGATCTACGGCGTGGTCTGGGCGGTGCGCAACAAGACCCGGCTCGGCGCCTCGGTCCGCGCGCTCGCCGAGGACGCGCCGCTGGCCCAGCTCTTCGGCATCAACACGGCGCTGGTCTACGCGGGCATCTTCGCCTTCGAGTGCGCCAGCGTCGCGGCCGCCGCCGCGCTGGTCGCGCCGCGCTCGCCGATCCTCACCAGCATGGGCTTCGAGGAAGTCATCATGACCTTCGTGGTGGTGGTGGTCGGCGGCATCGGCTCGGTGGGCGGCGCGCTGGTCGCCGGCCTCGGGCTCGGCATCTTCATCGCGCTGTTCAGTTCGCTGGTCTCGTCGGCCTACGCGATGGCAGCGGCCTTCGGCATCCTGCTGATCGTCCTGACGGTACGTCCCAATGGCCTCTCGAGGGAATGAGAATCCCATGACCCTCCCCGTCACCGGCGCGGCCAGCGCCCCTTCGTCGCGCAGCGCCTGGCTGGTCGCCGCCGCACTCGCCCTCTTCTTCGTGCTGCCCTATGTCGCCGGCTCCGGCGGCGTCTGGACCGCCAGCATCACGGTGGCGACCTTCGCCGTGATGGCCTACGGCATGGACATCATCTTTTCCTACCTGGGCGAGGTGAGCCTCGGGCATGTGGTGTTCTGGGCCGTGGGCGGCTACGTGGTCGGCTACGGCTCGACGCAACTGGCACTGGGCCCCTTCCAGACGGCGGGCCTCACCGTGCTCGTCAGCCTGGCGATCGCGGCGCTGCTGGGCCTCTTCACCCTGCGTTCGCGCGAGTTCATGTTCTCGCTGGTCACCTACGCCAGCGCGATCGTGATCCGCGAGATCGTCTCCAACACCGACGCGATCGGCGGCTCCGAGGGCATCCCGGGCATCCCGCCGCTGGCCATCTCGATCGGCGGCTGGACCTACGCCGCCGATTCCGAACAGAAGCTCTGGCCGATCGCGTTCGCGTTGCTGGCGCTCGCCGTCTACTTCGTGGCGCGCTTCCGGCGCTCCAAACTGGGCCGGACCGCGCTGATGGCGCACATGAATCCGGCGCTGGCCACAAGCCTCGGCAGCGATGTGCGGCGCGTGCGCTTCCTGGTGTTCCTGATCTCGGCGCCGGTCACCGCCCTGGGCGGATGGCTCTACGCCTACCAGCGCGCCTACGTCGGCCCCGACATGTTCGACGGCTACTTCCTGATCCTGATGCTGGCGGCCGTGGTGCTCTTCGGCCAGCGCCTGCTGCTGGGCCCGCTGCTCGGCATCGCCGTGATGCTGGTGCAGGAGAAATTTTTCTCGGTCGGCGGCGACGGCAACAAGATCATCACCGGCGGCATCCTGGTCGCCATCCTGCTGCTGATGCCCGACGGCCTGGCGCGCACCTGGCTGCGGCGAGGAAAGAAGCCATGAACGAGTCCCACAAGCGCAGC
Organism: Xenophilus sp. L33; assembly: GCF_009765735.1. GTDB lineage: Bacteria > Pseudomonadota > Gammaproteobacteria > Burkholderiales > Burkholderiaceae_C > Variovorax. The sequence goes on from NZ_LMUW01000036.1 coordinate 244,098, forward strand.
GCCGACACCGAGGTCGACCTGCTGGTGATCGGCTCCGGCTGCGCCGGCATGACCGCCGCGCTCGTCGGCGCCGCCGAAGGCCTGAAGGTGCTGCTGGTCGAGAAGGAGAGCGTGGTGGGTGGCACCACCGCCTATTCGGCCGGCACCGCCTGGATCCCGGGCACGCACCTGGCGGCGGAGCAGCACTGCAGCGACACGCTCGACGACGCCCGCGAATACCTCGACTGGATGTGCGACACGCCCGAGGGCGAACGCCAGCGCGAAGCCTTCCTGGCCAGCGGCGCCGACACGGTGCGCTTCCTGCACGCGCATTCCGAGGTCGAGTTCTTCCTGCCCCCGCACGGTCCGGACTACCGCGAAGGCCCCGGCTCCGCCGTCGCCGGCCGCGCGCTGGTCGCCCGCGAATTCGACGGCCGCCTGCTCGGCAACGACATGGCGCTGGTGCGCGCGCCGCGCGACGGCTTCACCGTGCTCGGCGGGATGATGGTGGGGCGCGTGGACATCGACGCCCTGCTGGCGCCCTTCTCTTCCATGAAGGCGCTGCGCCACGTGATCAGCATCGTCTGGCGCCAGCTGACGGACCGGCTGCGGCATCCGCGCGGCACCCGGCTGGTGATGGGCAATGCGCTGGTAGGCCGGCTGCTGCTGAGCCTGCGCCGCCAGGGCGTGCCGATCTGGACCAGCGCTACCGTCGAGCGCCTGGAGACCGCCGATTGCCGGGTGACCGGCGCGGTGGTGCGCGACAGCGCCGGCGCGAGCCGGCGGGTCCGCGCCCGGCGCGGCGTGGTGCTGGCCACCGGCGGCTTCGGCGGCGGGGC
>NZ_LMUW01000037.1 GCF_009765735.1 Xenophilus sp. L33
CACCCCGGGCACCGCGCTCTGGGCGGTGGCGGGCGCCGTGGCCGGCACCGGCGCGCCCGGGCGGGCGGCGCCGGCCTTGCCGGCCAGCGGGCCGTTCGGGTCCCAGTTCTGGTTCTTGCGGGCCTCGGCCTCGTCCTGCTCGGCACCGCCGCGCTGGGTCTTGGTCATGAACGGGATCGGCACCTTGGTCACGTACACCGCGATGCCCAGGGCCACGCCCAGGCCGATCACCAGCCCGACGATCAGGCCGATGACGGTATTGCCGCTTTGTCTTTGTTTCATGTGTGGAAGGTCGGAATCACATCTTTCGCGGCGCGCTGACGCCCAGCACGGCGAGGCCATTGTGCAGCACGCGTGCGGTGGCAGCGACGAGCGCGAGCCGGGCCCGCTTGACCGCTTCGTCCTCGACCAGGATGCGCTCGGCGTCGTAATAGCTGTGGTAGCTGGCGGCCAGCTCGCGCAGGTAGAAGGTGACGTCGTGCGGCGCGAAGTCGCGGGCGGCGGCGCTCAGCATCTCGGGATACTTGGCCAGCTGCAGCAGCAGCGCCTGCGAGGCCGGGCTCGCGAGCGGCGACAGGTCGGCATCGACCAGCGAGGCCTCGTCGCCGCCCCAGGCCGCCAGCACCGAGCAGATGCGCGCATGCGCGTACTGCACGTAGTAGACCGGGTTGTCGTTGTTCTGCGCCAGCGCCAGGTCGATGTCGAAGGTGTATTCGGTGTCGGGTTTGCGGGAGAGCAGGAAGAAGCGCACCGCGTCGGTGCTGGTCCATTCGATCAGGTCGCGCAGCGTCACGTAGCTGCCGGCGCGCTTGCTGATCTTGACCTCTTCGCCGCCGCGCACCACGCGCACCATGGTGTGCAGCACGTAGTCGGGGTAGCCGGCCGGGATGCCGACACCGGCCGCCTGCAGGCCGGCGCGCACCCGGGCGATCGTGCCGTGGTGGTCGGTGCCCTGGATGTTCACCACCTTGTGGAAGCCGCGCTCCCACTTGGCGATGTGGTACGCGACGTCGGGCACGAAGTAGGTGTAGCTGCCGTCGCCCTTTCGCATGACGCGGTCCTTGTCATCGCCGTAGTCGGTCGACTTCAGCCACAGGGCGCCGTCCTGCTCGTAGGTCTTGCCGGCGTCGATCAGCTTCTGCACCGTGGCCGCGACCCGGCCGCTGGTGTAGAGGCTCGACTCCAGGTAGTAGTTGTCGAAGCGCACCTGGAAGGCCTTCAGGTCCAGGTCCTGCTCGTGGCGCAGGTAGGCGACCGCGAACTGGCGGATCGAGTCGATGTCGTCCACGTCGCCGCTGGCGGTGTATTCGCGGTCGTCGGAGCTGACCGTCTTCTTCGCCAGGAAATCGGCCGCGATGTCGGCGATGTATTCGCCGTTATAGGCCTGCTCGGGCCACTCCGGGTCGCCCGGCTTGAAGCCCTTGGCGCGCAGCTGGGTGCTGGTGGCCAGGGTCTGGATCTGGACGCCGGCGTCGTTGTAGTAGAACTCGCGCCACACCTGGTCGCCCTGCGTGGCGAGCAGGTTGCAGATGGCGTCGCCGAGCGCCGCCTGGCGGCCGTGGCCGACGTGCAGCGGGCCGGTCGGGTTGGCCGAGACGAACTCGACCAGCACCTTGTCGGTGCGCGCCGGCCGGGTGCCGAAGGCGGCGCCGGCCTCGAGGACCTCCTTGACCACCTGCTGGCGGGCAGCGGTCTTCAACCGGATGTTGAGGAAGCCGGGGCCGGCGATCTCGACCGATTCGACCCAACGGCCGAACGCGGGCGTGGCCTGCAGCGCGGCGCTCAGCTGCTCGGCCAGCTCGCGCGGCTTGCGCTGCAGGGGCTTGGCCAGCTGCATGGCGGCGGTGCTGGCGAAATCGCCGTGGGCCGCCACCTTGGGCGACTCGAACGCGGCCTTGCTGCCGGCGCCGGGCGAGAGGGATTCGAGCGTGTCCGCGAGTGCCGCGAGCAGCTCCTGTTTGACCAATAGCATCTGCGAATTTTACCGGGGGTAAAACCCGGGTCCGGCCGAGAACGTCATCCAATCGTGAATGTCGGCCGTTGTGAAGGGCAGCCCCGGGGCGGGGAACACCTTTCACAACTTCAATCTGAGGACCCCTCCATGTCGAAAAAACTCCTGTCCCTGCTGGCCATCGGTGCCCTCGTGTCCTTCGGCGCCAACGCCTCGCCGTGCGACGACCAGGCCGCGGCCAAGAAGCTGAGCGGCGCCGCCAAGACCAGCTTCACCAAGAAGTGCGAGAAGGACGCGATGGCCGCCATGGCGCCCGCCTGCGAAGCCAAGGCGATGGACAAGAATGGCAAGCCGCTGGCCGGCGCCGCCAAGAACAGCTTCATGAAGAAGTGCGAAGCCGGAGGTTAAGCCCACCCCCATACCGCCTGCGGCGGCCCCCTCGAGGGGGCGATACCAGCGGCCCGGCGAAGCCGGTTCCGCGGTATCCCCGGCCTCGGATGCGCCAGTCTCCAGGCGTTGCGGTCCGGTGGCCGAGCCGCCGACCGGCTAGCGAAGGCCCGCCCTGTGCGGGCCTTTTCTTTGGGGCCGGCCGCTACTTGCCGAAACCCCGCGCCAGGAACACCGCCGCCAGCGGGATCAGCGCGATCAGGTGCGCCTCGATCATCACCAGCTTGCGGGTCTTGCGGACTTCCGACTCCGAAGGCAGCGCCCCGCTGGCGCGCAAGGCCTGGCGCCAGCGCAGGTAGCTGCGGGTCGGCGCGATCGAGACCAGCCCGACGACGATGAACAGCGTCAGCTTCAGGTGCAGCAGCGGGTTGGTCCAGTACCAGGCGGTGCCCTTGATGCCCCACCAGGTGCGCGCGATGCCGGTCAGCAGCACCGCGCCGGCGGCGATGCCGTAGACCCGGTCGACCCGCGCGAGCCGCTCGACCACCGCGGCATTCATCCATTCGACCCGGCACAGCGCCGCCTGGCTGGCGATGAAGACGACCAGGGTCAGGATCGCCAGCAGGTGCAGGTAGGCGAGGATGGCTTTGAGGGTCATGGCATGGGCTCCGGTTCGTGATGGACGCCGCCCCAGAATTCGGGCCGGGCGTAGTGCGCCTTGAGGAAATCGAGCCACAGCCGCACCCGCAGCGGCAGGTGCTTGCGCTGCGGGAAGACCGCGTAGATGCCGTTCGGCGGCGCCGCGAATTCGTCCAGCAGCGGCACCAGCAGGCCGGCGTCGATCTCGGCCTCGACCTCCCAGGTGCTGCGCCAGGCGATGCCGTGCCCGGCCAGGCACCAGTCGTGCAGCACCTGGCCGTCGGAGCAGTCGAGCGGGCCGGTGGGCTTCAGGTGGATCACCTCGCGCTCCCCTGCGCCATCACTTTGCCCGCTCTCGGCCGGCACGCTGAAGGCCCAGCCGCGCGTCTGCGAGGCGTCGCTCGACAGGCTCAGGCAGGCGAAGCGCGACAGCTCGCCCGGATGGCGCGGCGCGCCGTGCCGGCGCACGAAGGCCGGCGTGGCGACGCAGCGGCGCCGGTTGTCGGCCAGCCGCAGGCTCACCAATGAGGAATCGGGCAGGTCGCCGACCCGCACCGCGCAGTCGAAGCTCTCGCCGGCCATGTCGACCAGCCTGTCGCTGAGGTTGAGCGAGATCGTGACCTCGGGATGCAGCTGGTGGAAGCGCGGCACCAGCGGCGCCACGTGCCGCCGGCCGAAGCCCGCCGGCGCAGTCACCCGCAAGTGGCCGCTGGCCTTCACCCCGCCGGCGCTCACGCTGGCCTCGGCATTGGCCAGCTCGACCAGGAGACGCTGGCAGTCCTCCAGGAAGGCGCTGCCTTCGTGGGTCAGCGCGATGCGGCGGGTGGTGCGCACCAGCAGCTTCACGCCCAGCCGCTCCTCCAGCGCATCGATGCGCCGGCCGATGATCGCCGGCGCCACGCCCTCGGCCTTGGCCGCCGCGGTCAGGCTGCCGCGCGCGGCGATCGCGACGAAGGATTCGAGCTGCTTCAGGCGGTCCATGGGCGGTCACCCGGCGGCGGTGACGCCTCGTCCCTTGAGCCCGGCGATCTGCGCTTCGCTGTACCCCACCTCCTTCAGCAGCGCGTCCGTGTGCTCCCCCAGCAGCGGCGGCTGCAGCCGGATGCCCGGCCGCTCGCCGCCCATCGTGAACGGCATCAGCGGCACCTTCGACTCGCTGCCGTCGTTCATGCGCACCGGGGCCAGGCCGCCGGTGGCGTTCAAGTGCGGATCGTCGAAGAGCTGCTCGGGACGCGCGATCGGCGCGAAGGGCAATTCGTGGTCCTCGAAGACGCGGCTCAGCTCGGTCGCGCTGTGGCCGGCCAGGCGTGCGCGCAGGGCCGGCATCAACCATTCGCGGGCCCGGACTCGGTCGTTGTTGGTGGCCAGGCGCGTGTCGGCCAGCAGGTCGTCGAGCGCGAAGGCCTTGCAGAAGATCGCCCACTGCTTGTCGCTGACGACCGCCAGGAAGATCTGCTCGCCGTCCTTCACGGTGAAGACGTCGTAGATGCCCCAGGCGGAGATACGGTGCGGCATCGGGTCGGCGGCGCGGCCGGTGGCGGCGAACTGCATCATGTGCTGCGCCACCAGGAAGATGTTGTTCTCGAAGAGCGCCGACTGCACCTCGCAGCCCAGGCCGGTCAGTTCGCGCTGGCGCAGCGCGGCCATCGCGCCGATGGCGCCGAACATGCCGCCCATGATGTCGTTGACGCTGGTGCCCGCGCGCAGCGGGTCGCCGGCGCGGCCGGTCATGTAGGCCAGGCCGCCCATCATCTGCACCACCTCGTCGAGCGCGGTGCGGTGGTCGTAGGGCCCCGGCAGGAAGCCCTTGTGGCTGACGTAGATGAGGCGCGGATCGAGCTTCCTGAGGCTCTCGTGGTCGAGGCCCAGCTTCTTCATGGTGCCGGGCTTGAAGTTCTCGCTCACCACGTCGGCGGTGGCGACCAGCCGCAGCGCGGCCTCGATGCCCTCGGGCTGCTTGAGGTCGAGCGCGATGCTCTTCTTGTTGCGGTTGAAGGTCGGGAAGAAGCCGGCGCCGGCGCCGAGCAGGCGGCGCGTGTCGTCGCCGCGGATCGGCTCGACCTTGATCACCTCGGCGCCCAGGTCGCCGAGCAGCATGCCGCAGGTCGGGCCCATCACCATGTGGGTGAATTCGACGACCCGGACGCCCTGGTAGGGCAGCGGCGATGATTTTTCTGACATGGCTGTGGGTTCCGTCTCTTTGGGTCAGCGATTCTCCCCGGTGCCGTCCGCGCTCACTATTTGCTTGCCGGGGTTAACCTCCGAAGCAGGCGACCGGCGCCATCGATTACCTGCATTTTGGTCATCGATCAAACCCACTATCGCAGCTTTTTCGCCAGCCAGGTATCGAATACAGTCACCGAACGCATCTGTTCAGGAGAATGAAACCATGACCGCTCGCACCACCGTCCACGGCCTCCAGGTCGCCAACGAACTCCATGCCTTCATCGAGGCCAAGGTCCTGCCCGCCACTGGCGTGTCCAGCGAGGTCTTCTGGAAGGGCTTCGATGCGATCGTGAGCGAATTCGCACCGAAGAACGTGGCGCTGCTGGCCGAGCGCGACCGGCTGCAACTCGAGATGGACAAGTGGCACAAGGCCAACCCGGGCCCCATCAGGAACATGCCGGCCTACCGCGCCTTCCTCGAATCGACCGGCTACCTGCTGCCGCAGCCGAAGGACGTGCAGACCACGACCGCGAACGTCGACGCCGAACTGGCGCTGCAGGCCGGCCCGCAGCTGGTGGTGCCGATCCTGAACGCGCGCTACGCCCTCAACGCCGCCAACGCCCGCTGGGGCTCGCTGTACGACGCGCTGTACGGCACCGACGCCATTCCCGAGACCGGCGGCGCCGAGAAGGGCAAGGGCTACAACCCGGTGCGCGGCGCCAAGGTCATCGAATTCGCTCGCAACGTGCTCGACCAGGCCGCGCCGCTCGACAACGGCTCGCACAAGAACGCCACCGGCTACAAGGTCGAGCACGGCAAGCTGGTGGTGGCACTGCAGAGCAGCAGCACCGGCCTCAAGGACCCGTCGCAGTTCATCGGCTACATCGGCGACGCCGCCGCGCCGAAGTCGATCCTGCTCAAGCACAACGGCATCCACCTCGACATCCAGATCGACCGCTCGACGCCGATCGGCAAGTCCGATCCGGCCGGCGTCGCCGACGTGGTGCTCGAAGCGGCGCTCTCCACCATCCTCGACCTGGAAGACTCGGTCGCGGTGGTCGATGCCGCCGACAAGGTGGTCGCGTACACGAACTGGCTCGGCATCCTGCAAGGCACGCTGACCGAGGAAGTCGCCAAGGGCGGCAAGACCTTCACCCGCGGCCTCAACCCCGACCGCGAATACACCGGCGCCGACGGCAAGCCCGTGAAGCTGCACGGCCGCTCGCTGATGTTCGTGCGCAATGTCGGCCACCTGATGACCAACCCGGCCATCCTGTACGACGGCGGCAAGGAAATCCCGGAAGGCATCATGGACGCGGTCATCACGACCACCATCGCCACCGTCGACCTGAAGCGCCGCGGCAACTCGCGCACCGGCAGCGTCTACATCGTGAAGCCGAAGATGCACGGCCCGGCCGAAGTGGCCTTCGCCAGCGCCCTCTTCGGCAAGGTCGAGGAGATGCTCGGCCTGCCGGCCAACACGGTCAAGCTCGGCATCATGGACGAGGAGCGCCGCACCAGCATCAACCTCAAGGCTTGCATCGCCGAAGCCAAGGCGCGCGTCGCCTTCATCAACACCGGCTTCCTCGACCGCACCGGCGACGAGATGCACACCGCCATGCAGGCCGGCCCGATGCTGCGCAAGGGCGACATGAAGTCCACGCCCTGGATCCAGGCCTACGAGAAGAACAACGTGCTGGTCGGCCTCTCGTGCGGCCTGCGCGGCAAGGCGCAGATCGGCAAGGGCATGTGGGCCATGCCCGACCTGATGCACGCGATGCTCGAGCAGAAGATCGCGCACCCCAAGGCCGGTGCCAATACCGCCTGGGTGCCCTCGCCGACGGCCGCGACGCTGCACGCGCTGCACTACCACCAGGTGAGCGTGGCCGACGTGCAGAAGGAGCTCGAGAAGATCGACGCCAACGGCGAGCGCGACAACATCCTCAACGACCTGCTGCAGGTGCCGGTGGCCCCGAGTGCCAACTGGACCGAGGCCGAGCGCCAGCAGGAGCTCGACAACAACGTGCAGGGCATCCTGGGCTACGTGGTGCGCTGGATCGACCAGGGCGTCGGCTGCTCGAAGGTGCCGGACATCCACGACATCGGCCTCATGGAAGACCGCGCGACGCTGCGCATCTCCAGCCAGCACATCGCCAACTGGCTGCTGCACGGCGTGGTCACGAAGGAGCAGGTCAACGCCACCTTCGAGCGCATGGCGGCGGTGGTCGACAAACAGAACGCGGGCGACCCGCTCTATCGCGACATGGCCGGCAACTTCAAGACCTCGGCCGCCTACCAGGCGGCGCAGGACCTGGTCTTCAAGGGCATCGAGCAGCCGAGCGGCTACACCGAGCCGCTGCTGCATGCGTGGCGCTTGAAGGTGAAGGCCGGCACCGCCGCCTGATGACGACCGAGGCCGGCGGCATGAAGATCGAACAGGACGACCTGTCGCGGCCGGCCATCCACGCGCTGCTGGAGGAACACCTGACCAGCATGCGCGCGATCTCGCCGCCCGAGAGCGTGCACGCCCTCGACCTCGAGAAGCTGCGCCATCCCTCGATCACCTTCTGGTCGGCCTGGGACGGCGCGCAGCTGCTGGGTTGCGGTGCGCTGAAGGAACTGGGCCCGCGCCATGGCGAGATCAAGTCGATGCGCACGCCCGACTCGGCACGCCGCCGCGGCGTCGGCCGCGCGATGCTGACGCACATCGTCGACGTGGCCCGGGCGCGGGGCTACGAGCGGCTGAGCCTGGAGACGGGCTCGATGGAAGCCTTCCGACCCGCGCACACGCTCTACGAGAGCGTCGGCTTCGTGCGCTGCGGGCCCTTCGAAGGCTACGTGGACGATCCGAACAGCGTGTTCATGACGCTGCGGCTCTGACGCCGGTCCACGGCCGGCCCTACCTGCCGATCTGCCGGCTGACGGCATTCTCCTGCTGGTTCAAGGCCGACTGGTCGGCGCGCGTGATGTGGCCGTCGTCGTGGCTCGCCATCGCGCGTTCCTCGTTGCGGATCTGGTGGTCCTCGTGATGCAGGGCGGCCGCCTGCTGGTGGCTGATCTCGCCGGACCGCACCTCGTTGTGGATGCGGCGGTCCTGGTTGGCCAGGCGCTGGTTCACTTCGGTGCGGCGCGGATGCTCCTTCTGCCAGGTGGTCTCGGCCAGCGCGCCGGTCGAGACGGAGACGGCGCCGAGGGCGGCGAGCGTGAGGGCGATGAGGCGACGGTTCATGGTGGATGCTCCTTGATGCTTCGGTGCTTGGATCTGAGGCGACTTGCTGGCCAGCCCCTTTACAACGCCATCGCGTTCGGGTCGGCCTACGGCATTTCTGTATCTGTGGCGTAAAGGGCGGACTGGCCGAATCCCCTTCGCCACGAAGGGCGATGCACCACATCGCGACGTCGGCGGCGTGACGGCCGCCACGCGCCGCCAAAGTGCCCGCCCTTGGTGCCGGCCGCACCGCGAAGGCTCTCGAAACCATCGATTTAATGTTCTGATTCTTCGACCAAATCCTGCGGAATATTGATCGATACGCGATCAATAAGGCGACTAACCTCGGCGCGATTCGAGTATCGAGGAACCCCATGATTCGCCTTCTTTCCGTCGCCCGTCGTGCCGGCAGCCTTGCCCGCGGCATCGCCCGCGCGCTGTTCGGGCTCGCCGCCTTCGCCCTCGTCGTGGGTGCCGCCGACGCGCAACCGGAAAAGGCGTTGAAGCCGGTCGCCATCGCGCTGGGCACGCAGGTGGTCAACGTCACCTATCCCTTCCTCACCCTGCCGATCGCGCTCGGCTACTGGAAGGACGAGGGCTACGACGTCAAGATCGTCACCACCGGCGGATCGCTGCAGGGCATCCAGCAGATGATGGCCGGCGGCGTGCAGTTCGCCGAGGTCAACTCGACCGGCCTGATCCAGGCCAACACCGACAACGACGTGCCGGTGCGCGGCGTCATGGGCACCGGCGTGATCGACTGGGGCATCGGCGTGCCGGCGGACGGCGCCATCAAGTCGGTCGCCGACCTCAAGGGCAAGAAGATCGGCATCTTCAGCCTCGGCACCGGCGGCGTGCCGCTGCTCAAGGGCTACCTGCGCGCCAACGGCATCAACCCCGACACCGACGTGCAGATCATCGCCACCGGCGCCGGCGCGCCCGCGCTGGAGGCGCTGCGCACCGACCGCGTGCAGGCGCTGATGTTCTGGGGCTCGGCGCTGGTCGGCTTCGAGAACGCCGGCATGAAGCTGCGCGTGCTGTACGACCCGGCCTGGCGCGCGCTGCCCGACTTCACCTTCGCGACCATGCAGAAGACCATCGACACCGATCCGGCGATGGTCGAGGCGATCGCCCGCGGCGCGGCCAAGGCGACGCTGTTCGCCCAGACCAATCCCGAGTGCACGCGCCAGCTGCACTGGAAGTACTTCCCGGGCAGCAAGCCGACCGGCGCCGACGAGGCCACGCTCGCGAAGTGGGACCTGGCGCTGCTGAAGGCGCAGCTCGACTCGATGTCGGCCGCGCAGACCATGAACGGCAGCCCGCTGATCGGCGCGATGAGCTCGGCCGCCTACGGCCGCATGCAGGACTTCATGGCCAAGGACGGCCTGCTGAAGAAGACCGTGCCGCCCGAGTCAATGCTCTACCTCAAGCCCGGCTTCGTCGAGGCGATCAACCGCTTCGACCACGACGCCGTGATCGCGGCGGCCAAGGCCTGCAAGGGCCTCTGAAGCGATGGCCACCACCGACACGATGACGCCCGCGCAGTTCGTCGCCGGCCTGCCCAAGGCCGAGCTGCACATGCACATCGAGGGCTCGATCGAGCCGGGGCTGTTCCTGCGCCTGGCCGAGCGCAACAGCGTGGCGCTGCGCTGGGACAGCGAGGAGGCGCTGCGCGCCGCCTACCGCTTCACCGACTTGCAGGACTTCCTGGACCTCTACTACGACGGCTGCCGCGTGCTGGTGCGCGCGGAGGACTTCCACGACGTCACGCGCGACTACCTGCGGCGCGCGCATGCCGACGGCGTGCTGCATGCCGAGATGTTCCTGGGCGTGCAGGGCCACACCAGCCGCGGCGTGCCGCTGGACATGGTGATGAACGGCGTGCTCGGCGCGATGGCGAAGGCGCAGGCGGAAGACGGCATCGGTGCCGGCCTGATCGTGGTCGCGCAGCGCCACCGCAGCGAGGAAGAAGCGCTGGCGATGCTCGAGGCGCTCCGGCCCTGGTACCCGCGGCTGCTCGGCTTCGGCCTGGGCGGCGCGGAGGTCGGCCATCCGCCGTCGAAGTTCGCGGCGTTCTTCCGACGCTGCCGCGCGCTCGGCTTCAAGGTCGTCGCGCACGCCGGTGAAGAGGGCCCGGCCGCCTACGTGCGCGAGGCGCTCGACCTGCTGCGGGTCGAACGCCTGGACCACGGCAATGCCTGCATCGACGACCCGGCGCTGGTCGCGGCTTTGGCCGCGAGCCGCGTGCCGCTCACGATGTGCCCGCTGTCGAACCTCAGGCTCGGCGTGGTCGATTCGCTGGCGGCGCATCCGCTCAAGCGGCTGCTCGACGCGGGCGTGTGCGTGACCGTCAATTCCGACGACCCGTCCTACTTCGGCGGCTACGTCAACGACAACTACCTGGCCTGCCAGCAGGCGCTCGGCCTCGACAACGCGGCGCTGGCGACCCTGGCGCGCAACAGCTTCGAGGCCGCCTTCATGCCCGAGGCGCAGCGCCTGGACGCGCTGGCGCGCATCAACGCCTGGGTGTCCAGGTCCGAAGGAGTCGCCGCATGATCAAGGCCGCCGTCCCGGCGATGAACGCAGGCGCGCTGCGGCGCACGGTCGACGCGCCTTCGCACCCGGCGCCGCCGGCCGCCGCGGCGCGGCCGTCCGACGCCGCGGGCCGGGAAGCGCAAGCGCTCGGCGCCGCGCCCGCGATCCCGGCCTTCCGCTTCGACCACCTGCACAAGACCTTCCGTTCCAAGGACGGCGGCGACGTGGTGGCGCTGCAGGACGTGCACTTCGAGGTCGCGCGCGGCGAGTTCGTCACCGTCGTCGGCCCCAGCGGCTGCGGCAAGAGCACCCTGCTGCGCATCCTGGCCGGCCTGGACTTCGCGAGCCGCGGCCATGTCGAGGTCGGCGGCCGCGAGCACACCGGGCCGAGCCGCGACATCGGCGTCGTCTTCCAGTCGCCGGTGCTGCTGCCCTGGCGCAGCATCCTCGACAACGTGCTGGTGCCGGCGCAGATCCAGGGCCGCGACCCGAAGGTCTCGCGCGAGCGGGCGATGCACTTCCTGCAGCTGGTCGGCCTCGCGGGCTTCGAGACCAAGTACCCGAACGAGCTGTCGGGCGGCATGCAGCAGCGCGTCGGCATCGCCCGCGCGCTGGTCAACGACCCGCTGCTGCTGCTGATGGACGAGCCCTTCGGCGCGCTCGACGCCATGACCCGCGAGAGCATGAATGTCGAGCTGCTCAAGCTGCGCGAGCGCACCGGCGCCACCATCATGCTGGTCACCCACAGCATCCCGGAGGCGGTGTTCCTCGGCGACCGCGTGGCCGTGATGTCGCCGCGCCCGGGCCGCGTGACGCAGCTCATCGAGGTCGACCTGCCGGCGCGCACGCTCGACGTCATCAACACCGAGCGCTTCGGCGCCTACGTCTCCGGCATCCGGAGCAACCTCAACGCCAGCGGAGGGCTCGACTGATGGACCGGACTTCAAGCACGCCCATGCAGGGGCAAGGGCAAGGGCAAGGACCGGTCAGCCGGCTGACGCCGATGCGCCGGCGCGTGATGATCGCGCTCTTCTTCGTCGCGGTGATCGCACTCTGGCATGCGACGGTGACCGGCTTCGGCATCTCGCGCCTGATCTTCCCGGGGCCGGTCGGCGTGGCCGGCGCGGTCTACGACGTGCTGGCCTCGGGCGAGCTCTGGCCGCACCTGTGGGTCACGCTCTACGAGATCCTGGCCGGCTTCGCGCTGGGTGCGCTGGCGGGCTTCGTGCTCGGCGCGGGCATCGGCCAGAGCGCCGTGATGGAGGCGGTGCTGTACCCCTACGTGCTGGCCTTCCAGACGGTGCCGAAGGTGGCGGTGGCGCCGCTCTTCGTGCTGTGGTTCGGCTTCGGCACCACCTCCAAGGTGGTGATCACGGCGACGATCGTGTTCTTCCCGGTGCTGGCCAATACGATCGTCGGCCTGCGCTCGGCGCCGCGCGACCAGGTCGACCTGATGAAGGCCTTCACCGCCTCGCCCTGGCACGTGTTCCGGATGGTGCGGCTGCCGCATGCGCTGCCCTACGTCTTCGCGGGGCTGGACATCGGCATCGTACTGGCGGTGATCGGCGCGATCGTCGGCGAGTTCGTCGGCGCCCAGGCCGGGCTCGGCTACCTGATCCTGCAGCGCAACTTCTCGATGGACGCGGCCGGCATGTTCGCGATCCTGATCGTGCTGTCGCTGATCGGCATCGTGCTGCACGCGATCGTGAAGACGCTGGCGCAGCGAATCATCTTCTGGGCCGACGCCTTCAGCGACCTGTCGCGCGGCAGCTGAGCGGCCCTGCCCGATTCTTTCCAAGGAGACCACCATGACGAACACCACGAATGCCGAACTGGCGGTGGATGCGCCGCGCCGCGCGTCCGCCGATGAGATGCCGATCCTCGACCTCGGCCCCTGGCTGGCCGGCGGCCCGATCGAGCCGCTGGTGGCGCAGTTCGAGGCGGCCTGCACCAACACCGGCTTCTTCTACGTGAAGAACCACGGCGTGCCGCAGCCGGTGATCGACGCGGTCTTCGACGCCACGCGCCGCTACATGTCGCTGCCGATGGAGGAGCGCCTCAAGGACAAGATCGACGAGCGCTTCCGGCGCGGCTTCATGCCGATGGGCGTGACCCAGCATCCGGGCCACAAGCCGGACCGCAAGGAAAGCTACGAACTGGGCCTGGACCTCCCGCTGACCGATCCCGACGTCGCCTCCGGCCGGCCGCTGCACGGGCCCAACCGCTGGCCGGCCGACAAGCCCTGGCTCGAGAAGGCCGCGATGGACTACTTCGACGCGACGATCGCGCTCGGCCGCCAGTTGCTGCGCGTGTTCGCGGTCGCGGTCGGGCAGGACGAGGGCTTCTTCCTGCAGTACGCGAGGAAGCCGATGGTGCAGTCGCGGCTCTTCCACTATCCGCCGCAGGAGGCCTTCACCAACCTCGACCTCGGTGCCGCGGCGCACACCGACTACGGCATGCTGACCCTGCTGGTGCAGGACCCGATCGGCGGGCTGGAGCTTTGCACGCGCAGCGGCGAGTGGGTGGCCGCGCCGTATGTCGAAGGCACGCTGGTGGTCAACCTGGGCGACCTGGTGAAGGTCTGGACCAACGAGGTGTACGTCTCCAATCCGCATCGCGTGGCCAACCGGACCGGCCGCGAGCGCTATTCGATCCCGACCTTCTTCAACCTCGACTACGACACGCCGGTGGCCTGCCTGCCCGGCTTCGAAGCGGCCGAGGGCGCTGCGCCTCGGCATGCGCCGATCAGGTCGGGGGACTATCTGGTGAAGCGGTTCGCGGCGGTGCAGAAATACAAGACGCCTGCGGAGTTGGCTGCAGAGGGGGTTTGATTTTTCGGGGCGTGTGTGCTGCGTTGGGGCGCGAAGCCTTGTTGAGTCCGGGGCGTGCGTCGCGGCAGGGGATGTGGGGCGCGGGCTCCTGGCGGGGCGGTCGGCGCTTGCAGCGCCGACTCCGCTGCGGTGCTCGCCCGAAGGCGGTGCCGCACAACTCACTCCGCGCGCCTTCGGCGCGCTGCGTTCAGACAGGTGCGGCAAGTCAGATGTGGAAGCGCGCGCTTCGCCCGCGCCCGCCCTCGGGCT
>NZ_LMUW01000038.1 GCF_009765735.1 Xenophilus sp. L33
GGGCTCCGGCGGCCGCCGCCGACCCGCAGGCCAGCGCCGCCCTGCTGCGCCGCGAACGCCAGCTGCACAGCCGCCAGGCGCGTGCCGGGCAGCTGGTCGGCGAAGCGGCAGCGCAGGTCTCGTTCGGCGCCGCACCCGACAACGCCCGCGCCGAGCTGATGCAGGCGCTGGCCCTGACCCTGGGAAGGCCCTGAACACGATTGCATTGCACGTCCGCCGAGAGGCGCGTTCGATTCCGCGACACCGAAGTGCTGCAGCGCCGGGGTGTCATCCGTTCCAAGCGAAGTCAATGAAAAGGAGACCCCGTTCATGAAAGCCATAGCCGAAGGATTCAACAGCTTCGAGACCAGCAAGAAGCCGATCGGAACCGTCAAGTTCCTGCCCGATCCCAAGTCGGTGATCGCCCTCATCCAGAGCGGCAAGCTCAAGGAGCACATCGTGCTGGCGCAGGGTGGCACCACCACCTTCCTGGCGCCGGCGCTGAGCATGGGCGCGATGGGCGTGATCACGCTGTCGGGCGCGCCGGAGTCCCACCTCGGGATCCTGTCGCGCGAGTTCCAGATCCCCTGCGTGATGACCGCCTACCTGGTGGACAACGATTCGCGCTATGTCACCGGCGGCGAGAACAAGGCGCACTTCGACGCCATGGTCAAGGCGCTGGACGGCAAGAAGGTGCAGCTGGACTGCGAAGGCGCCGAGACCGGCAAGATTTTCCTGGTCGACTGAACAACACAAGGAGACGAGCAAGATGGACTACCAGAAGCGTTACGAGGCCAATGACGACGGCCTGCGGTTCCAGGACCTCACCTACGTCGGCAACTTCAAGGGCATGCCGCCGGTGCCGGACGGCATCCTCGGCGACCGCATGATGAAGCAGCGGGCCCAGAGCAAGGTGCTCGAGAAGGTCAGCAAGGAAGACGTGCTGCGCGACCAGTTCACCATTCCCGAGCTGAACGACCTCAACAACTACCTGGCCTGGAACATCTGGGACGTGCTGGTGATGCGGGCCACAGAAGGCGCCTCCGGCATGATCCCGCGGCAGGAGTACGAGATCCTGGCCTTCATGCACGAGTTCTACCGCTGGCCGGAAATCCTGCGCATGACCACCGACGAGATCGGCGCCCAGGGCGTGCTCGACATCGGCGCCTCGGCCCGCAGCGAGATCGGCACCAAGGTCAACGCGGTGCACGACTGGTGCATCGGCGCGGTCGGCTTCGGCATGGGCCGCTGCGGCCTGCTGGCGCTCGAGGTCATCCAGCCGGACGACTACATCGAGGAAAGCAACGAGATCCTGAAGTTCATGCAGCGGGTGCTGTGGGGCAAGCGGCAGGACGGCTGGATCCTCAACTCGCAGGACGCCTATCGCTGCCGCATCCACGAGAAGTCGCTGATCGAGCGGCTCACCTCGCAGCTCGACCGCATGGCGCCGGGCAGCGCCGAGCACGAGTCGGTGATCAAGTTCAATGCCGCGGCCGAGCTGCTGGCCTTCCTCGACCACTACGACTGCCGGCTCGGCCTCGGCGACACCGGGCCCTACCCGCTGCCGAACGGCAACCTGCTGATCGTGCGCGACCTGTTCTGCAACGAGGAAGCCTTCGAGTGGAGCGACGTCTGCGACCACGAGACCATCCCGCACTGCTACACCATCGTGCTGGAGATCGACCCGAAGGTCATGAAGCTCGACGAGATCCGGGTCAACGACATCTCGACCACCTTCACCCGCCCGAAGAACTACATCCCGGCGATCCAGGCCGCCGCGGTGTTCGTGCGCGAGAAGTGGGACACGCCGATGGGCGAGGTCTACAAGGTGCCGGTGAAGGAGCTCGGCGGCCGCCTGGAGCGCATCCAGCAGGCGACCTTCAAGCTCTACAGCAAGCTGTCGCGCCAGTCGCGCCGCACGCTGATCACCAACGGCCAGTACGTCTACTACATCGACATGATCCTGCCGCACCTGCGCAAGGCCGGCACCTACGAGAAGGCGTGCACCGACTACAACTTCTGGGAAATCGACCAGCGCGTGTCCAACTACTACTACGACATCACCAAGCGCGGCTTCGCGCAGGCGACGGTGCCTCAGAAGATCTTCTCCGGCGAAGGCTACCTGCCCTTCAGCGAGAAGGCCGACCGGCGGCGCTCGAAGTACTTCTGGTCCTGAGCGACCGATCCGCTGCCGGGTCTTCGGGCCCGGCAGCCCTGTACGACACGACACGACACGACGAAACCGCACTGGAACCCGCGCATGCTGTCCGACACCGACTTCATCACGCTGAACGCGATCTACCTCAAGAAGATGGCGACCGAGGCCACCATCGCGGAGGTCACCGGCCTCGGCAGCGACATCGTCCACCAGCGCCTGGCCAGCGCCGACGACCACGGCTGGATCATGAACCTGCCCGAAGGCGCGATGCTGCTCGACGGCGGCATCGAAGAGGTGCTGGCTTACTACCACGCGAGCTACGCCGAGCTGCGCGCGCAGCCGGCGATCGGCGCCTGGTACGAGGCCTTCGAGACGCTCAACAAGCGCTTCATCGCGGCCGTCACCGAATGGCAGCAGACCGAGGGCGACGAGCGGGTCGAGCGCCGTCTGCTGCAGACCGCCGAGCGGCTGACGAAGGACATCCGCCAGCTGCTGCCGCGCATCCCGCGCTACGAGGCCTACGTACGGCGCTTCGAGCGCTCGATGGACAAGGTCGACCAGGGCCAGCGCGACTTCGTCTGCAAGCCGACCATCGATTCGGTGCACAACATCTGGTTCGAGTTCCACGAGGACATCCTCGCGGTGCTGGGGCGTCCGAGAGACACGACGTGAACGACGCCCGAGTGATGCAACAGACCTTCGCCCAGCCCGTCCAGGCGATCGACCCCGAGGACAGCGCCCGCTACGGCGGCAAGGCCACCGGCCTCGCGCGCATGGCGGCCGCCGGCATCCCGGTGCCGCCGGCCTTCGTCATCGGCACCGACGGCTATCGCGCCTTCCGCGCCGCCGGCGCGCTGCCGGCCGCCATCGTCGAGCAGGCCGAGGCGCAGCTCTCGCGGCTGGAGGAAGCCACCGGCCGCCGCTTCGGCGCCACCGACGCGATGCCGCTCCTGGTGTCGGTGCGCTCCGGCGCGCAGATCAGCATGCCGGGCATGATGGACACGGTGCTCAACCTCGGCATCACCGCCGGCGGCGCCTTCGCCATGGCGCGCGAGACCGGCAACGCCGGCTTCGCGCTCGACACCTGGATGCGCTTCTGGCGCATGTTCTGCGACATCGTGCTGGACCTCGACGGCGACGGCCTGGCGCGCGAGTTGGCCGACGAGATGGAACAGGCCCGCCAGAACGGCACGCTGGAGGCCTTCGAGGCGCTGGAGCGTTCCGCGCTGGCGGCCATTGCCGACCAGGGCGCCGACGAGGTGCGAGCAGACCCGCACTGGCAGTTGCAGCGCGCGATCGGCGCGGTCTTCGAATCCTGGGACAGCCGGCGCGCGCGCGCCTACCGCAGCCACCACAAGATCGCCGACGACCTCGGCACCGCGGTCACGGTGCAGGCGATGGTGTTCGGCAACCTCGACGCGCATTCCGGGTCGGGCGTGGCCTTCACCCGCGACCCCAACACCGGCGAGGCGCGGCTCTATGGCGAATTCATGGCCTGCCGGCAGGGCGAGGACCTCGTCTCGGGCACCGCGACGCCGGCCTCGCTGGCCGAGCCCGGCGCGCTGAGCGAGCGGCACGCGAGCGAGCTGCTGGCGCACGGGCAGCAGCTGGAGCGCATGTACCGCGACGCGGTCGACATCGAGTTCACGGTAGAGGGCGCACAGCTCTACTTCCTGCAGGTGCGCGCCGCCAAGCGCACCGCGCAGGCCGCGGTGCGCATCGCGGCCGAGCTGGTCGACGACGGCATCCTCACGCCGGCCGCCGCGCTGCAGAAGGTGTCGATCGAGCAGCTGAAGCGGCTGCTTCGGCCGTCCTTCGAGCCGGCCGCGCTGGCCGAGGCGAAGGTGCTGACCGAAGGCATCGGCGCCTCGCCGGGCCACTCCTACGGTGTCGCGGTGCTCGACTCGGACCGCGCCGCCAGCGCCGCCGCGTCGGGCCAGCGCGTCGTGCTGCTGCGGCCCACGACCAGCCCGCAGGACATCCGCGGCATGCTGGCCTCGCAGGCGATCGTCACCGCGCGCGGCGGCGCGCTGAGCCATGCGGCCGTGGTGTCGCGCGCGCTCGACCTGCCCTGCGTGGTCGGCTGCGAGGGCATGGAGATCGAACCCGAGGCACGCCGCTTCACCGTCGCCGGCCAGGTCTTCGACGAAGGCGCGCCGCTGTCGGTGGACGGCGCCACCGGCCGGGTCTACAGCGGCGTGCTGCCGCTGGAATCGGCGGCGCACGCGGTCGGCCACATCGACCGCATCCTCGAATGGTCGGACGCCAGCTCGCAGCTGCGCTTCTGGATCGCCGGCGTCAACGGCGGCGACGCCCGCAGCGCGCTGCGCCAGGGGCCCGAAGGACTCGGCGTGATCGCCCTCACCGACCTCTTCATCACCGCCGGCACGGTCAACGAGCTGATCGCCGCGATCGACGACCTCGGCCACCAGCCGGACGACAGGCAGGTGCACGAGCGGCTGGCCCGCATGACCTACGACGCCTGCCGCCAGCTGATGCTCGAATCCTCCGGTGCGCCGATCGACATCCGGCTGCCGAACCTCGGCTCGCCGCGGGCGCAGCGGCTGATCAGCACCTGGGCCTCGCTGGCGCCGCGCCTGTTCCTGCCGCTGGGCATGAAGGGCCTGTACGGCTCGCTGCTGCGCGGCATCGCCGACGCGGCCCGCGAGACCGCGCATGCCCGGATCACGCCGCTCGCCGCGGCGGTCACCGGCGTCGAGGAATTCGCCGCCTTCCGCCGCGCGGCCGCCGACGTCGGGTTGAGCCGGGTCGGCGTGGTGCTGCAGAGCCCGGCCGGCCTCGCCGCCGCGCTCGCGCTGGCCCGCGAGCAGGCGGTGCTGTGGATCGACATCCGCGAACTGATCCGCACCTGGTACGGCTATCCGAGCGCCCTCTCCTTCGGCGACGAGGTGTTCGAGGACTACCTGGCCGACGGCTACCTCGGCTACAACCCGCGCAGCACGCTGGGCCCGCAACTGGGCCAGTCGCTTCGAGAGCTGGCCGCTTCGGTCACGGCGATCGGCGGCATCCGTCTGGGCATCGAATGCGGCGACGGCACCTCGATGTCGCTGCTCGAAGACCTCTATCGAACCGGCCTGCGGACCTTCTCCGCGCCGGCACCGACCACCGCCGGCCTGCGGCTGGGACTCGGCCAGCTGGCCGCAAGGAGCACATCGCCATGAGCGACTCGACCGACATGAGGGGAACCGCGCTCGGCTTCGTGGAGACGGTCGGCAAGACCGCCGCCACGCTGGCCGCCGACGCGATGGTCAAGGCCGCCAACGTGCGCCTGGTGACCATGCAGCAGCCGGGCGGCGGCATCATCACGGTGGTGGTGCGGGGCGACGTCGGCGCGGTCAAGGCGGCGGTCGACGCCGGCGCCGCGGCGGCCGGCTCGGTCGGCAAGGTCCGATCGGCGCACATCATCCCGCGGCCGCACGAGGACGTCGAGGACATCCTCGAACGGCCCGCGGTGCGCTGACGAGCGGCCTCGTGCCCGAAGCGTCGCCGCTCGCCGGCGCCTTCAACTTCCGCGACCTCGGCGGACTGCCGACCATGGACGGCCGCCGGATCCGAAGCGGGCGCCTGTTCCGCAGCGACACCCTGCAGGCGCTGACCGCTGACGATGTCGAACATCTGGCCTCGACCCTCGGCCTGCAGGCCATCATCGACCTGCGCCTGGCGCGCGAGGTGGCCGAGGAAGGCCGTGGTCCGCTGGCAGCGCACGCCGGCATCCGCTACTTCAACACCCCGCTCGAGATGGCCTCGACCGAGGACACCGCGCCCGAGCTGGTGCTGCATGCGCTCTATGCGCAATGCCTGGCGCCCGGCGACATGCTGGCCGAGGCGCTCGCGCGGCTGGCCGAGTTCGCGGGCCGCCCGACCGTGATCCACTGCGCCGCCGGCAAGGACCGCACCGGCGTGCTGGCCGCGATGGTGCTGCGGCTGGCCGGCGTCGCCGACGAGGTCATCGTCGCCGACTACATGGCCTCGGCCGCCCACATGCCGCGCATGCTGGAGCGCTTCGCCAGCTGGCCGACCTACCGCGACCACCTTGCGGCGATGCCGCCGCAGGTGTACGCGGTCGAAGAAGCGCCGCTGCGGCACTTCCTCGCGCAGCTGGACCAGCGGCACGGCGGCACGCTGGCGTGGGCCAGGGCCCATGGCATCGGCGACGAGGCGATCGGGCGGATCCGGGACGGGCTGGTGGAGATGCCCTAGTCGCGCGACTTGCGCACGGGGCGCCGGGCCGCCGTCGACGGCGCCGGCTTCACGGCCACGGCCTCCCGCAGCGGCGCGCGACTCTGCTCGTTGTTGATGTGCACGAACTTCCTGAGCAGCTTCATGAAGAGGTCGCGCTCTCCCGGCGACAGCGAGGAAAGAAGGCGCTCACGCATGCCCCTGACGCCTTCCGTCGTGCTGTCCAGGAGTGCTTCGCCTGCCTTCGTGAGTGTCAGTTCGAGCAGCCTGCGGTCGGTCTCGGAAGCCGTTCGCCGGAGGACACCCCTCGCCTCCAGGCGGGCGGCGGTGAGCGCAGCGGTCGAGGTGTCCAGGCCGATCCGCTTGGCCAGGCTGACCTGGTCGATGCCCGGCACTTCGTGAACCATGCTGATGATCGCGTACTGGCTGGGCGTGACCTCGGGCCCGACCAGGTCGTCGAACACGCCGGTCGCGATCTGGTGCGCCCGCCTCAGGAGGTGCCCCGGCTGATCGAACAGGTCCACCGCGACCGACCACGGCTGTTCGTCCGGGGAGTGGCGTCGCTTCGAAGTCGTCATCGACGCGCATTCTAGGGTTCCCACTATCTCGACACCGCCGCGCTTTCTTCCTAGAGTCCAATCTTCAGTATGCTGAAGAATACACGATGAAAAGACTTTGCGACTCCTCCGCACGCGCCGCCGTTCGCCTCTTCGCAGGGCTGGCCTGTGCAAGCTTCCTGGCAGCGCCGTCCTGGGCGCAGGACCCGGAACCGTTCAAGGTGGGACTGGTCCTGCCCATGACGGGTCCGTTCGCCTCGACGGGCCGCCAGATCGATGCGGCGGTCAAGCTCTACACGGCCCAGCACGGCAGCAGCGTCGCGGGCCGCAAGGTCGAGGTGCTGCTCAAGGACGACGGCGGCGTGCCCGAGCAGACCAAGCGGCTGACCCAGGAACTGCTGGTGAACGACAAGGTCGACGTGATCGCCGGCATGGGCGTCACGCCTTCCGCGCTGGCGGCGGGCCCGCTGGTGACGCAGGCGAAGACACCGGCGGTCATCATGGCCGCGGCCACTTCGGGCATCGTCGCGACGTCACCCTACTTCGTCCGCACCAGCTACACCCTGCGCCAGTCCGCCGGCACGATGGCCGACTGGACGGTCAAGAACGGGATCAAGCGCGTCGTGACCATGGTGTCCGACTACGGCCCCGGCATCGATGCCGAGAAGGTCTACTCGGAGAAGGTGCAAAAGGATGGCGTCCAGGTGCTGGAGCAGATCCGCATCCCCATGCGCAATCCGGACTTCGCTCCCTTTCTGCAGCGGGTGCGCGACCTGCATCCGGACGCGGTGTTCGTCTTCGTGCCTTCGGGCCCGGCGGCGCAACTGATGAAGCAGTTCACCGAGCGCGGCCTGGACAAGGCCGGCGTCAAGCTGATCGGCGACGGCGGCGTCACCGACGACGACCTGCTCAACGACATGGGCGACGCTGCCATCGGCACGATCACCTCCTTCCACTATTCGGCGTCGCACGACTCCGCACTGAACCGGAAGTTCGTCGCCGAATTCGGCAAGGCGAACAACGGCATGCGGCCCAACTTCATGGCGGTCGGGGGCTATGACGGCATGCACGTGATCTACCAGGCGCTCGAAGCGACGCAGGGCAAGGGCAAGGGCGAGGCGCTGGTGAATGCCATGAAGGGCCTGAGCTTCGAAAGCCCGCGCGGCCCGGTCACCATCGACGCGCAGACGCGCGACATCGTCCAGAACGTCTACGTCCGGAAGGTGGAACGCAAGGACGGGCAGCTCTGGAACACCGAGATCGACACGGTCAAGGCCGTGAAGGACTGACGAGCCGGGAGCACACGCGATGAACGCCGTATTCAAGCCACTCGAATCCCTCGCCACCGAGCCCGCCTTTCCCATGGACCGTTGGTGGGTCGCGGGCTTCGCATGGGAGCTCGACCACAAGCCGCTCGCCCGCACGCTGTTGAACCGCCGCATGGTGTTCTTTCGGGGACCCGACGGCGTGGCCGCGCTGGAGGATCGCTGCTGCCACAAGGAGCTTCCGCTGTCTTGCGGCGCCGTCGAAGCCAGGGGACTGCGTTGCGGCTACCACGGCCTGCTCTTCGACGGGTCGGGCCGGTGCATCGAGATTCCCGGCCAGGCGAACATCCCTTCGAAGGCGCGCGTGCGGTCCTACCCGCTGGTCGAGCAGGACATGATCCTGTGGGTCTGGATCAGCGACGATCCCGAGGCGCAGCCGCCTTCCGGCCCACCTGCCTACCCTGTCCATGGCGATCCGCGCTACAAGTACGGCGGGAACGTCTTCCACTACGACGCGCCCTACCAGCTCATCCACGACAACCTGCTCGACTTGAGCCACCTCGGCTACGTGCACACGCGGACGATCGGCGGCAATCCGCAGCTCCACATGAACGCCAAGGTGACGACCACCGGCGACGATCGCACGGTGACCGTGATCCGGCTGATGCCGGACTCCGAGCCGCCGCCGACCTACTCGGCCGCATGGCCGTTCCGGGGCCGGATCGACCGCTGGCAGGAGGTGGTCTTCCATCCGTCGCACTGCGAGATCTGGACGGGCGCCATGGACGCCGGCGCCGGCCGCATCGACGATCCGCAGCGCGAGGGTTTCCACATGCGAGGCTTCCACGGCGTCACGCCCGAGACGGAAACCACCGCGCACTACCTGTGGACGATCGCGACCAACCCGCACCCGGACAAGCAGGACGTCACCCAGCTGGTGGTCGACCAGACCGCCGCGACCTTCGAGGAGGACAAGGTGATCATCGAGGCGCAATGGAACAACCAGAAGTCGTTCCCGGTGCGAAAGCAGATCGACATCCACGTGGATGCCGGACCCAATCGCGCCCGTCGCATCATCGACAAGCTGCGTCGCCAGGATCGACGGCCGGCCGGCTAGTCGCCTACGGCGCCAGCGAGCCCTGCAGGCTCATCAGGTTCTGCGGCGCCACATGGACGAAGCCGCCGCGCGGCGAATCGATGTCGGCGACCATCAGGAACGCCAGCGACAGCACCAGGGGCAGCACCATCAGCATGAAGGGATGGCGCCCGGTGCTGCGCGCGGTGAAGCCGATCATCATGTTGCAGCAGGCCGCGATCGCGATCATCAGGACCCAGGCCGAGGACGGTATCCGGTTCCACCACGCCGCCTGGGTGTAGCCCTGCGAATTCAGCACGTCGTTCATGCCGGCCACCACCAGCGACTGGATCGGGTTCGGCTGCGCCAGCGCGGGGCCCTTGACCGCGTCCCAGAGCTGGTTCTGCAGCTGGACCGTCGACGCGTTGACCTGCTGCAGTTGCTGGTCGTCGCGGGTGGTATAGAAGGCGATGCGCTGCTGGGTGTACGACTTCAGCAGCGCCTTGACCTTGGCGCCGTCGGCCGCGGACAGCAGGTCGGAGCGGACGTATTCGGTGCCGATCGCGTTGGCCTCGGCCTCCTCGTAGGTCTTGCGCAGGTCGTAGCGGCCGAGCGCCATCGAGAACGCGAAGCCGATGATCAGCCCGGCCAGCGCCAGCGTCGCGCTCAGGATGACGCTCATGTCCTGTGAAGAGCCGTCGTCCGGCCGCTTGAGGCGGCGCAGCACGGTGAAGCCGAACCAGCTCGAGGCCCAGAGGACGGCGAGCGTGACCACGAACAGCAGGCGGGGGAAGTCGAGCAGGAATGACATCGGCAGGTCTTCGGTGAACGTTGCCGCGCAGTCTATTTCAACCCCGGGTGCCGGATTCCCGCCACATGCAGGCGCGTGAAATCAAAATATAATTCCAAAAACGGAGACAGCCCATGATCAGTCGTCGCGCCACACTCCAGGCGATCGGCTCCGGCGCGCTGGCGTTGGCCGGCGGCAAGGCCTTCGCCGACGATCCGGACGCCGCCATCACCCTATACACCGGCGGCGGCACCATCGACGCCAGCTCGCGCATCGCGGCCGAGCAGTTGCGCGCCAGCCTGGGGCGCCCGATCGTCGTGGTGAACAAGCTCGGCGCCGGCGGCCGGCTGGCGCTGGTCGACCTCAAGCGCAGCCCGCCCGACGGCCGCACGCTGGTGTTCTCGCCCAGCAGCCCTTTCACCGTCTACCCGAACATCTTCACGCGGCTGGACTACGACCCGGTGGCCGACTTCACGCCGGTGGCCGGCGTGTCGTGGTTCGACGTCGCGATCGCCTGCTCGGATGTCACCGGCGCGAAGGACATCAACCAGCTGATCCGCTGGGCCCGCGGCCAGCCGGACCCGATCTTCGGCTGCGCGCCGGGCAAGGGCTCGTCCTCGCATTTCGTCGGCATCGCACTGGCGCAGGCGAGCGGCCTGAAGCTGACGATGGTGCCCTACAAGGACGCGAACGGCATCGTCGACCTGGTCGCCGGCCGCCTGCCGATGCTGATCGAAGGCACCGGCTCGCTCGCGCCCCTGCACAAGGCCGGCAAGCTCCGCATCCTGGCCACCTCCGGCGACCAGCGCTCGCCGCTGCTGCCCGAGGTGCCGACCCTGAAGGAAAGCGGGCTCGACGTGCAGCTGATCAGCTCCACCGGCATCTACGGCCCGGCCGGCATGGCGCCCGAGCGGGTGCAGCAGCTGTATGCGGCGCTGGCGCCGCTCTACCGCGACCCGGTGGCGACCGAACGCCTGAACGCGCAGGGCATGGGCCCGGCCTATCGCGACTCGAAGCAGCTGGCGGCATCGCTGGCGGCCGAACGCCTGCACTACCAGCAATTGGTCAAGTCCAGCGGGTACGTGCCGGAAGCCCTTTGAGTCTTGTTGCACTGCAGCACGCGCGCGCGGATCGCCGCGGAAACCTGCTAGAACGATGTATCGCGCGTTGCACAACGCGCCATCGCGCCGCACTCCCTTTCCGCAGCTCTTCCGAGGACTCCCCATGACGCTCACCCACGCCTACGCCGCCCAGTCGGCGACCACGCCGCTGGCACCCTTCACCTTCGAACGCCGCACGCCGACCGCCCGCGACGTGGCGATCGACATCCTCTACTGCGGCGTCTGCCATTCCGACCTGCACACCGCCAAGAGCGAATGGGGCCCCTCGGCCTACCCTTGCGTGCCGGGCCACGAGATCGTCGGCCGGGTCAGCGCGGTCGGTGCCGAAGTCTCGAAGTTCAAGGTCGGCGATTTCGTCGGCGTCGGCTGCATGGTCGACAGCTGCCAGCATTGCCAGCCCTGCGCCGACGGCCTGGAGCAGTATTGCGACAACGGCATGACAGGCACCTACAACAGCGAGGAGCAGGTCTCGCGCGCCAACACGCTGGGCGGCTATTCCGACCACATCGTGGTCTTCGAGAAGTTCGTGCTCAAGATCTCGCACGACGAGAAGGCGCTGGCCGCGGTCGCACCGCTCTTGTGCGCCGGCATCACGCTCTATTCGCCGCTGCGCCAGTGGCAGGCCGGCCCGGGCAAGAAGGTCGGCATCGTCGGCCTCGGCGGCCTCGGCCACATGGGCGTGAAGATCGCGGCCGCGATGGGCGCGCACGTGGTGCTCTGCACCACCTCGCCCGGCAAGAGCGAGGACGCCAAGCGCCTGGGCGCAAAGGAAGTCGTGGTCTCGAAGAACGCCGACGAGATGGCCAGGCACCTCGCCAGCTTCGACCTCATCGTCAACACGGTGGCGGTGGCGCACGACCTCGACCCCTTCATCCAGCTGCTCAAGCTGGACGGCACGCTGGTGCTGGTCGGCGCGCCGGGCACGCCGCATCCGTCCCCGGGCGTCTTCGGCCTGATCACCAAGCGCCGCCGCATCGCCGGCTCGATGATCGGCGGCATCCCCGAGACCCAGGAGATGCTCGACTTCTGCGCGAAGCACGGCATCGTCTCGGACATCGAGTCGATCCGCATGGCCCAGATCAACACCGCCTACGAGCGCATGCTCAAGAGCGACGTCAAGTACCGCTTCGTGATCGACATGGCGACCGTCGAGGAACCGGTCGCCGCCTGAGGCGAGCTGAAGCGCGAACGGCCGGCCATGCGTCGGCGGCGACAGAGTCATCGCCACCTGCGTTAAAACGCTCCCCATGATCCTTTTCGTCATCGCCTACCTGGGCGGCGTGCTCACCATCCTGAGCCCCTGCATCCTGCCGGTCCTGCCCTTCGTCTTCGCCCGCGGCGACCAGCCCTTCCTGCGCAGCGGCCTGCCGCTGCTGCTCGGCATGGTCCTGACCTTCGCCGGCGTCGCCTCGCTGGCGGCGGTCGGCGGCGGCTGGGCGGTCGAGGCCAACCAGTACGGCCGGCTGGTGGCGATCGTGCTGATGGCGCTCTTCGGCGTCACCCTGCTCTTCCCGTCGCTCGCCGAACGGCTGACCCGGCCGCTGGTGGGCTGGGGCGAGCGCTTGTCGGCATCGGCCTCGCCGGCCGGCGGCAGCGGCGGCTCCTTCGTCGCATCGCTGCTGCTGGGCGTCGCCACCGGGCTCCTGTGGGCGCCTTGCGCGGGTCCGATCCTCGGCCTGCTCCTGACCGGCGCCGCGCTCGGCGGCGCCAGCGCCCGCACCTCCTTCCTGCTGCTGGCCTACGCGGCCGGCGCCGCCACCTCGCTGGCGGCCGCGCTGCTGATCGGCGGGCGCGTCTTCCAGGCGATGAAGAAATCGCTCGGTGCCGGCGAATGGATCCGCCGCGGCATCGGCGTCGCGCTGCTGTGCGGCGTGGCCGCGATCGCGCTGGGGCTGGACACCGGCGTGCTGGCTCGCATCTCGCTGTCGAGCACCGCCTCGCTCGAGCAGTCGCTGGTGGACCGGGTGCGGCCGCCGCCGCCCGCGCCGACGCCGGCCGCCGCCAACGCGTCGGCCTCGACGAAGACCGCCGACGCGCTGCCGGTCGAGGACCTGCACCCGACGCTCGACGGCGCGGTGCAATGGCTCAATTCCGAACCGCTCGGCTTCGACAAGCTGCGCGGCAAGGTGGTGCTGGTCGACTTCTGGACCTACTCCTGCATCAACTGCCTGCGCTCGCTGCCCTACGTGCGCGCCTGGGCCCAGAAGTACAAGGACAAGGGCCTGGTCGTCATCGGCGTGCACGCGCCCGAGTTCGCCTTCGAGAAGGACATCGACAACGTGCGCAAGGCGGTGGCCGACCTGAAGCTCGACTACCCGATCGCGATCGACAACGACTTCAAGATCTGGCGCTCCTTCAAGAACCAGTACTGGCCGGCCCACTTTTTCATCGACACGCAGGGCCGGGTGCGCCATCACCAGTTCGGCGAAGGCGGCGATGCCGAGTCGGAGCAGGTCATCCAGCGCCTGCTGGCCGAGGCCGGCCATGCCGACATGCCGGCCGGCCTGGTGAAGGTCGAGGCCAGCGGCGCGCAGGCCGCGGCCGACAACGCCGACACCGCCTCGCCCGAGACCTACATCGGCTACGACCGGGCCGAGAACTTCGCCTCGGCCGGCGGCCTGAAGCACGACAAGCTGGTGAACTACGCCACCCACGCCGGCCTCGCGCTCAACCAGTGGACGCTCGCCGGCCCATGGAAGGTCGGCCTGCAGAGCGCGGTGCTCACCAAGCCCGGCGGCGGCATCGCCTACCAGTTCCATGCCCGCGACCTGCACCTGGTGCTCGGCTCCGCCGAGGAAGGCAAGCCGGTGCGCTTCAAGGTGACGATCGACGGCAAGCCGCCCGGCGACGACCACGGCGTGGACGTCGATGCCGAAGGCAACGGCACGATCACCGGCCAGCGCCTCTACCAGATGGTGCGCCAGAAGGGCCCGGTGACCGACCGCCGCTTCGACATCCGCTTCCTCGACCCGGACGCCGAGGCCTACAGCTTCACCTTCGGCTGATCGCGCAGGATCGGCGGCGCTTCAGGGCGCGGGGCTGCCCACGCCCTCGAGCAGCCCGCGCAGCTTCTTGCGCAGCGCGCTTTCCTCGACCCTGGGCGTCCCGCCCAGCGCATGCACCAGCATGTCGTGGCTGCTGCCGTCGCGCAGGTCGATCTCCTGGACGATGCGGCCTTCCTGGTAGACGAAGGCGACGTCCGCCAGTTCGAGCACGTCCTCGATGTCGTGCGTGATCATCAGCACCGGGATGCCCCAGCGCCTGCGCACATCGGCCAGTTCCTGGCGAAGGGTGCCGCGCAGCATCGGGTTGAGCGCGGCGAAGGGCTCGTCGAGCAGCAGCACCTGCGGCTGGCAGGCCAGCGCGCGGGCCAGCGACACCCGCTGCTGCTGGCCGCCGGAAAGCGTCTGCGGCCGGCTCCCGGCCATGTCGGCGAGGCCGAAGGTGTCGAGCAGCGACTGCACCGCGGCGGCGTCCTCGGCCGACAGCCGGCGCCGGCTCCAGGTGGTCAGGCCGAAGGCGATGTTCTCGCGCACCGACAGGTGCGGGAACAGCGCGTAGTTCTGGAACAGGTAGCCGATGCGCCGGGCCGGCGCCGGCAGGTCGATGCCGGCGGCCGAGTCGAACAAGGTGCGGCCGTCGATGCGGATGTGCCCGGCCTTCGGCCGCAGCAGGCCGGCCACCGCCTGCAGGGTCAGCGACTTGCCGGCACCCGAGGGCCCGTACAGCGCGACGAAGGGCACCTCGGTCTTGAAGCGCGCCTGGAGATCGAAATGCCGCTGGCCGTCGCCGACCGACAGCGTCAGGTCGATGTCGATCATTCCTGGCGCGTTCAGGGCTTGCCGAAGCCGTACTTGGCGAGCACCTGCTGGGCTGCCGGGCTCGTCAGGAACTTGACGAAATCCTTGGCCAGCGCCTGCTCGCGGCTGTCGCTGACCACCGCCACCGGATAGGTCACCGGCGTGTGGCCGCCGACGGTCAGCACGATCTTGACCTTGTCTTTCATGATCGCCGCGTCGGTGCGGTAGACGAAGCCGGCCTCGGTCTCGCCGCGGCTCACGTAGTCGAGCGCCTGGCGCACGCTGTCGGCCTGCACGAACTTGGGTTGCAGCACGTCCCACAGGTTGGCGGCCTGCAGCGCCTCCTGCGTGTAGCGGCCGACCGGCACGGTCGCGACCTTGCCGATGGCGATCTTCTTGACCGAGTCACCGGTCAGGTCCTGCAGCGACTTGAGCGCCGGGCCGCCCTTGCCCGGCTCGATGAGCACGAGGCTGTTGGCCGCGAAGTTGACGCGGGTGTCGGGCAGCACCAGCTTCTGCGCCACCGCGCGGTCCATCGTCTCCTGGTCGGCGCTGGCGAAGACATCGACCGGCGCGCCCTGCGCGATCTGCGTCAGCAGCGTGCCCGACGCGGCGAAGTTGAAGCGCACGATGGTGCCGGGCTGGGTGGCGGCGAAGCGCGGGCCCAGCTCCTGGAAGGCGTCGGTGAGGCTGGCGGCGGCCGACACGGTGAGCTGCTGGGCCGAGGCCAGCACCGGCAGCAGCAGCGCGAGGGCGATCGAGAGAAGACGCGACTTGCGCATGAGGCTTTCCTTTTTTGTTGAATCAGCGAAGGGAGAAGAACCGGTTCGACAGGACCAGCACGGTAATCGACAGCAGTGACGTGATCGCGACCAGGATCAACGCGAGGTCGTCCTTGCCGGCCTGCACCGCGTCGTAGATGGCCATCGACAGCGTCTGGGTCTGCCCGGGAATGGAGCCGGCCACCATCAGCGACGCGCCGAACTCGCCCATCGCCCGCGCGAAGGCGAGCAAGGTGCCGGCCAGGATGCCGGGCCAGGCCAGCGGCAGGGTCACGCGCAGGAAGACCGACATCGGCGACTGCCGCAGGGTGCTGGCGGCCGCCTCGAGCGAACGGTCGACGCCTTCGAAGGCGGCGCTGGCCGACTTCAGCACCAGCGGCAGCGCCACCACCGCCGAGGCGACCACGGCGCCGTGCCAGTTGAAGATGATCGTGTAGTCGAAGTGCTCCCGGAGGAACGCGCCGAGCGGTCCGCGCCGGCCCGCCAGCACCAGGATGCCCCAGCCGATCACGGTCGGCGGCAGCACCAGCGGCAGCATGAAGGCGGCCTCGAGCACCGACCGGCCCGGGAACCTGCGCCGCGCGAAGACCCAGCCGAGCGACACGCCCATCAGGAGCGCCAGCAGTGTCGCGAAGACGGCGACCTTGATCGACAGGATCACTGGGAACCAGTCCATCGATGCCAGGGTCGAGGTCAACGTGTTCATGGGGATACGACGGGATTGTTACATATGGACCGACGAACGAAGCAGGCGAGACAAGCGCGCATTGCTTCGTATAGCATTCGATACAGCGCCGGCCCGCCTCGGCGCTTCCAGACCCTTTCCCAGGCCGCGCCATGCTCCCTTCCGACTACCAGACCATCGTCCGCTCCGTCTCCGGCACGCCCGAGTTGCGCCGCGTCACCGAAATCCAGGAATGGCGGGTCGAGCGGCAGCTCGGCGCCGACGGCGTGGTGGTCTCGGTGGTGGTGGCGGACGGCTCGTCGCATTCCTTCCTGCTGGCATCGGCCGATGCGACCGACATGGGCGACGTGCTGCAGCGGCAGACGCGCGCCTGAGCGCCGTACGCCCGTCAGGAAGCCAGCAGCCGCGTCAGCGCGGTGATGTCCGCGGCGGCCGCGGTGCGCGCGGTGCTCTCGATCGCGCGGTAGTGCCTGATCATCTTCTCGCCGATCTCCGTCAGCACGGTGCCGCCGCCATGGCTGCCGCCGGTGGCGGTGTTGACCGCCGGCGCGGTCAGCGCCTTGTTCATCTCGTCGACCAGCACCCAGGCCCGCCGGTAGGACATGCCGAGCTGGCGTCCGGCCGCGGAGATCGAGCCGGTTTCCGCGATCGCCTCCAGCAGCGCGATCTTGCCGGGGCCGATGGCGATGCTCTCGTCGCGATAGACGCGCAGGCGGAACTGCACTTTGGATTTCATGGGGCCGAAGGATAGCGCCAGCCGCCCTGCCTCGGCCTCAGAGCTTGCGCACCGCCACCTCGAACAGGCCGCGCAGGTGCCGCGGACCGAGCCGGGAATCGCGTGCCGAGATGAGGCAGATGGCACCAAGGTGGGCATCGAGCGGCTCGCCGTTGCGCTCGTAGAGCACCAGCACCTTCTCGCCGATGGCGCTGTTGTAGAGCTCGCTCCAGCTGAAGATCGCCTGGTAGCCGTCCTCGCCGTGGGCCACCACGATGCAGCGCTTGAGTTCGGAGCGCGGCTGCTCGGAAAAGCCGCCGGCGTCGAGCAGGTCGGTCAGGCGCGCACCGGCATAGCTCTGCACCTGGGCCACCGGCCGGCCGGTGAAGCAGAGGATATCGGTGGGGCCCAGTTCATGGCGCGGCAGCGCCTGCAGGGTGCGGATGCTGAAACTGCACGGGCGCGGCAGATGGCCGGCGATGCCCAGCACGCGATGGGTGGTCCTCGGGTCGAGGTGGCCTGCTTTCTGCGCATTCGGCGGCACGGCCAAGGCGTCTCGCATGGGTGCTCCTGATCAGCCTGTCGTTGTGCCCGATAGGATACATCGAACCCGGCTGCCCCGACCGGCCGCCGGGTTCAGGGCGTGGCGCGCGCCTGCATCACCTCGATCGTGGCCAGCCGCGAGACCGACCGGCCCATCTTCGAATCGCCCGGCACGATCAGCCGCGCCATGCCGTTGCCGCCGAGGTCCTTGCCGTCGACCGTGATCGCGACGATCGCGCCCTTGTTGCCGAAGGCCGGGTCCAGCTCGCCCGCCGACAGCACCGCCTTGTAGCCGTCGCTGCCGATGGCGACCACATAGCTCAGCAGCCCCGCGTTCATCGCCGAACCGGCCGGCTTCAGGCCGGCCTGGCCGAGCAGCGCCCAGAGGCCCGGCCCGGCGTAGACCCGGCCGTTGACCGTTTGCGAAAGCTGCGGCATCGCCTGCAGCGCGGCGAGGTCGAGGTGCAGCGGCTTGTCGACCGCGCCGCGCACGTCAACCGCCGACGGCGACCCGCCGGGCGCGGCGCCGGCCGGCGCGCCGGACGGCCGCACCTCGATGCGCACCAGCTGCGACACGTAGCGCCCGCCCTTGAGGTCGCCCGGCGCGGTCAGCCGCAACGCACCGCCCTTGCCCGGCGACTCGAGCGGCTTCGCGGCGCCGTCGCTGCCGGCCTCGGCATAGGCCACCAGCGCCTGCTTGTTGCCGAAATCCGGATCCAGTTCGCCGGTGGAGAACAGGGTGCGGTAGCCATCGGCACCGGTGGCGACGACATAGCCGTCGAGCGGCGCCGCCATGCCGCTGCCGGCCGGCAGCCCGGCTTCCTTCAGCAGCGGCCAGAGCGCGGCGCCTGTGTAGCGATGGTCCTGCGGGCCGTGGCCGGTGTCGAAGTGCACGCTCTGGCTGACCGCCGGCCGCGAGGCCAGGTCGGCGGGGCCGACCAGCAGCGGACGTTCGGCGCTGCCCTCGATGCGCAGGGCCGTGGCCGGCGCGGGAGCGCCGGGGCCGGCCACCGGGGCGGTGCTGCAACCGGTCGCCACCAGGGCGGCGGCGGCCAGCATGATCCATGGGCGAAGCGTGGGATGCATGCATTCATTCTGTCATCCTCGCTTCTTGCGCGTCGGTGTACGCTCGCAGCTTTTTGGAGACTTCCAGCATGAAAATCAGCGCACGCAACGTCCTCAACGGCAAGATCGTGAAGATCGTCAAGGGCCCGGTCAGCACCGAAGTCACGCTCGAGATCGCCAAGGGCGTCGAGATCGTCGCCTCGATCACCACCACCTCGGCCGAGTCGCTGAAGCTGACCGAAGGCGCGCAGGCCTATGGCCTGATCAAGGCCTCCAGCGTGATGATCGGCACCGACTGAGCCTGCCGACTCCGGACCTTCGTCAGATGTCGCGCTGGTTCACGCGCCGCGACAGGGCCTCGGCGCTCTCGCGGCGTTCGCTGTACCGGTCGACCAGGTAGTCCGCGCAATCGCGCGTCAGCAGCGTGAACTTCACCAGTTCCTCCATCACGTCGACCACCCGCTCGTAGAAGGCCGAAGGCTTCATGCGGCCGTCCTCGCCGAACTCGAGGTAGGCCTTGGCGACCGAGGACTGGTTCGGGATGGTGATCATGCGCATCCAGCGCCCGAGCACCCGCAACTGGTTCACGGCGTTGAAGGACTGCGAGCCGCCCGAGACCTCCATCACCGCCAGCGTCTTGCCCTGGGTCGGGCGCAAGGCGCCGACGCTGAGCGGGATCCAGTCGATCTGCGCCTTCATGATGCCGCTCATCGCGCCGTGGCGTTCGGGCGAGGTCCACACCATGCCTTCGCACCACGCGGCCAGCGCGCGCAGCTCCTGCACCTTCGCATGCGTGTCGGGCGCGCCGTCGGGGAGCGGCAGGCCGGTGGGATCGAACACCCTCACCTCGGCGCCCATGGTCTCGAGCAGCCTCGCACCCTCTTCGGTCAGCAGTCGGCTGTACGACCTCTCGCGCAGCGACCCGTAGAGCATCAGGATGCGCGGCGGATGCGTCGAACGCTGGCGGTCGAAGAGGCGCCGCGCGTCCGGCGGCTCGAAGGTCCGCTCGTCGAGCGCCGGGAAGCGCGCCGCGGCCTCAGGCACGCCGCACCCCCGTGTCGACGATGCGCTCGCCGTCTTCCTTGGTGAAGGGCGCGATCGTCGGCACCGGAAGAATCTCCAGCACCGCTTCGGAAGGCCGGCTGAGCACCGTGCCCAGCGGCGTCACCACGATCGGGCGGTTCATCAGGATCGGATGGGCCTGGATGAAGTCCAGCAGCTGCTCGTCGCTCCATTTCGGATCGTCGAGTTGCAGTTCCTCGTAGGGCGTTCCCTTCTTGCGCAGCAGCGCACGCACCGGGATGCCCATGGCGGCGACCAGCGCCCGCAGCGTCTGCCGGCTCGGCGGCGTCTTCAGGTATTCGACGACCTCGGGCTCGATGCCGGCGTGCCGCAGCAGCGCCAGCGTGTTGCGCGAGGTGCCGCAGTTCGGGTTGTGATAGATCGTGACGTCAGGCATGGTTCGACTCGTTGGCGGAAGGTTGAAGTTGCGGCGCCACCGGTGCGCCCTCGAAAAGCCGATGCACCCCCAGGGCAAGGCCGGCACCGAGCAGCTCCGCCGCCACGAAGGCCGGCGCGCTCGACGGCGCGATGCCGGCGAAGCTGTCGCTGAACATGCGACCGGCCACGGCGGCCGGGTTCGCGAACGAGGTCGAGGCGGTGAACCAGTAGGCGGCGCCGATGTAGCTGGCGACCATGGCCGCGACCCTGGCCGATGGCGCACGAAGGATGACGAGGAGCAGCCCGAAGGTGGCGACGGCTTCCGCGATCCACTGTCCCGACCCCGAGCGCACATGCGTCGAGACCTGGACGATGCGCATGTCGAACATCGCGTGCGCCAGCCATGCACCCGACACGGCGCCAAGCAATTGCGCGGCGATGTAGGGAACGAGCAAGCGCCAGGACAGCGCGCCGCGAGCGGCCATCACGAGAGACACCGCCGGATTGAAATGCGCGCCGCTGATGGGGCCGAACACCTCGATGAGCGCATAGAGGCCGCCCACCGTGGCCAGCGTGTTCGCCAGCAGGGCAATCGCCACGTTTC
The DNA here is from genome assembly GCF_009765735.1 of Xenophilus sp. L33. GTDB lineage: Bacteria > Pseudomonadota > Gammaproteobacteria > Burkholderiales > Burkholderiaceae_C > Variovorax. The sequence continues at coordinate 20,780 of NZ_LMUW01000038.1, forward strand.
CGCCCGCGAGCCGTTCGCCCATGATCCCGGAGCCGATGACGATCGCGAGCAGCAATCCGGTTCCGAGCCACTCGCCGAGCAGCTTGCGTGAAGCGTTCACCTCGCGCATGCCGCCGTGGCGCGATCCACGAGGCACGCCTCGCCCGCGCAGCAGTTCTCGGTAAGGTAGCGCAGGAGGCCGTCCATCCGTTCGAAGGCCGCGCGGTAGATGAGGTTGCGGCCTTGGCGCTCCTGGGAGATCAGGCCCGAGTGCGTCAATTCCTTGAGATGGAACGACAGGCCGGTCGACGATGCTTCCAGCCCCTCGCCGAGCGCGCCGGGGGTCATCCCCTCCGGACCTGCGACGACGAGCGCGCGAAAGATGCGCAGCCGCGTCGGTTGGGCCAGCGCCGCCAGTGCGCGAACAACGTCTGTTTCGTCCATATTTCAATAATACTTGAAATATAAAACGATCGATTGGTCCGGCTGGTTGTCGCGGTAGGTGTCGACCGACACCCCGAGCCGCCGCCCGCCGCTCGCGCACCGGCCATCGCCGGACCAGCCTCGGATTCCCTCGCAAGGAATCACAGGTGCCCACCATGTCCAAGCTCGATACCCAGCAACGAGACGCCATTCCCGCCGCCCAGTACGCGTTTCCCAAGCAGCGCAAGGAGCCGCTCGAGAACGCTTCGCATGTGCGCAATGCGATCGCGCGCTTCGACCAGGTTCAGGACGTGACCGATGACGAACGCGACACCGCGTGGAAGCACATCCGCACGGCCGCCAAGCGCTTCGGCGTCGAGGTCAAGGAAAGCAGCTGGCGCGAACTCGGCAAGGGCCAGGGCCACGCCAGGAGCCACGCCAAGTCGAGCTGATCCTCAGCGGATCTCCTGCACCGACAGCAGCGCCGCGCCGTAGGCGTCCGAGCAGGCCGGGTCGCGGCCGGCCGCGGCATTGGCGGTGCAACCTTGCGCATCGGCGCCGCGCGAACGGCTCATCAGCGCGCCAAGCTGCGCGCGGCCGCTCGAATCGTTCAGCGACGAGATGAACGGGCCGGCCTTGGCGCCCAGCCCCGCCAGGTCGCGCGGACCGTCGGCCACGATCACCAGCAGGGTGTCGGTGCCTTCCGGGCCGCCGGCCTTGGCCCGCCAGCTCGGATGCGGCAGCGCCATCGGCTGGCCGGCGGCGATCCGGTTGTCGCGGTCGAGGTCGTTCGGGAACAGCAGCTGCAGCGACTGGTTGTCGGAGCCGGCCATCGCGACGTAGACGTAGCCGGGTCGGTCCGAGCTGACCGTGAAGTCGAGCGCGTCCTGCTGCACCCGCAGCTTGTCGCTGCCGAGCCGCACCTGCACCGAACGCTTTGTGTCGCGCTGGTCGAACAGTTGCGCCAGCGCCTGCGCACCGCTGATCGACGGCGCGGCGGCGGCGGTGTCGGTGCGAGCCGGCGCCGCGCCGCTCCAGACCGGCACGAAGGCGGTGTTGCCGCTGGCCGCCAGCACCTCGCGCTGCAGCCGTGCGTCGCCGCGCAGGCGGCGGTCGAGCTTGGCCTGGGTGCACTGGCGCAGCGCGTCGACCGAGACCGCGCCGCTGCCGTCCAGGTCGTGCGCGTCGCGCAGCAGGCAGTCGCGCAGGAACTGGGTCGCCAGGCCACCCTCGAGCGCATCGTCGTAGGCGGCCCGGCCGCCGCCGGCGCCCAGCACGATCAGCTCCGGCGGGAAGGCGCTCCCCGCGTCCGCCGCGGCCACCACCTGCAGGTTGCGCTTGGCCGGAGTGCCGGTGCAGCCCGCGCCGCCATGCAGGAAGCGCGAGCGCAGCGCGCCCTCGTCGTTGGCATTGACGAAGCCTTCGCCGCCGGCCGCGCTCGCCGCATCGACCGCGCCTTCGGCGAAGCCGGCGTCGACCATCAGGAGCAGCTTGTCGGTCTTGTCGGAGATCGGCTTCAGGAGCGTGGCCAGTTCCGGCAGCGTGATCGCGCCGCGCGCGCCGCCGTCCGCGGCCACCAGTGCGTCGCTGCAGGCCACCGCATCGCTCGCCGCGGTGCGGGTGCCGTAGCCCGAGAAGTAGACGAAGACCCGGTCGCCCTCGCCGACCCGCTGGCCCAGTGCCGCGATCGCCTGGCGGATGCCGTCGGCGCTGGCCTGCTCGTCGTCCAGGGTCCGGATGTTGGCCCGCGGCACCTGCATCGCGAGCGCGACCTGGGTCGCCGAATCGCGGTCGAAGCGCACCCCGGGCAAGGGCGCCGCGCCGGCATCGGCCGGATGCCCGACACCGATCAGCAGCGCGTGGCGGTTGCTGCGCGCGCCGAGGCCGCGCACGCCGAGGCTGAGCGCCACGATGTTGCCGCCGGTGCGGCCGTTGGCGACGCTGGCGGCGCCCGAGCTCGCCACCGCCAGGTCGAGGCTGCCGGCGCGCACCCAGCCGCTCTTCCTGGCCGCCGCCGACTTGTCGTCGCTCACCTCGACCTGCGCCCAACCGCCCTCGATGCCGACCACCTGGACCGCGGTGGATGCCGGCAGGCTGGCGATCACTGCGGCCGATGGCAGCTTGTCGGCCCGGAGGTCGGTGGCGCGCTGCAGGCTCGCGGACTGCGACCAGGCGGCGCCGCAGAAGCAGGCGAGCGTCAGCAGCCCGGCGAAGCGGCGCAGGCCGCGGGCAATCGAGTCGTTCATGGCATCGCTCCCACCGGGGCGCCCGGCTTGGCACCGAGCCGCCGGAACAGATCGGACCAACCCTGGAACACCGTCGAGAACAGCTCGCCCGGCGCCGCGCCGCCCATGTGCAGCAGCTCCTGCTCCAGCACCACCCGCCGGCCCAGGGCCTTGCGCAGCTGCGGCAAGGCGGCCTCCAGCGAGGCCGCCGGCCCGACCACGGTGGCGGCGCGGGCCAGGTCCGGCCAGCGCACGCCGGTCGGCCAGCTGGCCGACGGATCGTTGGCGACCACGCGGCAGTCGGGCGCATGCCGCTGCAGGGCGTTGAGCAGGCTGTCGAGCTGCAGGTTGGTCCAGACCTCGCGGCCGAGGATGGCCCAGGCGGCCAGGCCGCTGGCGGGCATCGCGTCGGGCATCGAATACCAGTAGTCGCGGCGCAGCGCGTTCCAGATCCGCAGCGCCGCCAGGAACAGCAGGCCGAGCCCGGCCGCGAGATGCAGGTCGAGGTACATGCGCCCGAAGTTCAGGCTGGCGTAGCTCAGGCCGAGCAGCAGCGCCGGCAGCACCAGGGTCACGTGCGACAGCGAGGTGACGCCGCGCGCATCCACCCACAGCGCGATGCCCAGGAAGAAGGCGCAGGCCAGCGCCGCTTCCGACCAGCGCGGCAGCTCGAGCAGGTGATGGTCGTTGAGCGCGTCGTCGAGCACCGTGGCGAGCGTCTCGACGCCCTGCTGGTTCGGCGACAGCGGCGTCGGGTGGAGGTCGTGCAGCGCCGGCGCGGTGGCGCCGATGACCACGATCTTGCCGCCGAAGGACGGCACCGGCCCGAGCGTCTCGCCCTGCTCGGCGGCGCCGAAGACGTCGGCGAAGGGCACCCGCGGATAGACGTCGGCGCTCGCCCGCCAGTCGATCAGCTCGCCTTGCGGGCCGGCCGGATCGCTGGCGTCGGCGTGCAGCACGTCGCCGACCAGGCCGGTGTAGGCGGCGGGGTTCAGGGTCGAGACCACGCTGAGGGGCAGCGACTGGATCACGCTGCCGTCCGGCAGCCGCTCGGCGTAGCGGTAGCGCCGCAGCGTGCCGTCGCCGTCGGCATAGCCGTTGTTGAAACCCAGCTGGGCCGCCGCCACGCCCGGCAGCCGCGGCGGGATCAGGGCCACCGTCGAGGTCGAGGCGCTCGGCGTGCCGGCCACCGACGGCGGCACCCACAGCCGGGGCAGCAGCTCGCGCCGGACCTGGCTCGCCTCGTCGCCCGCGGGCGGCAGCCGGACCACCGAGAAATGGCTGTGCGCGCTGCGGCGGGCCGCGGCGTCGAAGGCGGCGTCGCCGCCGGGGCTGGCGCGGTCGGCGTCCGAGAAGATCACGTCCCAGGCGATCGCCGCGGGCCTCTGGCCCTCGATGTAGTCGAGCACCGTGGCCAGCGTGTCGCGCGGCCAGGGCCACTGGCCGAATTCGCGGCCCATGCGGGCCAGCGAGGCCTCGTCGATGTCGACGATCACGATGCGCGGGTCCGGCGGCCGGGCATGCAGGCGCATGCGCACCATGCCGTCGTAGGTCGGCTGGGCCAGGCCATGGCTCAGGTGCAGCACCATGACGTCGATCAGCGCCCAGATGCAGAAGAGCGCGGCGCCGAGCCAGGTGACCGGCCGGGCCGGAAAGCGGCCGAGCGACTTGAGCCGGTGCTGCCAGCGCTCGAGGGCGGTCATTCGAGGTTCACGACCCGCACCCGCCGGTTCTCCGCTGAAAAGGCATCGGCGGTGTTCGCCGGGTCGGTGGCGCCCTTGCCGATCGGCGTCAGCCGCTGGACGGCGACGCCATGCAGGGCGAGGTAGTCACGCACCGCGTCGGCACGCGACTGGCTCAGGCGCAGGTTGTAGGCGTCGCCGCCCTTGGCGTCGGTGTGGCCCTCGACGGCGAAGCGGGCCTGCGCCAGCTCCGGCGACTGCAGCGCCTGGGCCAGGTGGTCGAGCACCGGCTGGCTCTCGGGCCGCACGCGGGCGGAGTCGAAGTCGAACTGGATGTCGAGCGCCAACTGTGGCCGCGCGGCCGGAGGCGGGGGCGCCGACGGCGCCGCGGTGGACTCGACCGAGAGATTGCGAAGGCTGCGCGTGTGCACCGCCGGCGCGGCAGCGGCTGCTGCGGGCGCGGGCTGGGTCTTGAGCATCTCGACCATTTCCGCGGCCGAAGGCTGGGCCGGGGCCGGCTGCGCCTGCGCGAGCGACGAAAGCGCCAGCGCGCCACCGGCCAGCAGAAGTGAAGAGACGAATCGACGCGAAAACTGACGCAGGGGCCGGTGCATGAATCCGATTAAAAACTAGAAATCGCCCGAACGCAGCACGACCGGCTCCTTGTGGTGCAGCGCATAGCGCATCGACGCGGCCACGTGGATGGCCAGGTTGTATTCCTGGTAGGCGGCGACCGCGCGGCTGGCGCCGTCCGGCGCATAGGTGTAGGCGCCGAAATGGGTGGCCAGCGCGTCGTAGGTGATGAGCGCCGAGATCTCGCGGCCCTCGACCGGGATGCTGAAGGCCACGCCGTCGCTGACCGATTCGGCCGCCGAGCGGGCACCGCCGACGAAGCCGGCCACCAGCTTGCGCTGCGCCAGCGGGCGGATCTCGTCGAGCCCGGCCAGCACCGTGGACGCCGCCTCCCGGCGATCGCGCGCCGGAAGCGATCCGGCGCCCTGGCTGCCCTCGCCGGACGCGTGGCCCGCGGCGTCGTGGACGCCATGGGCGACCTGGCCGGCCGGCCCGAGATCGCCGAAGTTGGAGTCGCCCACCGCCTCGCCGTCGGAATCGAAGGGCGTGTCGGCCGGCAGTTCGCGCCGCTTCATCTCCGCCACCTGGGCGTAGCAATCGTCGGCGTCGAAATACACCATCTCGATGTCGGCGATCTGGATCACGTCGCCGTTGACCAGCGAGCGCACGTAGACGCTCTCGCCGTTCACCAGGCTGCCGTTGCGGCTGTGCAGGTCGCGCAGCGTCACGAACGGGCCATGGCGCACCAGGATGGCGTGCGCCCGGCTGACCTTGGCGCGGTCGATCCGCACGTGGTTGGCGAAGCCCCGCCCCAGACGGGTCTCGCCTTCCGGCAAGGGGAGCCTCAGGACGAAGGCGTTGTTCCTCATGAGCATCACGGTCGGCATGGTTGCGCTCCTCAGAAAGAAGAATCACGGCGGGCGCCATGGTACTTTCTACCTACTCCCTGTTCAACTTTTGTTAGCAATTTCCGAGCCGCTCCGGCGCTTCGGCCTTCGCGCCGCCGGGCCCTGAGGGCCCGCACCAGCGAAGAATCCGCCGCGGGCATACGATCCGTCTCCCCTTCCCACGACGATGGAGTCCACACCGTGACCGTTCAGACCATTGCAAGCCTGCAGGACTACGAAACCGAGATGCACGCCCTGGGCTTCCCGGAAGTGGTCGTCCGCGACTACAGCGCCGACGAGGTCATTCCCACCCACACGCACCCGTTCGCGGCGAAGGCGGTGGTGGTGCGTGGCGAGATGTGGCTGACCCGCGGCGACGACACCCAGCACCTGCGGGTCGGCGACGGCTTCCAGCTCGCGCACCAGGAGCCCCATGCCGAACGCTACGGCAGCGAGGGCGCGACCTACTGGGTCGGGCGTCGCGCCGAACCCTGGGCCTGAGAGCGCCGCGGCATCCTGTCGATCACCCATGAAAAACGGGCCCCGAGGGGCCCGTTGGTCGTTGCCGGCGCTCTGGCGCGCCGAGCGGTTGCGCTCAGAGCGCGGCCTGGCGGGTGTTGACCTTCGGCTTCGAATAGGCGGCGGGCACCTGGTCGCGGTAGAAGGCGCGGCGGTCGAGGCTGGCCAGCGGATCGTGCGCACGCTCCACGGCTTGGGCGTGGACTTGGGCGCGGTCGCCCTGGCTCACGGAAGCCTGCACGCCGGCGCTGGCGCCTTCGGCGTACGGGTTCTCGCTGTGGGCGGCCGTCACGGCCTGGGCACGGACTTCGGCGCGGCTGACGGTCGAGTGGACGGTGTGGACGCCGTCATAGGTTTCGGCGTGCACGCCACCGGAGATCGCAGCCAGTGCGACGGCGATGGCGGAGATGAGTTTCGATGCATTCATTTTCTTTTCCTTCAACATTCGGATGATTTCGAACCGGTCTTGGGTGGGTGTCGGCTTCTCTCGGAAGCAACCTCCCCGCTCGGGGCCCTGTTCACCCGGATCGGCCCCATGGCCAACCCGTGAGCGAGAGTTTGCGCCGATTCATCAGGGAAAACCCTGGGGCTTTCGAACCACTGCGTTCGCGCGCCGGAAACAATGCGCCGGCATTGGCGCGACCCGGATCAACCGGCCGAGAGCGGCAGCCGCACCTCGAACAGGGCGCCGCCACCGGCCGGATTGGACGCCTCGATCCGCCCGCCGTGCGCCTGCAGGATGGCCTGCGACAGCGCCAGCCCGAGGCCGATGCCGGGCACCGCGCCCGAACGCGCCGCCGCGCCGCGGTAGAAGCGCTCGAAGACGTAGGGCAGGTCCTCGGCCTGCAGGCCCGGCCCCTGGTCGCGCACGCTGATGGAGGCTTCCTCGCCTTCGCGGGCCAGGCGCAGCTTCACCTGTCCGCCGGCCGGCGAGAACTTGACCGCGTTGTCCAGCAGGTTCGCCAGCGCGAGGGTGGCCGGCATGCGCGGCACGCGGACGGCGGCCGGCACCGAGGCCGCCAGCGCCACCTGCACCTGGCGCTCCGCGGCGGCCGGGGAAACGCGTGCGACGGCCTCCTCGGCCAGTTCCCGCAGCGGTGCGGTCTCGGCCGGCCCCGGCTCCTGGCCGGCGTCGAGCCGGGCCAGGATCAGCAGTTCCTCGAGCAGCAGCGACAGCCGCTCGACCTCTTCCAGGCAGGAGCGCAGCGCGGCCACGTAGTCGGCCGGTTCACGCGGCCGGCGCAGCGCCACTTCGAGCTCGATGCGCAGGCGCGAGAGCGGCGAGCGCAGCTCGTGCGAGGCATCGGCGGTGAACCGGCGCTGCGCGTCGAAGCCGTGCTCCAGCCGGTCGAGCATCTCGTTGAGCGTCTGCACCAGCCGGCCGATCTCGTCATTGGTGCCCGGGTGCGGCAGCCGCTGGCCGAGGCTCGCGTCGCCGATGCGGCGGGCCTGCTCGACCACGTCGTCGATCGCGTGGAAGGCGCGCCGGCTGAGCAGGAAGCCGGCGGCGCCGACCGCCAGCAGCAGGGTCACGCCGAGCACCCCGAAAAGCACCGTGGCGCTCTGCACCACGTGGTTGACGTCGTCCAGCGAGCCGGCCACCTGCACCGCCAGCACCGGCCCGCGGCCGGGCGCCGGCATCGACACCATGCGGATCGGCTCGGAGCCGAAATCGGGCAGCGTCTCGAACACCACCTCGCCCGCGGCCAGGCGGGCCAGCAGCGCCGGCGAGACCGGCAGCTGGGCGGCGCCGAGGTTGCGGCTGCGCGCCAGCACCTCGCCATGGGCCCCGACGATCTGCAGCAGCCGGTCGAGCCGCTCGAAGGACGGCGGCGCGCCGGCCGGCACCGCCTCGTGCACGCTCACCGGCTGGCCGGCGCGCTCCGGCAGCATCGCCACCTCGGTCTCGGCCAGCGCCAGCAGCGCGGCGTCGAGCTGGCCGTGGACCTCGCGCGACAGCGTCCAGCCGGCGGCGACCGCGCCGACCGCCAGCACCACCACGATCACCGCCTGGTGCGCCAGCGTCAGCCGGGTGCGAAAGCCGATCACGCGTCGCCTTCGGCCGGGCCGAGCCGGAAGCCGCGGCCGCGCACCGTCTGGATCAGCGTCGGCGCGCCGGGCAGGTCGATCTTGCGGCGCAGGTTGCCGACATGGACGTCGATCAGGTTGTCGATCGCCACCAGGTCGGCCTTCCAGACCTGCTCGGCCAGCCGCGAGCGGCTGACCACGTTGCCGCCCATGCGCATCAGCACTTCGAGGATCGCGTATTCCTTGCGCGTGAGCGAGACGACGGCGTCGCCGCGGGTGACGCGCTGGGCCAGCGGGTCGAGGCTGAGGTCGCCGGCGGTCAGCACCGTCGGCCGGGTCAGCTCCGAGCGGCGCAGCAGCGCCCGGGCGCGCGCCAGCAATTCGTCGAAGGCGAAGGGCTTGGTGAGGTAGTCGTCGGCGCCGGTGTTCAGGCCGGCGACCCGGTCGGCCAGCGCGTCGCGCGCGGTGAGCATCAGGATCGGCGTGTGCAGGCCGTGGCGGCGCAGCGCATCGCACAGTGCCAGGCCGTCCTGGCCGGGCAGCATCCAGTCGAGGATGAAGAGGTCGTATTCGGAGTCGAAGGCGCGCCGCTCGCCGTCTTCCGCCGAGCCGGCGACGTCGACCAGGAAGCCCTCTTCCTCGAGGCCGCGCGCCAGGAGCCGCGCCGCCTTGCCATCGTCTTCCACCAGCAGGATCTTCATTCCTTCCCTCGCACTCGCCCGTTCGAAAAACAGGCGCCGAGTCTCGCACCAACCGGGCCTGCCACGGCCGCCCGCTTCCTGAAGACATCTTCAGGATTTCTTGCGACGACCTTCAGGTGCCGCTGGCTAAGCTCCCGACCCTTCATGCGGCCCTGCGCCCACCGGGCCGCCGAGGCCGCCCGAAGCCCGCTTTCCCGAGAGTTTTCCGATGCGTTTCCTCCACCGCCGGCTGGCCGCCTTCTGCGTCCTCGCCCTGCTGTTCGCCCTGGCCGTCTTCTGGCTGATGGACAGCCGCGCGCGCGCGGCTGAGAAACAGGAACCGCCCACGCCGGTGCTTCGCCACGAGGGCGCCGCGATCGTCGTGCCCGAGCGTTCGAAGCTGCGCGACTTGCTGGTCGTGCAACAGGCCGATGTCGCCGATGTTCAGGTGCCGCTGGTGCTGCCGGCCACGGTCGAGGCCGATCCGGCCCGCATGGTCAAGGTCGCGCCGCCTTCGACCGGCCGCGTGGTCAGCCTCGACAAGGACATCGGCGACGCGGTCAAGGCCGGCGACCTGCTCTTCAGGCTCGACTCGGCCGACCTGGCGCAGGCCCGGAGCGACGCGCAAAAGGCCGCCTCGGCCCAGGCGCTGGCCGCCAAGGCGCTGGAGCGGCAGCGCCAGCTGGGCGACGCCGACATCGCCGCCCGGCGCGAGGTCGAGCAGGCGCGCGACGCGCTCGACCAGGCGCAGAG